>CAXRBI010000072.1:0-21668 GCA_964229075.1 Alteromonadaceae bacterium | reverse complement strand
GTTGTACTTGAGGCTGACATCCCAAGGGTTACCCGCAACCGCAACATCTGCGGTGAACATGCCACTAGTAATGCTATCTGCCATACCGTCAGTGCCACCCCAGCCATCGGCTGAGTCAAAAGCTCCAGTCGTGACTAATTCAACGCCGTCACCGACGTAACTATCATTACCGCCTTCACCGCTGTTGTCGCCAGAGTTATCAATAACCGCAACCATCAAGCTGACATTATCCAACTGAACCTGGCCTGCGGCCGCGCCCATATCAAACAAGATGCGATTGTTTTCGCCGCCAAAACCAGTCGTAGTCAAAGTTAAAGTGTAAGTCGCCCACTCATTAGTCAACGTCACTGTTTCGACCGTGTTAGTCCAAGGATCGTAATCCAGACCAAGACCCGCGATGATGTCGCGTGCATCGTCAGAGCGTGCATCAAATTTCAAGATGTACGTGGTATCTGACATCAATGTTAGGTTGTACTTGAGGCTGACATCCCAAGGGTTACCGGCAACCGCAACATCTGCAGTGAACATGCCTCCGGTAATGCTGTCTGCCATACCGTCAGTGCCTCCCCAACCATCGGATGAGTCAAAGGCACCGGTGGTGACCAATTCAACACCGTCGCCGACGTAGCTATCGTTTCCGCCATCTTCGCCGCCGTTATCACCTGAATCGTCTGAACCTGCCACCATCAAGCTAATGTTGTCTAACTGCACTTGACCAGCTGCTGCGCCCATATCGAAGAACACACGGTTGTTTTCGCCGCCAAAACCTGTGGTCGTTAACGTTAACGTGTACGTTGTCCACTCTGTGGTTAAGGTCACAGTCTCTGCAGCGTTAGTCCACGGATCATAATCCAAGCCAATTGCAGCAATGATGTCTCGGGCATCGTCAGAACGCGCGTCGAATTTCAAGGTATATGTAGTGTCTGAAGCCAAGGTTAAGTTGTACTTCAGACTGACATCCCAAGGGTTGCCGGCAACTGCAACATTGGCAGTGAATACGCCGTCCGCAATAGAATCGACCATGCCGTCAGTACCACCCCAACCTTCGTTGGTATCAAGCGTAGAGTTTGCAATCAGCTCGCCGCTCATATCTCCGCCACCAACTAACATTAAGCTGACGTTATCCAGCTGCACTTGGCCAACCGCTGCGCCTAAGTCGAAGAACACACGATTGTTTGCACCGCCAAAACCAGTGGTGGTCAAGGTCAAGGTGTAAGTCGTCCACTCAGTGGTTAATGAAACGGTTTCGACTGCATTAGTCCATGGGGCGTAGTCCAAGCCAAGACCTGCGATAATGTCGCGAGCGTCGTCAGAGCGTGCATCAAACTTCAAGATGTAAGTTGCATCAGACTCTAAAGTCACGTTGTATTTCAGGCTGACATCCCAAGGGTTGCCCGCTGCTGCAACGTCGGCTGTGAATACACCATCTGCGATACTTGCAACCATGCCATCAGTGCCGCCCCAGCCAGACGTGCTGTCAAATGAACCGCTACCGACTAACTCGCCGCCTTCACCGCCATTGTCGCCGCCGTTATCGCCGCCATTGTCGCCACCGTTGTCACCACCAGCACCGAAGTCATCCGCTGGATATGGATTGTCATCGCCTTCAGGAATGCCAATAAACACGTTATCAACACGGAATACTGTACCCGTACCTTCAGCCCAACGAGGGAACATCATGAAGATATCGATTTGAGTTAAATCAAGGCCAGCAGATGCAAGATCAACCAGTGGGAACGAGTACTCTTGCCACTCGCCTAAACGCGGCATCTCGCCTTGTTTACTTTCTGTTAGGTTAAGCTCTGCGGCAGTGCCGTTTTTAGCTTCAACTTTTAATAGCCAATCCGTTGTCGGATCTTCTGGCATGTTTTCAACTTTCAGGTCAAAGCGTAGAACTCCGTTGTTGGTAATTTGAGAGACATCTAAGGTGCTGCCGGAGCTGCGGCCAAAGAAACCAACCACTGTGCCGCCATCAGGACCCGCATTGATTTCAAATTCAACCACTTCACCACGCGCTGGATCTTCTGCTTCCACTTCGCTTGGTACTGAGCCTGCACAACAATCCCATAGAGACCAGCCGTTGCGCGCATCGTCGTTGTAGATATCAAACACACGTTGATACACAGTCAAATCTGGACCTTTCTCTTCTTCCTCTTCACCTTCAACCAGTGCAGAGTGAATTACGACGTTGTCCAAACGGAACTTAGCACCGTCGCCTTGTCCCCATTGAGGGAAAACTAAGAGAACATCAATTGCAGAAATATCAAAACCTTCTTCGACCATAGGCGCTAGTGGAATCGCATAGTGCATCCACTCGTTCAACACTGGCGCCTCAGATAGACGTTGTTCTTCCGCTGTACCACCAAGTGCAGTACCGCCGTTAGATTCAATTTTTACATACCAAGGCGCATTAGGATTTTGCGGCTCTTGGATCATTTTTAGGTCAAACTCAATTGCGCCAGTCACTGCCAACGAGCTGCCGTCAAATGGGTAGCCGCTGCCGCCCTGGTCTTCACGAACGTTAAAGCCAACGACCGAGTTGCCGTAAATGTGGAACTCGGCAACATTGCCGTAAGAGGTGTCTTCATCAGCCACGACGACAGGCACGATATCGCTGATGCCTTTCGCTACTTGATCGTCCCACATTGGCCAATTTGGATTTTCTGCTTCATCGAATAACGTCAGTTTAGCGCCTTCAAACGCTGCACCAATAGTCACGTTATCAACTTGGTAAACCGCGCCTGCGCCTTTACCTGCCGTTGGATACAGTTTGATACCTGTGATCTTTTCGTCGTTTAATCCCAATTCACGTAATGTGCCCATTGGGAATGTATAGTGACTCCATTCACCCACCGTAGGAGGTACACCTTCAATACTGTCTTCAAACGACAGCTCAACAGTGGTTTGTGCAACGTTACCCGCATTGCGAGCCGCGCCTTCAAAATCATTCTTGGTGCCTTCGCCCTCAACCTCTGCGGCCGCAGATTCAACTTTGAATACCCAAGCCGCGGTGTCATCAGTTGGCGCAGATAAAACTTTAATATCGAATTCGATATTGGCTTCATCCGGCAATAACGTAGCGTCGTACTCGGTGCCGCTGAAACCTAGCTCACCAGAGTCATTGGTCGCGGTGAATTGCACGACTTCGCCGTATTCTTCATCGCCAGAATCGGTTACTTCTGCTTCTGTATCGCCAACGACATCCCAAGCAGATTGGTCTTCCGCAAATACATCGATACCGACTGGTACCGGAATAACAGGTGGAATTGGAACAGGGGCTGCGCCGCGCACATAGGTGCCAGCGTAGTAATCAGAGCTGATGGTTGCACAACCTTTACCAGTTTCTGGATCTTTCGTACATTCATAAACACGAACATAGTCCACCTGGTATGCGCTGCCATTCTCAAACACTGAATGATCAACACCGTTGGCAATCGTACCGTTGTCGTCGCCAATCACGTATTGGCCAGACTGGTGAGTGCGTCCCGCCCAGTTGCCGCCAACCGCATAGTTTAAGATCATGTGGAAACGCTCGTTGTACGGCGCTTTTTCATAAATGGTCGTTTCTGCGCCTTCTTCATCGACAGAAACGGTATACCAACCTTTTGTCGCTAAACCGGCAGCTTCACCGTCGGTTGCGCGGAATGTGACTTCAGAATCACGTTGGTATGCGTACAAAACATCGTTGATGTACCAGCGAATTTCGCCCTCTTCCCACTCTACAGCGTAAAGGTGGAAGCCATCAGCGGGAGATGTACCGTCAGGGAATTTGTATTCTGTACCTGTGTAGTCGTGGTTACCGCCATTGAATGGGCCGTAGTGCAACGTACCGTGAGCATGCGCATCGATGTCGCCATCAGCGCGTTCCACGCCAACGTTTACCCACTCTACCAAATCAAGTTCACCACTGAGCGGCCAAGTACCGTAGACACTGTCTGTTGGCATTAGCCAAGCTGCCGCCCAAGAGCCTTGTCCTGACGGTGCTTTCGCCATGACTTCAATACGACCGTATTTCCAATCGCCTTTACCCGCAGTTACAATACGGGAAGATGTATAGGGCTTAGTAAGATCTGAACCAGCAGGTGCCGGTCGAGCAACAATATTTAAGATGCCGTTTTCAATGAAAAGGTTATCTGATGAGTCGGTGTAACATTGTTCCTCATTGTTACCACCGCCACTACAATTGATTTCAAACGTCCACTTTGAAGAGTCTAACGTTGATGAATCAAATTCATCGCTCCACACAAGCTGCCAGTCACTGGACGGCGCACGAGTGTCGATCTCCGTTATCTCGGTCTCAGTGGAGATGTCATCACCACACGCTGCGACGACCGCGGCGGTAAGCATCAATGTTTTAAATCGCGTAAGCTGAGTTGCCCGCCCTTTAAACATGGTATTCTCCCGTTGATGTGTTCATGACTCAGCCAGTTATACGAACGATGCATACGTATGTATTACTAGCAGCCAAATATTGTTTTTATAACTATTGCAATTCTTCTCCTTTACTCTTTTAACACGCAGTTTCGCAACAAGACGGTAAGAATCGGCAAGGCGGATTGGAAAAAAGTTAAAGCGGACTTCCCCCACCTATCATCCCCAAAAATGTGCAGTATCATCTGTTTATTGTCCTTTTTAACCGGCGAATCAAAACACTTAAGTCCATCTCATCGCATACCCATCGATTTCCTTTGGATGCCACAAAGATGTGCGTTCTCCGCCGCCACAACCAATAAGGCGTGATATGACTGCCAAACCATCCAAGGCGACATTATCTAAGCTATGCGCTGTCGTCATGGCGACATCCATCAGTGCTTGCGATGTCGCTTCAGATCAACCCAAACATCTGAGGTCGAGTGAATTGACTGAGTTAACCAGCACCCTAGAAATCATAGTAACCAGTGAAGCTGGCGACAAATTAAAGCAGAAGAAAAACGTTGAGTTTCAATCAGGTAAACCCACAGGAAGCATCATTCACGTGCAACCAGACCGGCTTAAACAAACCATTACCGGAATTGGCTCTTCATTCACCGAATCATCCGCGTTTGTGCTTGCCCATTTGACTCCCTTGCAAAGAGCAGAAGTAATGGCTAACGTTTACGGTGAGCAAGGTGCCAATATGTCGCTGACACGCACAGTTATTGGCGCCACCGACTTCGCCGTAGAAGGCAACTTCACCTATGCCGATATCCCGGGCGATACGCAGCTTGAACATTTCAGCATTGAGACCGACAAAGACGGTTTCGACCCCGCCAAATACCCAGGGATCAAAGACCGCAGCTACGATTTGCTGCCTATGATCAAACAGGCTCAAGCAATAAAAGCCGCTCAAGACGACAACGACCTTCGCATTGTTGCGTCGGCCTGGACCGCGCCAGTTTGGATGAAAGACATTGATACTTGGTATATCCCACCTAAGCCGGAAAACAACTATGAAGGCACAGGAGGTCAGCTGAGACCGGAGTACGAATCGACATACGCCGATTATTTAATTCGCTACCTTGACGCCTATCAAGCCGAAGGCGTGGATATATGGGGATTGACACCGGTCAACGAACCCAGAGGCAATAGTGGCCAATGGGAAAGCATGCACTTTACGCCACAGTCGCAGCGCGATTTCATAAAAAACCACCTAGGGCCCAAGTTGCATGAAAGCGATCACATAGATACGGCGCTGCTGATCTACGATCAAAACCGTAATCACTTGAAAGAATGGGCCGATGTCATCCTCAGCGACAAAGAAACCACACCTTATGTGTATGGCGTCGCGGTGCACTGGTACGAAAGTACGTTTAAGGTAAACGAGGAAGCGCTTGAGTACGTGCACAAGCACTACCCTGACTTTCCTGTCATCCACACCGAAGGCACCATTGATGATTTGGGTAAACCCGCCCCTGGCGGTGTCTTGGATCCAGAGCGTTTTCAAGAAAAAGATTGGTTCGCCAACGACGATTTTTGGTGGAATGACAATGCCACGGACTGGGCTTACACCGCCACTTGGGCACCTAACCCAGAAGACCACCCTATTTACACCCCAGTTCACCGATACGCGCGCAACATTATTGTTAGCTTAAATCATTGGATGGAAGGTTGGATTGATTGGAACATAGTGCTCGATCACCAAGGGGGACCGAACCACGTTGGCAATTTCTGTGGTGCACCAATTATGATCGACACTAACACGTCTGAAATCTATTACACGCCAATCTACTATGTATTGGCGCAGTTCAGTCGTACCATTCGGCCGGGCGATAAAGCAGTTCAAACGGATAAACTTTTGGCTCAACTTAACGATGACGACTTGCACGCCAGCGCCACTATCAACGACGACAATCAGCTCAGCGTGCAACTGCTGAACACAACCAAACAACCCATCACCTATGCCTTGCAAATTGGCGATCGCTTTGCGTCAATCGTTATTGATGCCAATGCCATTCAAACGGTGAGAGTTCAGCTTTAACCCGCCTTTTACACACGCAAAAAAAAGCCAATTCCCGGAACTTGCAACTGAGGAATTGGCTTTGGACACAACATAATAACGATCACATGAAAACACAATGTTGCTGGCGTAAGTTTGAAAAACCGGCCAGTGGTCTACAACATTGCAAAAAAACTTGTATCACGAGAGAAAGGGTAAGACACTGAAATTCGGTCAAGCGGTACGGATATGAGCTAAAGCGGATAGCGTACCGTAGGTATTTCAATAATGATGATTAGAATAGATAGGTGAACTCGTGAGGAATAAGAAAAACCGCATGCAAAATGTCGCTCTGCTGATCAGAGAAACCTTAGGCCAAGCCCCTGAACAATTGTTTCGATATTGCCAAATCGGCTTTTGGGTGTTTATCGCCTTGGTATCTTACACCACGCTAAACCTTTGGTTCGAGCAATACCAGTTCACCTATTTCGCCCACGTTATCGTCCAATCCATTGTCGGTTTATTCTTATCTGTCTTTCTGCAAAAATCCTTTTTGGCCATGTGGTACAAGAGTGACCGCTACCGAATTTGGGTCGGGTTAGCCCTTATTTTTGCGATTGCGCTGATTTGGACTGGCGTTCGCATGGTTTTGTTTAACGTACTGACCGGCGAACAAGACATCTGGTGGAATTTCGGTGGCTGGTATTTCAGTGGCATTTTCATTTATCTGTGTTGGACCGCCATGTTCCACGGCCTGATGTACTATCAGTTGTTGCAAAGGGAACATCAAATCCTACTGGACTCACAAGATCAGATTGAAGAAGAATATGAAAAACGCGTAAAGGCTCAAGCCATAGCCAAAGAAGCGCAGCTCAAAATGCTGCGCTATCAACTCAGCCCACACTTTTTATCCAACGCGCTAAACTCTGTTAATGCACTAATCGAAATGGAACAAGGTGAGTTAGCGCAACAAACAGTGGTCAACTTGAGTAAGTTTTTGCGTTATTTGTTGGATCACGACATGGAATCACAAGTCACTGTCAAACAAGAACTTAATGCGCTAATGTTATATTTAAACATTGAAAAAGTGCGCTTTGGTGAGCGTTTAGAGATTGAACTGGCCGTTGATGAAGCGACAGAAGAGGGCCTGATCCCTAGCCTGCTGTTTCAACCTATCGTTGAAAACTCGATAAAACACGCCATTTCAAAGAGTGAAGACGGCGGCACAATCCGTATTTCGGTGCAGCTGGAACAAGACATGTTAAAAATTGAGTTGTCTGACTCGGGCAAAAACGTCTATATCGATATAAATGTCGACCAACTGAAAAAGAGCCGAAGTATTGGCATCAGCAACACCAGAGCTAGATTAGAGGCAATCTATCCACAGCAACATAAATTGCATTATGAGCTGGAAGAGCACGGTCAATTTAAGACTCACATACACATTCCATTTAAGTTGGGCAAGCAGTTTGCGGCCTAATAATGTCGAATAAGGGGAAGTCCAATGACGCCACTCAGAACCATAATTGTTGACGACGAACCGCTGGCGCTTAATTTAATGCGCGCCAAACTCAATAAGTTTGATTCTATTGACGTCGTTGCTGAGTGTAAAAATGGCCAAGAAGCCATTGAAGCCATTCGGGAAAACGAACCGGATTTGGTCTTCCTCGACATTCAAATGCCAAAAATCAACGGCTTTGAAGTTATCCATAAAATTCAATCAGAGCTCACCCCGATGGTGGTGTTCGCGACTGCCTACGAGCAGTACGCGCTTGATGCGTTTAAAGTGAATGCAGTTGATTACATTCTAAAACCGCTGGACAATGAGCAACTATCAAGAGCCGTATCCCGTGCGGAACAACGTTACCTGCAGCTCGATAAGTCACAAGAAAAATCCAACCTAATCAGCGCCATTGAAGCGATTCGGCACCACCCTGACAGCAATTACCAACATACCGCCAAAGACGATAAAAAAATTGTTATCAAAGACGGCGACCAAATTACATTGCTGCGTCAAGACGACTTAAAGTGGGTCGATGCCGCTGGTGACTACTGCTGCCTGCATGCCAATGGCGAAACGCATATCAAGCGGATCTCGTTAACTGAGTTGCTAGATCAGCTAGAACCTGCAGATTTCAAACGTGTGCACCGCTCTACTATCATTAATTTAAACTTTATTACCCGGGTACAATCCTTGCCCAAAGGCGAGTTTTTTGTCGAACTTGGCAGTCAGGAACGGGTCAAGGTGAGTAGGACATACAAAGACGCCATTCGCGAATACTTGCAACTGAACCCAGACAGAAAAACCGCGGAATTGATGGATTAAAAAAAGCCCCGAAGTATCGGGGCTTTTTCACAATAGGCCGAAGAATTACGCGAGCTTTTGCACTAAGGCTGCACCGACACCATGGGCACTGGCAGGGTTTTGGCCCGTAATAACATTATTGTCTTCTATGACTAAACTGCCCCAAGGTTGCACTTTGCTGTACCGACTCGCTTTGCGAGCCAACGCTTCTTCCAATAAGAATGGGATGTGCTCTATAGTGCCAAAATCAATCTCTTCTTCACGAGTAAAACCTGTGACAGATATCTTTGCCAATAGCGGCTCATCATTGCTCAAAGTGATTGGCAACAACGCTGCCGGACCATGACATACCGCTGCAATGATGCCACCATTTTCGTAGTGCTTGGCGCTCAATTGAGCAAATTCAGTATTCTCCGCTAAGTCGCTTAATAGACCGAAGCCACCTGGGTAGAACACCGCGTCATAGTTGTCGATGTTCACTTCGCGAACTGGCAGTGTATTGTTAATACGGTTTTGAAAACTTTCGTCCGCCAAAATCGCGTTATTAACATCGTCGCCTTCAATATCAGTGCCATAAATCGGTGCTTTTCCGCCGTTAATTGACGCAATATCGTAATCAACGCCAGCGTTTTTTAACTTGTCTAACACGTGAGTCAATTCCGGTGCGTACGTTCCGTTCGCTTGTTCAGTGTCGCCCAAAGTCGCGTGATTGGTTACAGGGATAAGTACTTTTTTCATAACAGCTCCAATGATTGTCGTCCTGTTTTTTGTTTTGTTGATGCCAGTTTAATTAACAACCACCTTGACGATAATACCCACATTTTGATAAACACTATTGCCATATAGCAATAATTAAGCGAGTCTTAATGGACAGTTTTGAAGGTATTATTGAATTTGCCGCGGTGGCTGAAACCGGCGGTTTTTCATCAGCAGCCAAACAACTTGGTTGCAGTACCAGTCATGTCAGTCGTCAAGTATCTAGACTGGAAGAACGCTTAGGCAGTGCGCTGTTGGTCCGCTCGACCCGTTTGGTTTCCCTCACAGACAGCGGCAACGCGTATTATCAACAAGTTAAAGAGCTGATTGTTGGATTAGAACAAGCCAACGACACTCTCAGCGCGACACAACAACACCTGTCAGGAAACATCAAGGTGTCCGCGGCTGGCGGTTTTGCAGAGCACTATTTGGCTCCCGCACTTATGGAGTTTGCCGCGCTTTACCCAGACGTCACGGTAGAAATTGATTTAAACAGTCGTTTGGTCAACCTAATTGAAGATGGCGTCGACTTTGCCATCCGCTATGGCGAGTTGTCAGACTCCAGTTTGATCGCGAGAAAGCTAATCAGTCGGCCATTAATGGCGGTTGCAAGTCCCAGCTACTTAGAAAAAAACGGTACGCCCAAACACCCTGTTCACCTCAAACATCACGATTGTTTGGTTGCCAATAAAGACTCATGGGAGTTTATTGTCGATGGCAAAAAAGAATTTGTATCTGTAAATCGACGCTGGAAAAGCAACAACGCAAACGTCATTCTAGAGGCCTGCATTCGCGGTTTAGGCATCGCCTACATGCCAAAGAGCACTTTTGAACAAGCGCTCGAAAACAAACAAGTGCAACCCATTCTTGAACCGTTTTGGGGACAAGGTACCAACAGCTGGATTGTCTACCCCAACAAGCGATTCATGCCTGTGCGGGTGCGCGCCGCCATCGACTTTTTGGTCGACTATTTTGCCAAATGGGGCAAGTCCTAAACTAAAGAGCCACTGTAGTTTTGCACATTGAGTTTAGCCGCAATTTTTTTTAACCTATGCGCGCTCAAGGAAACCTCGATAGGCAAATAATGAAAGTTAACAAGGACGACATCGATTTTGTAGACGCCAAACTGCAGCGGCAAAATGCCCTGCTAGCAACGGTTGGCATTTCCGTACTTGTGATGCCCCTTGTTTTGTCTTGGTATGTCGTATTTCGAAACTACCCGAGCTTCTCGCCCATCATGATGTTAGTAAGTGGTGTACTGATTGGTTTAACAACCCGTTGGCTTGGGAAAGGCTACAGTAATCAGTTTGCAACACTGGCATTTTTGACTCACTTAATCGTTGTTCTCAGCGCGTTTTACATGGGCATAACGTTTGAAGGACGGCTGCGAGGTTTTATCCTGTTTGGCCTTTACGTCATGGGCGCTTGGGGCGCAATTTACTTAAGTAAAATCGACATCGGTCACGTCAAGTACAAAGCCTTTTATCAACTTGCTATCGTCAACAAACACAACAGTTATCGAAAACTGAAAAATCGTTGGTTTATCTCCATTCCCCTGCTCTTGCTTTTGGCTCTGCCCACCGCCTACCTGTCACTCAATGTTATGACCAACTTGTATTTTGTTGATCTGCAACAGCAGCAACTGCAGCAGATTCAAGACCAAGAAAACCGCCTAGAAAATCGCAACATTGATGTATCACACGCCTCCTTAGAGCGTTACAGCACAAGGCAAGCATTGCTTTACGCGTATGCGTATTCCTCCGGCGATTTGGCCAGCGCCAACGGTCGATACATTGAAGAGTTTCCGATCTCAACCTACAAGTCCAAAGCGATTCTCAGATACTTGGCGCAAGAGCGAGAAAATACGCGGGCCATGTTTATCTTAGCGATGCTCACAGATGGCACTAAAAGTCGAAAGTGGCTCGAACAAGCCTCGGAAGCGGGCGATCAATTTGCGCAATTCTACTCAATGGTTGAGTTTGGCTGTAAATACGACGAGCAAGAGGCCAGCAAACTGCTGGAAGGCAGTTACAAACTGGCCAAAGAAGACGCCTTAAAGTTTGAGATCACTCGTGTGTTCCAATATGGTTTCGAGCCCATGTGCAATAGCGAATTACGGCAATTTCAGTACAGTTACATCCGTGACTATTCCGCCATTTAGCGCTTTAGTTAAAGTCTAAAATAGCGTTTTACTCGCTGTTAAAAAGAGCCGAACTACAAGGTAGTTTTGTGCTTTAAAAACAATTTAACTAGTTCGTAGGAAACACTGCCAAAGTCCCAAAAGTGATCGGTTTTGGAGTTAATGTTTACGGCCACCGCCATGTTGTGCTCTGGTAGCACCATTAACCAGCTTTGCGCGCCTCTCGAAACACCGCCGTGGTTGGCGTGAAATAGCGTCCCTACGCCCTCACCAAAATCAGACTCACGCACCCGCCAACCTATGCCATAGTTTTGCGGATTAACTTCGCCGTTATTGAGTCGTTGAGGTGTCCAAAAAGCGTCCCTGACCTCCTTCGATAAAAATTCATCGCTGTTAAATCCAAGCCCTAGTTTGACCAAATCGATAGACGTCGAGACAAAGCCTCCGCCAGCGAGTCGATGGCTTAAATCGACGTCTCGCCACTGCGTCAATTTGTGCGGCTGTTGCGGTTGCCTGAGGTAAAACGACACTAAATGCTCAACGTTTTCATCAGCGGAAGAGTTGGTCATTGATAACGGTTCAAACACTTGGGTTTTCATCGCATCTTGATAGGTTTGCGACATCGAGTCTTGCATCACCGCACTCAATAACACCGTCCCTAAACTTGAATAGCTAAATTCATCACCCGGCGAGAACAGCAGATCGCTGTCGTCAAACACATCAACCGACTTTGCCACATCAGTAAACTGGGTATTAAGCGCAATGGTTTGGTACAAGCCCACCCAGTCGTTGTTATCCTTGTAATGCGGCAAACCCGAACTGTGCGAGGCCAATTGCCTAGGCGTTATGTTTTGCCACTGTTGATTCCTTTGGCCAGACTCAAAGCGCGAAATGGGCGTATCTAAGGTTAACTTACCTGCCTCAACCAATTTGGCCAGTAAGGTCGCGTTGATTGCTTTTGAGGTGCTCCCCACGCGGAACTGCGATGCCGTAGTCATAGGTCTTTTATGCTCGATATCAGCCCAACCTGAAGCGCCCGCCCACACCAATTGACCATCAATAGCCACCGCCGCGGTTATCCCCGGGCTGTGGATTTTTTGCTGATGTTCCGAAATCAGGTTGGACGCATCAGAAAACACGCCTTGATACGCTGGATTAAAATGTTCACTGGTAGCTGGGGGCTGTTTGGGAATTTCGACATAGTCAAAGCCCCAATTCGGCACGGCATGTTTGTGCGCATAAAACTGATAAACGGGACTGACAACCGAGCAACTGGCCAACATTAATACCAATAACAAGACAACAATTTTCATAAACCTTTTCCATATTCATTTACGTTAAGAATCTGGTGATCAGGTTATTTGTGGCGATGAAACGTGTCTTATCATTTCCAAAAAAAGCAGATCATTTTTGAAATGACCGACGGTTATTTGCCCGAAACTCGGTGGGTGTCATCTTATGTACTTCTTTAAACGCGCGATTAAACGGCGCAATGGAATTGTATCCCGCTTCCAGCGCAAGTGTTAATACCGGCGTTGTTAGGTGTGATTCTTCTAACATCTGCTCTGCCACATGTGGAATGCGGTAACTGTTTAGAAAGTGAGAGAAGTTATCAAACCCCAGCTCTTGATTGATAACTTTTCTGAGTTGATGTTCAGGCATAGATAGGGTCGAAGCCAGAGTTTTGATCGTCAGTTCGTTTTGCAAATACAATCCCTGAGCCATAGCGTCTTTCAAACTCTGGGCTTGAAGTGAGACACCTTTAGCGTTGTCGCTGTGGACGGGCGCAGTGCCTTCCGACTCAATCAAGTTTTGGCTGGATTGAACCACTTGGTTCGGTTGAGGGTCGAGCTTTTGGCTTGAGAAAAGCTTGTACCAAACTGCGGCTGCGGCAAAGACCAACATAAAAAACGCGTTGCCCAAGCTGAACAACCAGTTATCTTTTAGGGTCTGAGACATTAATTCAATTAGGGTCAGAAGCGTCATGTACCCGCTGATACTTAACACCACCAGCTTCCGGAGGTCTCGGCGGTTTTCGTTTAAGTCATCGTTAAAGCCGCGTACAGCATCAAACAGAATAAACAACAACAGGATGAGACCAATAACATGTAGGGCGTCATGGAAAACACCTCGCCCCTGCTCGGCCAAGAAAAAATATCCCATGTAGCCCACCCAAAGGCTCAAAGCTGCCTTTGCCCAAAGCGGCATGGAGAGAAACAAAGAACGCCTGTAAACTCGGTGCCAATATACCGCGAGCAATGCATAAGCGGTGAGATCGGTGAGCCACAAGAAGATGGGGCGCAGTATTCCATAGTGGTGGTTTTCTATAGGCGCGGTCAAAAGAATATAACCAATGAAACAAACAATCAGCCACGCCACCGAGCGCCAGCCATTGTCCCTCTGCTGCATCAGGGTTTGGGCGAGGTAAGTCATAAGAATGCCGACGGCGCAAAACCGAAAAAACACATCAACAATCTGAATTTTGGTGAGGACTATGTGGCTATCCATAAAACTTGGCGGTCATCCTTTGAGTTACTTGAAGGTGCAATAACAAATAAAACGATATCACCATTGACTTAAGTCGCTATCAAGCTAGCTCTCCATTGCCAATTTCAGGAGTCAGTGACTCTTCATACCCTTTGACCATTTGCTCTGCTTTGTACGCATTAGCTTCGGCCTCTAAGTTAAATAAAAACCTTGCACTCAATCCTATATGACGTTCAATCTTAGCTGCCATTTCAATGCTCAAAGCCGCACCTGTAAATAGACGCCTCAAAGTACTTGGAGCACAATCAATCTTCTTTGACAAGGTGTATGCGTTGTAGCCTTGTAATTTTGCATATTCCTCTAAGTGCACGCCCGCTGGTACGGGTGCAACCCCAGAAGCTGCCATAAACTCTTTGAACTCGCTAGACTCTTTCATAGTAAAACTCACTTTGTCGACTTCAATTTCAAATTTTGCGTAACGCGCAAAATGTAACACGAAAACGTTAATGAGTTAAACCATTGTTTAATGAGCAATACAGAAAACTGGCCTATCGTCACTCTCAGCTCATTTCTTTCTGAATCGTTCTCCTACAACAAATCAGTTAATTGCTTCTTAAACGACTTACCGACTTTCAGTGACTCGCCACTGGTGAGCTTAACGTTGTCAGTGCCTTGGCCACACACATGGCTTTTATTGATCACAAAAGATTTGTGGATTTGAATAAAGCTTTCGCTGGGCAGTGCCTGCAGTATCTGTTTTAACGTTGAATTGACTAACGTCATTGCCACATCAGTTCCGTCATGTGCTTTGCTCCACAGCTTTACGTAATTGCCGTACGCTTCAAGATACTCGATGTCACTCAGCTTAAATTTTGCTTTGTCTCTGCCCACTTTTAACACTAAGCTCGTTTGGTTTTTGTGGCTTGCTGGTTCGTTCTTCGGCTTCTGTTCTTGGCGCTTTCGGACCTTATCAAGCGCCGCAGTAAAACGGTCTTTACTCACCGGTTTGAGTAGATAATCGGTTACATCGAGTTCAAACCCTTCCAACGCATATTCTTGATACGCACTGATAATGATCACCTGCGGCTTCTCCGCCAGTACCCTGAGCATTTCTATACCTGTTAATGCCGGCATATTAATGTCCAAAAACAACAGGTCGACTTTCTCAGAAGCCAATAGCTGTAACGCCTCTGTGGCGTTGTAACATTGACCAACCACGTGAATGTCGGTTTGGTCTTTGAGGTGGTGAAGCAAAACTTGATGGGCCAAAGGTTCATCATCAATGATCAAGGCCGACAGACGTGTTGAGTGCTCTAACATGGTGTCAGCTCCAATATCAGCTCGGACACCCATTGGTTATTCTCAACTTCACGACCTGAATAACGTGCCACGTTAGGTTGCAGCAATTGTAGGCGGCGCTCCAAATTGGCAACGCCCAATCCGCCTTCGTTTGCAACGTCTCCCAGAGGCAATGAATTGATGCATTTCATAACTAGCAGGTTGTCTTTCACGGCAATATCTATGGTCAACTCACTTGCGCCTTGGATCTTTTCTACGCCATGTTTAAACGCATTTTCAACCAAAATAATCAGCAAAAGTGGCGGCAATTTCCAATCTTCCATATTGTTTGGCAGGCTCAATCTTAGAGAAAAATCATCACCAAAACGCAGAGTTTGCAAGTCGATGTAGTTCTGCACATAGGCCACTTCTTGGCTTAAAGGGACTTGTTCTTTTTGCCCTTCATACGCTGTGTAGCGCAATAAATCAGACAGTTTGAGCACCATTTCCGGGGCCTTATCGGACTTTTCGAGCGTCAAGGCATACAAGTTGTTTAGTGTGTTAAACAAAAAGTGCGGATTGATTTGTTGTTGCAGTCGTTGCAGCTCCGACTGCGTTTTTTCACTCGCAGCCTGAGCAAGAACTTTGCCCTGCTGTTGGCGCTCAAAAGCCAATATAACCGGTGTGGTAAACACCAAAATCCAAAACACCACTTGGAAATTCACTGGCGCAAATGGGTTGTGATCTTCCGACGGCAATAGGGTCTGTTCTGGCACATTGATTGGCATCGCCAAAATAATATGACCAAACACTGGCGTCAGCAGTAATACGGTGACAAGAGCACCGCATAAAAATACAAATACGCCATGTTCAGCCAACAATTTTCGGATCAGAACGTAACGATTAAAACCAAAGATGAAACCCGCGCACAAGGCCAATAAACTGAACTGCCAAGCGTAACTGACAAACCGACCAAACTCGACAGAGATCAGTCCAAAATCGATTTTCATTGGCAGCGGCTGGTTGCGCATTGGATCTGCCTCATTCATAAACATGCCGGCCATCATCACACCCCACCCTATCGCGGTAAGCGCGACGGCGCCGTCCAGAGATAGGATCCGCTGACGCCAATGACTAATGTTGTTGGTTTCTGTGTTTTTCATTCGTTTTAGCATCAACACAATGACGCTAGCCAAAACCATAAACAACCAACCTTGCGCGCTAAGCAGCGCCCAACTGGCATACCCCTCCGCTTGATTCACCAATATCAAACACAACATCGGATACGCTAGATATCCCAAGCTCCATTGCAATATGGCTTTTGTACGTAAGGTTTTAGCTGACATCACAAGGTGATGAGCGAAAAAAAATGGCAGTGATTCAAAACCCAATTGTAAGGCTATTGAAGCAAAACCTCTGCCCGCTATGGGCAAGACGTCGCTTGCTTGCTCCGCCGCTATCTGCTGAACAAAAAACTGATTTGCAGCATCTAATAACAACGCGGCAAATAGCGGTAGAAAGACGATCGCAACGTCCTTAGAAAGCACCTGCTGTAACCAGGTTTTTGACACTGTTTTTGACATAACGTTCAGCATAGCCAGACAAAATAATCCTCAATATAGGAGAGCTAAGAAAATGGAGAATCGCAACAAAATGTTGTAGGAAATCACGCTGACATATTGGCTCAATCCTTAAGAACTTTCCTAATACAAATGACAAACGTACCGTATTTCGTGACGAAAGGAAAAACATCGCGACAAACTTCGGCCAAAGCCCCTTGATCATTTAACCCTTGCCTTTCATCCCCCACACTTTGAACTGCGACAAGCATCCAATTTAGTCTCTGCAGCACATCGACAGAATATATGGATACGGACATGTTAAAAATAACAAATCTCAGTAAGACCTATGCGGGCGGAGTTCGTGCATTAGATGCAATAAACTTGACACTGCCGAGCGGAATGGTGGGTTTACTTGGGCCCAACGGCGCCGGTAAGTCGACACTGCTTAGGACCCTCGCCTGTTTGCAATCTCCCACCAGTGGCAATATTCAGTTTGGCGACGTTGACGTGATTAAAAATCCGTATGAGTTGAGAGCACAACTTGGCTACTTGCCGCAATATTTCGGCGTATACCCGCACATGAGTTGCTTAGCTCTATTAAAGCACATGGCGGTTTTAAAAGGCATAACCAACAAAGCGCAAAGCCAACAGCAAATTGAAGAATTACTGACGCTCACTAACCTCACTCAGTTTGCTCACCGCAATGTCACCGAGTTCTCGGGCGGCATGCGTCAGCGATTTGGCATCGCCCAAGCTTTGCTTGGCAATCCAAAAATCGTCATCATGGACGAACCCACCGCTGGCCTAGATCCGGCTGAGCGCGACCGATTACACGACTTGCTGGTATCAATCAGTACCGATAAGCTGATTCTGCTTTCAACCCATATCGTTGAAGATGTTGAAAACCTCTGCCAACACGTTGCTTTGATAAATCAGGGCAAGATTGTCGACAGCGCGCCAGTTCAAGCGCTCATTGCACGGCTAGCGGGAAAACTTTGGTTAACTCATACACACCCCGAAAACGACGCTTTCGTGCTGAGCAAAAGCTACCGGTATGGCCAACCACATTACCGCGTTTTTGCTCAGTGCGCGCCGTCTGCTGACGCGGTATCTGTCGAGCCGACCTTACAAGATCGCTATTTCATTGAAATAAACCAACAAACGAAAATCGCAAATGAGGGACTTCGACGTGTTAGTTAATGAATGTAAGTACTTTGTTCGCCAACCACTTGTATGGCTCGCCGCCCTGATGTATTTGGCCTTTGCGGTTTTGGTTTCATTTGGCGTACACAACCCGGATCTTGTCGCCATCAAACAATTTCATTACAAGGCAATGACTCTGTTGATCCTTGGCACCCCACTGTTGATAGGTGCATTGGCACCAATAAGCTTTTTGCGAGATAGCAATTCTAATATGGCGGAGTTGGTGCTCGCGACACCGCGCCAATTGCACATCCATCAGAAGTACCGAGCCTCAACTTTACTAATTTTCAGCTTGCTCGTCGGTCTCACAGGTATGGGGCTCTGTGCCTTTTTTATTGGCCAGCAAACAAATACGTCAATCGCTCAGTTTGTCCCAGAGCTTATTTGGGATTTGACCATCTTGTATTTTCCAAGCCTAGTGTTTTTCACCTGCGCTGCGGTGTGGCTTAGCCATCGTTTTAACAGCTCATCGGTTGTTTATGCTGTCTTTGCCAGTCTTTGGGCGGGCTACATGGTCGTTGCCAGCGTCACAGGCATCTCCATCATGGCGGGCAGTTACATCGCTAACGATTCGTTATTGACCTTTATGATTTGGTTGGACCCTCATGGCATCAGCGCGGTCTTCAGTCAATTTCGTGAGGGAGCTATCGCTGGCAGCCCAACCGTCGAGGTTTTGATTAACCGAGGTATCTATCTGGTACTTGCGGCGGTGCTATTCACATTCGCCATTAAACCTAGAGCCCATTCCAGTAGCAATTTAAACGCCTCTATTTTCAGCGAACTAAGACGCTTCTTACGGGTTAAACAGCAAAGCCCAAAGAAAGTCAGCCCCAAGCTCACTCTGACGTCACCGATGTTGAGTTTGATAATGGTCTCGGTTAAGAGCTTAGCGAGCAATCGCCTTAATCAACTCATTTTGCTCGGTTGGTTTTTTCTGATCTTCAGCGAGGTTGTTGCCGGCATTAAGCATGTTGAACCCATGTCACAATTAATACCCACGAGCATCGATGCTTGGAACAGAATTGCCTTTGACATCGTGCCTCTACTTGGCAATACCTTACTGCTGTTTTGGGTTTGGCAAACCTGTTGGCGAGCGAAACAAGTAGATATGAGCGAATTGATTGCCAGCACACCGAGGACCTCGATGCAATTAGCAATGTCTCAGTTATGCTCGGCCATCATTGCCGTAACAATGATCCTCGGTGTCGCCACAATCGCAGTGCTCGCCGCCGAGTTACACGTTGGCAGCCAACTAACTGCAGGTCACTACCCGCTGCAACTGTTGGTTTTGTTTCTGCCACTGGTTGCAAGTGGCGTTTTGTTTGTTGCAATTAATACCTTAGTGAGTAACAAGTACCAGGCCGCCATTCTGAGCTTAAGTGTATTTGTATTGAAGTTTTCACCGCTGATGGCGCAATTAGGCCTAGAGCACCCGCTTTGGAACATTGCTGGCGCACCGCTTATTGCACCAGATACCGTATGGGGTTTTGCTGCCAGTTGGTCAGCTTTTGGTCCTTACATGCTGTTTTGGTTGACGTTTTCAACCGCAACCTTGTTCATTGCGATAGTTTATTCCCATCGTGGAACGGGCTTTCGAAGCAACTGGAGGCAAGCGACACCACACAATCAATGGCTCGCTGCCGCTTGCGCCGTATTTTGCGTATCTATCACAGTGCTGATGCACGGTGCACTGCAAGCCCAACGCCCGCTTCTGACTAAACAGGCGCAACATCAATGGCGCGCGGATTACGAACATCAATTTGGTCATTGGCAACAGCTAAAACAACCGCAAGCGACAGCGATGAAGGTCATGGGCGACTTTTACCCCAACTTAGGAGCAGCTAATTTTGATATTGAGATGACCTTAACCAACCCCCATACGGTTGCCATCGAGCAAGTATTGATAGGCGGTATTCACGGCTTTGAGTTTCAATCTCTGACACTGGAAAACGCTCGCTTAATTGCATCAGACCCACGGCTCAACCAACATGAATTTAAATTACTGTCGCCTTTGTTGCCAAATCAGTCATTAACCTTAACCACCCAAATTAATTACCAACAACCCAGTCTTTGGCCTGCGGCTTTGCATCAAATTGTCACGCCAGAATTCAGCTACTTTCGCTCAGCACCGGTTATGCCAAACGTTGGTTTTAACACTGACTTTATTCTGCGAAATGCAACGCGGAGACTGGAGCTAGGACTTGCTGAATTGCCGGAGCGTAATCCAAGTGAACATTGGCAGAAGCAAACATCCGAGCCCGGCGTGCTCAAACGTATACAGGTACATAGCGTGATTACGACGGTTGAGGGACACAAAGTTATAGCTCCCGGTGCGCTCGTCAGCAAGAGCATCAAAGACGAGCGAGCGACGTTCGAATTTAAAACCCAGCAACCTATTCGCGACATAGCGGCTTGGTTTTCGTTGCCTTATTCGTCGCTAAAAACAAATTCGTCAAAAGGGAATTCAAAATCAACTGAGCTTCACTTCTACGCACCAAAATTAGACAACCCTGCGAATCTAGAATCTGCCCAAATCAACTTACAAGGCATGAAAGACACATTAAATTGGCTTTCTCAGCACGTCGGCGCTTATCCTGGCGCGAGACTAAATATGATTGCCATTCCTGAGCTTGGCGCCACGGGTTATGCCATGCCGCACACTATGTTGGTTGGGCACAAAGTCGCTGTACGCGCACAACCTTTAATCTCGAATGAAGGTCGTGCATCGTTTGATCACAGGTACCGTCGCGCGGTTCATGAAACTGCTCACCAATGGTTTGGTCATGGCCTTGGCAATGGTGTCGATTGGGACCGGACTTTTTTGGTTGAAGCCATGGCAAAATATATCGAGCTTGTAATGTTGGAACAGTTCAGAACTGACGCTGAACTTGAAGCACTGATCAATTTTGAATACCTGCGGTTTAAATACGCCACATCCAACTCGACGCAAAAAGCCGTTGCGCTGATTGATGCTGGCTTGCGTCACGACATGTACTCAAGAGCCACATTGGCGTTTACTGTTCTCAGAGAAGAAATCGGCGATGCCGCCATTATCCGGACGTTGAAACAACTTTGGGCGGCGAATCAAGCACCAAACCCACCTGCCAGTTCGGTGGACTTCGTTCGATTATTACTAACGCACACCGATGCAAAACAGCATGCTTTAATTGAACGTCTATTTTTGTCTAACGACGTCCAGTTTTTGCTCGAGCATCCGAGGTTTAAAGGTATCAAACCATAAAAAACTTGCGCAGGTGGGCTTCCCCCGCCCTGCGCACAGGCTTTTGAATAAAACAGGATTGCTGTGAAATACGCAGAAAAACGCTAGAAGCAGATTGTTTGTCCCAAAATGTTGGCCTAACCGCCTGGAAAGATTTAACATTTGCCACCTTGTTCTCGATGTCTTTAAAAACAATACGTCCAAATCACGGAGCCAAAATGAAATTATTGAATAATGTGATGCTTAGCGCGCTTGTTTGCGTTTTAAGCATGCCGTTAATCGCCAAAGAGTCGCCTATCACC
>CAXRBI010000071.1:0-16317 GCA_964229075.1 Alteromonadaceae bacterium | reverse complement strand
TTGCATGTGTTAGGCCTGCCGCCAGCGTTCAATCTGAGCCATGATCAAACTCTTCACTTTAAAAAGTTTAATCACTACTCATCGAATTCTGTTCAAAATAAATCTTTTGGTTAGACACTCGATGGTAGTTTACAAGTTGTCGTCTTCTTATTACTAAGAGCGACTAGTTTGTTACTACTCTACGGAGTGCCCACACAGATAATTAATTACAATTTGTTAAAGAACGTTTCTAGCCTTGTTGGCTATGGGTGAGAGCCTTGCCTCAACCGGGACGCGCATTCTACATCGTCCGTATTTCGTGTCAACGTTTTTTTTGAAATCTTTTTAAAAGTTTTTAATAAGTTTTCAAAACCGTTTTGGGACCAAATCAACTTAGAAGATTGTTTCTTTTAAGTGTTCGATGTCTCCCTGACAACGAGGCGCGCATTTTAGGGACTTTTTGTTTTTGTGCAAGTGTTTATTTCAAAAAAATTACAAAAACACCTTCAAGCGGTCAAAAACCACACAACCACGTACAAAAAGCGCTCAAAGAAAGGATTCGCCTGTCAAAGCCGTTCATTTAATCGCCACTTTATACAAAAAGCCCGGAGATTAAATATAGTTAATGTCCGGGCTTTCGCAATGTCAGTTTTAGTTATTTTACAATTTAATTTAGAGTAAAAAGTTTAATTAACCTATTTGTCTTCTGAGAACTGGGTGAAAATACTAGAAAAATCTTTTTTGCCGTTGCCAGATTTTTGATGAAGGGTGTACAAACTTCTCGTCAAAGCCCCCATTGGCGTCGACGAACCTGAAGCAACCGCAGTATCCATAGCAAGGCCGAGGTCTTTAGCCATTAAATCTGTCATGAAACCACCCTCGTAGTTGTTGGAAGACGGTACATTCTCCATAACATTCGGACATGGGTTATATACATCTAGGGTCCAGTTGCTGCCCGAACTCTTTGACATAATCTCGGACAATACTTTTGGATCTAAACCATTATCTCTGCCGAGTTGTAACGCTTCAGATGTACCAACCATCAGAATACTCAACAACATATTGTTGCAAACCTTAGCAACTTGACCGGCGCCTACATCACCCGCATGGAAAATGTTCTTACCCATCACTTCAAGAAGCGGTAGCGCTGTCGCAAAACTTTCATTTGAGCCGCCCACCATGAAACTTAAAGTTCCCGCGGTTGCACCAGCAACACCACCAGATACTGGAGCATCAATAAAGTGGACGCCGTACTCACGCAGTTTGTCAGCAGTTGAAACAGCTGTTGCTTTATCAATAGTAGAAGAATCGATTACTAATGTGCCGGCTTTTAGCTCTGGGCCAATACCATCTTCACCTACATATAAAGCGGCAACATGTTTGCCCGCTGGCAACATACTAATGACAACGTCAACGCCTGCAACCACTTGCTTTGGGGTATCTGCACTTGTCGCACCTAGGTCTGTCAATGTTTTTACTGCTTCAGGAAACAAATCAAAAACGCAAACTTGATGCCCTGCTTTTACTAGGTTGGCTGCCATAGGGCCGCCCATATTTCCTAATCCAAAAAATGCAATCTTAGCCATAGTTTTCTCTCTTTTATTATCGGCCTAATTCTCGAAGCGGGTGCGCTTCCTCTGTCCACGGTTGCGCAAACATTCTATCGACCATTTCTTGTTGAACGTCATGAACCGTTTCGTATATCCATTTAGGTTGATTGTCTTTCTCAATTAATAATGCTCTTACACCTTCCGTAAACTCACCAATTGCAGAGCAATTACAAGACAAGCCAAGTTCAAGTTGAAAACATTCCGCAAGTGACAATTCTTTGCCAACCTGTAATTGTTGAAAAACAATGTGTGCGGTTAATGCACTACCATGACTTAATGATTGTTTTGCTTTGGAGAACCACTTATCTTCTGTTGCGTAATCTAAAATGGCTGCCACCGCAGATGACGCCGTTGGCTTCTGGGCTAACTCCGCCATAAAGTTTTTATATTGGCTTACATTGCCACTCGGCATCTGAATCTGATCGGCTGTTTCAAATTCAATCAGGGCATCAGTTAACTTTTGGTGATTTAAGGCGGCTGTATTACCCCAAGTCGTAACAAGCAGTTTTTCCAACAACTCACCTTTTCTCTCATTGAGTACAAAGTGATCCGCTAAATTCACATACTTAGCATCAGCAGCGTTAATCGATGCTCCGGTCAGGCCAAGGAATAATCCACAACCATCTGGCATCTGATTGAGAAAATAAGTGCCGCCAACATCTGGATACAAGCCAATTGTGATTTCCGGCATAGCGATTCGGGATTTTTCGGTCACCACCCGATGACTGGCGCCCGCAAGAAGGCCCAAACCACCACCCATTACGATGCCATGTCCCCATAGCAAGATAGGCTTGTTATAGGTATGGATTAGATAATCCAACTGATACTCTTTTGTGAAAAAGCTTTCTATATCGGCAGAGTAGTTACCATGGCCTGCAGAGACACCAGCATTAAACAGTTGAACGACATCGCCACCGGCACAAAACGCTTTTTCGCCGGCACCTTCAAGCATTACTAGTGCAATATCATCACGCTGCTGCCACTCAGTTAATTGAGGCGTTAACAGCTCGACCATATCCAGTGATAACGCATTTAAACTTTTTTCAGAATTTAAAGTCGCGACGCCAATCTTCTTATCAGAAACAGACTCTAGTTCACGAAACAAGACACAATCACTCATCAGTGGCTCCTATTCGTTTAACCAAACTGGTTTGCGTTTTTCTAGGAAAGCGTTAACGCCCTCTTTCTGATCTTTGGTATCAAACAAACCAACAAATAACTCTCGCTCGTGCGGCAACGCAGCATTTATAGAGCCATCACGGCCCGCTTGTATAAGCTGTTTACAAGCCGTTATCGAACTTGGACTTTGTTGCGCGGTTTGTTCAGCCAAAGCCTGCGCTGAAGCTAGAGCACCACCTTGAGTGACAACTTCTTCTACAAGACCAATCTCCAGTGCTTTTGCCGACCCGATGCGCTCACCACATAAAATCATGCGTTTCGCCCATCCTTCACCGACCAACCATGACAAGTTTTGTGTGCCACCTGCACAAGGTAACAATCCAACTTTTGCTTCCGGTAACGCCATTTGTGCTTGTTCTTCACAAACTCGGATATCACACGCAAGCGCGACTTCTAAACCGCCGCCCATGGCATAGCCATTAATTGCCGCAATAGATACACCTTGGAAATCGCGAAGTGTTTCGAACGCTTTGCCAAAAACACGAGACATATCAGACGCAACCCCTTTATCACCATCGGCGAATAGGTTTAGATCGGCGCCCGCAGAGAAGAATTTCTCGCCTTCACCGGTAATAATGAGTGCATACACTGCTTTGTTAGCGTTGAGCTCTTCAACCATTAACGTCAGTGCCGACAACGACTCATAGGTCCAAGTATTGGCCGGAGGGTTGGCAATTGTTATCGTGGCCACATGGCCTTCAATGTTTAGCTTTAATAAATCAGACATGGATGTGACCTTATAAAATTTCTGCAGCAGCTTCGTCTAACAAACGACGAGCAATAATGAGGCGCATAATTTCATTTGTGCCTTCTAGGATTTGGTGGACGCGAACATCTCGGAAGTGACGCTCTAATGGGTACTCTTTGATGTATCCATAACCACCATGCAGCTGCAAGGCTTCGTTACACACTTGGAAACCAATATCGGTCGCAAAACGTTTGGCCATTGCACAATACGCAGTGGCTTCAGGGTCGCCGTTATCGAGCTTAAATGCCGCTAAACGAACCATTTGACGAGCAGCAACTAATTCAGTTGCCATGTCAGCGAGCTTAAACTGCAATGCCTGAAACGCTGCCAAAGGTTTACCAAACTGGCTGCGCTCTTTCATATATTCGACTGCCGTATCAAGCGCTTGCTGAGCAGTACCGACAGAACAAGTAGCGATGTTAATACGACCACCGTCCAAACCTTTCATGGCAAAAGTAAAACCTTGGCCTTCTTCACCAAGTAAGTTTGACTTCGGAATTCGAACGTCTTCAAACGTAATTAGTTTGGTCGGTTGTGCGTTCCAACCGAGCTTTTCTTCGGACTTGCCGTAAATAACGCCTTCAGCATCTGCAGGTATAACGACCGCAGAAATGCCCTTTGGACCTGGCTCGCCAGTACGTACCATCACCACTAATACGTCAGTCTCGCCAGCACCTGAGATAAACATCTTGGAACCATTGATCACGTATTCGTCGCCTTCTGCTTTTGCAGACGTGCGCAGTGATGCAGCATCAGAACCTGCTCCAGGCTCGGTCAAACAGTACGATGCGAGTTGCTCGCCCATTACAAGGCCTGGACACCATTTTTCTTTTACTTGTTCTGTTCCCCAAGTGGAGATCATCCAAGTCGCCATATTGTGAATCGTTAACATGGCCGTCGTTGCGGTGCATCCCATTGACAGTTGTTCAAAAATTAGTGCCGCATCCAAACGAGAGAGACCCATTCCACCTACTTCTTCTGGCGAATACAGACCACAAAAGCCAAGCTCGCCAGCTTTTTGCATTACGTCCTTTGGAAAAATATGCTCAGCGTCCCATTTCGCAGCGTTAGGTGCCAATTCGGCGTCAGAAAACTGTTTAGCAAGATCAATAAACGCCTTTTGATCTTCGTTTAAATTAAAATCCATGGTCGAATCCTAATTGATATCTAGAGAAAGAAAGGCCGCGTCAAAGCGCGGCGATTTTTATTATTTAAGTGTAATCGACATGTTAGGGCCTGTTTGAGCAACATCGTCCTCGAACCAGCGCGCTGTTATCGTCTTTGTTTCGGTATAGAACTTAACCGCTTGTTTACCGTAGGCGTGCTGATCGCCGGCAAATGAACCTTTCCATCCTGTGAAAGAGAAGAAAGGCAGTGGCACAGGAATCGGAATATTGATACCTACCTGACCAACTTCGATGTTGTGCTGATATTTACGTGCCGCACCACCTGACGATGTAAAGATGGACGTGCCGTTGCCGTACGGATTGTCGTTGATTAAATCAATAGCATCATCTAACGAGTCAACGTTCATTGTTAAAAACACAGGGCCGAAAATTTCTTGCTTGTAAATTTCCATATCTGGTGTGACGTCGGTAAACATAGTTGGACCAACCCAGTTGCCATTCGGATAACCTGCCACTTCACAGTTCGAGCCATCAAGAACGCAGTTCGCGCCTTCTTTTTTGCCTTGCTCGATTAGACCTTCAATGCGCTGTTTAGCTTGAGGTGTGATTTGTGGGCCGTACGCTGCGTTTGGATCCGTGTAATGACCTGGACGAACTGATGCCAATTTTTCCTTGATTTCAGGAATCCACTCTTTGGCTTCGCCAACAAACACTGCAACTGAAATCGCCATACAACGTTGACCAGCAGCGCCTACCGATGCACCAACAATGTTGTTAATTACGGCATCTTTGTTGGCATCTGGCATGACTACCATGTGGTTTTTCGCGCCAAGGAATGCCTGCACACGCTTCATGTTGTCTGTACCAGTCTTGTAAATGTATTGTCCAACACCAACCGAACCAACAAATGAAATCGCCTTCACTGCATCTTCGTGTAATAAACGGTCCACTTGCTCTTTGTCGCCGTGAACTACTTGTAACACGCCTTTTGGCGCGCCCGCTTGTTCAAACAACTCAACTAAGCGAGTTGGTGTTAGTGGATCTTGTTCTGATGGCTTCAAAATGAAGGTATTACCGCAGGCAATCGCTAATGGGAACATCCAAAGTGGAATCATTGCTGGAAAGTTAAACGGCGTAATGCCCACACACACACCCAGCGGCTGGGTATAACTGTAGGTATCGATATTACGCGCCACGTTTTCAACCGTTTCACCCATCATCATTGAAGGAATATTTGCCGCGTGTTCAACCACTTCGATACCGCGCCAAACATCGCCCATTGCATCTTCATGTGTTTTACCAAGCTCTTCACAGATAATGCCGGCTAACTCTTCTTGATGCTCTTTAAGCAAATGCGCGTAATTCATCATAATGCGAGCTCGAGCAGGCACTGGAGTTTCTTTCCAGGTCTTAAACGTCTCTTTTGCTGATTCAATCGCTTGAGTCATCTCCGTTTCTGTTGCGCAAGGAACAGAAGCAATGACTTCTTGGGTTGCAGGGTTAGTGACGTCGATAAGTCGCTCTGATTGTGAGTGAACCCATTCACCGTTGATATATAAAGGTACCTGTTTCATGGCTTAGCCTCTTAATTCATTATGGCCATAGTATTATTAGTTTAGAGTATGATGGCCTGACAAAGTGCCCTAGATTACACCAGAGATAAATACGAAAGAAAATTGATTAAATTGCTTTTTTGATGGATTATCTTGGCCTTTCAATACCAAAGTTGTAACGATATGAGTACACCATCAAATTGGCCATTGCCACAATCCAGTGTCCGCTTTTTGGTTCCAAAACCAATTATTAAGGATTTAACCGTTAATACACTCAGCAGTGGGTTGTATCCGTTAGCATTCGGTTATTATGAAAACGCCCATGAACATAAGATAGAAAGAGTGAATCACGACGATCATTTAATCATATTTTGTGCCGATGGTGTCGGTTGGATTGATTACGACAACAAAACCTTAAAACTGTCTAAAAACCAATTGCTGATACTTCCTAAAGGGGTTCAGCACCGATATAGAGCGGACAAAGACAACCCTTGGAGCATCTATTGGGTTCACCTGCTCGGCCACCTTTTTGACGCCTTCATGGATAATATTGGTTTGACCAATAGACCACTTGTAGTACCTATCGATGATCCATCGCTTCTGGAAGAAGAGTTTCAGCAATTGTTAGTCATACGCGAACAAAGCTATCAACTGAACTACTTTATTCTCGCATCAAACATACTAAAAAAAATGCTGGCAATGATACTGTCGTTTGTCCACTTGGAGCCTAGCGCCAAAACCAAAGATCTCAACATCGAGAACTTCGACCTTTACCTAAAAGAAAACATAACTCGAACATTAAGCCTTAATGACATGGCGGATGCCGTAGGCTTATCGAAATTCTATTTCGCGAAAAAGTTCCAAGCCACCACAGGCATTAGCCCAGGCCGATATTATTTGGAAAAGAAGATTCAACACGCCTGTTTTTTACTGGACTCAACAAAACACTCAGTCAAGCATGTTTCAGCCAATCTTGGCTATGACGACCCCTACTATTTTTCTAGGCTTTTCAAAAAGGTGATGGGTTTATCACCAAAACAGTACAGGCAAAGTAAACACGGCCATTGAAGAATATTTACGCAAACGTAATTGTCATATTTTCGTAACACAAATTGTCATATTTTGGTCACAAACGCGATGAATAATGACCGTCGTTATTACATGGTGTAAGAGCGAGAATATGTCACACAAAATCCTTATCATTGAAGATGAATTTGCTATCCGCGAGATGCTTACTTTTGTTATCGAGCAAAATGGCTACAAAGCAATTGCCGTCGAAAGTTACAGCGAAGCACAGCAACACTTAATGGACGAAGTACCTGCCCTGATCGTTCTCGATTGGATGTTGCCGGAAATGAGCGGAATCCAAATAGCAAAAAAACTCAAGCAATCGGACTCATACAAAAACGTGCCGATTATTATGTTAACCGCCAGAAGCGAAGAAGACGATAAAATCCAAGGTTTGGATGTTGGTGCCGATGATTACATCACTAAGCCGTTTTCACCAAAAGAGCTCATAGCTCGAGTAAAAGCTGTATTGCGTCGCACTCAACCGACTGCAACAGACGACCCTATTGAAATTATCGGTTTACGTTTAGACCCAACGAGCCATCGCGTGACCTTAGAAGGCAGTGACCTGCATTTAGGCCCGATGGAATTTAAGTTATTGCATTTCTTTATGACGCATCAAGAACGCGTTTACAGCCGCGATCAGCTTTTAGATAACGTATGGGGCACCAACACGTATGTTGAAGACCGCACCGTCGATGTTCATATTCGTCGCTTGCGCAAAGCACTTATAACTCACGACAAACTCATCCAAACCGTACGAGGTTCTGGTTACCGCTTTTCAACTCGAATTGACTAATTAACCTATGAACCAAGCCATCTCTGTTTGGCAGATCCTATCCCTATTACTGTGGTTGTATTTACCCTTTGCAGTAATAGGGTTTTTCTTGGACCTTGTTCTTGAAGTCTCGCTATTGTTTTGCGTTGGGATCATCGCCTACAACTATCGTCAGTTACTCAAATTAAGCCATTGGCTGTGGAATCAGCGCGGCATTTATCCGCCACAAAGCCACGGTTTATGGTCTAGCGTGTTTGAAGGCATTTATGGCCAGCAACGACGTTATTCGAAAAAAAGGAATGAGTTGTCTGCGCTAGTTCGACGCTTCCGAACCGGTGCCGAATCAATGCCCGACGCTGTTGTCTTATTCGACGACGGCCGTCACATTCTGTGGTGTAATCAGCTCGCCCAGCAAATGCTGTCTCTGCAATGGCCAACAGATAAAGGCAATCGTTTAGATAACCTCATTCGGTTACCCGAATTTATCGACTATATGGACGACCGAAATTATCAGACTCCCTTTGAATTGGTTTCGCCGAGCGACTCTCAACAGTTCCTCGAAGTTCGAGTCGTACCATTTGAAACCAATACTTGGACGTTGGTGGTCCGCGATATCACTCAACTTCACCAATTAGAACTGATGAGAAAAGATTTTATCGCCAATGTGTCGCATGAGCTGAAGACTCCTTTAACGGTGATGCGAGGGTATCTTGAAATGACACCTGATAAAGATCAGATCGACAGTGCTATGTGGCGCCGCGCACACACAATGATGGTGGAACAATCAACTCGCATGGACGACTTGGTGGGACAGCTTTTGTCTCTATCAAAATTAGAAAATCAAAAACCTGATTTTGAACCGGAATATGTCGACGTACCATCAATGTTACATTTGCTAGCGGATGAAGCAACAAGCCTATCGGATGGTAATCATCAGATTTTAACCGAGATTGATCCTGAACTTGCACTTATGGGCAAGGCGACGGAGCTCAGGAGTGCATTTAGTAACTTGGTTTTCAATGCCATACGATACACCCCCAGTGGTGGCTCTATTCGAATCCGGTGGCAAAAGACCCGCTCAGGAAAAGCCAAATTTTCGGTCACAGATACTGGTGAAGGTATCGAACCGGCACACATTCCTAGACTGACCGAGCGCTTTTATCGTGTTGATGAAGCAAGAACTCGACAAACCGGTGGCGCCGGCCTCGGCCTTTCAATTGTCAAACATGCACTTTCGCATCACCAATCGAAGTTAGAGATCAGCAGCAAAGTAGGCGAAGGCAGTTGCTTCTCATTTCGCTTCCCTAGGGATTTAGTTGCTGTTAAAGCCCCTGAGAAACAGATTCAAAATGGGTAGCCACGCTACCCTTTTGGTCGATTTTTATTGCACTCAAAGTATTTACGCAAATACATCACAAAAATTTATCCATACTTAAAGTTTATAAAATTTTTTTTATACATCATTCCAATCTACAGTTACCGTTACTTAATTTTTATTGGCGAGAATGGAATGGCGCTTCCGGTCTTAAAAAATTACGTCGACGGAGAATTCGTCGATACCCAAAGTTACTTTGATAACGTGAATCCTGTGAATGGAGAAACGGTTGGTCATATTGCAGAGGCCAACGCTTCTTTGATCGATCAGGCCGTCTTAGCTGCCCGAGCAGCGCAACGCTCTGAGTGGGGAAAAATGCCATTAGCGCAGCGCTGTGCACTACTACACAAAGTTGCCGATAGAATGGCGGAGCGCGAGCAAGAATTCATCGACGCCGAAATTCTGGATACTGGCAAGTCGTTATTCCAAGTCAAAACGATAGACATCCCACGCGGGACCATGAATTTTAGAACCTTCGCTGATATGGCGAAGTTCCACAGCGGCGAAACATTCATGACCGACACGCCAACGGGCGGCAAAGCACTGAATTACAGTGTCAACAAGCCGCTCGGAGTCGTCGCCATCATTTCACCTTGGAACTTACCGCTGTTACTCGCGACTTGGAAAATTGCACCTGCCATGGCCAGTGGTAACAGCGTCATTGTAAAGCCCTCTGAAGAGACTTCCTCAACAATGACATTGCTTGCAGAAGTTATGGATGAAGTGGGAGTACCTAAAGGAGCGTTTAACTTGATCCTTGGCCGTGGTCATAAGGTCGGAGACGCGATAACAGCCCACAAAGGCATAGATGCGGTCACTTTCACTGGCGCATCAGCGACCGGACAACACATCATGGCGAAGGCCGCAGATACGGTAAAACCAATTTCATTTGAACTCGGCGGTAAAAACTCTGCCATCGTTTTTGCCGATGCCGATTTGGATAAAGCCATTGCTGGTGTTGCGCGTTCTACATTTACCAATTGTGGTCAGGTATGTCTGTGTACTGAAAAAGTCTATGTCCATCGTTCTATCGCGACTGAATTTATTGAGGGCCTCAAACAGCAGGCCGCCAGCATTAAGATTGGTTACCCGAAAGAAAAAGATGTGTTCATGGGGCCGCTGGTTTCCAAAGCGCATCAACAAAAAGTACTTTCTTACTATGAATTGGCAGAACAGGAAGGTGCCGAATTTATTCACGGTGGCGGTGTTCCAGAATTTCAAGACGAACGCGACCAGGGATGTTTTGTTGAACCAACCATCATTACTGGATTAGCCGATCACGCTCGCACCAACCAAGAAGAAATTTTCGGACCTATTTGTCATGTCAGTGTATTCGATGATGAAGACGAGGTGATAGAGCGCGCCAACGACACCCAATATGGTTTGGCCTGTGCAATTTGGACTGAAAATTTATCTCGGGCACATCGAGTCGCACCACAAATGGAAGTTGGTTTGGTGTGGGTCAACACATGGTTTTTACGAGATCTTCGCGCACCATTTGGCGGTGTGAAGCTCTCAGGGATTGGCCGCGAAGGTGGCCAACACAGCCTTAATTTCTATGCAGAGCCAAGCAATATCTGCATAAACATCGATTAGAGACAATTATGACAACAGATTCAAAAGTTGTGGAAGGTAAAGCGACACCACGTGGCAAATTTCCACATGTAAAACGTGCTGGCGACTTTATTTATATTTCGGGCACAAGTTCAAGATTGCCAGACAACTCATTCGCGGGTGTGAAAGTTGACCCAATGGGAGTTACCGACTTAGACATTCGTGCGCAAACTAAAGCGGTGATAGAAAATATTCGTGACATCTTGCGTTCCGTGGATGCCGATCTTTCCGACTTAGTGGAGATATCAACCTTCTTAGTCAATATGAACGATTTCGGAGGATACAACGAGGTTTATGCCGAATACTTCGATTATGACGGCCCTACCCGCACTACTGTAGCTGTCCATCAACTGCCTCATCCGCACTTACTGATCGAGTGCAAAGCGGTTGCCTACAAGCCAATAGGTAAATAAGCGAGGATCCATGAGTAAATTAACAGCATTCAACTTTAAAGCTTGGATTGACGAGCACCGTCATCTGCTAAAACCACCAGTTGGTAACAAACAAATTTGGGAAAATACTGACATGATGGTCACCGTAGTCGGTGGCCCTAATCAAAGAACCGACTTCCATGACGATCCCGTTGAAGAGTTCTTTTATCAACTCGAGGGCGATATGGTGCTCAAAGTGATTGAAGATGGTGAAATGCGGGACGTATTCATCAAGGAAGGAGATATCTTTTTCTTGCCACCGCATGTTCGCCACTCGCCGCAAAGACCCATGGCAGGTTCAGTTGGTTTAGTCATCGAACCAAAACGACCGGAGGGTCTAAAAGATGCGTTTGAATGGTACTGTTTCGAATGCCACGCGTTGGTCCACCGCAGTGAAGTGCAACTAAAATCCATCGTTGATGATCTACCAAAAGTTTACCAAGCGTTTTATCAAGACGAAGCCGCCAGAACCTGTGACCAGTGTGGTGCACTGCATCCTGGAAAGGAGCCGCCAAAGGGTTGGGTGCCGGATTTGGGCACGATTGACGACCGAAACCTCATCAACGGCAAACTGGACGGAGATAATTAATGCGCGTGGTAGATATTCACTCTCACTTTTTTCCAGAAACTTGGACCGATTTAGAAGCAAAATTTGGAGGAGGCGATTGGCCTTGGTTACGCCATGACGGCAATGGCAAAGCCATGTTGATGAAAGGCCAACAAGAGTTTAGGCCAATTTATAGCGCCTGCTGGGATGCCAATAAACGTCTCGAGGAAATGGACAGAGACGGCGTTGAAAAACAAATCATTTCAGCTACGCCCATTCTGTTTGCCTACGAAAAACCAGTAGAACAAGCGGAATATTGCGCTCAGATCTTCAATGATGCCGCAATTACCATGTGTGATCAGGGCCAAGGACGTCTTTTTGCCCTTGCTCAAGTGCCACTGCAGGACGTAGAAGCCTCTTGCCGTGAGGCATCAAGAGCCATGTCCATTGGCCATAAAGGTATACAAATTGGCAATCATGTTGGCCTCAAAAACATGGACGACGACGGTGTATTAACTTTCCTCGAGCACTGTGCAAACGAGGACATCCCAGTGTTTGTGCATCCGTGGGATATGATGGCTTCGGAGCGCACCAAAAACTACATGATGGGCTGGACGGTTGGCATGCCGGCTGAAACTCAATTGTCGATCGTTTCAATGATTTTGGGGGGTGGTTTTGACCGCGTATCTGACAAGCTCAAAATCTGTTTCGCCCATGGTGGTGGCTCCTTTGCCTTTCTTTTAGGGCGTCTTGAGAATGCTTGGCACTTCCGTGATATCGCCCGAGGCAAGTCTCAATACCCACCAAGTCATTATCTCAACCGTTTTTACCTTGATACTGCCGTGTTTGATCACGACTCGTTAGAGTTACTCACTCGAAAGATGGGCGAAGATCGTTTGATGTTCGGCACGGACTATCCATTCCCACTTGGCGAACAAGAAATGGGTAAGTTAATCAAAACCTCACCTTATTTAAACGATGGCCAGAAGCAAAAACTGTTGGCCACCAATGCAGAACAATTTTTTGGAATCTAACATGTTATTAGAACTTGCTAAACGTCTCGACCAAGCGGCAAACACCGCGACTGCTATCGAACAATTATCCAATGAAACACAGCTTGATTTAACCCAAGCGTATGAGATTCAAAAGCTAAGTATCGAACAGCGACTCGCTCGAGGCGAGCAACTTGTCGGCATTAAGATGGGTTTCACCTCTCGCGCCAAAATGGAACAAATGGGCGTTGACGACCTGATCTGGGGTCGCTTAACGAATACGATGATCATCGAACAAGATCAAGCAATTAACTTAGACAACTATGTCCACCCAAGAGCCGAGCCCGAAATCGCCTTCCGCTTAAACTGTGACCTTGCTGGTGAGATCAGCTTTGAGCAAGCGGTCAAAGCAATTGAAGCGATAGCGCCGGCCATCGAAGTCATTGATTCGAGATACCAAAACTTTAAGTTTTCGCTAGCTGACGTAATTGCTGACAACTGTTCATCAACCGGTTTTATTGTTGGCCCTTGGCAAAGCCCTAACATCGACATTTCTAACTTGCACATGAAATTGGGTATCAATAACGAAACCGCCATGTCAGGACCGAGCAGTGAAATCCTTGAGCATCCAATCAATTCCCTCATCGAGGCCGCTCGTATCGTTGCAGAATATGGCGAATCTTTAAAAGCAGGACAAATTGTACTGGCTGGTGCGGCGACCGCAGCGGTCGCTTTAGAGCGTGGCCAAACCGTCAGCGTTGAGGTTGAAAACCTCGGTGGCTGTAGCTTCAAAACCGTTTAGTCGTAGGTATCAATAATGACACTTTCTACAAATTACCAAAACTCATTAAGCTTCGCTCAATCACAAGACGACAACGACCCGTTAGCGAAGTACCGTGAGCAGTTTTATTTCCCAGTGATCAATGACAAACAAGTATTGTACTTCACTGGTAATTCGCTTGGATTACAGCCGAAAGCAGCAAAGGACTATATCCAGCAAGAGCTGGACGACTGGGCAAAATGGGGGGTTGAGGGTCATTTTCACGCCGAAAACCCTTGGGTTAGCTATCACGAAATATTAACTCCTGCATCAGCACATATTGTTGGAGCTAATGAGTCTGAAGTTGTCTGCATGGGCTCGTTAACAGCCAACTTACACATGTTGTTTGTATCATTTTACAAACCGACTGAGCAGCGTTTTAAGATCATCTCAGAAGCCAAAATGTTCCCTTCTGACCGTTACTTACTTGAAACTCAAGTACGTCACCACGGATTTGATCCAGACCAAGCGATCATTGAAGTCGAGCCAAGAGAAGGCGAGCATCTAATTCACGAAGACGACATCATCGCAGCAATTGAGGCCAACAAAGACAGCGTTGCGTTGGTATTTTTTGGTGGCGTTAATTATTTTACTGGCCAAGTTTTTGATATGCCGCGACTGGTTGAAGCGGGTCACAATGCCGGCGCGTTAGTTGGTTTTGATTTAGCCCATGCGGCCGGAAACATTCCTTTAAAACTTCACGATTGGAACGTCGATTTCGCCGCTTGGTGTACCTACAAATACTTGAACTCGAGTCCAGGCAACGTCGCCGGTATTTTTGTCCACGACAAACATGGTGACGACACCTCAATCAACCGTTTCGGCGGATGGTGGGGCCACAACAAAGAGCGCCGCTTTTTAATGGAAAACAGCTTTGAGCCCATGACAGGCGCAGAAGGCTGGCAGGTCAGCAATGCGCCAGTTATGGGCATGTCGGTTCTCAAATCATCGCTCGACATTTTCCACCAAGTGGGGATGGACGCGTTGCGCGCTAAAAGTGAAGTGTTAACCGGTTACTTAGAATTTGTGTTCAATGATGTTGTGAGCCAATTTCCAAATGTCGACCTGGAAATCATTACCCCAATTGATCCAAACAGAAGAGGTTCACAGTTGTCCGTGAAACTAGTCGGAACCGATAAATCATTTTTCAATCGTCTAACCGACGCCGGGGTGATTGCCGATTTCCGCGAGCCAGATGTCGTTCGTTTGGCACCTACGGCGCTTTACAACAGTTTCGAAGACGTTTATCGCTTTGGCGAAATTTTGAAGCAGTTATTACAGGACTGGTAACAGGAGTCGAATATGCAAGATAAGCATAAAGTCACCATTGCTGGCGCCGGCCCCGTAGGCGCCCTACTTGGGGTCATGTTGGCGAAAAAAGGCCACCAAGTCGACCTTTTTGAGTCTAGGCCCGACTCTCGGCAAACCAACATATATCAGGGTAAATCTATCAACTTAGCCTTGAGCGATAGAGGTTGGTTGGCACTGCAGGCCGTTGGGCTAGACAGTAAAGTGCGAGAAGCTGCGATTCCAATGTACTGCCGCATTATGCACGACGAACAAGGCAACCTAACCAAACAACCTTATGGCAAAGACGGCCAGGCGATTTGGTCAGTATCGAGAAGCGGTATCAACGAACAGTTGATTTCAATGGCCGAGCAAGAAGCCAATTGCCATGTTCATTTTGAGCATCATTTGCAGTCGGTGGATTTCTCTTCCGCCGAATGCGAATTTCGTCATCATGAGGACGTCGTAAATCACAGCGCAGACATCGTAATCGGCGCCGATGGCGCATTTTCGAAGGTTCGTCGACTGGCACAAGAGTTGCCGAGAAAACGTACCAGCTATTCTATGGAATACATGCCTACCAGTTACATGGAAATGTCGTTTCCGGCTGCCCCTGATGGTAGCCACACCATGGAAAAAAATGCCCTACATATATGGCCTCGTAAAAACTTTATGCTTATCGCCCTGCCAAACCCTGACGGCAGCTTTACTGGTACCTTGTTCATGGATCATGAGGGTGAACTAAGTTTTGCCGCACTGAATACTGAAGAAAAAGTATCGAAATTCTTTACTCGTTACTTTGCCGATGCCTTAGAGCTGATGGAAGATCCGGTCGCGGGCTTTTTGCAAAAGTCCCCTTCCCCATTGTGCCTAGTGCACATTTATCCTTGGCTGTTTAACGACAAAGTCGCACTGATCGGCGATGCAGCCCACGCCATGGTGCCTTTCTACGGTCAGGGCATGAACTGTGGGTTCGAAGATTGCCGAATTTTGAACGAGCTTGAAGCGCAACACGACAACTGGGCAGATGTACTCAATGCCTATCAACTCGCTCGAAAAGAAAACGGCGATGCGATTATTGAACTGGCGAAACGAAACTTTAAGGAAATGAGCGAGTTGTCTGCCGATCCCAGTTTTCTGCTGCGGAAAAAAATAGAAGCAGAGTTCCAGAACCGCCATCCAGATTTATGGATCCCGCTGTATTCAATG
>CAXRBI010000070.1:0-8789 GCA_964229075.1 Alteromonadaceae bacterium | reverse complement strand
ACCCGCATGTGGGAAGCTATCGAGACCTACATGGATCGTAAGCAGCCCCTGATCATTGTTGCGGGTGCTGACTATGGGCAAGGCTCTTCTCGCGACTGGGCTGCAAAAGGCGTTCGCTTAGCCGGTGTTGAAGTGATTGCTGCCGAAGGTTTTGAACGTATCCACCGCACTAACTTGATTGGTATGGGGGTTCTGCCGCTTGAATTTAAAGCAGGTACAACACGTAAAACCCTTGGGCTAGATGGTACAGAAACGTTTGACGTGCAAGGTACTCCAACGCCAGGCTGTGATTTAACCTTAGTGATTCACCGTGCGAACGGCGAAAGTGTTGAAGTGGCTATGACATGTCGTCTTGATACCGCAGAAGAGGTGTCTATTTACGCGGCGGGTGGTGTATTGCAGCGCTTTGCTAAAGACTTCTTAGAATCGCAAGGTAGCTAAGATGGCATTTAAACCTCAAATGAAAGTTGCTGCTACATATATGCGTGGTGGCACGAGCAAAGGTGTGTTTTTTAATTTAACCGACCTGCCTGAGGCGGCTCAAGTCGCCGGTGAAGTTCGCGATAACCTTTTGCTTAGAGTCATTGGTAGCCCGGATCCGTATGGCAAACATACTGATGGTATGGGTGGCGCAACATCAAGTACAAGCAAAACGGTTATCTTGTCTAAATCCGACAAGGCCGACCACGACGTCGATTATTTGTTTGGTCAGGTGGCGATTGATAAACCTTTTATCGATTGGAGCGGTAACTGCGGTAATCTGACTGCGGCAGTTGGCTCTTTTGCCATCAGTAATGGCCTAGTCGACCCAGAACGTGTGCCTGAAAATGGTATAGCTGAAGTTCGCATCTGGCAGGCTAACATCGAAAAAACCATCATTGCACACGTGCCTATGACAAATGCTGCTGTGCAAGAGACGGGCGACTTTGAGTTGGATGGGGTGACTTTCCCAGCAGCGGAAGTACTCATCGACTTTGTTAAGCCGGTAAACGGAGATGATGCTATGTTCCCAACCGGGAATTTGGTTGACGAACTTGAAGTCCCTGGTATCGGCACGTTCAAAGCGACCATGATCAACGCCGGTATCCCAACCATTTTCCTAAATGCAGAAGATATTGGTTTTACCGGTAATGAGTTGCAAGATGCGATTAATGGCAACGAAGAGACACTTGCTCGATTCGAAACTATGCGTGCTTACGGTGCAAAAAAAATGGGCCTTATTAGCGACATTAAAGAGGCGCAAGCGCGCCAACACACACCAAAAATCGCATTTGTTTCGAAGCCACAAGACTATGTTTCATCAAGCGGGAAAGCAATTGCTGCTGCCGGTATCGACTTGAATGTTCGAGCGTTATCGATGGGCAAGCTGCACCATGCAATGATGGGTACTGCTGCGGTTGCCATCGGCACTGCATCCGCGATTCCGGGCACGTTAGTCAACTTGGCGGCGGGCGGTGGCGAAAAGACTTCGGTTGTTTTTGGCCATCCTTCTGGCACGCTGAAAGTCGGTGCAACAACGAATTGCAACGACGGACAATGGGCTGTAGACAAAGTCAGCATGAGCAGAAGTGCTCGTGTCTTGATGGAGGGTTGGGTGAGAACCCCGCAAGTTAACTAATCAGGTCAAACTGCAACAAAAGGCTTTCTCTCGAAAGCCTTTTTTATTTTTCTAGTTCCGAGTAATCAGGCTTTTAAGGAATGTTTTATCATGTGACGGTTTGAAATTGTGCGTCGACACAATCCCAAATGGCCTGCGCGGCAGGGCCCAGAATTTTATTCCTATTTTTAACAATGCGAATTTCGCCGGCAATCATGGACGGATCTCTGTCGATGTCGAAGCGAATGAAGTCATCTCCCAGGTACTCAGAGAAGGCGAAGTGGCTTATCGGCCCCCAACCAATTTGGCCTTTTAGCGCCGCTAAAAAACAGTGGATGTCATCAACTTTTACCACTGAACGACTCACTTTTCGAAGCAAATTGGTTTTTTCCATATTAAAGGCCAAATCGTTTGGAGTGATTTGCGGGATAAAATGGAGTTTCTCCAAAGTGACGTCATCGGCACTGTGTATACCGTGTTTTGCTGCTAAAGTTTTGTGAATGCAGAAATTGAAGTCCAAAGTGCCAATGAACTTAGATTCGAAATCGCCTTCGCTTTCAAATGTCACCAGCCAAGGCGTAACGGCTAAATCCACCTCCTGTTGACGTAGGTATCTCAAGGCATAAAGCATGTGGGTACCTAGAATGTGGAGTTGGGTGTTCACGAACTGTTGTTGAACAGGAGCCAGCGAGGCCATCACTTGATTAACATTGGCGGTACCTTCGATGGCCATTTTAATCTCGTGCTCTTCGCCGCGAGTGAATGACTCCCCCAAACTTTCCAAATGTGCCACTTGGCCTAAAATCAGCTTACTCTTTTCGAAATAGATCTTGCCCTTTTCGGTCAGTTCCATTCGATAGCCGCTGCGATCAAAAAGGGTGAAGCCGACGTCCTGTTCCAGTCGCTTTATGATCATACTCACCGCTGGCTGTGTTTTGTACAAGCGTTTAGCGGCTAGGCTAATAGAGCCAGACTCGACTACCATATTTAGGGTTTTTAGGTGTTCAAAATTCACATCAAATTCCGATGTATAAATATTATTTATATTGTCGTTAAAATAATATAAATATCAATCAAAAATGGCATTTCTTACAATCTCGCTTATAAGATTAGTAGTCAAATTAGGCATAACTCAGGCATAACGGAAAACCCATGAAAGATTACCTCGCAAAACTTATCGCGTTAATTCTATTAAGTTTGTTTTTGATAGGTTGTTCAAAAGAGCAAGCCGATGTCCCGGAGGATATCGTGCGACCGGCCAAAATAGCTGTGGTTAAAAGCTCTGCAGGAGAGCCAATTCGCCACTTTCCAGCAACGGTAGAACCGACATTGGATGCACAGCTAGCATTTAGAGTGAATGGTGAGTTAGCCAAAATTCACGTGGTTGCCGGGCAAGAAGTGCGAGAGGGCGAGGTACTCGCTTATTTAGACGATAAAGACTTCAGTTTAAACTTGAAACAAGCGCAGGCGAAATACGATCTTTCTCTGTCACAATATAACCGCTCCAAAAAACTGTTTGAAGAAAAGCTGGTTGCGTCCAGTGTTTATGATGAAGCCAAAGCCCAATTAGATATCGCCGATGCCCAACTCGACAGTGCTAAGACCAATTTGAAATACACCAAATTGGTCGCGCCATTTGCCGGTACAGTGGCGCAATTGCACGTTGAAAATTTTGAATTTGTGCAAGCAAAACAGCCGATCATGGAGTTACAGGGCCGTGACACCATAGATGTCGCGATTCAAGTTCCAGAAAACTTGATGGCTCAGATCCCTCGTCCTGAGCAAGGTCGTGACTATCAGCCGTCGTTGATATTTGATGCTAAGCCCGGCAAGGCCTACAAAACGACATTGAAAGAACATGATATTACGCCAAACCCAGCGACCAAATCATACAAGGTGGTGTTTTCGTTACCAACGCCTACGGATATCAATATTTTGTCGGGCATGACTGGCAAACTTGAAGTTGAAATGAGCAAGGTTCTGCAAAACCAAAACACAGCATTGTTGGTGCCAGTTGAAGCGGTTTTTGTGCCGAATCACATGGCCGCCAGTGGCAAGCAATTTGTTTATACTTTGACGGCGGATAATAAAACACAGCTACAAGAAATAAATGTGTTGCGTATGACACAAAAAGGCGCGGAAATCGCGCCGGTTAACGCCAACCTTAAAGTGGGTGATAGAGTCATAGCGGCAGGAAGCCATTATTTAGAAGAGGGCCAGCAGGTTCGCGCTTGGACTCAGGAGCGAGGCTTATAATATGGCGGAGCAAATGGACATCGCAAAATACTTTATCAAGCAGAAAACGACGTCTTGGCTGTTTGCCATTTTGTTGATGCTTGGCGGCACTATGTCGTATCTGGGCTTGGGCCAACTTGAAGATCCTGAGTTTGTCCTAAAACAGGCGATTGTAGTGACTCAGTATCCGGGCGCCTCGCCAATGCAAGTGGAAGAGGAAATCACTTATCCACTTGAAAACGAAATCCAGAAACTGCCCTATGTCGACAACATTAAGTCAATCACCTCGGCGGGTGCATCGCAGATCATCGTTGAGATGAAATCTATTTATCGCAAACAAGAATTACGACAAATTTGGGATGAACTGCGCCGTAAAATTAATGACTATTCGTCGCAATTACCAACCGGCGCACATCCTCCTATGGTCAAAGATGACTTTGGCGATGTGTTCGGTGTGCTTCTGGCGATTACAGGGCAAGGTTTCAACAATGTTGAAATCAACAATTATGTCGACTTTATCCGTCGAGAACTGGTGTTGCTCGAAGGCGTTGGTAAAGTCACGGTCGAAGGCGGTCTGCAAGAGCAGGTGATCATTGAAATTTCCCACAATAAGATGGTGTCACTGGACATCTCAACCGACTACTTGTATCAAGTATTAGCCCAGCAAAACGTGGTTTCAAATGCGGGGTCTGTGCGCGTAGGCAACGAAAATATCCGTTTTCACCCGACCGGAGAATTTAACTCAGTACAAGAGTTAGGGGACTTGGTGATTAGCCCTCCAGGCCAAGAAAAACGAATTTTGTTATCTGACATTGCTTCTATTTATCGAGATTTTAAAGAAGTTCCTAACCACATCGTCCGCCACGATGGCAAACCTGCGTTGTACGTTGGCTTATCTTTTACCTCCGGTTCAAACGTGGTGAATGTCGGCGAGACAGTGCAAGCAAAATTGGCCGAGCTAGAAAAGTACCGGCCTTATGGAATGGAAATCAACACGGTTTACAACCAACCGCAAGAAGTTGCTACCTCAGTTGCTGGCTTCATCGAGTCTTTAGCGCAGGCGGTGATCATTGTTGTTGTCGTACTACTCCTATTTATGGGGGTGAAAACAGGCCTGTTGATTGGCGGCATTTTGTTTATCACTGTTGTTGGCTCGTTCATATTCATGAAAGTACTGGAAATCGAGTTACACCGAGTGTCGCTGGGGGCTTTGATTATTGCGCTTGGGATGCTCGTTGATAACGCTATCGTGGTAGTCGAAGGTATTTTAGTTGGTATTCAACGTCGTATGAGCAAAGTGGAAGCGGCTAGCCTTATTGTGCGTCAGACCAAATGGCCACTGTTGGCCGCCACGTTTATTGCCATTATTGCGTTTGCACCGATTGGTCTGTCACCGGATGCGACTGGCGAGTTCGCTGGGTCCTTATTCTGGGTACTGTTTGTCTCTTTGCTTTTAAGCTGGGTAACCGCCATTACCATTACCCCATTTTTTGCCGACATGCTGTTTAAAGAAGCCAGTACAAAAGGCAATGAAGCATCGGAGTCTGATCCTTATGCTGGTGGTATTTACCAAAAATATCGTGGCGTACTTGCTGCCACGCTCGCGCGTCCAAAACTGACAATGGCCGTCATGTTGGCTCTATTTTTAACCGCCGGATATGGCTTTGGTTATGTCAAACAGGCGTTCTTCCCTGCGTCCAATTTACCTATGTTCTATTTGGAGTATCGATTGCCACAGGGCTCAGACATCCGGGCGACGTCGGAAGTGGGGCAAAAAATCGAATCCTATTTTGAGCAACAGCCGAAAGTAGAGTTTGTCTCAACTACCGTAGGCCGAGGCGCTGCACGTTTTATGTTGACCTACAACATGGAAATGAACTACAGCAATTACGGCCAGCTTATTGTTCGTGTCGACAGTAAAGAGACACTCGTACAGACGATGAAAGACGTCCGCTCGCACATGCAAACAAACTTCCCTGACATTGAGTTCAAAATGCTGCGTGTTAACATCGGACCGGGTACAGGAGCCAAAATTGAAGCGCGTTTTGCCGGGCCAGATCCTGCCGTGCTGCGCGATTTATCCAATCAAGCCAAAGCCTTGCTGAGAAGTGATCCAGGGGCGCAGAACATCACTGATGATTGGAAAAATATGACAAAGGTTATTCGGCCAGTTTTTGACCCGGTCGCTGCGCGGGAAGTGGGCATTAGCAAGGCAGATGTTGATAGTTTGCTACAGACTATGTACGTCGGTAAAACCGTCGGCGTATACCGCGATGGCACTAAACGTCTACCAATTTTGATCCGAATGCCTGACGAAGAGCGCACGACTATTGATGGCTTAAATGATATGCAAATATACAGCCCTGTACTGCAGCGTTATTTGCCTATCAGTAAAGTGGTGTCTGAGTTTAAGCTAGAGTTTGAAGATCCAGTGATTAAACGTCGTGATCGCAAGCGCACATTAACTGTGATGGCAGACCATGATATTTTGTCGGACGAAACCGCAGCACAAGTCTTTGCTCGAGTTAAAAGTCAAATCGAGGCGATTGAATTGCCACAAGGTTATCAATTGACTTGGGGCGGAGAATACGAGTCGAGTGCCAAGGCTCAACTGCCAATATTTGCCGCGTTACCGCTTGGCATTGGTTTGATGTTCATCATCACCGTGTTGCTGTTTGATTCGTTCAAAATTGCCACTGTGATTTGGACGACGGTGCCACTGGCCATAATTGGCGTAACCCTGGGTTTTGTTTCGACTGGCATCTCTTTTGGCTTTATGAGTCTATTGGGATTACTCAGCTTGTCAGGGATGTTGATTAAAAATGGCATAGTTTTGGTTGAACAAATTAAGCTTGAGAAAGAGCAAGGCAAGGCGTTTTATGACGCCATAGTGGATGCATCCGTCAGCAGGGTAAGGCCTGTTGCAATGGCAGCAATTACCACGGTGCTTGGCATGATCCCTTTATTGGGGGATGACTTCTTTAAAAGCATGGCAGTGGTGATCATGTTTGGTTTAAGCTTTGCTACCGTACTTACACTCATCGTTGTGCCAGTGATGTACTCGTTGCTAATTGCAGATAAATCCAAAGCTAAGACTTGATAACCGACCGTTCGGTCTATAAATAGGTGTACATTCTAAGAAAGCCAAATCATTAGATTTGGCTTTGTTTTTTGCGAGAGACAAATGAATTCAATAAATCAAAAGAGTGCGGCGTATTTGGCGTTTGAGTTACCAAGTGGCAACCGAATCAAAAACCGATTGGTAAAAGCTTCGATGGAAGAAAATATGTCAGACGCCAGTCTTCAGCCGAGTGATGAGTTGATTCATCTTTACGAACGCTGGGCGCTTGGTGGCGCGGGCATGATACTTACTGGCAACGTGATGATTGATGGCGATGCAATGACCGGCCCTGGTGGCGTTGTACTAGAGCGGATGACGGAGCTTAGTCGATTTAAACGTTGGGCCAACGCGGGTAAGCAAAATAACACTAAGATGGTGATGCAGATAAATCACCCTGGTCGTCAGGTGTACGAAAAAATGCAAGGCAAAGTGCTTTCGCCTTCAGATGTTGCCCTGGAGTTAGGCAGTGCATCAAAATTGTTTGGGCAACCAACGCCCATGACAGAAGAAGAAATTAACGATGTCATCCGCCGATTTGTCGATACTGCAAAACAAGCGGAAAAAGCCGGATTTGATGGGGTTCAAATCCATGCCGCTCACGGCTATTTGTTGGCTCAGTTTTTGTCGCCACGGGTCAATAAGCGCCAAGATAAGTGGGGCGGCAGTCTAGAAAACCGTGCCCGATTGTTGCTGTCGGTGGTTGAAGCGATAAAGGCAAGCGTATCGGACAATTTCATAGTTGCAGTAAAACTCAATTCTGCTGACTTTCAGCGAGGTGGGTTTGACATCGACGACGCCAAAACGGTGGTCAACTGGCTGCAAAACCATAACATCGATTTTGTTGAGCTCTCCGGTGGAAGCTATGAAGTGCCCGCCATGCAAGGCGTTACAGCGGACGGTCGAACCTTAGCACGCGAAGCATATTTCATTGAGTTTGCGAAAGATATTGCCGAAGCAACGGAAGTACCTATAATGACAACGGGTGGCGTCCGCCGATTACCTATTGCCGAAAAAGTACTGGCGTCCGGCGCCGAAATGGTCGGGATTGCAACCGCATTGGCACTGGAGCCCGATTTAGCTAATCGTTGGCAGACTGAGCCTGAGTATGAAGCACCATACCCAGAAGTAAACTGGCGAAATAAAACCTTCAGAGGTTTGGCAATTATGGCTATGGTCAAGCGTAATCTGAGGCGTGCCGGGGCTGGCGCAACAACCTCTGCTAACATTTCGCCGTTTTGGACTTTGTTGTTTGACCAACTAAAAGCCGCTAAATTAACAAAACGATATTTGAAGTTAAAACAGGGAGGTTAGAATGTTTGTAAAAGTATTGAGCCGAGTTTCCAAACCCATAATAATCACGACTCTTGTTGTCTTGTTTGCTGCTTGCAACGCAACTGGCGTTGGTCACGCACTGCACGTCACCCTTGATAGCTTTAACAAAGGCAAAGACGCCAATACTTCGGAATACACATTGGTGTATTTAACCCGTCACGCTGAAAAACGCAGTGACCAGGGCAAGGACCCAAGTTTAACTTCGCAAGGCCAAAAGCGAGCGGAAAATCTGGCTTATGCACTGTCAAAAAGTAACCTGGACGTGATTTTTTCCACGGATTACAAACGAACGCGTGAAACCGCAACTCCAACGTCTGAAGCGCAAAAATTGGATATCTTCAGTGCCAGTACGTCGGCTAAGACGATGGCCGAAACGATTACGTCCGAACACCTAGGTCGCAAAATTCTCGTTGTTGGCCACTCCAATACGACGCCTGTATTATTGGCTCAGCTCGGAGTGAGATCGGAAGAGCACACGTCTGAACTCCAGTCACGAGAGAGCAT
>CAXRBI010000069.1:0-33004 GCA_964229075.1 Alteromonadaceae bacterium | reverse complement strand
CACTGAGGTGGTATTGAAAGCTGTCGCAGGGCACCATGTCATATTCTCAAAAGAGAACGGCAACAAGTCTTTGATGCCAACCTTAGTCGTAATGTTCGAATAACAGATGTGATGGAATAAGCACCGCGGTTGCGGTGCTTTTTTATTTGCGGTTTTTAACCACTTTAGCGGGGTTTCCAGCAACTATGGTATACGGCGGAACGTCCTTAGTTACCACGGAGCCGGCAGCGACGATGGATTTGTCACCGACGTTGGCCATGACCAAAGCACCGTTACCGACCCAGCAATCTTCGCCAATGGATATTTGTGTGTAGTGACCGCCCTGTTGTTGGATAGGCGTATCGACATCATCAAAGTTGTGTTGCTGCTTGCCGCTGAGAATGTGAACGCCACTGGCAATTAATGTGTCTTTGCCAATTTTACATTGGCCAATATTACATTGTGGGCCGATGTATACGTTGTCATCGATGTGGGTTCCAGGATCCGAAAATATCGTACCAAAATAGATCACACCATTTGGCGCGTTTTTGTCCATTGTGAATCGATAAAAAGCGTTTCGAATAAAGCTTCCTGTCTTACCTGGAAACAAGCTTAACCATTGTGAACAAGAGGCAAAAAATGCCCTTTTGTTTCCATTGGGGGTGACCTTAAACAACAGGATTAAAGGACTCACGAGGAGAACAAAAAACAACGCAATGAGGCTTTTTAGCAGCGATTTCATATTGATTTACCTGTTCAGTGGAGAGCCAATGTATTCCGTGGCTACAACGAGATCATCGATGAAAAGCGTGACGTCTTTTGGCGCTGGCGTTTTACCACCGTAGTAAACATTTAGCCAAACATTTTCGACAACAAACCTTGGGTCGTCAGTAAAGCGTATGTCGCCTTTTTCGAAAACTAAATGGCCGTTGACCCAAGCTTTAATCTGGCCGTCCTTGTTGCCAGGCGTATTCATTTTGATGAATTGCTCAATGGCGTACCAGCGTTCTTTTTGTAAGTGGCCTTTAGGGTTTCTGTTCCAATAAAGTGAGTCACCATACGCTGACTTCATATCCGCGTGGTACAAATAGGTGCCGATTGGCAATACGTTAGGATAAGTATTTTCCGCGCTCGTTGATACTCCAAATGCACCACGAGCAGACCAACCGTTTTTACCGTTACTTTTTCGACCACCCCATCCTGCAGCCATGGAGGTCTTTCGATATGTCCCGGTAAAACCGGGGAGTTTTCCGGTGTGAGCTACATCCCATGATTTGCCTAAACGGATGTGGTACCGCATGTAGGCCTGTTGCAACTTATGTTCTGTAAGATCTATGTAATGAGAAGAGCCCCAGTGGTCGCCTTTTGCTACTTTAATTTGCATCGCTTGACCATCGACAGGACGAAAGCTTTCCCGATCGTTTTCTACGATATAGTCCTCACTGCCACGAATCCGGCTTGCCAATGAAAGTGAAAAACCGTCACTAAAATCTTCATGAAATAGGACTCGTGGGTCCTTATCGATTGGTAATCCCAGTGGCAGCTTTTGGCTAAATCCAATTTCAGGGTAGCTGTATTGCCTTTTTATTTCGGTTGCAAATACATTAAAAGCGCCTCGAACATTGCTCTTGTTGGTTGCAAAAAGTTGCAGAGTCGCGGATTTAACCTCACCTTGTATCGGTGATAGGTCAAACTTAAGCAATACCGGCCACTTACCACTCATTTGTACTTTCTGGCCTAAGCACCGATAGGTAGAAGTCTGGATATGGGTATCTGCAACTGCTTCAAGTACGTGGGTTTTACCTACATTATCGGTGATGATGAGTTTTGGTTTTGCACCCGATTCGGATGACTCTTTGCTTTCAAACAGCACCGCGTTTTGCTGCTGTGGACGAATAAAAAAACCATGATTAACCAACGCCCCAGTTTGCCAGGCATTCACTAATTGGGAAACATCGGCTTCGACAGGGAACGGGCTCGTCGTAGGGTCGACGCTAAATCGACTGAAAGGGCGATCACCCATTGATGTATAAAAGTCATCTATCCAGTCGCCACCTAGGTTATTCCAAGGTAGCACCGCCCCTCGGTTGTAATAATCGCGAGTGGCACCTTCGTAGGTCAAAGACTTGTCAATGCATGCACCTTCAGACCAAGTGTTATCACTTGCATTGCAACCAATAGACAAAAATATGAATGAAAAAACAAGCCAATTTAAACGCATGATCTTAGATTAGGTTAATAACCAAATACAGCAATATGAAATTTATTGACGTCATGATTGCCGCGCTTTTTGGTGTGAGCAAATCGCCTTTATCCTGAGCCGCTCTAGGCGTGCTCCAAGTTACCTGGATATTGCCTTTTAATGCAGTGATAACCCCCAATAAGGAGTAATAGTTCACCATAAGAAAATAAAACGGTACGAAGAACGCTTTACTTATGTGCTGCTGTTGCGATTTGAGAAAGCCAATTTGCGCGAGCCACAAAAAGACAATGCCAATAATACTGACCTTGGCGAAAAATTCATTGCCAAGCAATCCTAAAGCCAGTGAGCCGAAGGCGAACAGGACAATAAATACCGGTTGTAACCAACGTAACAGTTTGTGTGATGCCACTTCGTAGCTGAAAAAGCCAAATTTAAAGGGGTTTAATACCGCTTTAACTTTCATCAAACCGCGGAAACTTCGGTTAACAATGCGTTGCTTCCGGCGATATTCTTTTGAAAAGTCACCGGCGGTTTCTTCTAAACATACGGCCTCTTCTTCAAAAACACCACGGTACCCTTGTTCAATAATTTGTAGAGGGTTTACAAAATCGTTTATGTCTTTTTGATCCAGAGGAATATACAAAGAACGACGAATACCATAGATGGCACCGTCACCACCGACGACACTATGGAGGTCGCTCTCCATCTTTTTCAGGCCAATTTCATATTTCCAGTACAGATCTTCACTCGCTGCAGCGGAATTCTCGCCACCGTCAGTATACAGTGCCGCGCCGACTACATAACCAACGGAAGCATCGGCAAAGTTGCGAACCAGTTTTCGTATCGCGTCAGGCTGGTACATGGCATTTGCATCTGAGAACACCGTGATTTCTGTTTCACACTGTTCCATTGCCATATTGATAGCCGAGGTCTTTCCGAGACGTCCTTCCTGTCGAACTAGTGTAATGCCTTTGTCGGCATAGGATAAAGCAACCTCGTCGGTACCATCGTCAGAACCATCAGAGATCACGACGATCTTTAACTTATCCTTCGGGTACTCCAGCGCCAGAGCGTTCTCTATCTTCTCTTCAACAACGTCTATTTCGTTGTAACATGAAATCATCAGTGTGATTCCAGGCTCAAATTCGTCGTCTTTATGAATCGGTTTTTTTCGACCCAGTTTCGACAGAATCCATAGGGATAGGGGGTATCCCAAATAAACGTGCAGTATCAACAGGAATGAACAAACGGTGATGAAAAATATGATGGATTCCATTGTGATTACTCTCTAAATCTCTTGGTATGTTTGCCTGTAAGACGGTCGATGAATGCGAAACTGCGTCCCCAAAAATAACAAAAGTGGATTAAACTGGTGTGACTTAACAGATTAAAATTAATCGTTTTGAATTTCATAGTGGTTAAGGCTTGAGATATAACAAACATCGCAAGTAGATACACTATGATGCCGATTGGGCTGAGTAAGATTAAACTACTGATCAGGGCCAACGCTGCAAAAGTCAAATTAAAGACTGCAACCAATGCGACTTTTGACGTTGCTATCGAACCTAAGCTTTCAAAGTCTTCTCGACCGTGCCAACGCTCTCGTTGAACAAACTGCTTCAACGTCTTTGGGTAGCCATCGTGTATTGTTATCAGCTCAAAATTTGGAATGATTTCAGCGCCCGCGCTTTTGGCCTTTACGCAAAAGTCATGATCTTCTGCCGTGCGCAATGACTCGGTGAAGCCGCCGATTTTGTCAAACAGAGTTTTGCTTGTAATTAGGTGTCCGGAATTGATATAGCCGCTGTGCTGATTGGTCATATATTTGTACCAATGTACATTAAACCAGTTTTTATTTTTGGGCGGATGACAGCGACTACCCGTCACTAACATCGGCTGACGTCGCAATTCAGTGATTTGAGCTTGGATATGTTTTTGCCATGATTCAGTTAACAAAACATCGGCATCGATAAACACCAAAATATCTCCGCGGCTATGTTTTACGCCATAATTTCTAACCGCCGCTATGGTTCCACTACCGCAGGCAACGACTTTAGCGCCCAAGTTCGTCGCGATTGAAGCGGTATCGTCAGTCGAACCATTGTCGACAAGAATGACTTCGAATTCGTCTCTAGGTGCGAATATCGTAATGTTTTTAAGCGTATCGGCAATGACAGCCTGTTCGTTAAATGCCGGAATAATGAATGAAATCATTGAATAATACCCGCTTGTTTGAGCTTGTTCATAATTTCTAAGCTGTCCCGATCGATATTGTCTTTGTTACTGCTTGAATTCAACAAGGTCGTAATTACGATATTGAAGGTCGCACTATGTTGCCCCATCACAATTCGATAGGTTTCGTATAACTTTGCTTTTGTCGCACTGGCAAATGCTTTGCCATCGACAACGTAAAGGTTCATGGTCGCCGCAGCCTGGCCGCCAACGGAGGTGTACTCGAAGTATGAAACCGATTGTTGTTGCATGTTTATGCTGTGGAACCATCCGACTCGACTCCAAGCGTCTTTATCAAACAACTCGTTCTTGGATGAAATCGCCTCGTTCTCTCCACCGGCAGGATACTGTGCGACTAACAAGTGATACGTTTGCTGCTCAAAACGAATTTTCTTGTTGCTGATCTTGCTGGCACCAACAAACTCTGTACCCAATGGGTTGAGCCCATCGGTGTTGAATTCCGCAGGCCACTGCAATTGGCGAGGGTCGCTGACCTCTTCACTTGGTCTAACTTGTATTTGCCAAACCAAGCTTAGCGCTACTAACACGGTAAGGCCTAAACTAACGCCTCGAAAGTCCGGCATTGGCCGCCATATAGAGGTTTGTTCTTGATGACGGTTCGCAAGTTGTTGTCTGCTCTTACGGCTTAGAAATTCACCCAAGAAAAACAATAATGCCAACACCAGTAAATAGAAAAACCAACCATAGATTAGGTGATCGGCACCCGTCGCGTATTCCATGTTTGATACGTGGGCGATGGTAATAATGCCAAATACTCGTAACGTATTGGCGAAGATCGGCAACGACGCAGCCAACAACGTAAAGCCTATCTTTGCTCTAGTTGATACAAAATTTAGATGGGCATATAAACTACCAAAAGCGATGGAACTGATTAGGAAACTGATGCCTGAACAAGCTTCCGCAACTAAAAACTTACCATTTGGGATGTCAATGTACAAACCGCTGTGAAACACCGGAATTCCCGCGAGATTTAACAGAAACACGGACATATCAGCTGTAATCGACTGTAAATATGGAATCAGTTCTTCGCCAATTGGAATCGCCAACAGCATATAAGCAAGTGGAAAAGCTATCTTGGCTGATGCCTTAAGACCAATAAAAGTGACTATGGCTACTGGAATAAACGTGAATAACGCGATGTGGTTCAAGACTTTTATATCGCCGGTCTGGGCGAAAACCTGAACAACAAGAATGCCAAATAGTGCCAGAAAACCGGGGTAAAATGGCTTGAACTCTACCTGTTTTAGCTCGTCTCTTTGACGATAAATGAGAAAAGCGGAGATGGGTAAAATTAAAAAACAGTGATTAAAGATTTCCGATATTTTCCAGATATACAAAGCTGAGGAAAATGCGTCGGAAAACAGCATTGATGCCATTGCGAGTGACGATAATACGAGGAGCAATGCAGGTAACGTCCTATTTGTAATCACTGTGGTTTCCTGTTGAAAAAGCTTGGTAAATCAGCGAGTTTTTTGGCCCAGCTATAATTTGTTCTAACCCACTCTAGGTTTAGCTGTCCAATTCTGTCACGTTTTGTTTGGTTTTTTAATAGCTCAACAACGTGATTCACAAATTCTTCTGAACCATCGGCAATAAATTGACTCTGTTCTTCTGGCATTGAAATGCCACGAGCGCCTTCATTAGTCATAACGACAGGTTTTGCCATGGCCATCGCCTCGAGAATCTTGTTTTGAACACCTCGACCTATTTGCATTGGAGCGATAGCGACTTGTGCACCAGCAACGTATGGACGGACATCGCCAACGTCAGCGAAAACATGCACCTTGTTTGAACTCAAAGCCTTAATCCAGGGCTCGGGGTTTCTGCCAACGATCGCTAGGTGTAGGTCTTGAATACGGTCTGTCAACTTTGGCCAACATGCTGACATAAACCATTGAACGGCTTTGATGTTAGGTTGCGCGTCAAGGGTGCCGGTAAATACTAGGTATTTGCGGTCGACCATTGCGGTACAGGGCATTTTAAGACCTGACTCATAGAAGTCTGTATCTACGCCATTCTCTACTACAGTGCAGTTTGCAGGCAAATCGTGGTACCGACTGGCTAGGGTTCGCTCATTCTCAGAGACGAAAAAACTGGTACCGGACTGTTCAAAACATCTTTGCTCAGCGGCCGCGACAGTAGTGGCTTCACGATTAAACAGCCAACGTTTAATCCTGATTTTCGTGTTAGCCATTTGACGCCACTTTTCTGAGTCTAGATCGATAAGGTCGGTGACGACTGGGATAGAGGACTTCAGATTGTCCGGGATGTACTGCATCATCGAACTGCAGAACACGAATACGCCATCTGGCTTTGTCTTCTCTATGACGTCTTGAATCCAGTGATTGAGCTCTGAATGAAAAAAGTGTTGTTCAGAAACACTTTGGCTACGAGCGATAGCTTTTATCGTGTCTTTAGCGAGGGTTATCGTTGTTTTATCGACAAAACCAAAACAATGAGATTTGACCTGCTCTAGAATCGGTTGCCCTTGTTGTAACTCACTTTCAGTTTCGTAACAGCTAGCCAAGTATACATCGTAGTACTCGGCCAGCAATTTGAGTTGATGATATGAGCGTATTTTGTCGCCACGGTTCGGTGGGTAAGGAATCCGATGGGCTAAAAATAACAGGCGAGGTTTCATTACTTAGTGAAGATCTGCTCTTTGTAGACATCTTTCATGGATGACCACTCGAAGTCCTCTAGCAATGCCACTAGCTTGCCTTCCATTCTTGACAGATTGACATAGTGTCTGAACTTGGAGAGTAAAGGTGCGTCCTTAACTCTTGGCTGATTTGGATCGATTTCCCAAGGGTGAAAATAAAAGCTGTAAGGCGCTTGCTCCGTTTCCATGAAGCGTTTAATGCGCTTTTTTGATAACCAATACGGATACAAACGGAAGTAACCGCCACCACCTATACCCTGGTTTTTGCCTTTGTTCTTGATCGTTGGAATCGGAATTTCCAGGATGCCTTCTGGTCGCTGGTAAGCAAAGCGCGGCCAATCAGGTGTGCCGTATAAGTCGTGTTCAATAGGATAAGTACTTGAACTGTATTTAAGTCCTAACTCAGCAAGCAGCTCAAATGCCCACTCATTTGATTTGCCGATAGAAAAACTTGGTGCGCGATAACCAATCACTTGATCGCCAGTCAGGTCATTTAGGCGATTGATGCTGGAAGTAATATCGTCCTTCAACTCTGCGCGGGTAAGCGTGGTTGCACGGCGATGGTTGGTACCGTGGCTAGCAACTTCGTGACCCGCTGCATGGATGTCTTTGATCAGCTCAGGAAACGCTTCGGCAACCCACCCTAGTATGAAAAAGGTCGATGTTACATTTCTCTCAGCAAATAGGTCCAACAACCGACGGGTATTGTAGTCTACCGTAGGCTTGCACGAAGACCAGTCCGCTGGTGAAATTTGATTTTCAAACGCAGAAACGTGGAAGTAATCTTCCACGTCTACTGTCATTGCGTTAACTCGGTTTTGCACTATCTGCCCTTACCGAATAGAACGATTTCTATGGTACGGACCAAAATCAACAAGTCGAGCAAGATGCTGCGGCGTTTTATGTAATACAAATCAAACTTGAGCTTTTCTAGTGAGTCGTTAACGCTCGAGCCATATGGGTAATTCAATTGTGCCCAACCAGTTAAGCCCGGTTTAACGTTGTGTCTGTGGTTGTAATAAGGAATTTCTTTAATCAATTCTTTAACAAACTCTGGACGTTCAGGGCGAGGGCCAACAAAGTCCATCTCACCTTTAAATACATTGAATAATTGTGGCAATTCATCAACGCGGTACTTTCTCAAAAAACCACCGATGCGCGTAACACGGCTATCGGATTTGGTGGCCCATTGTGCACCGTCTTTCTCTGCATCTTGACGCATACTGCGGAACTTAATGATGTCAAATAAGTTACCATCCATGCCGACACGGGTTTGACGGTAGAAAATTGTTCCGCCTTTTTTGTGGCCATCTTCAATGAAGATAAGAACAGCGGTAATCAAAATAATTGGCCAAGTAAAGGCAAACACGATAAGTGCTAGGAATACGTTCAAGGTGTAATCCAGCGCAACGCGAATGTAATGGCGTGATTGGAACCCATTCGAATAGATAACCCATGAAGGGTAAATAAGGTTAACCGCAACCTGACCGGTCTCTTCTTCGATAAAGTCCAAAATATCTTTGACCACTACGCCCATCATTTTACAGTCAAACAAAGCTTCAAGCGGCAATGAACCGCGACGTTCATCAGGTGCGATGACGATTTCGTCGATGTTATTGGCTCGAACAAACTCTTCCAAGTTTTCCAAAGGACCAATATCAACAATATTTTCTTGTTTCAGTTCGTCTTCTTTGTCGGTCGGTAACTTAATAAAGCCAATCAGAGTAAAACCGCGGCGGTCGGCTTCACGACGCATACGCTTTTCGATAATTGACGCGCGTTCGCCAGAGCCGATAACGATAACGCGCTTTTTGGTAATACCGAACATTTCGAAGGTATTCGCCATATAGCGAATGATGAATACGATTGTGACGGTGAAGATTAGGAAACTGGCTAGGATAATAGGGGCAATTTCAAGGTTCTTTGCGACGTTAAAAACAAAAATCTCGAATACACAGAAGGTTATTGCGCCACTGACAAGACAACGTCGATACAGCCCAATATTGCTGTCTCGTAATTTTATGTCGTACAGGCCAACGGATAAATTGGTGATATTGAGCAAGCAGGCAACCGCGACAGGAAGAATCCACCATGCATGTTCGTGCATCGGCATGGTAAATTGTTTGAACTGTGAGATCACGAAAAACGCTGCAACCCCGAGCATTGTAGCGATCAGCCAATCCATGATCATTAGGGTATTACTGCGGTGGTTTATTGTTTTTTGGCGGAATACCTTTTTCAAGACGAATCCTATCTTTTTTTAATTATTTAAATAACACAAATGTCGAGACTGGCTATATGATAATCAAATCTTTTTTTTAATGCTATGGCAATTTTGTTGCAAATTTACAAACAATTTGTCTGATCCTTGAAGATAGGAGTTCACATTTAGCCCAGTTTGATTACAATTTGTAAGTTAACCTTTTTAATTGAGTGGGAAAACTGTGAAACATATACTTTTAATCGTTATTGCAGTACTGATATCAGGATGTGCATCAAAAAATACCCTTCCGCCGGCAACCATTACGCCGTCAGCGATTGCCAGTGTGGCCGACTATGAATATTTAATCGGACCAGGTGACTCCTTGAATATCTTTGTTTGGCGTAACCCTGAGGTGTCAGGGACTTTTGAAGTTCGCCCAGACGGAAAGATAACGACATCTTTGGTGGAAGACATTCAAGTTTCGGGTAAAACTCCGACGCAATTGGCCCGCGAAATTGAGAAGGTTTTAGGTCAATACATCAAATCACCAATCGTGACGGTGAGCGTAGGTAGCTTCATTGGTCCATTCAGCGAGCAAGTTCGCGTGATTGGTGAGGCCGCAAATCCACAAGCAATCAATTACCGTCAGAACATGACGCTCTTGGATGTCATGATTCAAGTCGGTGGTTTAACCGAATATGCCGATGGTAACGGTGCAGTTCTAGTTCGAGTTCAAGACGGTTTGCAGCGAGAGTATGAAATTTCGCTCGATGATTTGATTCGCGAAGGCGATATTTCAGCAAACGTAGATATTCTTCCTGGCGATATCATCATTGTGCCTGAAGACTGGTTTTAATTGAGCTTGGATAAGTAGTAGGGAATCTCAATGCAAGATTTACAAGCCACCATCCAACAGGTGTTGGATTACATCAAAGGCATATGGATCAAAAAGAGATACATTATTATCTCTTCTTGGTTAGTCTGTCCTCTTGGACTGTTTTTTGTTTCGCAAATGCCAGATGTTTATGAGTCTAAAGCACGAGTTTACGCTGACACGCGCTCTATGCTTCAGCCTCTTTTACGTGGTCTAGCAGTTCAAACCGATCCAGATACTGAAATCCAAATGATTGCAAAGACGCTGTTAAGTCGTCCAAATTTGGAAGAAATTGCTCGAAACACCGACTTAGATATAGCTGCAAATTCGCCGCAAGAATTTGAAGCCATTGTTAATGACTTGAGAGATAACATTTCTTTCGGAGCGGGTGGTCGAGAGAACATTTATACCATCAGCTTTAGTCATCAAGATCCGCAAGTCACCAAGCGGGTTGTATCTGCAACCTTGGATAAGTTTGTTGAAAGCTCACTTGGTCAGAACCGGAAAGACTCTGACACAGCATCCCGATTTTTGGATGAGCAATTAAGTGAATACGCCGGTCGTTTGGAAACTTCAGAACAGCGTCTTGCAAACTTCAAAAAGCAATATGGCGATATGCTCCCTGGAAGCGGCAGTTCTTACTATCAAGAAGTCGCAACGCTGAAGTCGCAAATTGACGGTATTGATTTGGAAATTTCAGAAAAACAAACTCAGCTAAGTAGCATGCAGAGTAAGTTTACCTCAACAACAAGCGTCGAAAACCAAACGGATAACGTCAATATTCAAACCCAATACGATGAGCGTATTAAGCAGTTGCAAGCGAACTTGGACGATTTGCAAATTCGTTTTACCGATCGCCATCCAGATGTCGTTCAGACACGTGAAAAGCTTGAGCAGTTGGAAGAGCTTCGCAAGCAAGAAATTGAAGAGTTAATGGCAAATATTGCCGAAGGTCAAATCGCTTCTGGTGGCTTGAGTGAGAATGCCATTGTTCAAGATTTGGCGCGTTCAATTAACGTGTTGGAAAGCAATATCGCTTCACTGCAAGTTCGTCGCAATAGCTTTCAGTCTAAGCTAGATGAATTGGACCAAAAATTAGACCTTATTCCTGATATCGAAGCAAAACACACAGCCCTTAATCGCGACTATGGCATCACTAAGCGCAAGTATGAAGAGTTATTGAGTCGTAAGGAATCTGCAGATTTGTCTCGTAAAGCGGATTTATCAGCGGAAGAAGTTCAATTCCGAATCGTAGAACCGCCTGTCGTACCGTTGTCCCCAACAGGTCCTAAGCGCTTGATATTTTACACCTTAGTATTAATTTTAAGCTTTGTATCTGGCACTGCAGTGGCTTTCTTAATCAGTCAGTTAAACCCGGTTGTCATCAACGCCCATGGCTTAACACAGTTGACGCAGAGACCGGTATTTGGTTTGGTTTCAGATATTAATGCTGACTTGATTCGCAGCCGTGATAAACGCAATTTATGGGTGTTTTTAGCGTCCAGTACGGTCATTATAGGTATGTATCTGGTCTTCATGGGCACAGAGATTGCGCTTCAGACTACCCCGATTAAATTACTGGAGAGTTACCTGTGAGTAGTATAGAAAAAGCGATGCAGCGCAAATCGGGTGATGAAAAGTCAAAACCTAGCACGATTGAGGCGGCGTTAGAGAAAAACAAACAACAGCCAGCCGCGGATGCTGAGGTTAAAAAAGACGTTGCGCATGCAACTGCAGAGAACACAGAGCCGCAAGCTGATAGCGTGCGCGGATTAGGTGACGGCGTTACTGCAGATGAAATAAAAGAGTTAGAGAAAGCGAAGCCAAAACAGCCTTCTGCTACTGCACCTGGGCAAGGCAACGGTAAGCAACTCTTTATTAATCTTGAAGGACTGGAAGACAAAGGGTTTGTCGCGTTAAGTAACAAACGAACCTTAATCAACGAAGAATACAGAAGCATCAAACGCAAGTTACTTAATAATGCGTTTGGGCCGATTTCAAAGACGTTAAGAAATAGCAATTTGATCTTGGTGAGCAGTTCAAAGCCAAATGAGGGCAAAACATTTACTGCCGTTAATTTGGCCTTAAGTATTGCTCTGGAGCAGGACAAAACAGTGCTTTTAGTCGATTCAGACGTTTTGAAACCTAGCGTTGCAAAAACGTTAGAAATTGGCGACAACACTGGATTGATCGAATACCTTTCTGGTGATGAGCCTGACATCACAAAAGTCATGTATCGCACAAATGTGAATAACCTGCGGGTGATACCAGCGGGAACCCCTCACCACCTTTCAAACGAATTGTTGTCATCCGATAAGATGATGAAGCTGATTGAAGAATTTGCTACTCGTTATCCGGACCGTATTGTTGTGTTTGATGCGCCGCCACTACTGGGGGTCAACGAAACGTCTGTAATGGCAGAGCAGTGTGGACAGGGCGTTGTCGTCGTCGAGGAACACAAATCCAAAATGGCTGATGTTAAACGCGCAGTTGATTTATTGCCTCAGGATATGGCGGTTGGTTTCGTCCTAAATAAAGTGACGACACTCGACGAAAATCAGAGTTATGGTTATTACTATGGCTCTTCTGACAAAGAAGGTTAGTCGATTGGCCGGGAATCGAAAAAGGATACACTCGATTCGTTCTAGTGTACTTTTAGCACTTGCTGGAGTAACAACGTCCGCTGTAGCAGACGTTGATATTGCTCCAAGTGTTTCAGCTAATTACGTACATGTAATTGAAGCTGAAACTTCTGGTCAACAATATGAAGGCCATGAGGTACTGTTGTTGTCGCCATCTTTGCAGATTGAACGCAAAGGCACTGTATGGGAATTGAAGTTTGATGCTGACCATACTGAACAGCAGCAGTTACAGTCAGGCTACGATGACATCTCCTACACTAATTTCAGACTCGATAACAAATTGTCTTGGTGGCAAAACCGCATTCAGTTTGGCGTAAATGCCCAGCGTAATTACGAGAATATTGATCGCAGTTTTGCCGGCGCCTCAGATATACTATTTGGCCGCTCAGAGTTTATTGATGTTGATGATGTTTCCGCCAATTTGCTGATTCAAAACAGCGGCCGTGGCGATTGGCAAAACAGTCTGCGTTTTGAGGTCTCGGAAACAGACTTTGATGAAAACCAAATCGTTGATACTTCCTCGACCACCACTGCAATCGTCAAAGGCAGTCGTCAGGGCGCGGCATTACAGTTGCAGTATGGCCGTCGGCCAGGAAAACTGACGGGCGGTTTAAACATCGCGGTGTTAAGCACTGACCGTGAGAACCGAGGAAAACAAGACAATATGACAGGCACGTTCAATTTTGGCGTCCCTATCTATGAAACGGTCTATCTAGTTGCAAACGCGACCGCTTTTAAAACCTCAATCGACAACACCTTGCTACTCAATTCAGACTTAGAAAATGAAACTTACGGCGCAGGTTTAGCGTGGCGTTTTGGTGCTCGATCAAATATTGAAGTCACCTTTAACAAAGACACTCAAGGTGAAGAAGAGGAATTCATCGGCTACAAGCTACAGGTATTTCCGAGTGAACGCTCGAGCCTAGATTATGAACAAAGTCGACGTTTTTATGGTGAGTCTCATAGCCTGAATCTAAATCATAAAGGCAATCGGTGGAGTGTTAATGTTAGTTATGGTGAAGACCTCAGTAGCCAAACACGACTCGACCGTAACCGCATTTCTCTAGGAAACTTTTTGTGTCCAGTGGGGGCAGTCACCTCCGACGAATGTGTTCAAATTTTCGAACCTTTGGAACCTGACCAAATTGGGCCAGATCAGGAGGTCGGAGAATTTTTTGATACTGAATTTTCAATTGACGAGGTTGTGACCTTGTCGAAGTCAGGGACGGCAACATTTAGTTATCAGTTCCGAAAAGCGCAGTTGAGTTTGAGTTACTCTAAAGGTGAAACCGAATATTTGGAGTTGAATACGACCCGTGATGACGAATCTTTTGCGATCAATTATGTTCACAACATGAGTCGCCGGAATACTCTAAGATTTTCCGCTAATCAATCGGAATCTACGGGTGAGGGAAATGACAGAGACTTCTACAATGTCAGCTTAAGCTTTGACCGCAAACTGACTCGTAAAGCGACCGCATCTTTAACACTGAAGAAGATTAAGAATGAAGCTGGAAGCGAAATCAATAGTCGAGAAGATACTCGTGCAGAGCTAAAGTACACTTACAGTTTTTAACTTATCGTTTACATCTTCTATCTTTTTCAAATAGATACAAAAAAGCCGGCTGTTGCCGGCTTTTTGTTTGTTTCGCATTCGGCTTATAAGCTACCGCGAATACCAATGGTGATATTTCTACCTGGCAGTAAGGTTTCATTCTTTAAGAATGAAGTGTGCACGCGCGCTTCTTCGTCAAGCAAGTTAGACACTTTCAAGAAGGTCGTTAGGTCGGCCTTGCCAAGGCTTAGGTCGTAGTTCACATACAAGTCGACCAATGTATAACCATGAGTCTCAGTTTCATACGCAGTGATGTTTTCCTGATCCATGTATTGCATAACGTCTAAATCTGCGCCAAGACGCGAGCCTTGATAGTTTAGATTAAAGCCTACACGAGCAGGAGGAATTCTTGGTAAGTCTTGACCATTATCCAATTCACCCCAAATAGCGTCGGTTTGCGCCGTTACTTTTAAGGTCTCGGTAGCCTGCCAAATGAACTGCGCTTCATAACCATAGAACTCGGCATCAGCCGCGCCAAATAGGTACACTGGCAGTTCGCCTTCTGCACCATGGCCGTGATCGTCGTGGTCATCCATGTGGTCGTCGTGGTCATCCATGTGGTCGTCATGGTCGTCCATGTGGTCATCGCCGTGGTCGTCCATATGCTCGTCGTCATGTTCGTCATGACCTTCTACATGAATATCTTCGAACAATAAACCGGTGTTAGCGGCGTAGTAGTAATTGTCCACTTGGTTGTAGAAGACATTCGCGATGAAGCCAAAGTCGCCTTCAAACTTACGTAAGCTAATTTCCAAGTTGTTTGCAGTTTCAAGCTCCAGTTCTTCTTCAGCCAGTTCCAAATGCATTTCGCCATCTTCTTGGTGAAGCTCGTAAGCTGCACCGATTTCATAAGTGCTGGTGCCAATGTGCGGACCATTTGCATAGACCTCGGCAGCAGAAGGTGCACGTTGTGAGTAAGTGTAACTAACGCCTAAGTTGTAACCCTCAGCAAAATCCCAAACTAAACCTGCGGATAAGCTAACAGGCGCGAAGGATTCGTCGTGAAGCTCAGCGTGTTCTTCGTGCTCGTGTTCATCCTCATGTTCATCTTCGTGTTCGCCCTCATGCTCGTCTTCATGCTCATCATGCATGTCCATGTGTGCAGGCATTAAATCAACCGATTCAACGCGGGCACCAAGTTGAACTAATACATCATCAAAGTGCTTTTCTAATAGAAGGCTTGCCGCCAGTGTTTCTGTTTCACTAGCAGGGGTAAATGCCTCTTCACCAACCGCTTCGAAATCGGTATTTTTGTACTCAAAGCTCAGAGCACCATGCCAATCGCCAAACTCAGCTAAAAGTAAGTCAGCTTTCGCTTGCAAAGTTTCGTTCTTAAACGTGGTACCAACTACGCCACCTTCAACTTCCGAGTGTTCGTAGTCTGTGAATGCAATCTTTGTATTAACACCAGTAAAGAAATCGTTGGTAAGTGTTAACTCACTAAGCATTTGATATCGCGTTTGCTCCATCTCACCAGTAACAAGGTGTGCCTCATGCTCTTCTTCGGTTTCATCTTCATGATCTTCATGACCGTGACTGTGACCGGGAATACCGTAGGTCTTATCCAACTGGCCTACAGAGAATCCAACAAAACCGTCATCTAGGATGTAGCTCGCGCCTAGGTTAAAACCAGAGCTTTCGCTGGCGCTGTTTTCCAGCTTGCCGTTGAACTCTTCGTGTTCTTCGTGTTCATCACCATGCTCGTCGTGCTCATCACCGTGTTCGTCATGATCGTCTTCATGTTCGTCATGGTGCTCGTCGTGCTCTTCTGGATTTGCTGGTACGTCATAGTCCTCACTGTCGCGCCAAAAAGCATCTGCGTGCAGTGCAATATTGTCCCAACCTGTGTTGATGCTGAAAGAAGCTTCTTGCTGGTCTGCAGCACTGCCTTGGCTTACGGAGAAATCTAAGCTGTTTTCAACTTCGGTAGGTACACGGTTGTCCACAACATTAACTACGCCGCCGATTGCGCCGCTGCCGTAGAACAAGGTTGCTGGACCTCGTAAAACTTCGACTTGCTTAACGATTGATGTGTCGGTGGCAACAACGTGGTCAGGGCCAACACGAGACGCGTCACTGGCATCAAGACCGTTTTGAGTGATCATTACACGTGGACCGTCTAATCCGCGTATGATTGGGCTACTTGCAACTGGTCCGTAGTAAGTCGAGTTTACACCTAATTCAAACTTAAGTGTTTCACCTAAAGTATCAGTGTGTTTGTTCTGCAGTGCTTCATCACTCAACACGGCGATTGGCGTTGCCGACTCTAAAATAGATGCATGTAACGGTGTTGCATAAACGTCAATTTGTTCAATGACGCTCTTTGACAATACGATGGTCACTGACTCATCAGTATTGTCATGCCCATGCTCAACGGATTGATGGATATAACCTTTTGCTGCCACGTGCAATTCGTCGATGTGCTTAGTCGCCTCTTTGATCTGAAACTGACCTTTGTCATCTGAATAAACCAAGATGTTGGTGCCGTGTACTGTAATCTCAGCGTTTGCAATCGGTTGATTGTTCTTGTCTACAATTTTTCCCGACAGAGAATGTGCTGCCAGCGCAGCTGGTGATGCAGCAATAACACTTGCTGCAATTAAACTTTTTACGAATTTCATTTTGTACTTCTTAGGAATTGATTAACTGAAAATTTTGAACGGTTTAGCACAGCGTGTTGCGAGGAGGCCCACGTATATCAGTAGGGGCATCATAGACAATTTCGAGTGCAATACTTTCAGTAAGCGGAAGAGAGGGAGTGTTTGCCGGATGAAAATGAGACTTAGATGGTGAAGTTGCGTCTTCATCATCAACCTTTGTCAAACTACAAAATTCGCATTCGACGGATTCTTGCTGCGAAAAATGCTCAAGCGTATGCTGCACGCTGAGTGTTTGCATGCAAGACACCAGCAACAATACTGCGCTGTACATTAGCTTGTTCATCAACAATTGTGCCCATCAAAAAATTTTTCGAATGATATAACATATCAGTTGTGGCGGGCAATGCTAATTCGAGCGCTGGTCGATAAAACTTGTAGATTAAGCGAAAAAGGTGCTTACCGACCTCGGGTAAAATCGGTAAGCGGCGGTTACGGCTGAGAGGGGCCATAACAAAAACGGTTATTTCGACTCAGTTTTGTCGTTGATGACGTTGGTAATAAAGTACCAAGCGTAAAAGGCACAAAGAAGGATAGTTAGTCCTAAAATGCCAAAACTTAGGTATAAAACCGGATCTTGAAAAAAGTCTCTAAACATGGCGTTTTCCTTCAATTGATTAATTGATTGTCAGTTTAGAGAGAACGTCAGATTTAACTATGATCCAGATCAAGCCTTTAAAAATAGCGGTTTCAGAGCTACCAGTGGTTTGATTTAGATCATGCTTTGGCAGTAGTGGCGGTAACGAGTAAAGTTGTTGGGGGGTGTCTGCGTGTCGCTTGTTAGAAACTTTTCTGTGAATTTGACCAGCAACTGCTGTTCTAGCTTTTCGAATTCAAGTTCGGCGTTAAGCAACGCTTTTTTCGCCGTTTCGGTGTCAAACTGATCGATTAAGCTGGTTTTGACCTCGAGGCGTATTGCTCGTAATTTTTGCGTATGAGATTGGCTAAAGGCGGTAACGGCTTCGTGCATTTTAGCCAACAAACTGTCGCTCACGAGCCACTGGTTTTGGTCGGCGATTTGGCACAGGAGCCCGAGGTTTACATTGAGTTTGTCGTTATTTTGCAAGTCTAGCAATAGAGTTTGAGCACCTTCAGCCTGATACAAGGTCACACTTTGTTGCCAGAATTGCTCTGCGGTTAACATCCGTGTTCGGCCTCAAATGCTTCATTGAGCTGCTCAATCTGCTCTTCAATTTCAAACCATTCAACTTCAGCGTCTTCTAAACTGCTTTTTAGCTCGGCTTGCTTTTGCAGCAAATCATTAAGCTCAGACTTCCGTCCGTCAGTGTATAAATCGGTATCAGACATAGTCTGTTCGATATCACTGAGCTGGGCTTGCATCTTTTCTTGCTGTGCGAGCAGTTTGTCTGCCTGTTTTTTTAATGGCGACAGTTTCTTTCTAAGTTCTGCTTGCAGTCGTTTTTGTTCTTTCTTAGCGGTTGCACTTTGTTGCTTTTCTGCAATTTCAATGTCAGAAGTGGCGCTCTTTTTATCTTGTTCCAACAGCCAGTTGTGATAATCGTCCAGGTCTCCTTTGAATTGAGCGACGGTACCGGAGTCCACTAAGTAAAACTCATCGCAACTGGCATTTAACAGGTGACGGTCGTGAGCAATCACTATCATTGCTCCTTCAAAACCTTGCAGTGCAATCGTCAAAGCCTGACGCATTTCAATGTCTAAATGGTTGGTAGGTTCATCAAGTAGCAATAAGTTTGGTTTCTGATAAACCAGTAAGGCCAGCACCAATCTGGCTTTTTCGCCGCCGGAGAATTTGTCGATGGGATCGAGTGCCTGATCACCATTAAAGCCGAAACCTCCGAGGTAGTTGCGAGCTTCTTGTTCGGTCAATTGATTATTTAACTGGATTAAGTGCTGAACAGGGGAGTTACCCATTCGTAACGTATCCAACTGGTGCTGAGCAAAATAGCCAATTTTCAGGTGCTTGCTGTGTTCGAACTCGCCGCCGAGAGGCGCTAGGTCGCGCGCGAGAGTCTTAACAAGCGTCGACTTACCTGCGCCATTTCGACCCAATAATCCGATGCGACTGCCCGGCACTAAGTTCAAGTGAATACGGGAAAGGATCTCGGTTTCGCCATAACCAGCACTGACCTTATCCATTTTTATGATTGGGTTTGGCAGCTGTGTTGGCGGCTGAAATTCGAAATGAAACTGAGAGTCAACGTGAGCTGGCGCGATTCGTTCCATTTTTTCCAACATTTTTACTCGGCTTTGAGCTTGTTTGGCTTTACTTGCCTTTGCTTTGAAGCGGTCAATGAAAGACTGAATATGTTTGATTTCGCTTTGTTGTTTTTCATATACGCTTTGTTGTTGCGCTAGCTTTTCCGCTCGTTGTTTTTCAAAGTTGGAGTAGTTGCCGCTGTAGACATTAATCTTTTGTTGCTCAATGTGCATAATGCCTTGGCAGATGTTATCAATGAAATCCCGGTCGTGGGAAATTAGCAACATGGTGCCTTGATAGCGCTTCAGCCATTTTTCTAGCCAAATTACTGCGTCTAAATCTAAGTGGTTGGTTGGCTCATCAAGTAACAAAAAGTCGCTGTTGACCATAAGGGCCTGAGCCAAATTGAGGCGCATCCGCCAACCACCAGAAAAGCTTTTAACTGGTTGCGCTTGAGCGGTTTGATCAAAACCGAGACCGTTCAATAACTCGCCAGCACGGGCGTGGATCGAATATGCATTGATGGCATCTAACTCGCCATGGATGTGAGCGATGGCCGCACCGTCATCTTTTGCCTCGGCGTCAGCAAGTTGCTGTTGCAACTTTAAGTAATCGGTATCGCCTTCGATAACGTAATCAAGGGCACTGGTGTTGGTGTCTGGAGTTTCTTGCTTTACCCAAGCAAGCTTCCAATTTTGTGGATAAGTGATATCACCATCGTCGCCGCCCAATTCTCTGCGAATCAGTGAAAACAACGTCGACTTGCCACAACCGTTCGCACCGACAATGCCAATTTTGTGGCCCGGGTAAATGGTTGCTTGTGCCTGATCAAATAGCACTTTGTTGCCAAGTTGAAGATAAAGTTGAGAAATTTGCAGCATGGTAAGGAGTATCCGATATTTTCTGCCGGCAATGGTATAAAAGCGGAACTGAAACGTATACCAAAAACTGCAAAATTTTGGTTAAATAGCGCCGCTTAAACTACAGGGGTATTACCCATGACAAAAAAGAAGAAACGATTTATTGCTGGAGCGACCTGCCCAGAATGTAAAAAGATGGACACTATGATGTTGTTTATTGAAAACAATGTTGAACAGGTCCAATGTAAAAGTTGTGGTCACTTGATGACCCAACCTGAAGGGGCTGTTCAGGGCGCTACTCGACAATTTGAGCAGGTGATAGGCGTATTTAACCCAGAAGATTAAATGTTCGAGTTGGTAACTCTCTGACTTGCCCGTGTGATGCCTGAGATTAGTAATGTGGCGGTGGCGTTTCTTCCGCTTCATTTGCTACCGCGCTGCCTTTGTTTTCTTTGACTTTTAAAGCGAGCAGCTCAATCTGCCTTTTTAGCAATGTATTTTGCAAATTCAACGATGTAATTTCTTGATTCAACTGCTCAATCGTATCATCTTGAAACGCAACCTTGTTTTCGAGGTTTTCTAGACGAATCTCAAGCTGTTCTGTAGCGGTTTTAGTCACGTTTTATATCCCATACTTCGTTTAAGCCAGCCGAGCTCTCGGTCACTATTTGGCGATCATCATTAATAAAGGCGGCACTGTACACTACTGCACTGGCCGGACGCGACCCTTTTCTCGGTGTAACTAACCATTTTTGCGCCAAACTGCCAGTGTTCATGTCCCATAGACTGAGCTCACGATTGGGAGCACCCGTCACCAACCATTGACCGTTGTTGCTAAATCTTGCTGTGGTAAATACTTCTTGGCGATTGATGTATTGCAGTGAACTGCGGGCTTTACCTGTTTTCAAATCCCAAATGTTGGCTTGTCCGCGGCTGTCAGCAGAGAACGCTAACCGCGCTTTAGGGTCTAAAGCTACTTGGACAACTCTAGCGCCATGTCGGAACTTATGGATAACCTGGCCAGTCTGTGTGTCCCATAAATAAGCATTTTGATCACTCGAGCCGGTCAAGGCATATCGTCCGTTGGGAGAGAGTGCAACACTGTTAATCGCATTATTGACGTGGATGATTTCACCATTTTCGTCGGTTAATTCCGATAGGTGACCATTAAACTCAATTCTGCGTCCGCTATTCACTGAAATGTGAACGGCAACGCCATTACTTTTGCCCAGCAAAATATGGTTGCCGTCTTTAGAGACGTCAATGGCTCTAATTCGCCCGATAGTAATGCACGCTTCATTTTGATTTGGATTGGGCGCCACACAGGTATTCGGGTCTAACACCTCGTAGTCCAAGTCTTTTACTTGGCTTTTGCCACGAGTTGCTCTGTTTTTCCAATATCCCGCGGCAGTCTCATCGAGATAGCGTATTTTTGATTGCTTAACGCGCCAATAGCCAACGTTTTCGCCATTGTCAATGCGCCATAGTGAAAATGCTGATTTATCGGCTAATACGGCATGGGAATCGTTATGAGAGATAGCCGTCGCAAATACCATATTGGCACTCTCCATTATTGCTGTGCTTTCGCCATCTTCAAAGGTTGGAGCATCGCCTTCAGGCGTTTGCTGCCAAATGTACTTCAAACCATTTTGTTTCAAATCCCAAAGCGCAACGCCGTGGTACAAAGAAGAAACGACAGCAAATTGGCCAGAATAGGAAAGGCTGGCGGCAAATGCACCATCCTGAGCGTGCTCAAATTGTTTTGTTGGCGTGGAACTATTTGGCGTACAAGCAGCCAAACAGAGCAGACTGAAGACAGTTAGAAGTCGAATTACAGGTTTTGTTGGCAAACTTGAACCTCTTTCACAGAATTGGGGTTTTTCTTTTCAAACTTAATCGCTAGTATAGGCCACTTCGAATCGAAAACGATAACAACAGTCGATTCAAGAGATCATAGCAGACAATCTATTTTTCAAGTTGAGTAGAAATTAGAACATTCAATTATTTACTCGTAAATAGTTTCTAGTATCAAGCTGTTACAGCTCGATGGTGTGTTGCTATCGAAAAGAATTTAGTTATTAAAATTTGCTTATTTAGGAGCAGACATGAAAAAAGCTATCAAGCTTTCTGTAATTGCAGCGGCACTTGGCGTAGTAGCTGCGTGTGGCAATGCGGAATCTAACAGCGCCCCTGTGACATTAAAGACAGACGCTGATAAAGAAAGTTATGCGCTAGGCGCTTCAATGGGAGGCTATTTAAAAGCAAACATTGAAAACAATACGAAAATTGGCGTTGAGTTAAATACTGACGTTATTTTGAGTGGCATCAATGAAGCACTTGCTGGTAATTCTCAGATGACCGATGAGGAAATTAAAGAAGTCATGATGGCTTTGGAAACTCGCGTTCGTAAGCTGCGTTCTGAGCAAGCATCGGTGCCAGGTAAGAAATTCCTAGAAGAAAATGCAAAGCGCCCAGAAGTCACTGTGACTGAGTCTGGTTTGCAGTTTGAAGTGTTAACAGAAGCTGAAGGTGCGAAGCCAGTTGCTACTGATACTGTTGAAGTTCACTATCACGGTACTTTGATCGACGGCACTGTGTTTGATTCATCTGTTGAGCGTGGTGAGACTATCAGTTTTGCACTTAATCGCGTCATTCCAGGTTGGACTGAAGGCGTACAGAAGATGAGTGTTGGTTCGAAGTATAAATTCTACATTCCTTCTGAATTAGGTTACGGTGCACGCGCGGCAGGTAAGATTCCTCCGTTCTCAACCTTGATCTTTGAAGTGGAACTTTTTGATATCAAGAAAAATGATCAATAAGGTTTCTTGAGAGATAAAAAAAGCGCAATTTTTATTGCGCTTTTTTTGTGTCTGCTTACATTAGCTGTGTTTAGCGTAGAGGGTATGAATCAACTCATCCTCAAGCTCCAAGCGCTCTTCTAGAATTTGGCCGATAACGGATAGGTCTTCATCAAAAGATGACAAATCCGCTTTGACGTTAATCGCTGTGTACTTGTCATTAAAGTCGACCAGTTGAGACGTGGTCGCACTGATTTGAGGGTAGATAGTTTCCGCCAGTTTGGCGCTTTCTGGCCCATGCTCTTGGCATTGTTTAACGATGTCGTTATAGACTTCAAAATGACCTGCCGATAGGTAATCAACCAAGATTTGGCAGAAGTCGTTCACATTATCTACATCGGGTAAAACACGTGCGTCTTGATCGTAAGGTGGAAGGCCTGCAAGTTTACAGTACTTCACCAGCAACTCCTGCCGCTCTGCTAACCAAGTATCGATAACCGTGTTGGCACCGCCATACTTTTGTTGAGTCTGTTCCAATTGAGTTAACATGGAATCCCCTTATTCAATTCGCTGTATGTCCATCACAAATGAAATTCGAAAAAAGATCAATTGTTTTCCATCTTGTTAAAGCTAAGTATAAGACAACATTAGTAATTTAACATGTCGGATGTGACCAATAAGCGGTACAATAACAAAATACTGAGACAAAAAAGGACGAGAAAATATGATCAATCATAGCCTCGAATTCTCTCCATCTTTGGAGGGCTGGTGGTGTGTGATTAGGGAACACAAACTTTACCTTCCCGCGCCGACAAGTCGAGTGCCGTTTGGTACCTTTGCTGATTTACCTTTGTCTCATCCAGCGCCGAAAATTGTTCACGAAATTGGGGAGCATGACGGTGCGCCAGTTTTTGCCATTCATTTCGAGTCCAAGCAACTGACCGATGCGGAGTTGGAGGATTTTTCAGGTTTACGAGCAATATTATTCAGCCATCCAGAGATGTTTGAGTTTGCTTCTCGGGCTTTCCAGGTTTGTTTATTTCTTCGAACACACAAATATTGCGGTCAATGTGGTGAGGAAATGTCACTGATTGACTGGGAGCTAGCGACACACTGTACACCTTGCAACCATAGATGTTACCCACGGATATCGCCGGTGGTTATTGTCGCTATTCGCAAAGGCAAACAAATCTTGCTGGCTCAAGGCAAGCGAAGTACGTCTGGTTTTTACAGTGTTTTGGCTGGTTTTGTCGAAAGTGGCGAAACACTTGAGCAGGCCGTACATCGTGAGGTGTTTGAAGAAGTTGGCATAAAGATCAAAAACATAAAGTATTTTGGCAGTCAACCTTGGCCATTTCCGCACTCACTGATGGCGGGTTTTCTGGCGGAATATGACAGTGGTGAGATTACCTTGTGTGAAGATGAGATACTCGCCGCCGATTGGTTTTCGTTGGAGGACATGCCGCAAACGCCTCCGGGTCAGACAATTTCCGGACAGTTAATCGAAACAACGAAGAAAATGATGCAGTTGGCAAAATAGAAAGCCAGAAAAGAAAAAACCACTCAAAATTGAGTGGTTAAATTTTTCTAGCGCGTGAGCCTTAAGGCTTCTTATAGTTATTCTTGAGCGCGCAGTATTTATAACAAAGCCAGGATCAGTGTGCAAGAAATAACCTATGATTGATTTCGAATAAAAAAACATCTTTTTAGTCCCTTTCTTTCTATGGAGAGACGTCCTAGATCCTGTTAAAATCGCGCCGTTATTTTTAAGGTGCATATATGACTGAATTACAAAACGATCGTTATTTAAGAGCTTTGTTGCAACAACCTGTTGATAGAACTCCGGTGTGGATGATGCGCCAAGCGGGTCGCTATCTTCCAGAATACCGAGCTACAAGAGCTGAAGCCGGTGACTTCATGTCATTATGCAAAAACGCAGAATTGGCCTGTGAAGTAACGATGCAACCGCTGCGCCGTTATCCTCTTGATGCCGCGATTCTATTTTCTGATATTTTGACAATTCCAGACGCGATGGGATTAGGCCTCTATTTTGAAACGGGTGAAGGTCCGCGTTTTTCTAACCCTATTCGCTCGAAAGCAGACGTAGATCAGTTGCCAAATCCTGATCCAGAAGGTGAGTTACAGTACGTAATGAACGCTGTACGCACGATTCGCAAAGAACTTAATGGCAAAGTACCTTTAATTGGTTTTTCAGGCAGCCCGTGGACTTTAGCGACCTACATGGTTGAAGGCAGTGGTACAAAGACGTTTTCGAAAGTAAAAGGCATGATGTATTCCGAGCCTAAAGTCATGCACGCGCTGTTAGACAAAATCGCAGACTCCGTCATTGACTACTTGAATGCGCAAATTAAAGCGGGTGCTCAAGCGGTACAGATCTTTGATACTTGGGGCGGTGTCTTAACTCCGCGCGATTATCAAGAGTTTTCACTGAACTACATGAGTAAGATTGTCGACGGTCTGATCCGTGAAAATGAAGGTCGAAAAGTACCTGTCACTTTGTTTACTAAAAATGGTGGTCAGTGGTTAGAAGCCATGGCCGCAACCGGTTGTGATGCACTTGGTTTGGACTGGACAATCAATATTGCTGAAGCAAAAGAGCGTGTGGGTAATAAAGTCGCGCTTCAAGGCAATATGGACCCTGCAATGTTATATGCGACACCTGAACGTATTCGCCAGGAAGTTAAGACAATCCTAACCGATTATGGTCATCATGGTACGGGTCACGTGTTTAATTTGGGTCATGGAATTACTCCAGATGTTTCTCCTGAAAATGCCGGCGCGTTTATCAATGCTGTGGTTGATTACAGCGGCGAGTTCCACAAATAAAACGCCCTTAATCTTCAAAAATGTTCTGCAAACGCTGTCTCAAAATAGGCAGCGTTTTTGTTTCAAACCAAGGGTTTTTCTTCAGCCAGATGTTGTTTCTTGGAGAAGGGTGTGGAAGAACCACTTTGTCACAGTGATCAATAGATTGGTTAATAATTGCTTGAGTAAGGTCGTTATACATCGGTAAGTATCGATTGCACGAGTATCTGCCAATTAAAATGGTCATTTTTATATTCTGCATTTCCCTCAACAGGTCGTCATGCCATGTTTTTGAGCAAATGGCTGGCGGTGGTTTGTCGCCTGACCCGGACGAGTTCTTTCCTGGATAACAAAACGCCATTGGCATGATTGCAAACCGTTGTGGGTCATAAAAGTCAGACTCTGTAACCTCTAGCCAGGCTCTGAGCCTTTCTCCAGACGCATCCTTAAATGGTAAGTTCTTATTGTGAGTAGCTAAGCCTGGGGCTTGACCAATCAAGAGCACCCGAGCGTTTTGTGATGCTTGAATGATAGGGCGTGGTGGCAGAGGCAGATTGTTTGCGCAAAGCGCGCAATGTTTGATGTCGTTTATTAGGGTATCAAAGGGCATAAAAAAGGAGCCGAAGCTCCTTCCTTAGAATAGACGATTTAGGCCATTTAACGCGGCAACCCGGTAAGCTTCCGCCATTGTTGGGTAGTTAAACGTTGTATGTACAAAATACTCTATGGTATTCGCTTCACCTTTTTGCTGCATGATGGCTTGTCCGATGTGGACGATTTCAGCACTACGTTCGCCGAAGCAATGAATACCGAGAATCTCTTTGGTGTCACAATGGAACAAAATCTTCAAGCTGCCAACCGCACTATTACCGATTTGCGCTCGCGCTAGATGTTTAAACGAGGCTCTACCAACTTCGTAAGGGATCTTAGCCGCTGTTAATTCTTGTTCTGTCTTACCAACCGATGACATTTCAGGGATGGTGTATATACCAGTCGGTATGTCTTCAATAAGTTGCCCTTCATGCGGTAAGTTAAGCATGTAGTCTGCAGCGATTCGCCCTTGGTCGTAGGCCGCACTAGCAAGCGATGGATAACCGATTACATCGCCAACGGCATAAACGTTTTCCAATTCGGTTTTGTAGTTTTTGTCTACAGTCAATGAACCACGAGAGTTGTAACTCAGGCCAATGGCATCAAGGTTAAGCGAATCGGTATTACCCGTACGACCATTTGCAAACAAAATACAATCGGCTTTCATACGCTTACCAGATTCAAGCGTTAGAATAACACCATCGTCTGTGCCTTCAATCTTGTCGTATTCTTCGCCATGGCGAATAACAATACCGCTGTTCCAGAAGTGATAACTCAGAGAATCAGTCATCTCTGCATCCATGAACGACAATAAACGATCGCGAGTATTGATCAAGTCAACTTTACAACCTAGGCCACGGAAAATCGATGCGTACTCACAACCGATAACACCCGCACCATAGATGATAATGCTCTTTGGTTCGTGTTTTAAAGACAAAATAGTATCGGAGTCGTAAATACGAGGGTGGTTAAAATCGACGTTCGCTGGACGATAAGGACGAGAACCGGTGGCAATGACTACTTGATCAGTGGTGATATGTTCAATGGAACCATCGGCCGACTCAATCTTTAGCGTATGAGCATCAACAAATGACGCTGAACCGTGATGGATATCAACTTCATTGCGCGTGTAAAAGCCGCCACGCAAACGTACTTGGTCACGAATAACTTTTGTCGTGTGTTGAAGAATATCTTCAAACGTTAATGATGCCGCTTTTTCACTCTTGTTGAACAATGGATTTGAATTGTATTCGATTAAACGGCTCACAGAATGACGCAACGCTTTAGACGGAATTGTTCCCCAGTGAGTACAACCGCCACCAACTTGTGAATGCTTTTCAACCACAGCGACTTTCTTACCAGCTTTGGTCAAATTCATCGCAGCACCTTCGCCGCCAGGGCCAGTGCCGATGACGACGGCATCGTATTGGTAGTTAGCTTTTATTTTAGCTTCTGCAGGTTTGGATTTCTTGCTTTTTGCGGTCACGACTCAGCCTTGTGAAATTAAGTTTCATAATTGCATGAATCATAGAAAGTTTTAAGGCATACGCCAAGTGTTTATAACATATATCCGTTATTATCAGACAAAATGAGCGGCAAATGCCGCTCTTTTAATCAAATTTCGTAATTAAGCTACTTTTAATGTCATCTGCCATTGCTGATGTTGCTCAATTAATTGGGCTTTGAGCAACTCGTATTTCTGCCGCAGCTCCAACAGTTCAGAAGCGGTGATCTTCTTAGCTTTATAGTGTTTGGCCAGTAGGTAACGTTTCTGAGCATTGGCTGTTGCTTTTAGCTTCTCGAGCAAGATATCGTATTCTGCTTCTATACGCTCTAATAGCTCGGCTTTGTTCGGCAATGAAATCAGTTTTCTTTCCACTCTAGATTTTTCCATTTTCCAAAGTGCCGCCTGAATTTTATCTTCTGGTACAGTTCTCAGGTTTTTCGTCAACCCTACGAAGCTCGCCGCTTTAATAAACCATTTTGACGGGTCGAACTGATACCAGCGAATACCGTTTCTATAATCGCTCTCAAAGATATGGTGATAGTTGTGGTAACCCTCGCCATAAGTAAAAAACGCCAACACTCCGTTATCTTTCGCTGTGTTTTTGTCTGTATATGGTTGTGAACCCCAAATATGGGCCAGGGAGTTAATAAAAAACGTAAAGTGATGACTTAACACCAAACGCAAGAATCCAGCGGTTAACAACATTCCCCAAATGTCGTTGAACACAATACCCAACGCAATTGGTATACCCCAGTTCATGATCATGCTAAGCGCTAAATAGTGCTTGTGTTGCCACATGACGATTTTGTTTTTTTGTAAGTCTCGGCAATTAGAGTAGTCGCCGTAGTTTTCGCCTTGGTAATCTCGTAACATCCAACCAATGTGGCTGAACCAAAAACCTTTCTTCGCGGAATACGGGTCTTTGTCGTTCTGATCTACGAATTTGTGGTGAACACGGTGGTCAGAAGACCAGTGTAAGGCACTGTTTTGCAATGCAAAAGCGCCACCTAAAGCAAGAATGAATTCTAGAATTGGATGCGCTTCAAAGGTTTTGTGTGCCCACAAGCGATGATATCCTACCGTGATTGACATCCCGGCGAAGCCTAGGGTTAAAATTGTCGCGACGAGGTGTTCTATGCCAAATCCAACATAGTAACCGTATAAAGGGACGCCAATGGCAGCGACTAAAAACGTAAAAGTAAAAACGAAAACGTTGAGCCAGATAATAGGTGCTTTTTTCATAACCAACTTTGAGCTTACAAATGTGCGCTGAATTTTAATAGTATAGCGAACAAAAGCAACTGATAAGTTAAACTTTAGTGAACACTTGTACGCAAAATAGGATTCCCATGTCACAAGATGGTAAAAAAAACGAGATGATTCGAACGCGCGCTGAACAAAAGGAGCTAACCCGCCGAGCGATTGTTGATGCGGCTTTTAGGATGTTGAGTGCAGAACAAAGTTTGGCAAACTTAAGTTTGCGCGAGGTTGCCAGGGAGGCCGGAATAGCGCCAACTTCTTTCTACCGTCATTTTAAAGATATGGACGAACTTGGCCTAACGCTCGTTGATGAGGCCGGTCTGACTCTTCGTCAATTAATGCGGCAAGCTCGTAAACGCATCGCAAAAGGTGGTGGTAGCGTGGTGAGAACATCCGTCGATACGTTTATGGAGTTTATTGAAACCAACGCTAATGAATTTCGATTGTTACTGCGAGAACGTTCTGGGACGTCAAAAGCGTTTCGTCTGGCAGTTCAACGAGAGTTACAACATTTCATCGAGGAGTTGTCAGATTACATTGAAGCCAAAACGGGCATGGATCATACAAACTCGTATTATGAAGCCGATGCTTTGGTAACACTTGTATTTAATGCAGGGGCTGAAGCGCTGGATTTGAAGGCTGAGAAACGTAAAATTTTGGCAGAAAAGGTGATTCAACAACTGCGATGTGTGGCCAAAGGTTCGGCCTATGTTTACCACAAAGGCCTTGAATAATAAGGGCTGTCGTATTGCTGTCATATGACAGTTAGGGGCAGTGTCAGGTGTTTGTCGTCGTTATTTTAGCTGAGGAGTAGTTAAGTAATAGCCGAGACAAACAATCAAGGAATTAGCAATGAAAACAGAAGATAAAACACAAGTAATGGATTCAGACACGCTTTCACTTTACGGTGTAATGAAAGACGGTTATCGATTTGAGTTTGTTGATGGAGATAACAAAATTGAATGTTGGGGCTCTGGTAAGTCTGGTAACGAAGCTATCTATCTAAATGGTGAAGAAGTAAGTGCTCTTCGTAATCTATTTAGCCGCAAGTCTTTGCACAAGTTTAGCTCTGATACAGTGGGCTATGAGGTTGAGTTTAATATGGTGAGCTTAACCAGAGGTGAATTGCACTGCATTCTAATTAAGGACGGCGTACATTTTCAGACAAAGAAGGTTCAACTGACAAGCTTTAGCAAGAATAAGCCTTTAACAATGAAACAGGCTTTCTTCGAAGGTTTTGTGTTTGGGTTTTTCTTAATACTTGGTGGTTTTGCCGGTTATTACCTTACAAAGCTGTTCTTAGAGAAAGCTGATTCAGTTGAACAGGTATCAGTTTTGACTTCTCTAATCACTAAGTTCTGGGCATAGGGGGCTATCATGGATGTTAATGCCGCTTATATAAAAGAACAACGGACAGCCAAAAACTGGACACAACAACATTTAGCTGATGCTTGCGGTGTAAGTCTGAGAACGGTGCAACGAGTTGAGCGATATGGCAATGCTTCGAACGAAACGGTCAGTGCATTAGCTTCAGTGTTTGAAATACAAGCTGCAGACCTCATTGTCCCAGAATCGCCAGTTGAAACTTACGAGTCGGTACCGAAGTCGCCTTGGATAGAAAGAATAGTGTTAATGGCAACTTCATCGGTTTTTGGATACATAGTCGCCGTTTTTACAGGTTAAGTTAATAAAAAGCCAGACAATGGGTCTGGCTTTTTATCTATTTCTTACTGAGTACTACGCCGCACTCTAAATGATCCGTATAAGGAAACTGATCAAATACAGCAAACCTTTCTATTTTATGCGTTTTACTTAACTCTAGCATATTGTCGTATAGGGTATTGGGATTACAGCTAATGTAGATGATGTTGTGATATTGGCTAACCATCTTGACTGTGTCAGCGTCTAACCCTGCCCTTGGTGGATCAACAAAGATGGTGTTGCAGTTGTAGCTGTCGAGATCTATACCTTCGAGTCTATTGAATTGTCTTGTACCATTAACCGCTTCGGTGAACTCTTCGGCAGACATGCGGATAATCTTAACGTTATCGATATCATTTTTTTCAATATTGTATTGTGCTGCATGTACCGATGTCTTTGAAATTTCAGTTGCTAAGACTTTGTCAAACTTATCCGCGAGAGCCAAAGAGAAGTTGCCGTTACCACAGTAAAGCTCAAGTAAATCGCCCTGATACTCAATCGCATTTTTAGCCCATGACAACATGTGCTCACAAACTTTAGCATTGGGCTGGGTAAAGCTATTCTCGACTTGCTTATATATGTATTGTTTGCCATCTACGTCAAGAGACTCTACAACGAAGTCGCGATCAAGTATGACTTTTTGTTTGCGAGCACGACCAACAAAATCGATCTTGTATTTTTCAGCTAGTTTAGCTTTAAGCGCTTTTGCTTGTTTAACCCATTCGTCATCTAATTGCTTGTGATAAAGCAATGAAACCAATATTTCACCGCTTAACGTAGAAAGATAATCAATTTGGAACAGCTTGCGCCGCAATATTTCATTAGGCTTTAACTCTTCAATGAGCTCTTTCATTACGTTTGATATGAGTTCACTGGCTGGTGGAAAGTGATCGATCCGGATCTTTTCCTTGGTTTCTTTATCAAACATGATATGAAACAAGTCATCACCATCGTGCCACACTCTAAATTCACAGCGCATACGGTAAGCGAGCTTCGGTGATTCGTATACGTCGATGGACGGGATAGAAAATAACTGGAACTGAGAATCTATCTGCGTGACTTTGGCAGTAAGTAGATCGTCATATTGATCTGGAACGAATGTATCTAGTGGCATGGAAATATTGAATAGTTTGCAATTGTTAAGAGTATTTTAACGCGAAACGTCCAGAAATATAAATCAGCAAATAAAAAAGGCCGCAAATGCGGCCCTTTTCATGCAAGTAATATAAACTACTTTTCGTTCGCTAAGCGAACCTTTAAGACGCGTTCTTGAAACTCGAAATCATTCAATGCGTCTATGGCCTTCTTACTATCTGTAGCAGCCATTTCAACGAAACCAAACCCACGGCGCTTGCCTGTTTGTTTGTCTCTTAATAGCCTAACCGAAAAAACCTTGCCGTGTTCACTAAATAAGTCACGTACGTTTCCTTCGTTAGCACGGTAAGGTAAGTTGCCAACATATAATGTGGTGGTGTCTGCTTTGCCATCACTGGATTGGGCGAGTACTGAAGAAGCCAATCCTGAGATCAAAGCACCGGCTGCGAAGATAATAGCTGCGGATAGAGGTACTTCTATAAAAGAAAGTAAAACAGCACCTAATATCGCAACGATAACCGCCGGTATAAAAGCCGATGAGTTAAACGACATAATAAATACTCTCAAAAAAATGTTTAAAAATAGATAACTACGTGAGAATTCACACGCACTGCCTATCTTATTACCTCTAATAATGATTACAAGCACTTTCTTACTCAAAGAATAACCGCTTTTGAGGGGGTTATTGACCGGATCGTTTAGATGTTGACCAAACGATCGAAAAAGATCGTTTTTATTGAAAAAAGGGGTTGCACTAAATCGAAAACTCCCTAAAATGCGCCCCACGTTGTCAGGGAGACATCAAACACTTAAAAGAAACAATCTTCTAAGTTGATTTGGTCCCAAAACGGTGTTGAAAACTTATTAAAAACTTTTAAAAAGATTTCAAAAAAAAACGTTGACACGAAATACGGACGATGTAGAATGCGCGTCCCGGTTGAGACAAGGCTCTCACCCTTAGCCAACAAGGCTTAAAACGTTCTTTAACAAATTGTAATTAATTATCTGTGTGGGCACTCCGTAGAGTAGTAACAAACAAGTCCTTCGGGACAACTTGTAAACTACCATCGAGTGTCTAACCAAAAGATTTATTTTGAAC
>CAXRBI010000068.1:0-19443 GCA_964229075.1 Alteromonadaceae bacterium | reverse complement strand
ACTCTCAATATTTTCATCGGCGCGCAATTATAGCAGCAATTAAACCTAAGGGTTCAGAAATAAAAATTTAATATAAGCCTTGCAATCAAAGTTCTAAGTCAATAGTATACGCCTCGCTTTGTGACGCGGGATGGAGCAGCCTGGTAGCTCGTCGGGCTCATAACCCGAAGGTCGTCGGTTCAAATCCGGCTCCCGCAACCAATTTCCAACGCGCTATTCCCTCAATATTATTCAAACGAATCATTCTTGTATACGACGAAGGCCGTCGGTTCGCGCTTATCAATAGCGGCTCCCGCAACCAATTTTCAACGTAATACTACCTGTAGACTATTCAAACGAATTCTTTTTAGTTCGACGAAGGTCGTCGGTTCGCTGCTATGAATAGTCGTTTCTGCAACCAATCCAACAACTTAATTCAGAAATGAACCAAAGCATAATCAGTTCATTTCACTTTACGTAGAACATTACTTCTAATTCTTCCAAGTCATTTAACTCGTTTCCTCAGAAGATCGTCGTTAACAATTTTTCATTTGTGAGCAATCAACTAAACTACAGCGACTAGTAAAGTACGAGTGCGCTCAATGAGCGCATATTATGTTGAGGAATTAATGAAGTACTTCAAAGCTTTAACAACAGGGATGCTTGGCTTAACGATGTTTGCCCAAGCAAATGCAACTGCCCAAGCCATAAGCTCTGCCCAAAACGCGATGGCTATTCCCAAATCTACTCAAGATGTTCAAATAGACGGTATCCTAGATGATCCAATCTGGCGGAGCGCTAAAGTAATCGAAATCAATAATGTCACTTGGCCTGATGAAAACGTACCAGCACCTGTAAGTACCAAAGCCTACGTTGTCGAGAACGGCGAAACGCTCCTTGTTGCGTTTGAAGCTTTTGATGACAACCCAGAAGAAATTCGTGCATTCCTCTCTGATAGAGATAATAACTGGAATGACGACAGGGTCATGTTGAAAATCGATACGTACAACGATCATGCCCTCGCCTACCAGTTCATGGTTAATCCGCTCGGAACACAAGCAGATGTTATCGAAAATGAAGTGACCAAAAGAGAAAGTCCGGCTTGGGACGGAATTTGGGAGTCAGCTGGGCAAATAACCAGCAAGGGCTACATAGTCGAGATTGCTGTTCCGCTTCGTATATTAAACTTTGACGATGGCTTAGATGTGCAACAATGGGGTATGGAATTCGTCCGATTTTATCCACGTGACAAAAACCTACGTATTTCAAATGCTAGAATAGATCACAACAACCCATGCTGGATCTGCCAAATGCCCCACGTGTCAGGATTTAAAGGCGCGAAGCAAGGCAAGAATTTGACCATAATTCCAACTCTGGTATCTGGTACAACGGAAACGAGAGATCCACTTGATAGTACCAGCCCTGGCTGGGAGAACGAATCGAATACAGATGCAGGTGTCGACCTTAAATGGGGTATCACGCCGGATGTAACGTTAAATGTAACGTTGAACCCAGATTTCTCGCAAGTAGAATCAGACTCTGGACAGCTAAACGTCAACAATTCTTTTGCTCTATTCCTTCGTGAAAAAAGAACGTTTTTTCTAGAAAACCAAGACTATTTTTCTGCACCTATTAATCTTATATATACACGTAACATCAACGATCCAGATTACGGAGCAAAAATAACGGGTAAAAAAGGCAATCATTCCTTCGCTGGTTTTGTTGCCAACGACCAATCTACAAACCTCATTTCTTCAGGGAATCTATCTTCTTCTTTGTATACAGTTGAGCAAGAAACGCAAAATACTGCTCTTAGGTACCGTTATCAGATCAACGACAAGTTAGCGGTCGGCGCGTTATCCACAGTGCGCAAATCGAGCGGCTATCGCAATACAGTTATGAGTTTTGATGCCAAATATCAACCAACGGCAAATGACACGTTTGACCTACAAATCATCCAATCTGACAACGATTATTCAGATGCTGAGTTAGCAAACCTGCAAGAAGAGTTTTCTTATACCGTTAGTTGCTCGTTACAAGCGAGAACTAATGAAAATACTAACGAAGAAAACCAACGTTGTGACGAACTAAATCAACCGGGTCAACAAGCCACTGATTACGTGAGATTCGGAGAGCAGTATTTACGCTCTTTCACTATTAACGAAGGTGGTTCAGCGTATCAATTGAACTATCGTCACGAAAATAGAGATTGGTTTTTCCGAGCGCGCCACGAGTCGTTCGATGAAGATTTTAGAGCCGACCTAGCCTTCATTAACCAAATAGACAAAACTAAGTCTGTATTGGGTGGCGGCTACATTTGGCGCGGTGACTCAGAAGATTGGTGGACCCGAATCGAACTCGAAGGTGATTGGGACATAAGTCATAATCAGGCCGGAGAACAGTTTGAGCAAGAATGGGAAATGTTCTTAAACATTAGTGGTCCGATGCAGAGCTTCATACGAAACGGTATTCAAGTTAGAGAGCGAATATCAGACTTCGCAGTCGACGACTTCGCTACCGTTGCCGGACAGGAGTTCACCCCGTCTTCGCAACAACTTAAAGATGCCCTTTCTTTGGCCAACAGTGAAGAGTTTTTCGAAAAGGAATTCCGTTCTTGGATGGAGTTTAAACCCACGGCCAACCTTTGGTTTGGTAATTTCTTTAAAATTGGTAAATCCATTGACAATGCAAATCAACGATTAGCTGATTCAATCGTTTGGGAGCCTAATTTTAGTTGGAACGTCACTAAGCATTTAAAGACTAGAATTCAATATACTTACTCAAATTTATCTTATGACGACAAAGATGTTTTCACCGCAAACTTAATAGACTTACGAACTACGTATCAGTTCTCTATTAAGAGCTTTTTGAGACTATCTGCTGTCTATACCGATATCGATAGAAATCTGAGTAATTACGTCATTGATACTTCTGACTACAACGAAAACAGTAAATATCTAAGTGCGCAACTTTTGTATTCTTACAAAGTTAATCCACAAACGCTGTTTTTCGTTGGTTATTCAGAGTCTTCATTTGATAACGATGCTCTTAAGTCTCTTACCAAAGATTCACGAAGTGTATTTTTCAAAATAAGCTACGCTTGGCTCATGTAACAGATGAATTTTTTATGACAATGGGCGGCTAGAACGCCCATTTTTATTGGCCTATAGCAAAATTTTATATTACATACGAATGTATAGAGTTTTAGCACTAAAAAATTGTTTCCATTTTTGATTTATTGTCTATATTTAGAGCAGATCTTTCTAATTTTTAAACAAGGGAAATGGAACATGAGTCTTAACAAAAAATATTTGAAGAGCAAACCAATCTGTAAGGTTACTTTTAAGGTTGCTAAAGAAGAGTGTGACGCTGCAAATACTGTTGCACTCGCGGGTGACTTTACAAACTGGAAAGAAGTGCCAATGAAAAAATTGAAATCTGGTGACTTCTCATTAACTTTAGATTTAGAAACTGAAAATAAGTATCAGTTTAGATACCTTCTAAATGAAGAAAAGTGGGAAAATGATTGGGCAGCTGATGAATATGTCCCATCCCCGATGAGTTTTGAAGATAACTCGGTCGTTGTTGTTTAGAGACTGTTTCAAGTAGAAAAGGTGAAGCATAGCTTCACCTTTTTTTATTCTTCGGGCATGGTTTCTAGAACGCCAGGTTGGCTTAAATGTTTTTCAACAAATCCTAAAAGCTTAGGGTAGTTACTGAAGTCGTATAAGTTTCTAAACTGCGCCCACTGAATTAGGTTGAGCAAACAAATTGCCAAGTAATCCCAAACAGCAAACAGTTCCCCTTCCACAATCTTCTCTAGATAATCAAACGACGCGTTTTGTCGTTGCGATTGGATTTTAAAATAAAGCGCATTTTGTTCTGTATCGATACCACTTCGTTTTAAAATTAAAAGATTTACCATGGAATCATTGCAAGCATCAACGATTGACAAAAGATTCTGTTTCTCGAGAGTTAACGGGGTTAATCCAAGTTTCTGTTCCAAATAACGATACGTAACGCCAGAATCAAATATGGTAACAAGCTCACCATCAACTTGGTCTTCAAACATGGGGACTTTAAGCGTTGGGTTCTTTGCTTTTAAAGCCTCACGCTCCGGCCCGAATATATTGAAGTCACTAAATTCGTAATTTTGCTCTGCAAGCAAGATTCTTAATCTTCGGACAAAAGGCGAGGTTTTAGAGCCATAGAGTTTCATGATTCGTTTCCTTCATTTTTATAAATACAGTGTATATAACGTGCAAGCTCTAGGTATGGGCTCTTAGTAGAATATTCCAATTCGTATCGTAGAATATCTTCCAAGCGGTTTTGCCAAAAGTTAATATCACGCATGTAATCGTGAAACACTCTCACTCCAGAACGTTGAGTTTCTATAAGGTTAAGCTCAGATGCCCAAGTCGATACCGTTTCTAGATTGAGGCCTTTTTGCGGGTTTAGTTTTACCGCTTTCTTTGCCTTCAGGCCGTTATCAAGATATTCAAAGTTGCCATAAATCAGATTCGCGTACTTTTGTGATGCTTCGTTATAGAACATTAAAGAAATGTTTCCACCCGGCCGACAAAAGTGCTGCAATACCGTCAATGCTTGTTTCGGTTCATCTAACCATTCAAAAACAGCATGGCACAACACAAGGTCGTAAACTCCACTAATTGCATTGTCTAAATCCTGTAGAGGTCCATGAATAAACTCAACATCGAGCAAATTTAATTGCTCAGCGCGCCTTTTCGCCTCATCAAGCATCTCTTGAGATATATCCGTAATAGTTACCGCGTGCCCTTTTGAAGCTAATTCAAGAGCAATTTGACCTTGGCCGCCTCCCACATCCAGAATTCTCAGAGGTTCCTTAGAAACTAAATGCTCCAAATCCCTTAACATCACAGCTTCACGAACCTTTCCTTTACTTGTGCCGTAGATGTTGTTTTTAAATGTACGAGATTTAGAGCTAAAACTGGTGTCTTTATTCATGTTAAGCAGGGTTATGGATATCGATAAATTTAACGTCTATACCGAACTTCGTTGCAAGGTACTCCCCGACCGCTTTAACACCATATCGCTCAGTTGCATGATGACCCGCCGCAAAAAAATCAATTTCGTGCTCTCTAGAGGAATGGATGGTTTGCTCTGAAACTTCTCCTGTGAGAAATGCATCAACGCCAAAATCTGCAGCAGAATCAATATAGCCCTGACCTCCGCCCGTACACCATGCAATGTGTTTAATGCCTTGTTGGCGAACCGCATTCACAAGTGGCTTTCTTTGCAATTTTATTTCCAATAGATGACCGAGCTGTTCGGCGGTCACTTCGCGTTGAAACTCCCCTTTCATTACCACGCCGTAAGGTTTAATTACGTCGACTGCTTCTATGTTAGTCAGTTCCAAAAGTTTGCCCAATTGCACGTTGTTTCCAAGCGTAGGATGAACATCGATTGGCAGGTGGTAAGCAATAAGATTGATATCATTGACCAGTAGCTTGGCTAATCGGCGTTTTTTTAAACCAGTAATGGCTTGTGCCTCACCTTTCCAGAAATAGCCATGATGGACTAAGATGGCGTCTGCTTTTTCTGCAATGGCGGCATCAATCAGTGCCATAGAGGCTGTTACACCCGTCACCACTTTTGTAATATCTTTCTTACCTTCAACTTGCAGGCCATTAGGGCAATAATCCTTAATCTCATCGGCTTTTAAAGTTTCGTTAAGCTCAGAAATGAGTTGTTCTCTGGTGATCATCCGTCTATCTCGTCGTAATCTAGTTTCGGCAAATTCTACTCGCAAATACCCCTTATCCAAACCATTTGTCGACAAAATCGCTTTTTTATTCCGAAATTTCGTCTATTTTTGCCAGTTGGTTGAATTCACAGTAAAAACTTTGTATAAATAACCCTCATTTTTTTTATTTGAAAACTAGGTAATCGCAATGAGCAAATTAGACAAAGATCAAGTCTTGTCTGCCTTCACAGAAGCTTACAAAAATGTAAACGGCAAAGAACCACAAATCGAATCTAAAAGTGGTTGGTACAGCATCGACGGTGGTAAGAATGTCCGTTTGGCTGCTGTTGAAGAAATGACTGCCGCCCTAACTGGCGGTGCCGTTGAAGCAAAAGAAGAAGTAGCAGAAGCTCCAAAAGCCGAAGCAAAGCCTAAAGCAACCAAAAAAGCGCCTGCGAAAAAAGCAGTAGCAGCATCTTCTAAAGGCTACACAGTAGTGAAAAAAGGTGATGGTCTAAATCCAGCAAACTTCTGGTTAGATTATCTTGCTTCACTAGGCACTGAAAGCAGAACCCCACACGGATTCTACTAAAAACAAAAAAACCAGCGTCAAGCTGGGCTGCTATTTTAATCGGGATCTGATTTAATCATTTCCCGATTTTTTATATAAATAAAACAGTAGGTTAATAGTTTTCAGAATATAAACCTGCATTCGAAAGCAAGGTTAACAGCAAAAGAATCAATGAGTTACACTATCAACTCAAAAAAAAGCCCCCTAAAAATGGGGGCTAATAGTTATTTTTCGTAATATTCTACACATTCCTTTTGAAAATACTCTTTCAGTTCAGGCGTTATATCAACATCCTGATCGTCATCGGCGTATATTGCGTTAATGAACTTATTGTTCTCATCAACTTCTACAGTAATGTCTGCTTCATTTTCTGGGTGAGTGGTTGCAAAATATTTACTCATGTTTAGTTTCCTTATTATTAATCTATGACCTGTGCTAATGCACACATATAAGTACAGTCAAGCAAAGGTGAATTCTCTTTTCTTACAGTTGAGTGCATAAGCGTATGAATACTTTTGAAAATAAGGTGCTTTCGAATGATTTTTATTGCGAACTCAAAGTTGTGGACGGTTGAATTTTATTAAGAAAACAAAAAGGGATCTCAATCTGAGATCCCTAATAAAGTATCAGCCCAGCGTCAAGCTGGTTTTTTTTATGTTTGAACAGGTCCTAGGACCTATTCTTTTTCTACCATCTCGGCGGTACCCACCTCAACGCGAGCTTTTAACTTTTGCCCTGGGCGAAAAGTTACAACACGTCTTGCAGAAATTGGAATATCTTCTCCAGTCTTAGGGTTACGACCAGGTCGTGACTTTTTCTCGCGCAGTTCAAAATTACCAAAGCCACTGAGCTTTACATGTTCACCTTGCTCTAGTGTAACTCTCACTTTTTCGAAAAACGCTTCAACCAAATCTTTCGCATCGGCTTTATTCATGCCTGCTTTCTCGAACAAATGTTCTGCGATGTCTGCTTTGGTGAGTGCCATAGTTTAATCCCTCAGAGTTGCGTCAAATTTCTCTGTTAATGTTTGTACTACTTGATCAATCTTAGTATTAATCTCTTGTTCTTCCAGTGTTTTATTTACATCTTGTAAAACAAGTGAGATCGCCAAGCTCTTGTAACCGTCGTCGATACCTTCGCCACGGTACACGTCAAACAAGTTTAGGTCAACTAGTTGATTTCCGCCAACTTTTTTAATTTCTGACAGCAAATCTCCAGAATTTACCGCATCTTTGACAACTAACGCCAAGTCTCTTCGGTTTGACGGGAATTTAGAAACCGGCTGTGCATCTGGAATCGCTCGTGTTTGAATCTTTGATAACTCTAGCTCGAATACGAACGTCTTACCGTTTAGCCCTAACGCTTTTTCTTGCGCTGGGTGAACCGCGCCTACGTAACCTACGATCTCTGAGTTTCTAAGGATCTTAGCTGTTTGCCCAGGATGCAATGCCACCGTTAGCGGGTCATCCGCGTCAATTGGAGCAAACGTAAACTCATCTGCTACACATTTATCTAATAAAGCTTCCACGTCTGCTTTAACGTCGTAAAAATCAACTGGACGTGATTTATCAGACCAATGTTCATTCGCAACTGAACCAGTCACTACGCCGGCTAACATTGGCTCTTGACAAATACCCATCTCGGCTTCGCTATCTGGTGTAAATCTTAAGCCAGTTTCAAATATTCTGACTCTCGGTTGCTGACGGTTTTGGTTGTATACCGCAGTTGGTAGCAAGCCAGACCATAGGCTTAATCGCATTACCGACATTTCGGCGGAGATTGGATGAGGAAGCGTTAATCCCTTCAAGTGTGGGAATAGTTTTTCTTGAACTTTAGGGTCAACGAAGCTGTACGTTATTGCCTCTTGATAATCGCGGTCCACTAACAACTCTGCAAACGTATTTTTGTCTAACTTTGCTTCGCTACGACGTGGCATATTTAAAGATGCGACTGGGGCAACATTAGGAATGTTGTTGTAGCCGTATACTCGAGCAACCTCTTCAATCAAATCTTCTTCGATAGAAATATCAAAACGGAAGCTAGGAGAAACAGCATGCCATTCGTCGCCTTTGTGCTCAACGTTAAGGCCTAATCGACTCAAAATCGTCGTAACTTCCTCGTCAGATACCTTGTGGCCAAGTACGCGATCTAGTCGCGCTCGACGTAAAACCACGGCTTGAGATTGAGGCAGATTAGTTTCGCTTACCGCTTCTACTATTGGACCTGCCTGTCCGCCGGCAACTTCAATAAGAAGCTCTGTTGCTCGCTCCATTGCTGAACGTTGTAATTCATAATCAACACCACGTTCATAACGGTGTGATGCGTCTGTGTGCAGACCGTAAGAACGCGCCGTTCCAGCCATAGTTACCGGGTTAAAGAAGGCGCTTTCTAATAAAACGTCTGTTGTTTCAGCTGTAACGCCAGAATGCAAGCCGCCAAATACACCTGCAATCGCCAATGCTTTTTGATGATCGGCAATCACTAAGGTTGATTCGCTCAGCTCCACTTCGTTTTCATCTAGTAAAACTAATTTTTCACCAGGGTTTGCTTTACGAACTTTAATTCCACCTTCAATCTTACTTAGATCAAACGCGTGCATTGGATGACCTAACTCAAGTAGAACGTAGTTAGTAATGTCAACAACAGGATCTATCGAACGTATGCCACTACGGCGAAGTTTTTCACTCATCCATAATGGCGTAGAGGCATTAAGATTAATACCTTTAATTACTCGACCTAAATAGCGTGGACAGGCGTCCGCGTCGACTAACTCAATTGATACTTCATCATCAATACAAGGGGTTTGCTGATTAATTTGAACCGGTGTTACATCAATGTTGTTTAAAACACCGACTTCTCTGGCAATACCTTTCATGCCAAGACAATCAGAACGATTTGGTGTGAGGTCAATCTCAATAATTTTGTCGTCTAAGCCAAAATATTCGCGTACATCTTGACCAATTTCTGCGTCAGTTGGTAATTCTAGAATGCCGTCTGAATCATCAGCCATACCTAATTCAGAGAATGAACAAAGCATTCCGTGAGACGGTTGCCCGCGTAATTTTGCTTTCTTGATTTTAAAATCACCAGGCAGTACGGCACCAACCATAGCTACTGCGACTTTAAGCCCCAAGCGGCAGTTCTTAGCCCCACAAACAATATCTAAAAGCTCACCCTCACCCGCCGGACCTACATTTACTTTGGTGACTTGCAGTTTATCTGCTTCTGGGTGTTTACTACATTCAACAACTTCACCAATGACTACACCAGTAAATTCCGCAGCTGCAGGTTCGACACCGTCGACCTCCAAGCCTGCCATAGAAAGTTGCTCGCTTAGTTCCTGTGTTGAAATCTCAGGATTCACCCACTCACGTAACCAATTTTCACTAAATTTCATGCCATGGGCTCCTTATTTAAACTGCTTTAAGAAACGAAGATCATTTTCGAAGAATGCGCGAAGGTCGTTTACGCCGTAACGTAACATTGTTAGGCGCTCAACACCCATACCAAAGGCAAAACCTGTGTATTCTTCAGGGTCGATGTTCACCGCACGTAATACATTTGGGTGCACCATGCCGCAACCTAAAACTTCTAACCATTTGCCATTTTTACCCATAACATCAACCTCAGCTGACGGTTCAGTAAACGGGAAGTATGACGGACGGAAACGCACTTGCAGATCTTCTTCAAAAAAGTTCTGGAGGAAGTCATGAAGAATACCTTTTAACTCTGCAAAACTAACGTTTTTGTCCACCATTAAACCTTCGACCTGATGGAACATTGGCGTGTGCGTTTGGTCGTAATCGTTACGATATACACGGCCCGGCGAAATGATACGCAAAGGCGGTTGCTCTTTCTCCATAGTGCGGATCTGAACACCGGACGTTTGCGTGCGCAAAACTGTCTCAGGTGTAAAGTAGAACGTATCGTGGTCGGCACGCGCTGGATGGTGCTCTGGAATATTCAAGGCATCAAAGTTGTGAAAACCGTCTTCAACTTCTGGACCCTGTTTAACTTCAAAACCTAAATCGCCAAAAAAGCTCTGAATACGATTTATAGTTCGTGTGACTGGATGCAAATTACCAACTTCTGTGCCTCTGCCACTCATAGTGACATCAATTGTTTCTGCAGCTAGCTTTGCGTTCAACGCTTCAGATTGAAGGGCTTCACGACGAGCGGTTAACAATTGTTGTACCTGACCTTTCGCCTTGTTAATGGCTTGACCCATTTCCTTTCTTTGCTCGTGGTCCATTTTGCCAAGAGACTTTAATAATTCTGTTATCTGGCCTTTTTTACCAAGAAACTGAACACGAACATCTTCTAATGATTGGATGTCTTTCGCGTCTGCGATGGCTTGCTCTGCTAAGCCTATTGTTTGTTCTAAACTCATGTAAAACTCTTTTTCGATAGTTAACGACTACAGTCGCTGATATTAACCGAGTAAAACTATATGCAAATTAAAGGCGGAGATATTAGCTTAAATTCAATTGTATTTTTAGTAGTAATCGCTGAAATAAGTGATAATTTTTCAATTTTTTAATACTTATTCCGACCTTTTGTCGGTAACCTAAGCTGAATCGTTTTAGCCACGGATTAAAGTGTATTATGGACCTAGATTTTTCTCAGTTTTCTGCAAACCAAATTTACCACTTAATGACGCAAACCGTCATTCCAAGACCAATCGCTTGGGCGCTGACCAACTCTGGAGACGACGCTGCACCGTCATATAATCTCGCACCATTTTCCTATTTTGCTCCTGTTTCGAGTAATCCACCTCTACTCATGTTATCGGTAGGTAACAAAACGGAGGATGTACCTAAGGATACGGTGTTGAGTGTGTTAAAAAATCCGCAGATGACCATTCACATCGCACATGACAGCCAGTTTAAACAGGTAACCCAAACTGCGGCGTCGCTAGAGTTTGGCATGTCCGAGATTGAACATGCGGATTTGCGGCTCACAGAGTTTGAGGGGTTCACTCTGCCTAGATTGAAGGAATGCGATATCGCATTTGGTTGCGAACTTTATGAAGTGAAAGAAATCGGAGACGTGCCACAACACTTAGTATTCGTGGAAGTCAAAAAACTCTATATCTCTGATAGAGTTTCTCAACTTGATGATAAAGGTCGAATCAATATTGACCCGCAAAAAGTACAACCCCTCGCACGCCTTGGTGCGTCACTTTACGCAAAGCAGGGAGAAGTCTTCAGCCAAAAGCGTCCAGACTAATCTGGACGTTTACCCTTTTCGAGAATAAACAAACTTTTATTCGGGTTATCTTTGCCGGTGAAATCAACATCCGGTTTATCTTCTGCGCCTTCCGCAAGATAGACAACCCAATATTCGACGTGCGGCGAATACCACTCATAAATGAACGCCACACCTATCTCGTTTTGTTGACGATAAAAGTCATGTTCTCCCAATAGGTGAATTCTGTGTCCATCTGACCCCTTGAATCCGTTCCATACCTCTTCTGCGTTAGCAAAACCTCCAGCAATTGCTTCCACTTGGTTTGCCATCAGGTGGCCATAGTAACTTGGCAGTTTGTAGCCTCGTTCTTTAAGAAAGCTATTTGGGCTTCCACCTAAGTTATGGGCAACTAGACCGCGTTCTTGCATCAGCTTTGCCTTTTCTGCCGCAGATTTTGCCAAAATTGGGTTACATTTTATTTCGGCTCGTTGTTGACCAGGATCATTGATTATCAAATCAACGAGCGCCTGTGCTTGCTCATTGTTTGCGCAGTTGGCATCAAACTCTTCGCCCAAAAGAGGATTTGGATTAAATAATGTCAGTAACGAAAGAGGAGCCAGCCATTTAAGAGAGATCATCAGAGTCCTTTCTAATTATCATTGTTGACTTATATTTCTAATACTTGTTTGACAAATGGCACCGTAACCATCCGCTGTTGTTCAATACTTTGCTTAGCTAGTGTATTCAGAGCTTGCATCAAAAACACCATCTTCCTGGGTAGACGGTTAAGCATAAAACTCGCGACCTCTTCAGAAAGTTCAAAACCCATCTGGTGCGCATGTTGGATTAAGGCACTAATTTTCTCTTCGTTGTCGAGTGAAGTCAGTTGAAACAACGTTCCCCATTGCAGTCGAGACACTAAATCTGGAAGTTCTATGGACAAGTCATTAGGCAATCCGGTCGCGCTAATAAACAACTTTGCTTTGTTTTGTTGCAAAACGTTGAACAAATTAAAAATAGCCGTTTCCCAGCCAGCGTTACCAGCGATATATTGCAGGTTGTCAACGCAAATTACCTCGACGTCTCCCAAGCCATCAATGACTTCTGGAGATAACTCTGATACCTGTTCAAGTGGCAACAACATGCTGGTTTTGCTTAGTTCATTAGCCAAGTTACAGCAGGCACTCAACAGGTGAGACTTGCCTGATGATTCGGCGCCGACTATCACTGCACAAGAAAACTCAGGCGAATCAAAACAAGCTTTTAACGAAGAGTTTATTAGGCCGTTTGATGCCTTAGCCTCGACAAAACTTGAGAACGTTTGGCTACTTTGAATCGATACTGGCAACAATAACTGCAATTCACTTCCCCTGCCATTCGTACGTCAAGCGTATAGTCTTAGCAACACTCTCTTCACCTTCGTCCTGAGGGTTGGGTTGTACTTGTTGTAAATATTCTTTTGTAAGCAATTCTAACTGTTGTTCTATTGAGAGTCTTTCTTCAGTGTCACGCTTGTCGACAATAATCTTTTGCTCAAACTCTGGCAGTAGCGCCATTGCTTTTATGACATCTAATCCCTGACCAGACAAGACAAGCTTAAAACTAGCCGTGTTATTTTCAATATTTTGTAACTCCGCCGCAGCGACCGGAGGCAATGTTTGCAAATACTTTTCCGCTTTTTGTAGTTCAATGACGTTTGCTAAATTTGTTATGGTAATTTCGACATCATCAGCGCCAAGACCTTCGCTCTTAATCGCATATTGTTTAGCAAAATAATCGCCGATGTTATTAACCGTTTGCTTTAACAGATCTAAGTCTTGACCTAGCAGCGACTCCTCAAGAATCCTTTGCCCATTTTCAACCAAGACGTAATCAAGAGACCATTTTTGCCCTAACGTTTGACTGTCATCATAAAACATTCTTGCCATAACAAAATGGTCGTATCCAAGTGATTGTGTCTCCTTCCAAACAACTTTATCAAAACGGGCCCAAATATCGGAAGAATAGAGGTTACTGTCTGAAATGGTTTGTTTAGCCGGTATAACAATAGGTAGACCTCGGTCATCACCGGACTGAATAAGCATTTCTGAATACTGCGGGAAATTATCCGGGCTTGCGATAAAACGATTTATGCCCTCTTCTAATGCCAGCCAAATAAGAGTTTCAGGACGCCTCTTACCCCAAATCGACGCTCCTACACCGCGGAGTAAATTGTCAATTTTTACTTGGTCAAACTCGTCTACTAAAAACGTGCGTCCGAGTTCATCTGTCATGAACGCGTATGATTTGATGTAATTGGCGGTTCTCAATCTAACTTCTTGTTGAATACGCTTTACTTTGAGGATGTCACGACTGCCCGTCACCTTAGTCAGGACCTGTTCGATCGCCCACTTATGTGCTTTTATCCGTGTCTGTTGCGTTTTATCCGTTACCAAAATTTTACCGGTATACAAGTTCTCCACCTCTACGGCACTCACCTGTACAGCAGTTAACAGAAGGAACAACAGTATATATCGCAGATAGGTATTCAAAATAATGTTCAAGACCAAACCAAATTTACCCAATGATAACCAATTCACTCCGTAAAAAAAATAAATCTCTTATATTTGTGTGATTCCGTGTTTTTGATTTAAAATTCTGCAACAAGTTCAATTTAAAAGGCTTTTTGCAATGTCAGAAACCATCTTTGACAAGATCATAAATAAAGAAATTCCTGCCGACATCATATACGAAGACAATGATGTACTTGCGTTCAAGGATATTAATCCTCAAGCGCCAATTCACTTTTTGGTCATTCCTAAGCAACAAATAACAACCGCGAACGAGATAACAGAAAGCAACGCGGAACTGGTTGGAAAGCTCTATGTCGCTGCGGCAAAAATCGCGAGAGACTTGGGTTTTGCAGAAGATGGATACCGCTGTGTAATGAACTGCAACCAACATGGTGGTCAGACGGTTTATCACATACACTTGCATGTTTTAGCAGGAAAACCGCTCGGATGGCCACCTTATCAAGATACCCTAAAAGCCTAATTTAGGTCTTAGATACAGGCTCTATACATGGTAAAAAATCAGGCTAAAGCAGTGCAATATGCATTGCTTACGGTGTTTTTGTGGTCCACCGTAGCCACCGCATTTAAAATTGCCCTTACTCACGTGAGTGTCACTCAAGTTTTGGTCACAGCCAGCTTGGTTTCATGTATAACACTTGCACTGTTGTTCCATCGCAGGGGCAGTTTAAAGCAACTAAAACACGCATTTTTTAGAAAACCGTTGCTGTACATCATTTCTGGGTTCATAAACCCGGTGTTGTATTACTTCGTGCTATTCGCAGCCTACGACCGACTGCCTGCCCAGATTGCCCAACCCATAAACTACACTTGGGCTATCGTGCTGTCGTTGTTAGCCGCCCCCATTTTGGGACAAAAACTAAACAAAGGTGACGGCTTAGGACTCTTATTTTGCTACGCTGGAGTATTAATACTGACAACAAAGCTAGACTTTAATGCGCACTTACAATTTGACAGTTTCGGTATCACTCTGGCTGTTATATCTACAGTCTTTTGGGCCGCATATTGGCTGTTAAATGCGGCAAACAAGGAAGACTCCTTGACTTCAATCTATCTAAGCTTTTTGTGCGCATTACCGTGGTTACTAGGACTATTCGTATACAACTGGCACAGTTTCGAGTTTAACCCAACAGGGTTTGCCGCCAGCGTTTACATCGGCCTGTTTGAAATGAGCGTATCGTTTGTGTTGTGGCTCAAGGCCATGCATTATGCAAAGAGCACCGCTCAAATAAGCTCTTTAGTGTATCTATCACCTTTCCTTTCGCTGTTTTTTATAAACCAGTTTTTGGGTGAGCAGATTTATCCATCGACTGTGTTAGCGTTATTAGTGATATGTTGTGGTTTGGTATTACAAAAAAAGCTAAGCACCGATGCTTAGCTTTGTTCTGCTTCTAATTTGATAAGCAAGGCTTTGATATCGTCTTTGGCACTGAGAATGTGCTGCTTTAAAAACTCACAAGCGTCTTCTACTTTTTGCTTTTTACATAATTCAACTAGAGCCTTGTGCTCCTCTTGTGCTGTTGTTTCCCCGTGGTCAACCAACAACAGGTGCATACGTACATACCTTAGAGAATTCTTGATCAAAGCATCAGCCAACTCGGCTGTCTGAGGACGTTGTGCCTTGGAATAAAGCATCGAATGGAATCGATAGTTAAGCTCGCCAGAAGCGTTGGTGTGTTCACCACTTAGGCTTTCCATCTGAGTTATTAAATCCTCAGCCTCAGTAAAATCTTCAGAGCTTAAATGAGGAATAGAATGTTTTAACAATTCAGACTCTAATAATGCACGCAATTCAAACACTTCATCAACTTGTGATGCTGATAACAAGGTCGCTGTGGCTCCTTTGTGGGGCTCAAAGTTAACTAGCCCTTCGGCTTCTAATTGCAATAACGCTTCGCGAATAGGGATACGACTAACATTTAACTCTTCGGCTAAGGCTGCTTGTCTTAGTGGTTCCCCAGCCTTTATTTCACCGTTTAAAATCTTTTCCCTAATCGCCTCAACAACCAGTTGAGTCCGTGTTTTATGAACAATTGCCATTCATTAGCTCACTTTATTGTAATTTTTCGAAATTATACAGAGTCGAAAAGGAATGTCATCCTTGACAATTGTCCTACCACACACAAAAACTATGGCTTGTTCTGAAAACAAATTGGCCGCTGGAATCGTTTAATAGCCATTTGTCCAACAGAAGTGCTTCTAACGTCTGTTGATGCTGGATAAGGCCCACCATGGTTCATTGAAGGACAAACTTCGACCCCAGTTGGCATTTGTCCAAAGATTAAACGTCCTACTTTAAACATAAGTTTGTTCACGAGCCTCTCTTGGTGATGCAGCTCAACATCACTGCCATGAACGCCCGCAGTTAGTTGCCCTTCTAACGCCTCGACTAAGTTTTCCAATTCCGTTTCGCTGTCATATGTAACAATGACTGCAAATGGGCCGAACACTTCTTCTCTTAACTTTTCGTTTTGAATAAAGTTCTTTGCGTTGGTTTGAATGAGTGTCGCCCTTGCATGATGCGGCTTCGCGAGCGTATTTTGAGCTAATCGAATAACACCTACTTCTTGTCCCAGTCGCTTGATAGCTGAGTCAAAGCTGGCCTTAATGCCTTGAGTTAAGAGCGCTCCTGAGGATTGCGTCTTAATTAAGTGCGCGGCATGGCTTATAAACTCGGTCGCCTTACTAGGCACTATCCAAACACCTGGTGACGTACAGAACTGGCCTTGTCCCATCATTAACGACGCAACTAAAGTTTCGGCCAAATCAATGTCTTTTGACGCGTACTCAAATATGAACTGAGGATTTATAGAGCCTAACTCTCCATAAAAAGGAATGGGTTCCTCTCGCTCATTCATCGATGCTCGGAGGTGTTTTGCGACTTGCAATGAACCGGTAAATCCTACCGCTTTAATAACGTCAGATTTGACCAATCTATGGCTTAACTGCGGTTCATTCGACTGTAAGAGTTGAAAGACCCCTACAGGTAAGTTGCAACGCTCAATCGCAATTTCTATTGCTTTAGCCACCAACTCACTCGTTGCCGGGTGCGCCGGGTGGCCCTTAACGATAACTGGACACCCTGCTGCCAACGCAGATGCTGTGTCACCGCCTGCGACAGAAAAAGCATATGGGAAATTAGATGCGCCAAATACGGCGACTGGGCCAATAGCAATTTCAGATAATCGAGTTTTTGGTTTAGGTACCGGTTGTCGAGATAAATCTTCCGAGTCCTGCAAATCTTCGAACAGTGGGTTTTCTAGTAAGTTTGCGAATGCCAGTAATTGATTTACAGTGCGTCCACGCTCACCTATTAAGCGCTGAACGGGTAACGCTGTTTCTAGCTCAGTGACAGCCAGTAAATCGTCTCCTAACGCCAAAATTTGATCTGCAATTTCTCGAAGAAAGCGAGCTCTATCTATCGCCGAAGAAGTAGCAAATTCAAAAAACGCGTCTTGGGCTGCGGCCGTCGCCAACTTCAAATCCGCCGTCGTCGCATTGGCGAATACAGAATCCAGATAACAGTTACCTTCCGGACTAAAGGCACAAAACGTTGAAGTTTCGGTCTGTGCGACCCACTGACCATTTATAAAAGATTTTCCGGTAATATTGTTCATAGTCTTTACCTTATTTAACTTGAAAACCGAATGCATAAGGGTCTTCGTCGTCTACCGTTATTGCATTTTGGCCAAATACATGTGCCCAACCTTGAATGCTTGGGATGATGGCGGTTTGAGAGCCGACTTCTGTGACGCTTTCAATCGCACCGGCAAACTGGCTTCCGATGTAACTTTCGTGAATAAATGAATCGCCAACTGCCAGTTGCCCTTTTGCATAAAGCTGCGCCATTCGAGCGCTCGTTCCGGTTCCACATGGGGAACGATCAATGGCTTTGTCGCCATAAAACACGGCATTCGCTGCACACGATGTGCCTTTTTTCGGTGTTCCCGTCCACAACAAGTGGGTAGCACCAAATACGGTTGGATCCTCAGGGTGAATACACTCGACTTTTTGATTAACCGCTTCACGCACTTTCGGGCTAAATTTTAGGATTTGTTCAGCGCTGAACTTGGATAAACCCGGATAGTTTTCTTGTGGTTCGACAATAATGTAAAAATTGCCACCATAGGCGACGTCTACCGCGATTGTTCCGAGCTCTTCAACGTCTACCGTAATGTTTTCGTGAGCAAGGAATGACGGGACATTTCTAATTTTGACCCAATTCACCTTGCCATCTTGAAATTGATACTCGACATCTATTTGCCCAGCGGGCACATCGACACGCATTCTTGAGTTTTCCGTCAGTTTCAACAATCCAGATTCGAGAGCTGCCGTAATCGTACCTATCGTGCCATGACCACACATTGGTAAGCACCCTGACGTTTCAATAAACAGAATGGAACATTGAGAATCCTCGTTTACTGGCGGGTATATAAACGCCCCAGACATCATGTCATGGCCTCTAGGCTCAAACATCAATGCGTGCCTTATCCAGTCATGATGTTGCAGAAAGTCCTGTCGCTTTTCACTCATAGTATCCCCACGTAATAGAGGATGACCACTGGTGACGAGTCGAACTGGATTTCCGCATGTATGTGCATCAATACAAAAGAACGTACCTTTAATCATTCACAAAACCTTAAATAGCGCACGGCTCGTGTCGACAACGAAAGATGACCTAAAACTTTCGTCATCGACACAGGCTTCCTGCCACCGAAATTATTTAAATTTAGACAAATCGATTCGACTGCTCATAGCATCGTCATACAAACGACCAACGTATTGTTTTTCTTCTGCAGTTAGAGACAAACGTGGGGCTCGAGTTTTTTCGCTACCGCGTCCAGCCAATTGCTCTGCGTATTTGATGCACTGTACTAACGTTGGGATTGTATCTAAGCGCAGTAACGGAAGGAACCAGCGCCAAATTTCAAGGGCTTCTTCGTAGCGCCCCTGTTTAGCTAACTCATAAATCGCAACGGATTCTCTTGGAAACACATTAGTTAAACCGGAAATCCAACCTGTTGCACCTAACATAAGACTTTCAAGTGCGATATCGTCGACACCACCGAACACTGTGTATCGGTCGCCGAAAGCAGAAAATAATTCCGTGATGCGGCGTGTATCTTCTGTCGCTTCTTTCACAGCAACAATGTTTGCCTCTTCTGCCAAAACTTCCATACCAGCGATAGACACGTCCACGCCATAGGTAATTGGGTTGTTGTAAACCATGATCGGTAAATCAGTGTTTCGGCTTACTTGTTGGTAATGGTGAATTGCTTCACGTTCAGTAGAGCGGTAAACCATGCCTGGAAGAACCATTAGTCCATCGATACCTAGTTTTTCTGCATCTTTCGCATATTCAACCGCAAATTCAGTTGTTGTTTCGGCTACACCTGACAATACAGGTA
>CAXRBI010000067.1:0-10092 GCA_964229075.1 Alteromonadaceae bacterium | reverse complement strand
CAAAACTATGGCAGTGTAACCGCAGAAATCCTATACGCGGCGCAACTTTGTGGCATCAGTGAAATTTACCTCACAGGCGGTGCGCAAGCTGTTGCTGCAATGGCCTATGGTACAAACACTATCCCTAAAGTTGATAAAATTTTTGGGCCAGGCAATAGCTTTGTTACTGAAGCTAAACAACAAGTTAGCCAAGACCCATTTGGTGCTGCCATAGACATGCCAGCAGGTCCTTCTGAAGTATTGGTGATTGCAGATAAAAATGCAGACCCTCAATTCATCGCCGCAGATCTGTTATCACAAGCAGAACACGGCCCTGATTCGCAAGTTATTTTGGTCTGTGATGAGCAAAGCGTCATAGAAGCAACCGAGCGCGAACTTGAAAGCCAATTGAAAGCACTGCCAAGAGCGGATATTGCTCGCAAGGCGTTGGCCAATAGCCAACTCATTTTGACTCAAAACCTAGAGCAAAGTGTCCAAGTCAGTAACGCATACGCCCCTGAACACCTAATCGTACAAACCGATAATGCTCAGGAGCTACTGCCAGAACTCGACAATGCTGCGTCGATATTTCTGGGTGCGTATACTCCGGAAAGTGCGGGTGACTATGCCAGTGGCACCAATCACGTTTTACCAACCTATGGTTACAGCAAAGTACTAGGCTCTCTTAATTTAGCGGATTTTAATCGCAAATTTACGGTACAAACTGTTACCGCACAGGGTATGAAAAACATTGGACCAGCCATAATGACACTGGCCAATGCTGAAGGCCTAGGCGCCCACTTAAACGCAGTAAAAGTGCGTTTAGACAAGATTGCAATGAGCGAGGACGAATAATGAGCACGCCAATCGATAGCCTTATCGACAATTTAATTCGCCATGAGTTGAAGACGCTAAAACCCTACGAATCAGCTCGCCGCTTGTTCTCGATGGCCAGTACCGACGAAGTTGAAACTGATTGGCTAAACGCTAATGAAAACCCATTTCTTCCTGAGATCAACGTCAATCCCGCTTTATTTAATCGCTATCCAGATTTTCAACCTGAGCCTTTAATACGTGCCTACGCGGAATATGCTGGCGTTAATAATGAAAACGTGCTGGCGTCTCGCGGCGCAGATGAAGCCATAGAGTTACTTATTCGAACGTTTTGTCAAAGCGACCCGAGCGACCAAATCGTCATCTGTCCGCCAACCTACGGAATGTATGCTATCAGCGCGGAAACCCACGGCTGTAGCATCAAAAAGATACCATTAAACACTGACCTGCAATTGGATTTACCAGCACTGCTTCCTGAAATTGATAAAAGTCAGATCATTTTCGTTTGCAGCCCAAATAACCCAACAGGCGATGTGGTTAATCGCGAGGATTTGATTTCACTTTTAGAAGCGAGTTCTGATAGGTGTTTGGTTGTCGCCGATGAAGCTTACATCGAGTTCTGTCCAGACGCCTCAGTGGTCGAGTTAATTGAACGATACCCGAATTTAGTCGTCACTCGAACCTTGTCAAAAGCGTTTGGTTTGGCCGGTTTACGTTGCGGTTTTACGGTGGCTAACCCGGCGGTCATCGAAGCAATGAAGAAGGTAATTGCGCCTTACCCGGTACCCGCGCCTGTTGCCCAAATCGCCAGCCAAAGCCTGTCTCAGCAAGGACTTAAATGGATGCGCGAAACCGTAAGCTTACTCAATAGCTTGCGCGATAAGTTTATCGAACAAGCAAATAGTTGGTCTTTCGTTGACGTCGTATATCCGTCTAAAACCAATTTCGTCTTAATTAAACTAAAACCGAATGTTACCGCCGAACAAGTTATGCAAAAATTTGTGTCGGCAAACGTATTACTTCGTAACCAATCAAAACAACTGATGTTAGACAACACCATCCGTGTTTCCATCGGTGACGAGCAACAAATGAACAAAGTCATTAACTTATTTACCCAGTTGGAACAAGCGCTATGAGTAAACAACAACCCATCTTATTTATTGATCGCGACGGCACTATTGTTGAAGAGCCGGCCATCGACAAACAACTGGATACCCTAGAAAAACTGGTTTTTGAACCTATGGTGGTGCCGGTCTTAACTCGCTTGCAACAACAAGGTTATCGCTTAGTCATGGTGTCAAACCAAGATGGTCTTGGTACCGAGTCGTTCCCACAAGTGGACTTTGACTTGCCGCACAGCAAGATGATGGATTTCCTCGAGTCTCAAGGCGTCAAATTTGACGATGTTTTGATTTGCCCACACTTTGACCACGAAGATTGCAGTTGCCGAAAACCAAGACTCGGTCTGGTTAAAGAGTATTTGCAACAAGGTAAAGTAGACTTTACTAATTCTTTTGTCATTGGCGATCGAATCACCGACATTCAGTTGGCTGAAAATATGGGTATCGAAGGCATTCAATACCACCCTGAGACGATGAATTGGTTAATGATCGAAGAAAAACTTCGCAAAAAAGACCGAATCGCCGATGTGGTTCGCAAAACGAGCGAAACGGACATCAAGGTACACGTTGACTTAGACAACACCAAAAAAGCCGACATCAGCACCGGCATGGGCTTTTTTGACCACATGTTAGATCAAATCTCCACCCACGGTGGTTTTTACATGAACCTTTCTACAGATGGTGATTTGCACATCGACGACCACCACAGCGTAGAAGACACCGCGCTTGCATTGGGCACCGCCTTAAAACAAGCTTTAGGCAACAAACGTGGTATTGGCCGTTTTGGTTTCGCATTGCCTATGGATGAATGCCGTGCAGAAGCAATTTTGGATATTTCCGGCCGTCCTTATTTGGTGTTTGATGCCAAGTTTACAGCAGAGAATGTTGGTGAAATGTCGACCCAAATGGTTGAACACTTTTTCTATTCACTCGCACAATCAATGGGACTGACACTGCACCTATCAACGACAGAGGGCAATGCACACCATCAAGTTGAGAGCCTCTTTAAAGTGTTTGGCCGCGCATTACGACAAGCAATCAAAGTGGATGGCGATGTGTTGCCAAGCTCAAAAGGAGCCCTGTAATGACGACGCAAACTTTGGTCATTATCGATACTGGTTGCGCCAACATATCGTCGGTGAAGTTCGCTTTCGAACGTTTAAACATCGACGTGACCGTCTCTGACGATCACCAAGTGATCAAAGCGGCGGACAAAGTTCTGCTGCCAGGGGTAGGTTCGGCGCAAGCTGCCATGAACGCAATCCAAGAAAAACAACTGTACGAATTGATTCGCCAGTTAAAACAGCCTGTACTTGGGATTTGTTTGGGGATGCAACTGTTAACTCGTGCCTCGGAAGAGACGCCGGGTAGCCACATCGCAGAGAACCGAACCACACTTGTTGATTGTTTAGATTTGATCCCGACAGAAATCAAACGCATGGAAACCGGTGACTTAGTGTTGCCACATATGGGCTGGAATCAAGTCACACCAGAAAATGACAATCCTCTGTTCAAGAACATCGACAGCGGCAGCTATTTCTATTTTGTTCACAGTTTCGCAGCACCAATCAGCGACAACACAATCGCACGTTGTGATTATGGCAGTGAGTTTTCTGCCGCCATAGCCAATGACAATTTTTTCGGTGTGCAATTTCATCCAGAGCGCAGCGGAGACGCGGGTGCTCAATTATTAAAAAACTTTGTTGAGATGTAATCATGTTAATCCCTGCAATTGACCTTATTGACGGCTCTGTAGTTCGCTTATTCCAGGGCGACTATGGGCAGAAAACCGAGTATAAATTTGATCCTGTCGCCTTAGTTCAAGACTATGCTGCACAGGGCGCTCAATGGCTTCACATCGTCGACTTAACTGGTGCAAAAGATACTTCAAAGCGACAAATCTCATTGATTAAAGATATGGTCGCGACCGGCAAAATGCAGTTTCAAGCCGGCGGTGGAATTCGCACCGAAGACGATGTAAAACAACTGCTAGATGCTGGCATCAGTCGAGTGGTTATTGGCTCATTGGCAGCAAAACAACCTGCCCTGGTCAAACAGTGGCTAACCACCTATGGCCCAGAAAAAATTGTTCTTGCTTTGGATATCAACATCAATGCCAGTGGGCAGAAAATGATTGCGACACATGGTTGGCAGGAAGACTCTGGCGTAGAGCTCGAAGCCATTGTCGAGGACTTCCTAACCGTCGGTTTAAAACACGTACTATGCACTGACATTAGTAAAGACGGTACGCTGCAAGGCCCTAATCAAGATTTGTACGAAGAACTGGCGTCATCTTACCCGCAAATTAGTTGGCAAACCTCTGGCGGCATCAGCAGCATTGACGATATCGTTAAGCTCAAACCAGTTCTAAAAGACATTGGTTCAGAAAACCAATCGCCTGCTGGCGTTATCTTAGGTCGCTCTCTGTTGGAAGGTAAGTTCACCGTTGAACAAGCGATTGAGGCTTGGCAACAAGCCTAAACTAATCACCTTGTTACTTGTAAAACCTAGCGACTTAAGTTTAACTTGTAACAAGGTTCCTGAGCATTAAGGCGAGTATGATTCGAGTATTTCCTTTGTTCGCTTTGTTAATTTTGTTTTCGACCACTGCGTCGGCGTTTAACAAAGCCATTCCAATGTATATCAGAGACGACGTTTATATCGATTACACGGAATTTGTTAAAAACAAGGACGTACTCAATATTAGTGATTTCTCCGGCAAGACCGTCCGCAGAGACGTTGTTGATATGATCATCGCGCAGCAAGCGCTTTACCTCGGTGGATTCGAATACACCTTTAACTATATTCCAGGCAAGGTAAATTTTCGCAACACACGTATGTTGCAAAAAGGTCAACTTTTAATGAGCTTTGACAGCTATTGGAAGTCTGACGCCCTCTCCCTCAGTAAAGACGTTCACATCAGCAGTCCAGTGGTTCGCCTCGGCGAATACTTTGCGGGAATTTATACCCACCCGGACAACAAAAAAGTTCTGAACGTCAGCAAACTAGAAGATCTAAAACCTTTGACCGCAGTGTCAACTCCCAAATGGAAAACTGACTGGCGTACGCTCCAGAGTTTACCGCTGGCTGAGGTTGTCCGAGAAGACGAATGGTTGAGTATGGCTCGAATGGTGAATATGCAGTGGATTGATTTCATGTTGATGCCCTTCCACAACAGCAATGATCAAAGTTTTGAAATGGAAAAAATTCATCTCGTTCCGGTGCCTGATGTTGCCGTTATCTTACAAGACAGTCGTCACTTTGTGATAAGTAGACACCACAAATTTGGCAACCAAGCATTTGAAGCAATACAAAAAGGTTTAATAATTTTGCGCCAACGAGGAACGATCAAAAAAGCCTACACAGAGGCAGGCTTCTTTATAGATCAAAGCAAATATACCATTCTCAACAAAGGTTGAGTTATACCTTGCTGAGCGCTTGCTCTTTTTCTGTCTGCATGCCAAACACGCGTTTCATTATGTAGCTTGCAGGACAAAACCCTGTAAAGCTCTGCTGCAACAAATTGGCACCAACAAACACCGTAAACCAAACGAATCCTTCGTGAACCATTAACGTCAATAATACGGAGATAAGTACCATTGTACCTGCAAATGCGGTTAACGCTTTTTCAACAGTCATAATCACACCTTACATTAGGAAACTCTAATTTATTATATATTAGATTTAACTAATGTAAAGGATATAAAAAAACCGGCAACCGCCGGCTTTTTGAAATCCAAACTACATCTACTTGATGTATCCGCGACGTTTGTCTTCTTTCGAAGTGTATCTGTCACGCAGTTTGTCTTGACGCGTTGTCAAGTCTTGCTCTTCACCGTCTATCCAAACGTTTAGAGCAGAGCTTGAAATTTCGAATGGGTCGCCGCTCCATAGCACAAGGTTCGCAGGTTGACCTTTCGCCACTACACCACCTTCGATGCCAAAGACCTCAGCAACGTTGCTTGTCACCGCTTGCAGAGCACCTTGCGCCGACATACCGTAAGAAACAGCATTACCTGCATCCAATCTCAAATTGTAAATTAGATGAGAATCGGTATTGGCTAAGATCACTTTTATCCCAGCTTTTTCAAGCTCGCCAGCGGTTTCAAGAGAAGCACTTAGGCTGTCAAAGTTTCCAGGTAAGTTATGCATACCGTTTAGAATAACCGGAACACCCGCGTCCGCGATTTGAGTCTTCACTTTTACCGCATCATAAGACCAAGCCAGTACAAGATTTAAACCAAACTCTTTTTTGATTGCTAACAGGTTAAGAATGTCAGTGGCACGAGAAGCAGACGCAATGAGCGGTTTTTCACCATTCAATAGCGCTGTTAGTAGTTTCTCTTCTGCACTTGGCTCTTTCGCTTTTTTGTCATCGTCTTTCTTTGCCGCTTTATCTAACTTGTCTTTCTGACCTTTTAATTTGTCTTTTAGACTTTGCAAGCTGCTTGCACGTGAATCTTTACTAGCGGCACCAAAACCGGCGATGACAGCAGATTCAGTGCTCACCACGCTATCGAAGTCGCCAGAAAGATCAACGTTAAATGACGTACCAGAAAAGATTCCATCACCGCCGCGAGGAGACACGACACTGTGAGTGATTCCGCCTTTTCGGGCGAATGGTACCAATGTTGATTCCGGATTAAACGCCAATGATGCATCAAAGGTAATACCGCCCTTCTTCGCTCGAGCGTCGCGCGAAGTCGATACTGCACCCACTTCGACTAAACCCAACTGGTTTAAAGAAGCAATAAAGCCAGCTGTTAATACTCGACCAGAACCATCTACCGTGCGGTCGACTTCAAGACTCGCAGGATTGATTGCAACAATTTTCCCGCCATCAATCACGACATTAGCATCGGTCATGACGCCTTGGTCAGTACCTGTATAAATGGTTGTGTTTGTAATCGCAACCGTCTCAGCAGCAACGTTAAACGCGCCCAAAACTGCAATTGTCAATAAGGATTTTTTAATGGTTTTTAGTGAATTCATAACTTACTCCTTATTTCTGACCTAGTAAAAAGTCGCTTTTTGCCTGGTAGCTGTCGTCATTAAGATCAAAGACTTTGGCACCGTCAATGAAGACTTGCTCTGCTTTCGCGTAAACGCTGAATGGGTTTTGATTCCAGACCACAACGTCGCCTTGCTTGCCCGCTTCCAAAGAACCAACTTTATCATCTACACCCAACGACTTAGCAGCGTTTAGAGTAATCCAAGTGATTGCATGCGCTTCATCAATATCGAAACCATTTTCATTGGCACGGTACATTACTTTTGCCGCTTCTTGGTTCAGACGTTGAATCGTTGTATCAGAGTCTGAGTGAACAACAGCACAAGAATTCTTAAATGAATCAACCACAGCCACGTTCTCTAAGATCATGTCGTATGCTTCCATCTTGAAGCCCCACCAGTCTGGCCACATCGCTGCACAAACCTTGTTGTCAGCCAATAGGTCACCAATTTTGTATGCTTCAATTGCGTGGTGGAATGTTCCTGCGTGGTAACCAAATTCTTTTGATAGATCCACCATCATTGCCATTTCTTCGGCTTTGTAACAGTGGTTATGGATTTTAATTTCGCCGTCGAGAACACCTTTTAACGTGTCTAACTGAATGTTGCGCTCAGGCGCCTCTGGATTCAAGCCTGCATCATAATCGCGCTCATACTTATCCCATGCGCGTTTGTATTCTGCCGCTTCGGCGAACGCCATACGATAACCAGCCATATTACCCATACGTGTCATAGGCGCATCGGTGCGAGAACCATAAACACGTTTTGGATTTTCACCACAGGCCATTTTCAATCCATATGGAGCCTCTGGGAACTTCATGCCTTGCATAGTTGGCGACGTAATATTTTTTAGCGTTACACCACGGCCACCAATCAAGTTACCTGAGCCAGGTAAAATTTGTAGAGTAGTTATGCCACCAGCTCGCGCAGCTTCAAAGCCTGGATCTTGTGGCCAAATTGAATGCTCTACCCATACCTCTGCAGTCACAGGGTTGGTCATCTCGTTACCATCCTGGTGCGATTCAACCGAAGGGCTCGGATATGCACCTAAGTGAGAATGAACGTCGATTATACCTGGAGTGACCCACTTGCCACTGCCATCAATCACAACCGCACTGCCATCTTCAATGCCCTGGCCTACGGCAGATACCTTGCCATCAACCAACAAAACATCTGCGTTTTCTAGTCGTTCACCTGTACCAGTTAAAACGGTAGCGCCCTTGATCAAGGTAGTGACTTGACCAGCCGCCTGATAGGTACTTGGGTACGGGTTTTTATCAATCGTTACTTTTGGATCTTGAGGTTCATTGTTTGTACAGCCAGTTACCGCAGCAACTGCGATAAAACATGCACTAAATGCGAATTTACGCATGTGGATTTCTCCTTGTTGTTATTGTGTGCACACAGACATGTGAAATAGCATAATCAGACATAATCATATGTGCTACAAGGACTATACGCCAATCAACAGGTTTTAGGAGAAATTTTGTGTTAACTCATTGCATTTGTTTATAAAAGACCCAGCTTACACTGCTTTTCGTCAATCTTAACGTCTGGCCAATGTTGCAAGTAGCTACCGACGCCATTTCCCGGCCGGTTGTCGTTAACTAAGTAGAAATTACCATCGAGCACAGTGACACCTTCAGCGTTAAATAGCCCGCTTTCCTTATTATCGAGTGTAGGAATTGAAATGTATCTGTCGGTCAAATCTAGCTGAGACGTGAGGACTAGACGGTCTTGTTTTAAGACAAAACTTGCGAGTTTCAGCGTGGATTGCTCTGGAACTGTCTCGCACACAGGGTCGTGTTTATAGCAAAAAGACGTCGCCACGAAACAATTTTCGCCCGAAGTCACTGCGAAATCTGACACGCGCAGGCCATGTCTATCAATCGAAATTGGGCTGACTAACCCGGTTTCGGAGTAAATAAGTGCATCGCTTCCATCCATTTCAGACACCAGCAATACGTTGCTATTTTTCAATTTGACTATCGATTCAAAACCGAAGTCACCGCGATCTCCAATGGGAATTTGCGGGTGCTGATTCAATGGCAAACTAACATCAATGGCTCTAACAGTTAGTGTATTGAGGGCGCTTAGTTCCCCCTGAAACTCGCCATAATACAGTCCATGAAAGTCGCCTTGATCCTTCTCGCCCGTGTGTTCATGGGTCAAAAAGACCTTTGCGGCCTGCCCTTCTCGATAGATAACTGCCGACTCCCAACTTGGCAATACTGGCACCTCGCCAACAATATTGATGGGTTTTAGGTTAAGTGGATCATTGCCGTTATTTACGGTTTGGCCAATATCCGCAATATACAGCCTGTGCTGTTTCTGTGAGACAAACACAAAGTTTTGTTCAAACCTCGTTAAGCCAGAAAGTTGATTCAGATTTTCACCTGCCTCGTTTTGCAGCAGGATATTTAGCACCTGCGAACTACCAACCTTCCTATCGCCACAGCCATAACTTAAGGTCAGCGCAAACAAGAGAAAACAAACCGTTGAAGACTTCATCTAATTTCAAACTTCTATTAAAACAACCAATGATAGAGCTCGATTATTAAACCCCAATGACACCTTGCCAAGCGCTAATTCACAAGTAACAAGAAAATTATCTAAATCGATGAAAATGTGAAATAAAATTTTACTGTTGTAGCGCTCTACTGCATTCGCGACTGTTGCGGGCTGTTATAAACAGCAACCAACTGAACTACCGCTCAATGCAAATTTTATAAAGTAACTGGAGATATATAAGAAATGGCGGAACGGACGAGACTCGCTCTTCGTTTCAACCGAATGCGACCCCAGGTGTGACAGGCCGGTATTCTAATCAACTGAACTACCGCTCCGCAGCAAGTAGATTTTATTTCTTAGATTCGAAAGTGGCGGAACGGACGAGACTCGCTCTTCGCTTCAACCGAATGCGACCCCAGGCGTGACAGGCCGGCGCTCTTACAAACAGCAACCAACTGAACTACCGCTCAATGCAAATTTTATGAAACAATTGGGGATACATAAGAAATGGCGGAACGGACGAGACTCGCTTTTCGTTTCAACCGAATGCGACTCCGGGCGTGACAGGCCGGCGCTCTTATAAACAGCAACCAACTGAACTACCGCTCAATGCAAATTTTATAAAACAATTGGGGAT
>CAXRBI010000066.1:0-36043 GCA_964229075.1 Alteromonadaceae bacterium | reverse complement strand
ATCAACTTCAAATGTACCAAGATCGGTCACCGTACCCGCTTCATCTTTTTGCAGTGTCACAAATACGTTATCGCCGCTGTATAAATCAGTACAGTCGGAATTAACACAAAGCTTCAAAGTGACCGAGTGATCGACGCAGGCCACGCCGCTTCCAGAATGCTCAATCAATATATGACTGATCAACGAAGCACACTCACGCACAGTTTGCATATCTTCGTCAATTTCGGACTGACTTTGGGCAACTTCGTAGACACGAACTTCATCGATTAAACCATCAAAATTACGACTGCTTTGCACTGCACCAGAAGAAGAATTAGCGGCTGTAGCAACATAAATAGGGTAACTGCTAGCGCTCACTGCATCTGAGTTGGCGCTGTTTGCGTCCGCAGTGCCATTAATATAAATGATTTGTTCACCTTGAGCGTAGGTGACCGCCACGTGAGTCCATTGTTCGAGTGGCAATGTGGAAGCCGAAGTAAGTTCGTTCGCACCATCGTTCCATTGCCAAACCACTTGGCCATTCTCTAGGCTGATATCAAAGTTCTGATCTTTACTGACAATCGACTTTTTCGAGCTGTAATGGTTACCCGTACTTTCATCTGCATGCGGGTAGACCCATGCCGAAACAGAATATTGATCGGTCAATTCGCGAGATGCAGTGTCGGCCGCTGACAGGTAATTATTTCCAGTAAAGTCTATGTACTGACAACTGCTATTGGCGCCATTAGCAAACGCCACACCAGTTCGAGAATAGCTGATGACGTCACTGCCGCCCTCAGTTGCATTGTTTCCGGAACCACTGATGTCTTCCAAGTTACCTTCAAATGGCCAGAAGCCAACGTAGAGAAAACCGATTTTAAAGTTATCAACAATGAAGTACCTAGGTCCGGTTGTATAAGCCGTGATATACGTCCTAAACCTAACTCGAATACTTTTACCCTTATAAGCGCTGATATCGTAGATGAATTTTTCATAGTCCGCTTGTGCTTCGCTTGAGCCAAAACTTTGCAATGTCGTCCAAGTCGAATCACCAAGCTCTTGCACTTCTAGATAAACCGTATCGTTGTTACTGTCTAAAACGTAATATTTGTAATCAAACACAATGACCGGCTCTTCGGCATCGCTGGGAATTGCGACGTAGCCTTGCATTTCAGTGACTTGATTATCAAATTTTCGACTCTGATCTTCATCGTCGCGGTTACTGTCAAGATACCAAGTGCCGGTTTTCGGTTCAGCTTGATCCGAATCTCCGTGGACGGTGTCACTGAAATACCAGTCCCCTTCGTGATTCCATTGATCACGGCCATTTACCCCATTAGCCGGATCCGAGGTTTCTTCTTCAAAGCCATTAAAATAAGGGAAGTCATAAGTCTCGATTTGCTTGTCGCCGATTCGGAAGTCATCAACTGTAAATAGACGAGCTCCGGTACTGTATGACACGAAGTACTGGCGGAAACGAATACGAATAGACTCGCCTTTGTAGTCATCTAAGCTAACAGTAGATTTGGTGTATTGATCATGTTCATCTTCTATCGTCAGCGTCCTTAACACGTCCCAACTGTCAGAATTGACGTTTTGAATTTCCACATAGTAATAATCATTGGAATCATAAACATCCATCAGATAGTAGAAGGTTAACTCTGGTTCGGAGGCATCTGCAGGAACAGAAACCGTACCGTTCATTTCAATAATATGCCCAGTAAAATGCCGCGATTGTTCTTCTTCATCCGGGTTACCATCAATGAACCCGGTTCCAGAGCGAGCCACATAAGCGTTATGCTCCTGGCTTGATAATCCCCAATCACCTTCATCATTCCACTGGTCTCGGCCATTAGTATCATTGGAATCGTCGCTATCAACTACAACCACCGAGCTGTCCGCTTCAAAATCGTTAAAGTAAGGATAGTCATATTGCGCTAGAGAACGTTCCTTCACTGCAAAGTCATCCACTGTAAAATGGCGCGCACCGGTGACATAAGACGTAATATATTGACGGAATCGAAAACGCACGTATTGCCCTTTTAAGCTATCTGCCAAAACAGAGCGATATTGTGTGTATGTATCGTGATCTTTATCTTCGGACAGAGTCTCAATCAGCGCCCAACTGCTATCACCCTGTACCTGATACTCAAGATAAAAGTCATCATCTTCATCTAAAGTGACCAATTTGTAGTAAAAGCTAACCTCAGGCAAGGTGGCATCTGCCGGTATAAGAATATAGCCATCCATAGACATTTCATGGTTGACATAATGCCTTGCTTGGTCCTCGTCAAACTCGCTGTTGTTATTCAAATACCATGAACCGGAATACGCATTTCGAGCCGGTGTAACTGAATTATCGGCGACGCCAGATATGTCCCAATCACCTTCATGGTTCCACTGATCACGGCCGTTAATATCGTCACTGTCGTCAACATTCACGGTGACAGAAGATGTCGACTCTTCAAAATCGTTGAAGTAAGGAAAATCAAACACACTGTCTGTTTGCGGACCAATGTACAGGTCATCAACAACAAATAATCGAGCACCTGTTGTATAACTGGTAATTTCCTGACGCAAACGGATTCTCACCGTTGAATTTTTGTAAGCCGCTAATGACGCTTCATATTTAGTGTAAGAGCCGTGGTTCTGCTCCTCACCCAAAGTCTCTACCAAAGCCCAATTACTGGAATTAGATGTTTGAATTTCAACATGAAAATGATCGTTAGAATCTAACGCGTTAAGCTTGTAGTAAAAATTAAGAACAACATCGTCGTCGTCGCCAATGGTAAGGTAGTCGACCATCTCGATGATATGGGCTTTGAAATGTCGGGTCTGATCTTCGTAGTCAGGGTTATTATCAATAAAACCGTCGTCACTGTTCGCAGTATAATCGGTGTCATGACCGGCGGTAGACACCCCAAAGTCACCTCTTGCATTCCAAACGTTACGTTCAGAAGCGGAATCAAAGGTATTAGTGTAGGGATAGCTCAAACTGTCGTTTACTTCTTTGTCGCCTATTCTAAATTCATCAACGACAAATAAACGGGCACCGTCCGGATACGTATTGATTTCTTGCCTAAGTCGTACGCGTATCGTCAGGCCTTTATAACTATCGTCCAAATGTGCGTCGAACTTCGCGTATTGAGAAATGTTGTCTTCTTCGTGAAAACTGTCGATGGTTACCCAATCCGTGGAATCTGAAGTTTGCACTTCAACATAGAACAGGTCAGTGGCGTAGGGGGAGTCTACTTTATATCTGAATGAAATGGTTGGAACGACGGCGTCCGCTGGAATTGTCACAAAACCATTCATCATTGCCCAATGGTGGTTGAGGTGCCGTGCTTGGGTAATTTCATTTGGATTATTGTCGATGAATCCAGATCCAGCATACGAACTCCAACTATTGTGACTCGCATTAGAGATCTCAAAATCACCGGATACATACCAATCGTCCACTTCTGACGACTCGAAACCGTTGGTGTAAGGATAAGAAAAACTGGCAGTAGGTCGGTCTTGGATGGCTAGGTCGTCGACTAAAAACGTACGAGCGCCACTTGTATAGGAAGTAATGTACTGCTGAAAACGAACTTTAATTCGGTCGCCTTTGTAGTCACTGAGATCAACGCTGGCAAATCGGTAATCCGAATTATTTTGCTCATCATTGAATGTCAGTTGCAACTGCCAACTGTCTGAACTCTCACTGTAAACAAAGACTCTGAAATCATCATTGGCGTTAAATGCATCTAATTTGTAAAAAAAGCTCAACTCTGGCAACACCGCGTCACTTGGAATTTCCAGCAATTGGCTCATTTCGGCTGTGTGACCAGAATAGGCACGCGACTGATCAATGTCCTCAGAATTATTATCTAAAACGAAACTGCCACTGCGAGGAGCTCTATTGCCTGAGCTGTCGCTGCTGATAGAAAAATCACCGTTGACATCCCATTCAGAATTGTCCGATTCAAAACCGGTTGTATACGGGTAAGACAAACCACTGCTGCCACTTTCACACGCATTGTTCGTCGTAACCGCCGCCACCATATCAGCATCGTAAGTTACATAACTCGTTGTAACCGTTGTTGCGCCTGCTGATGTCAAAGCGCCGTTAATTGTTGGAGTACCGCTCGCCGCTGATGATCCTGCCACGTATATCACGCCGTTTATATCAGCGGTTCCAGAGATATTCATTGCCCCACCAACCACTATCACTAGATCAACATTACCGGCCGCATTGATCGAGGAGCGGCCTCCAATGTTTAAAGCGTTGCGAATATACAGTACCCGGGTACCACTGCCTTCAAACGTAATCGAACGATTGCCGTTAAAAACCACCGAATCCACAGCGACCTGGGTTTCACTGCTACCGTAGGTGACACTGCTGGTTATTTGACTATCATAAACTAACCCAGCAGGCGTATCTGGAGACGCAGGGGCAGGAAATGAAACCGCCGAGGGCCAAATATCAGAACATGTTGCCGCAAATAGGCTGGAGCTAAACAACAATAAAAAACTCGCCAACAAATATCGCATTACAACTTCGCCTCTACTTCTACGGTTCTGCTAACACAAAACTCATCTGCTGCGCAGAAAAAGTCATCACTGGTACCATCAAGATCGGCTTTACAAAGTCCCGTCGTCGATATTGAGTAATAGTTCACCCCGCCGGTGCTGTTGGTTAAGCAATCAATTATGTAAGCGCAGTGCTCTAAGCCCGGTACATAGGTCGCCCCGGCGTCGATAACATTGAAAATCCTGACTTCCTCACCTACAGAACAATTTGCTGTATTACCGTTATAGGAGAATAAATCCGCGAGCTTTTTCTCGTTGCCCATTTCCGCAGCAAGTAACGCCCTGGTCCCCAAAACCTCATAAACGGTCTGGTCAGTGCTTGCGGAAATGTTCTTGGTAATAGCAGCAGTCAGTGCCGCCATCACAACAATGACAAACACAGCAATTAAAAGTGCTCCACCTTGATCTCGGTTCCTACGGTACATTGGGAATATGAACCTCTTGATTAAAAAACATATTCTCGCCTTCGATGGCACTAAACTCTAAGTATAGGTTAACTACAGAATTTCTTAACAAGGTGCCTTCGCGGTAAGCAAAAGGTCCTTCATTACTGGCGTTGGTCAAGTTCTCAGCCATTAAAACTCCGTCGTTTGCTACGGTGACGGCGGTTGCAGCGGATTCGCCAGAATCTGCCCCAGAAACTTCATAACGGTAAATAGAACCCGCCGATAGGCAAAAGAATACAGTGCTGTCGGCTGTGTAATAACGTTCGTTTGGCGAGCCGTCAGTAAATGAATCCGAAGTTGAAAATGTCACAGTGTAGAGTGGATCGGCCTGGCCAGTGGTCACAGCCACACTGCTTATCGCGGCAACTTGGTCAACGTTGTTATATATGTCATCGACGGAGGTGGCGTAAATATAAAAGCTGTCGTTTGCGGCGTAACTTCCGGACCAAGAGATAACATCTATATTGGCGTTAGACGCAGGAGAGATTGGTGCAGTCGTGGCACTGACATCCGTGCGGTACGCGCCAGAAGCTTTAATCGGTCGAAACTTAATACAAGTGTCATTGTTAAAGGTCACAATACTATTTGGAATACTTGCTCTGAGCTCTCGTGACAATCGCTCAACCACAAACCGACTGGCGCTGAGCAAAGATTGTTGCCTTGCGGCATTGGTATAGACTTCCGAACCAAACACGATAAATTTCGACACCGCCGTGCCAAGTATCGCAAGCAATACAATGGCCACCACCAGTTCAATCAGCGTGAACCCTTTTTTCGCGCGCGAAGTTTGATTCATCAGTAGTTGGTCCTATAAGCGGCGTATCGAATCACCTGATTATTCGGCGCGGTGACGGTAACAGTAATGCGTTTTGCTTTGCGATTGTCGTCCAAGCTCAAATCACTGCCGGCGTATACGACCGTGACCGAGACATTAAATTCTTTATAAACATCATCGAGGTCGAGTGAATTTTCTAAATTTTTTAACTCATCACCTGTCGCACTAAAACAGTGATAATCGTCAACATCGTCATACAGGTGACGATTATAGTCGCCTCCTACAATATCCTCTTCTGCTCTAGTCGTCACCGGACAGTCAACAGTTAAGTCTGTGCAAGCTGTGGCGTCTTCATCACAAAGCGGGCTTCCTGAAACCAATGGCGAATTCTCGTCAAATCGTTTGCCCAAAATTTCATTCATAAACGATTGCGCCAACTCGGCTGAACGAACCTGAAACCAAGGATTTGTGCTTTCTCGAGCCTGTGGAAACAGTGCACCGGTCATAATCATCAACGAAATGGACAACACGACAATCCCTGCAACTATTTCAATGAGGGTAAAGCCCGCTTGCGCCTTTGCTTTGTTATGAACAGGCATGAATATACCCCTGCGACTCTACACAAAGCGATAGCCCGTTGACTTCTACAACACAACCGGCTCCACTGCAATCGCCGGTATTTGGGGTTGGCCGCCCCCAAGAGTCGAAGTCTAATGTCGAAAGTACAGTGCCTGAGGAATTGGTTGCCTCCAAACTGTCCAGTTCGTCTACAATCAAAAACTCTTGAGCAGTTCCAGACACGCTAACCGTCGCCGCAGGCAAGGCACAACCGCTACCGTTTGCTGGCGATGCAGATAGCCCCATATAATCATCAAAGAACAAAATACGATGACAGGTCGCTACAGAGGTTTGAGTATTTTGCATGGCTCTTTGTTGGACCGTTCGAAGCAAATTGAGCGCGTGGTCTCGCTTACCAATATTCGTAACGTCAGATGTGTCAAATATACGTGGGACAACCGATACGGCGAGGATTGAAATGAGCAGTATGGTGACAACCAGCTCAATGAGAGTAAAACCGGTTTTGTTCTGGGGAGGACTAAACACGAACAAAACGCCTTCAGTGAGAAAATGGGGTCAGTGACTGACCCCACAATTTAATTAACAGCCAGTGTCAACAACAGTGATAGTTGGCTTAGCGCCTGCTGTCGACTCCATCGCGTATTCGATATAACAATCTAAGTTGTCATCATCAAATGCGTTGCCGTCGTTGATGTAGTCACCGATTGGGAAAATACGAGTCGCAGGGAAACCGCCATCGTTTGTTCCTGAATCCAGCTCCCACTCAATACCGTCAGCAGTGCTATTTGCTTGCGCGCCATTGATGTCTAAGATCTCTAAAATCGTTGTAACATCATCGCCTTCTGGGTAACCGAAGTCCAACGTTTCATTTGTGCCGTTACCATCGTAGTCAACTGTCACGTTGGCAGAGTTCGCTTCGCCGTTGATCAACGCTTTTGAATACACAATATTTGCTGCACCGCTCAAAGAGGCTTTAAGGCCTTGCAATGTAGAGCCTTTGGCGTCACCTTGCAGGTCTAAAAACTTAGGCGATGCGGTAACCGCCAAAATGCCTAAAATCACGATAACAATGATAAGTTCGATCAGGGTAAAACCCGCTTGGTTTGCCTTTTTCATAACGTACTACCTTAAACTAGTTCTTAAATACGGTAATCTGACCAGAGTTGGCTTCATAGTAGAAACCTTGACCAGACGCGCCACTTGATAGCGCTGCGGTTACTGTGTCACCGTCGTCGATGTCAACACTCGCCGCCAATGTGTAGAAACAATCTTCTGTGCTTGCTGAGCCGGCGTTTACTAAGTAACGCTCACCGGCATACGTATCGCCTTGCGCGATAATTGTCGGTGCTTGACTCATGATTGCATTAAATACTTCCTGACAGTGTTCAGTAGTCATGTCATCACCAGATGAAGCTAAGCCGTTTTCTTCAGCTAACGCCAACGGATAACCAGTATCATTTACTTCGATTGTAACACTGTCATAAACAACATTAATGTCTCCCGATGGACGACCTGCCAGTTCCCACTCTGCGCGAACTAAGCCAACCGCACTTGCGAAGCCACCAGCTACACCCTCAACTGATGCGTCTTGAGCATCGTCTGTCGCGCCTAAGAACCTTGGTACAGCAGACGCTGCCAATAGACCTAGGATAACGATCACGATGACCAATTCGATAATGGTAAAGCCTTGTTGTTTTTTCATTTTTATAAACCTCTAGAAGCCTTTAAGTTTAGTCTATATAAAAAGCAGTTAGTTTTGAAACCTTTAACTTCGAATATTGCAAAAAAATTGAAGATTTCTTACTACTTTATAATTTATTTTCAATTAAGACTCGTCCATTTTGAGTATTGTAGTTCATTGTCCATATAGTTTTATCGGCTTTTGTCTTCCGATATGTACAAATATTTTGTTGTTTATCGATGTCAACCAAAGGCACAAAATCCCCCTCTGGCACAGTTAAATGCTCGGCAAAGTATTGCCAAAGCTTCAGACAATCAATATAGATATTATCGCTTGCAACATTGATTGGCCAACCAGACTTGTTAACTCGCACCACCAAGCGCTGAATCTGCAAATCATCAAACTGAAACTGCATCCGGAACCGGCTCGGCCGTCCCCGTTCATTCCACCCCATACGCACTAAGTTAATCGACGACTCAAACTCTTCCGCCAATAAGTCGTATTTAAACACTTCTGCATCGCTGTAAAGCTTGTCCATGTACCTAAGTGCCATATAAAAAACGACCGCCAAAATCAGACCCGTTATTAGAAAACGAATCAGCGGACGTTCCGTTATTGAGCCGCTACCCGAGCGGTTGCTGGTTTGCACCGCCATCTCTAACTATAAGCCGACATCATGTCCCACATTGGCGTAAATATACCTAACGCCAACACGCCGACCATGACCGCAACAAAGGTAATTAACACCGGTTCAATCTTGGCTGTAAGACTCTTTAAGTCAAAATCGACTTCACGTTCATAATAATCTGCCGCTTCTTTTAACAGTTCATCGACTCGGCCAGTTTCTTCACCTACCGCGACCATCTGCAATACCAGTGGCGAAAACAGCTCACTGGAGACCGATGAGCGCAGCAACGATTCACCTTTCTCAATGTTACGACGCATTTCGATAATACGGCTTTCCATAAACTTGTTGTCGACAGCTTCAGCCACCAAGGTTAACCCCGTCGTCATTGGCACCCCGGACTCCAGAATCATCGAGAAACTTCGGCTGTAGCGACCTAACAGGCTTCGTTCAATAATGCTGCCAACAAAAGGGATTTTGAGTTTAAAGCGATCCCATTTAAACCGGCCGTCTTCGGTATTCTTGTAGGCACTAAAACTAAAGATTGCCCCTAGAATTCCGACGATGACGATTTGCCAGTAATCAACGAAAAAATTCGATGTTCCAATCAGTATTTGAGTGGTAAGGGGTAAGTCTGCGCCGAGTTTGCTGAACATACTGGCAAAGGTCGGTATTACAAACATATTAAGCAAGAACATCGCGGCAGTAATGAATAACATCACCATAATTGGATAGTTCATCGCCGATTTAATCCGCTTTCGAGTCTCTTCGTCGCGTTCAAAATACTCCGCCAGTTGTAAAAACGCGTCTTCCAATCGACCGGTGTTTTCACCAACGTGAACAATGCTCACAGCCAATCGAGGGAAAATCTTACCGTGGCTGGCAAAAGCGGCAGACAGCGAACGGCCGCGCTCGAGCTGGGAAGCGACGTCTGCTAATGTCGCTTTTAATACTTTATTTGTTGTACTTTCAGACAGGCCAACGATCGCTCGAATCATCGGAATCCCGGCTTTGGTCAATGAGTACATTTGTCGAGAGAAGACGACAAGGTGCTGAATTTTGACCCGATTAAACACGCCGTCAAACAATTGAGTGGCAGTTTGCTCCTCATCGGTCAAGGTAATCTTGATCGGCGTCTCTTGCCTTGCCAGCAGGATATCTGCGGCAATCGCTTCATTCGTAGCTTCGATTTGGCCACGAACCACCTTACCTTTGTTGTCCCGAGCTTGATAAAGAAAAAACGGCATGATTACTCTCTAAACCTAATTATAAGTGGCAGTATCACTAACTACCTCAGCGATACGTAACACTTCTTTGATGGTGGTAACGCCACCTTCGGCGTATTCTAACGCTGCCTGACCTAAGGTGCGGTAACCATCAATTGCTTTTGCCGCTCTTGAGAATCCTTCAGTGTCACCATTTCTCAGCGCCGTAATCAGCTCTTCGTTAGTCATTTCTAGCAATTCGTAAACACCGATTCGGCCCTTATAACCGGTATTGTTACAGGTTTGGCAACCAGTACCATGATAAAACTTAGTGTCTTTTTTATCTGTACCGGCAATATTAGAGACCCACGTCATCTCCTGTGGAGACGGATGATATTCTGTGCGGCAAACCGTACAAATTCGACGCACTAATCGTTGGGCTAACACTGCACGTAGTGAACTTGCAACAAGGTAAGGTGCCGCCCCCATATCAATCAATCGAAGCGCAGTTGAAACGGCATCGTTGGTATGCAGAGTCGAAAGTACCATGTGACCAGTAAGTGCAGCCCGCAAACCAATTTCTGCGGTTTCTTGGTCACGTATCTCACCCACCATGATGACATCCGGGTCTTGACGAAGTGCGGTTCTTAAAACTGAAGAAAATGTCAGGTCAATTTTTGAATTAATCTGAACCTGGTTTATCCGTGGTAACTGATACTCCACTGGATCTTCTACGGTAATAATCTTGCTTTCCGAATCGTTTAATTCACTCAAGCAACCGTACAGGGTGGTTGTTTTACCAGAACCTGTTGGTCCGGTTACTAAGAACATGCCATTTGGACTCTTAACCAACTTGCGCACTTTTGCCAACACCTGTGGAGGCATACCTGTCGTTTCTAAACTCAGGAGCCCCGCACTTTGGTCCAATAAACGCATAACCACGGACTCACCATGTTGAATCGGCATAGTGGAAATACGCACATCGATTTCATGACCTTTGACTTTAATGTGGAAACGACCGTCTTGTGGTAAACGCTTTTCAGAAATATCCAAACCGGCAACTAATTTAAGCCTCAATACCAACGCCGGAGCGATGTTGACTTCGTTCAGTACGCTTTCTTGTAGTACGCCATCGACACGCGTTCGAATGCGCAAACAGCCACGATCTGGTTCAATGTGAATATCCGAAGCACGAACTTGTACCGCGTCTTCAAATAACGATCGAAGTAACTTCGCAACAACAGTATCACCTTCGTCATCACCGCCTATTGTGGCAAAATCGAAGTCGGCACTTTCTTCATATTCCGCTTGTAATTGGTGCGCGAACTGTTCGATTTCTTTAGTGCGGCGATACAAAGCATCAAAAGCGTTTAAGATTTGGCTTTCACGCACAACAACAATGTCTAATTGACGATCACCAAAGAGTCCAGATAACTGTTCAATCGCCGCGAGATCTGCTGGGTCCGACATACCGACCATAACGTGGTCTTCATCGCTTTTGAGCAGAATTGCACGCAAACGACGGGCATGCACTTCTGACAATTCCGTCGCCAAGCGCTCTTCGATCTGCCAATCAGAGATGTTTAAAAATGGTAAGTTCAACTGTTGAGCCAAGAACCTCAGCAGTTGTTCTTCAGTTATGGTGCCCGATTCAATCAAAACAGCACCCAGTTTTCGACCGGTTTCTTTCTGCGCTGAAAGCGCGGACATCAACTGCTCTTCAGAGATAATTTCTTCTTCAACCAGCAAATCACCGAGTCGTTTTTTAAGCTTCGGAGCTGCCATAATTACCCCTCTAATTCCATTAATCGTTGTTGTACAAAATTCATCGTTGTCGATGACACGCCGCCTTTACTCACTACATTCTGATAGCTGGTTTTGGCGTCTGCGTGTTTGCCCTGATTATCTTGCGCAAGGGCGAGTCCAAGCCACCAATTACCGATGTTCGGCTCAATTTGAGTAAGGCGCAGGTAAGCGATTTCCGCCTTATCGTGGCGCTGTAACTGATTAGCCAAGTTACCTTTCATTGAATAATACTCGCGACTCGCGTTTGCTAAGTCTCGTTCTAAGTAGGAGAAGGCGCCAGCAGCATTATTTTCTTTAAAAAATATCTTAGCCGCAGTTACTCGCCATTGTTCAACAAGTGGGTATCGCTGTAGACCATCGTTAATGATGCCGACGGCTTTGTTTAAATCGCCTCGGCCGTACCAAGCGGCAGCAAGCATGTTTCTCGCTTCAACATGGCCGTCGGACATCGACAAAAGCTGATTTAGGCTATCGATACCGTCACTTATATAGCCTTTATCAAATGCATTCTGCGCATCCGCCATCAGCTTTTCGACTCTTTGCTCAGGCGTTAGCTGCACGTTGGATTTTTCGATCACTAAGGTCGGTTGCGGCGATTCTTCTGGCGCATCGTTTACGCGCTTAGATTCGTCCATACTCGCAACAACAGGTTTCTCTGCGGCAGATGCAACCACATTTTCAGTTACCGCCGGCACCACTTCAGAAGTTGCCTCTGTCGTGTTAGGCGTGACCGCTTCGGCCTTAGCAGGCACTGGAGTGTTATTTATTGAAAGCGGCGGCTCAGGTGCATTTTCAATTGGTTCCGCTTGTTCTGCTTTTGCCAGTGTTTTAGTAACAGGCGTTTGCATGTCGGGTGCTTGATTGCCCAACTCGTTCGCTTGAACCTCTGAATTAACCAATTCAGTTTGTACTCCAGTAGCCGACGCTTGCTCTTCGGGTTGCGTATTCGAGCTACTCGAAACATTTTGAGCAGTCGGTGTTTGTTCGGCATCGGCAAGGAACAACTTGCCAGCGATGGCTAAAAGCGCAATGGCAATCACCACCAATATGCCAAGTAGCGCTTTGTTGCTCGACTTGGGTTGTTTCGGTAAATAATTTGAAGTGAGACTCTGCCCTTGCACACCAGGCTCTGGCGCGCGTTCGTCGAGGTCTTTCAACATCTTATTAATGACACTCATGACACAGCCTCAACGTGTAAATAGGGTAAAACAAAGAACCAAACCGCAGTAATTATCAAAGCGGTTGAAAGCAGTGCTAATGGCCACAGCATTTTTCTGCCAGAAACAATAGCATCGGTATCTTTCGCCGCGGAATGAATGTGTTTAGCACTGACGTCATGGTTGCCCTCGCCATAGGTTAACATCAAAGCTTTGTGGCACATGATGTTCACCAGTCGAGGAATACCGCGACTGAATTTGAACAGGGCTTTCACCGCTCGCGGACTAAAAACGGGTTTGCCTTGATGACCGGCGATTGCCATTCGATGCTGGACGTAAGCGCCAATCTCTTCGAGTGTTAAACTGCGCAGAGTGTATGAAAACGTGATACGTTGACGTAACTGACGCAATCGTTCAGAGGCCAGCATTTGATCCAACTCGGGTTGACCAAATAACACAACCTGTATCAACTTTCGTGATTCAGTTTCAAGGTTAGTAAATGAACGTAACGCCTCAAAGCTCTCCCAAGGAATGGTTTGCGACTCATCCACGATGAGTACTACGCCCTTGCCCTTTTTGTTCAACTCCAACAACTTAAGCTGAATTTTTTGGCTAAGTTGTTGTTGATTTATCTTTGTAAGCCCTTTGATCCCCAGCTCATTTGCAAGTGCAAAACGCATTTCATCTGGCGACAAGTTAGGGTTTGGTAAATAAGCGACTTCGAAAGCATCGGGAATTTCATTCAATAGCTTTCTGCACAACAAGGTTTTGCCTGTTCCAACCTCGCCAGTAACTTTGATAAAACCTTCACCGGTCTGCAGCGCGGTTAAAAGCACTTGCATGGCTTCGTTATGGCTAGGTAAGCCAAGGTAAAAGCTAGTGTTTGGGGTCAAAGAGAAAGGTAACTCTTTGATCCCAAAGTGGTACAAGTACATGGTTATTGATCACCGTACCAACGTTTTAAAATGTCGGCACTGCGTTGCATTTGTTCCTTCCATGTTCCCGCGCCAACAACCGTAGGTTTAATCAATATAACCAACTCTTTTTTGCGATCGATATCCTGCTTTGATTTAAACAAGTTGCCTAAGACCGGAATCGCACCGAGGAATGGTACACGTGACTCTTCATCGGTTTTGGAAGACTGCATTAAACCGCCGATGACAACAATCTCACCACTCTTCGCTCTGATCACAGTGTCAGATTCGCGGATATTACTTTGCGCCAATGGCAACACATAATTTTCTTCATTTAACGTAACAACCTTTTGCTGCTCTGCAATCTCCGTTACCGATGGATGCACATGCAAAATAACTTCACCTTGTGAGCTAATTTGAGGAGTAACGTCGAGGGCGATACCTGAGAAAAACGGCTCTAGTTCAATTTCTGGCGTCGAAGACGTTGCGTTCCCTGTTACCGTCGTATTTGATACGTCCGTCACGAAATACTCATCTTCGCCGACCTTAATAACGGCTTTTTGATTGTTTGTCGCGGTTACTCGAGGTGAAGACAATACTTGCACATTACCTTGAGTTTTAAGCAAATTAACAACACCGGTAAAATCGGCATTGGCAAACGACAAACTGGTAACCGAGCCAAGTGCTGAACTCAACTGATTGCCGAAGGTGCCTGCAGAAGTATTAAATGAAATGTTAGTATCGCCAGAATTCGACAATACATTTTGCCAGTTAATGCCTTGTTGGTAGTCGTCATCCAAAGACACTTCAACAATCTTTGCTTCAAGCACCACTTGGCGAGTCAGGTTCTGTTCAGAACGTTTTACAAAATCCTTCACGGCTTGAATATCCGATGGCAAACCACGCACGGTTATCAATCCAGACTGTGGGCTCACAACAACAGTTGCAGCTTGCTCGTCGGTTGAACGCATGATCATCTTCAGCGTGTCTTCTAACTCTTGCCAAAAATCAGACTCAGATGTTGTTTGAATATTTGAGCCGCCGCCTTGGCTCATGCCCATCATCGAAGAGCCACCCAAACCACCGCCTAACGACGAATTACCACCTGATGAACCGAAGTTTCCGCTGCGATTACTGCCACTTTGGTTGCCACCGCCTTGACCGTTTTGGTTTACTAGGCCACCGGAATTAATATTAGTGGAGGTCATGCCAAATCGCTTCAGCATTAGGTAGTTAAGCTCAATCGTTTCGGTCTTTATTTTCGCCGGGTAGACTTGCAAAACTTTGCCACGCATTTGGATATCTAGCGGGTACATGCTCACTAACACGTCGATTACTTCGCTGATAGTGACATCTTTTAAATCAAGACTGACAGAGGCTTCAGCTCCTGGATGAAAAGCAACACTGTATGGTGAATCAGCGACCAAACCCTGCAAAAAAGGCTTCACTGGGACATTGTTTGCAGCAATATTGAGTCGCTCTTCCAAAGCTGCTACTTCAACACCTGTATTCGTTGGCATCATTAAATCTGCGCTGACGGAGTCAGGTACCACTAATGCAATCGGCGCTTTTTGCGCTTGTTCTTGGGCAAAAACTTGATGCACTTCTTCCGACTTATCCGGTGAAGGTGTCATGCTGCAGCCACTCAATACCGCCGAAGTAACGGCAGAGGCGAAAAAGGCTTTTAATTTAGTGTTATTTTTATTCATAAACATACAATCTTCTTTGAGCCCCGGACTTGGTCAACACCACACTGGCTTGCTCTATTAGCGAAATTTTAAAACCGTTAATTTCATCATTAACCTGATACAAGTCGCCATCAATAATAGCCATCCTCGATCCTTTACGATTAACGATTCCCTGTAACTTAAGTACTTGATCAGTTGTCTGACTATTGGCCGATGTAGCGACATTGACAGCGTCGACCTGAAACTTAGGTGACGTCGGATCATGTATTTTATCGGCCGAAGCGGCAAAGCCTGTACCGAGCAACAGGCTGGCAAAAATGTATTTAGAGACGTATTGCATTTTTACTGTTACTCACGGTTACTAAGGTTAAGGTCATTTGTGCATCTGGGTGGGTCTGAACCACATAACTGAGGTCGTCCACCGCAAATCTGCGATTCTTTTCAATCACTCGCTCAACAAGGTCCATGAGCGGAAAGTATTCTCCATTCACGACCACTTGGAAATAGTGTTTGTAGTATTCTGGAAGTTCCGCTTCGTTTGTCGCCAGGTCGACTTTAACTCTCACTGGTTCAAGAATTTGGACACCGGTAATGCGCACGTTCTGAGCAGTGCTTAGCAACTCAGTTAACTCTGTCGCCATTTGTTCTGGCGCGACGTATTCTGTTAGCACTTGGTCTAACTCTTGGTTAACTTTCAGCAATCGCGCCTGCAATTGTTGAATTTCTTGCTTCACCCGCTCGTTGGGATCTTGTTGCAATGCCAGTCGAATATCATCAATTTGTTTTCGAGAGGCTGCTAATTCGGTTTCCGCTTGCTTTAACTTATTTTTTTCTTTTTTCAGTTCTTTTATCTGTGGCTCAATTGCACCGACAAAAAACAAGTAGCCCGATAAAAACACTGCGGCGAAGGCGATAATGACTTTTTCACGCTGCGTTAACTCCAGATACTTTTCACTCCACTCTAACCACCGCTCTTTCACTATTCTATCTCCTGTGAAAACAGGGAAGCGCTGGTCGCCGCCTGAAACTGTAAAACGTTCTCATCAATCGCTGAGATTGACAGGTAATTGAACTCTCGGCCTTTAAACGAATCCGTTGCCTGCAGATAAGTTAACCAACGGGTTACGGAATTTGATTGAGTCGCAAAGCCATCAAACTTGACTTCATTTTCATTGAAACGAAACTCAGTCAACCAGAGTTCATGATCGTGATGTTCAGTTAAGTCTTTCATTACTTTGAAGTAATCAACAGAACTCTCTTTGTCACGGTAGGCGACCGTTTTGAGTAAAACATCCTTAACCCGTAAATCTCGCTCAAGCTTTAACTTTTTCTGATTGAAAGAAACCGTATCATTGTGCTTTTCAATCGCTTTTTGATAATTTTCAAGCTCCGTAGCAGCAAAGCCCTGATCGCGTTCAACGCTGACTATTTTCTTAGCGATATCCGCCTGTTCCATGTACAAGTTGCCAAACCATGCACCTAACAAGGCAAGAGCTAATACCGTTACAATCGCAATATTATTAAGGGTTAAGTAATAGACCTTAGGTTTAAGGCTCTCTTGGTAGAGGTTAATACCAATCTTCATTAGCTCGCCTCCGCGCTTTGACTAGATGCCGCCGCAAATGCGGCGCCAAGAGCAGGAATATGTGACAGAGGTACTTGTTTTTCGCCAATAAGGTCCTCAAAAGGGAACTCTACCGTTTTCAACGGCAATGCTTGATTCAGAGCCTGAACGATATAAGGGCCATTGGCGCCATCGATGGCCAAAAACACATTCTTTATCGGTGGTTGTTTTAACTGGCTTTCGTAATAATCAATTGAACGTTGAATTTCAATCGCAACATTGTCCGTTGCGCCCATCTGCAATTCTTCTGGGTTCATTTTAACCAAAGCATCCGTACCGCGAATCTTTCTGGCAAAACAAATTTGCTGATTCTTCAATATGAGTAAAATGGCATCAGCACCTTCATGTTGCAAAAACACCAACTGCGCCGCTTCTTCGGTGGTTTGTAACGCCGCAATCGCAAACTGCTCGGTTAAAATCTGATTTATGGTTGCACCGGCCTCGTGAAATGGTTCGGTTATTTTAACCAAGTACTCGCGGGAGGTTGCGAAAACTTGCGCTTTGGCTGACTGTCCAAAAGGCTGCAAAGGCATGTCTATATAGTCGCAAACCATATCTTGCGGTGGAATATTAATGAGATCTTTCATCTTCCAGGGCAAGGCATCTTGCGGATTTGCGTCCGGCAGTTCGTCGTGCTCAATTTGCGAACTTTGGGTTTTGTTTGCAGGGAGCACTATGGAGGTCGTGAAGTCGGCTAAGTCGTGTTCTTTTATCATACCCGCCAACACTGCAGGTAGTGCTTCTTCACTTGAAAGCGGCACTTTAATGTTTTTATCCAGGGTATACCCTGTTTCGGACTTAGACATGATGATCGCATTTAGCGCATTCGTACCAATGGCTAAACCGACAAACCCTTTGTCTTTTGAGCTTCCGAATAATCTTGTTATTGCAGCTGGCAGCATGGATTTCATTTGTTGTTTTTTATACTCCGTTGTAACCTTCTACTCTATCCTGTTATCTGTCCCTAATTCAACTGTAAAACCCTATGAAATCGGCATTTTTCGAAAAAAACGGTGCTACTCCAATCGTCCCGATCCAATATACAAACCGCGAAGGGTTTTCCACTCAGTTTTGGCTCAAACGAGATGACCTCATTGACCCACATGTCTCTGGCAATAAGTGGCGCAAACTTAAGTTTAATATAAAACATGCAATTACGCATAATTATCAAGGGGTTGCCAGTTTTGGCGGGGCATTTTCGAATCACATAGCGGCACTAGCATTTGCCGCGCATAAAGCTGGACTCAATTCTGTAGGCTTCATCCGCTGCGATCAGATTGATCCAAACAATCCGACGCTCGCACTAGCCAAGACCCTCGGTATGAAGTTGCATCCATTATCTCGAGGTGAATACCGGCAACGACACCAGACAGATTTTATTGCCAATTTACAAGCTCAGTATCCAAACTTTTGCATAATCCCTGAAGGTGGTAGCAATGAATTAGCTCTCGACGGTTTACAAGAGTTAGCGGCTGAAATTAACCAACAGGGTGACTTTGATGTCGTTGCCAGCGCAGTGGGCTCTGGCGGTACAATCGCCGGTCTAAGCAAGCACTGTCAGCAAAAGACTTTAGGGGTAGCCGTCGTTAAAGACAACGCGTTGTACGAGCGACTGTCTAGCGAATTCCCTTCTAAGCTCCAGCTTCATGACGGTGCAATGTTTGGTGGTTATGCAAAATTTAATCTTGAACTCGAGCAGTTTTGCGTCGACTTTTTTGAGCAAACACAAGTTGTTATCGAACCCATATATACCGGAAAACTGATGTACGCGCTGTGCCATCAGCGCGCTCAGCTTGGCTTCGATAACGATACTCGGATTCTGGCGATTCACACAGGTGGTTTACAGGGGCTTAAAGGACTTGCCTATCGCCGTCAAATTGACTTACCCCTTTGGTCGCGTGCAATTCAATCTCTGGCTCTTTGATGTAGTGGCCTTGCATGCCTTCTATGCCCAGTCGATTGAGCACTGACACTTCCTGTTCTGATTCAACCCCCATGGCAAAAATACTCAACTCTTGGCTGGTTAGTGCCCCTTGCAAGCTGCGAACAAACATCTGATTCTCTGGACGAATGGCGATGTGATTCACGATACTTTGGTGAAGCTTTAGAAAATCCACTCGAACGTGATTGAGATACTCAGTATCAACAACATAAAGCCCGACTTGGTCGACCATCACTCGTGCTTTGAGGCGTTTGACCGCGGCCACAATCGACGACAGTTTTTTTGCGTGTTTGGCCAATTCAAATTCGGAAACCTCAAAGATGATCTTATCCGCAATATCAACATTCACTTTTAAGAAGCGAATTAACCAATTGCCAAACTCTCGATTGAGCCAGCTGTCTATGTGTATGTTCACGGAAACGGTATTCGACTGATTTTTCGTCAAAGTATCCGCCATTAAGATCAACACCTGTTTGTCCACCTCCGGAATCAAACCGCACTTTCGCGCCATGGGCAGGAACACCTTGGCGCTGACCAATTCACCGCGGTCATCAGCCATCCGAATGAGAACTTCGTGGTGATGAATTTCCATGTCATGTTGCACAACCGCTTGGTACAAAAGTGCAAACTTCTGTTTCGAAATGGCATTTTCAATCGTAGAGCGCCAGCGAACTGAGCCTTTAATGTCCGATTGCGGCAACTGACCCGAGTCGTACATAAACCAACCAGAAGGCCCATGTAACTGCGCTGCACGAAGTGCCATATCAGCCTCTGCCATAATTTGGAATGAGGAATCTTGGTGGTCAAAAATATCCGCACCTATGTGACAAGTCGCACTGTTATCGACATAACTCGGCGTTGGCACTTTTTGGCTCATACGCAAAATGTTAAGCGCGACCCTCTCAACTTCTTTTTCATCGATGTAAGGAAACAAAATGGCAAAATCGGTGGCGCTGATCCGGGATACAACCGACTGACTGGTATCGTCGAGATACTCTTTGAGAATGACCGCATAATGTTGCAACAAATCGGTCATCGCTTCTTTGCCATCCGACTCTCGTAGCTCTTCCAAAACCTTGTACTGAATAATCAGCACCGCACCGTAGGGCGAGTCCTCTTGCTGTAACAACGACTCCAAGCGATGTTCAAAGTAAAGTCGATTACCCAATCCAGTGGTTTTATCCAAAAAGGTATTCGAGCGGATAAAATGATCCACTTTCTGTCCACCTTTTTGCGCTTCTAAACGCATAGAATTTAGCTCGCGAATACTGTTGACGAGATGATAGTCACGAGTTTTCAGGAAGAACTTAAATTTTTCATTGCGAGAAAATCGACTTGCCCACGCTTCCAGTTGAATGAGCACTTTCCAGTGTTTAAACATCCTTTGATGAGTGACGCCAAGACCAATTAACGCAATAAAGATCAGAGACAAATTTACGACAACAAGGTGTTTAAGCTCGGAGGCTAACAAAGATTGATGAGAAATAATTAGGCTGCCATCAAGATATGGATATTGGGTTTCTGACATGTTCCAACTGTGAGCGAATCGATTACCAGTAACGACTTGGCCGCCTTCGTCTTCGATTCGCCATGCAAGCACAATATCCGTTAAGCGTTTGGGCTCAGAAGTTTCAACAAACAAGTCAGGGGATTGCTCGAGGTAGCGAAATTGAGATTCAACTTGGTTTTGCTGACTTATTTTCCCCAACCACAAAATGGAAGTATTAGCTAAGACCAACAATACGATAAAAATACTGACAGCGGCTCGGATCAATCCGCGATATAGAACTCTTGTTAACTGCATATCCGTGCGTTTTTATTATTATTTGTATTTTAAACTAATACGGGAGCAACAATCACGCAAGGCCAATTTTTGGCCAAACCCGTAGGCCCTTGTTTTAGTTTAGATAAAACTAATTTTGACCCTATCAAGATGGTCGTATTGATACAAAAAACCCAGCAGCAGCTGGGTCTTAGAATTTTTAGTTTTGGACGTTTTAGAACGGGATATCGTCATCAAAATCCATGCTTGGCTCTGGTGGAGCCGTAGGCGCTTGACGCGGCTGGAAACCACCTTGTGGCCCCTGCTGCTGTTGTGGTTGCTGGCCTTGAGGTTGGAATCCACCTTGTTGTTGCTGCGGTTGGAAGCCACCTTGCGGTTTTGCTTGCTGTTGCGGTGCAGCTTGTTGGAAGCCACCAGGTTGTTGCTGAGCTTGTGGCTGGAAACCACCTGCCGGGGCACCTTGACTGTCGCCACGTCCACCTAACATTTGCATTTGACCACCAAAATCAACCACTACTTCGGTTGTATATTTATCTTGGCCAGTTGCTTGATCTTGCCACTTACGAGTTTGCAATTTACCTTCGAAGTATACTTGAGAACCTTTGCGCAGATACTCACCAGCAACTTCCGCTAGCTTGCCGAATACCACAACACGGTGCCATTCAGTCTTTTCCTGCATTTGGCCGGTGTTTTTGTCTTTCCAACTTTCATTGGTCGCTAAGCTGATGTTGGCAACAGCATTGCCATTTGGCATATATCTAACTTCTGGATCGGATCCCAGGGTACCAATCAAAATAACTTTATTGACTCCTCGAGCCATAACAGTTCTCCTGCAAACTAACTAAATTCTGAAATTAATTGACCGACCTTGTCCTTGTCGTAATGATGCTTCTCGACTTTCAAATAGATTCGATACTCATCCTGAACAAAGGTCGCTTCCATAACGCCTTCACACTGGCTTACTGCTTCAATAAGACGTTCGTATTCATGTACAGTATTCGGCTCAAGCGCAACGGAGACGCGTTTCGAACTTTTCGGAATAACCATGCCAAGTGAAATGACTAGCCATAATACAGCAAGAATCGCGTTGGCGGCAAACAAATAACTGAAGCCGAACGTCTGTGCGATATAACCACCTGAAATACCGCCTAAAAAGGCACCGATAAACTGGCTAGAGGAATAAATCCCCATCGCGCTACCCTTTTGTCCCGCTGGTGCCAATCTAGAAACGTGAGCCGGTAGGCTTGCTTCTAAAAAGTTAAAACCAACGAAGAAAATAAACAGTGAAGTCACCAAAAGCCATATCTCGGTACCAAGAGCCGCAAGTACAAACGCCACAATTAACATACCAATGGCGTTAATAAACATGGTTTTTTCAATCGATTTTTTGGCGGCAACGATGATCATAGGCACCATAAACACAAACGATATCAGCAACACTGGTAAATAGATCTGCCAATGACTATCGACCCCAATTCCAGCTGATGTCAACAACACCGGCATGGCCACGAAAATCGAAGTCATCATCATATGTAAAATCAAAACACCTGCATCTAGGCGCAACAATTGTACGTCTCCGAGCAGTTGTTTTAATTGCGACTTTGACGCCGTGACTTCAGACGACCTTGCTCGCGTGTATGCCACCGGCACTATCGTAAGCACTATCACGATACCTGCAACAGCCATCGCTGCCGTGACTAAGAATACCCCTTGTAAACCATAAGATTTAGCTATCATTGGCCCCAAGATAAGCGCTAATGCAAAGCTCAAACCAATACACATGCCAATAACTGCCATCACCTTGGGACGTTGCTCTTCACGGGTTACATCCGATGCCAACGCCAAAACAGCGCTAGCAATCGCCCCCAAACCTTGAATCGCACGACCAACCGTCACCATCTCAATGCTAGTACTAAACGCCGCAATCAAACTACCAATGGCAAAAATAACCAAACCCAGCACTATTATTCGACGTCGTCCAAATCTGTCAGACAACCACCCCATCGGGATTTGAAACAAAGCTTGGGTTAAACCATAAGCACCAATCGCTAGTCCAATCCACAAAGGCGAGACACCTGACAGCTCTTCTCCATAAATCGCCAAAATAGGCATTAACATGAAGAGGCCTAACATTCGCATGGAAAAAATCAAAGAAAGCGAGACGGCCGCTCTTTTTTCTAAACTGTTTAATCGATCTGACTGCATAAAATCGGAAAATAATTCATGGTTTAATAAAGGCGAAGTATACTAACACAAGACAAATTAAAAAGGTGAAGTCCGGTATAGAATAACGTCCAGTTCGAAACATCCGATGAGCTGTCATTATTCTTTACAGCCAGAGCTGTAAATTATTTTAATTTCAACAAAAACAAAGAATTAGGTTTTGGCTCAAAGATTGCTTGATCAACATCAGTTTTAGTAATTTCACGTAAGTATCATGGAATTGACAATGTTAAGAAACACGTTATCAGCAACAGTCGTATTAGTAATGAGTGCGTTCAGCTTTTCAGCCCACGCGAACTGTACCGTTGGTGATTACTGTATCGACTTTGAAGACAACGACTTTGTTGCGCACGAAACGGTGACTGGCTTATCAGGTAGTCATTGGTCTCAAGTAATGGACGATGAGTACACTGGCGGTAATGGCTTTGGCGATATTGAAGTCGAATTTTGGACGTCAACTGGTGACACTGGCGCACCAGGACAGTATGACGCTCCTAGTGTATTACCTGATTTTGATGCAAAAGATTACGATGAATTGATTCAGGACGACATGATCTCTTCAAACGGCTATGAATCAGCGCCGTATCTAGTATTGTTTGACACCAACGCATCTAGCACGAAAGACAACGATCTCGAAGTTGGTACGAGTAATGGCGGCAGTTACACTGGTGGCAACATTGCAGTTATTCATGAAGAAGCATCAAGTGACAGAGAATGCGAAACGATCAACGGCCAAGATTACTGCGAAAATGCCGATGACCGCTACACAGGCGAAACACCACACGGCGGTTTTGTGTTTGTTCACTTCAGCGAACCTGTTCACGTACATTCAATCGACTTAGTCGATATCGAAGATGAAGAGCACCAACGTGGTAGCATCGGTTTTTACGACAATGCAAACACGTTACTTGCTAACGGCATGGTTGAAATGGAGTACGACACAGGTTCTCTAGGTAACAAGACCCACGGCACGCAAACCTTCGAAGCTGGCATTCAAAACTTGAGTATCACCACGTTGGTTATTCGCATGCAAGGCTCTGGTGGTTTTGACAACATCGCTTTCTCCAAAGTAACACAAGTGTCTGAGCCAAGTACGTTAGCGGTATTTGCTATCGGTTTATTTGGTTTGGCCAGACTTAGAAAGTCGCGTTAATGAAGCGATGAGAATCAAAAAGCCCGCTCTATGCGGGCTTTTTTGGGCCTAAGCGTTAAAGTAAGAGGTTGTTAGGCGTTGCGTGTGCCGGATTTCAATGAGTGTTGATGTTTACCTCATTCACACTGCACTTACTCCCTCAGAGGGCGCGCCAGATCACAAATCAATGAAGCCTACTGCCACTATTGAGTTCTCAACACCCAATAAGTAGTCGAGTTAAAGAGTGTCTAAAAGTGCTTGAGCTAACGCTCGTTCAGGGAAATCCGTTGCCATTGCAATCGCTCTTCTCAACAGTTGTTTTGATTCCCCTTGCCGGTCCAATTCATTCAATGCATACGCTAGGTGGTAAAGGTTGCTTGGGCTCGACGCGTTTCTAGAGTAGCTATCTCTCAATAGGTTCAAACCTTCGTTAACATTACCTAAATTGACTTCTACCCAACCATAAAGGTCAAGAATAACCGCATCATTCGGTTTCTTCTCAAACGCTTTTAGAATAAATGGATTGGCACTGTTGAACTGGGCCTGTTGAATGTACAAGCGAGACAGATTGACCAAAGAAAACAAATTGCCAGGATGTTGCTCCAATACGGCCAAGTAGGCATTCTGGGCAGCTACGATTTGCCCACTCTGTTGCAACATGTTGGCGTAAACAATTGCCACCGCGCTATCTTGGGGGCGTTGCTGTATATAAGACTCCACTGCAGCAAGGGCTTCCTCCCGCTCACCGAGCTGCCAATGAATGTTCGCCAATAGTCTAATCGTCTCAATCGACGGCTGTTTCCGATTTGCTTGTTTAGCGTAATACAGCGCGGATGCTTTCTCGTTACTCTGGGCAAGCAATTTGGCTAATAGAAAATGGTTCTCAAATTCAGGTTTTTCTTTGGTCAGGGCGATTAGACTTTTTAACGCAGATTGCTGATCTCCGGCTTGGTACTGATACTGAGCTTTCAAGCGGATCGCATCCGCCTCTTGATAACCTGCTTTTTCAAGTCGGACTAAGGTTCGATTCACGAACTCCATCGCACCAGCCTCAAAAAACTCTTCACCAAGCTTTACCAAGTGATGATTGCTTTCCACCAATCCAAACAAAACACGCAATGGCTTTTGCGCTTGCTCTATCCGCCCAAGTTTCAAGTTTACCTTGGACTCCGCGATTAAAGTGGGTGGCCAAAATGATTCAGTATCTTTTAACCGCGTTAAAATCGGTAATGCGCTTTCCGCCGAATTCGCCGCTAGATGGTAGTTAATTGCACTAATTAAAACTCGGCGGTCTTCTGGTACTAGCTCCGCCAAGCGAGTTACCGTCACACCGTATTCTGCACTGCTTGGTCGGCCTTTCAGCATTTCAAGTCGTGCTTTGAGCACATCAACATTATTTGGGAAACGCTGCACCAATTGCTGCAAACGCGATTCAGCCTTGTTACTGTCACCTATCAATTTCAAACTTTGAATTAAATTCAATTGGGTAACAACGTCGTTAGGATTGTTCTGCAAGGCTTGCTCAAAGTAGCTTTTGGCGGCAGCGGCCTGGCCTTGAGCTAAATACACTGCACCTGAAAAATTCAGTGCAGTGATTGTTGTCATCGAGTTTTCTGCGAGTCGTTCAACGATATCCATGGCTAAATCAAAGTCACTCACAGATAACGCATGATACCCGAGCATTAACAATGCTTTTTCGTCAGTCTCTGTCGTCTTACTTTCTGAAAGGCTCTGGATGGCCACTTGTGCTTGGCCACTTTTAAACAAGGCTGCGCTGCGTAATTTAACAAACTGCGGGAGACTCGCCATTTGTCTCGGCAGAGCTTCCATCAATGTACGAACCGCATCGTAGTTCTGGATATTTAGATACGCAGTACTCAATATTTCAATGGAACGGACTGCCAATTCAGAGACAGGAACGATACTCAAAATATCGATCGCTTTGCGATGCTCGAGGTTGCTCAGCGCAATTTCCGCTAACATCTCCCTCACATTTAGGCTACTGGGGTTAGCTTCTAAGGCTTTTAATAAATGTCGTTCGGCATTGACGTATTTGCCCATCAAAAACTGCGCAGCACCATTTAAAAAGTGAATCGGCGCAAAATCCTCGTAAATCTCTTTATCAATTACGCTGAGATTTCCAACAATGTCGTTCAGAACTCGATCGGCTTCTTTGGCGTTTTCGCTTTTCCCTAACGCAACAGCTTGGAGCAAAAGAGTGAACGGGTCTTGAGGGGCTGCTTCTAACAAATAGTTTAGATCTTCGAGCGCTAAAGAGGTTTGCTCCAAATCAAGCAACACAGCCGCTCTGGTTCTTCTAACATCGTGATAGTCAGGCACCACTTTTAGAATATCGTTATAAAACTCTAAAGCCAGCTCAAGCCGTCCGTTCTCTCTAAGCCTTTCCGCTTCAAAAAACTGAACAATAGGTTCACCAGGGGCTGCGTCACGAGCTTTATCTAACAATCGATGATAAGCATCTCGGCGATTTTGTTTGTCGGCTATACTGGCCAAAGCCAACGAGACCGCCGCACGTTCCGGATAAATCAGGCCAGCTTGTTCAAATTCTGCGGCCGCTTCTGGATATCGTTTCAAGCTTTCGAAAGCCTTGCCGCGATACATCAAAATAACGTAATTGACCTCATCACTGAGGCTATTGGCCAAGATAGTATCGATGATCTCAGAGTGTTTGTTTTGCACTAATAAAACTTGCGCCAGTTTCGGTAGAACAAGAGAGGTATCGGCATTAAAACTCAAAGCACGTTTAAATTGATTTTCCGCGGCGGCGAATTCACCAAACTGTAAAAGGATCTCGCCGTACAAGATTCGACTGGGAAGGTGTTCTGGTTTTATCTGTAGTGCGGTTTTGACGGCATTAAACGCGTTGGCAAAGTTTTGCTGTTGATAATCGACCAACGCCTGTTCATAGAAGTCTTGCTCTGTTGAATCTTGCGCCCATGCACTCGTTAACGACATCGACCCCACAAACAATAGCACGTGTATCAGCCTAGGCATTTTTTTCCCTTCTACCACAGTCTTGAAAATGTTACTGCACAATACTTTACCCCTTTGTAAACCTTATTAAAACGCTTTGCGTACAACAACCAATAATTTCCCAAATCAAAGTTAAGTTTTTAGGTGATTAGTGTCATACTTGCGGGTCGCTTTTCCACCTAGTAAGAGTTGTTATGGATAAAATAGAAGTTCGCGGTGCCCGTACCCATAATCTCAAAGATGTTTCCATTGAGATCCCGCGTGATGAATTAATTGTCATTACCGGTCTATCGGGATCTGGCAAGTCCTCCTTGGCGTTCGACACCCTTTATGCGGAAGGCCAACGAAGATATGTAGAGTCGCTTTGAGCCGACGCGCGCCAGTTTTTATCGCTCATGGAAAAGCCAGATGTTGATCATATAGAAGGCTTATCGCCAGCGATTTCAATCGAACAAAAGTCAACGTCGCACAACCCACGTTCGACCGTTGGTACTATCACTGAAATTTACGATTATCTTCGTCTACTATTTGCACGAGTCGGAACACCAACTTGTCCAACCCACGGAGAAAAGCTGGAAGCGCAAACCGTATCGCAAATGGTCGATCGCATTTTGGAACTGCCTGAAGGCAGCAAGATCATGATTTTGGCGCCGGTTGTGCGAGATCGAAAAGGTGAACATGTAAAAACACTCGAAAATCTCGCCGCACAGGGTTTCATTCGCGCTCGAATCGACGGTGAAGTATGCGACTTGTCCGATCCACCAGAGCTAGAGCTACATAAAAAACACACCATTGAAGTGGTCGTCGACCGTCTAAAAGTGCGTGACGACATTCAGCAGCGATTGGCCGAATCGATCGAAACTTCGCTGGAACTGAGCAGTGGTAGCGTCGAAGTGGCGTTTATGGATGGTGACGGCGAAGACCTTGTATTCAGTGCCAACTTTGCCTGTCCAGTATGTGGTTATTCAATGCAAGAACTCGAACCGCGTCTGTTTTCGTTTAATAATCCGGCAGGAGCGTGTTCAAGCTGTGATGGTTTGGGTGTAAAACAGTATTTCGACCAAGACAAAGTTATCGTTAACGGCGAACTGAGTTTGGCCGGTGGCGCAATACGCGGTTGGGATAAACGTAACTTCTATTATTTCCAAATGCTTAAGTCCCTGGCTGAACATTACGGCATCGATTTAGCACAGCCCTTTGAAGCACTGCCGGACGACCACAAGAAAGTGATCCTAAACGGTTCAGGTCGAACAAAGATTGAATTTAAATATATGAATGACCGCGGCGACGTTGTCGTTAGAAATCACCCGTTCGAAGGCATTTTGCCAAATATGGAACGTCGATACCGAGAAACGGAATCGAATACGGTGAGAGAAGAATTAACAAAGTACATCAGCACCCAAAACTGTCCTTCGTGCGATGGTAGCCGTTTGCGCGAAGAGGCGAGACATGTTTTTGTTGATAAAACCAACTTACCAACCATCACGGAAATGTCGATCGGCAGTGCCTTACACTTTTTCGAAGAGTTGAAGTTTTCCGGGCAAAAAGCTCAAATTGCAGAAAAGATTCTAAAAGAAATCCGTGACCGCCTTGGATTCCTTGTGAATGTTGGCCTCAACTACCTATCGATGTCGCGCAGTGCAGAAACCCTCTCCGGCGGCGAAGCACAACGAATTCGCCTCGCCAGTCAAATTGGCGCAGGCTTGGTTGGGGTCATGTACGTACTCGACGAACCATCGATTGGTTTGCATCAACGAGATAACGATCGGTTGTTAAAAACCCTAGAGCACCTCAGAGATCTCGGCAATACAGTTATCGTTGTTGAGCATGATGAAGACGCTATTCGAGCCGCTGACCATGTAATTGATATTGGCCCAGGCGCAGGCGTGCACGGTGGTCAGGTGGTCGCTCAAGGGACCCCTGAAGATGTACAAAACGCCGAAGCTTCTTTGACCGGAAAATATCTATCAGGTGAGCGAGAAATCGCCGTTCCGAAAAAACGTACGCCAGTACAAAAAGACAAATGGTTAACCCTATCAGGGGCGACGGGCAACAACCTTAAAGACGTCACTTTGGACATTCCTTTGGGCTTAATGACTTGTGTTACTGGGGTATCAGGCTCAGGTAAATCAACCTTAATCAACTCAACTTTATACCCAATCGCACATCGAGAGTTAAACAAGGCCACCACAGCTGAGCCGAGCCCTTACAAAGAGATTAAAGGCCTGGACCAGCTAGACAAGGTTATTGATATTGACCAAAGTCCAATTGGCCGTACTCCGCGCTCAAATCCGGCAACTTACACCGGTATTTTTACCAATATCCGCGATCTCTTTGCCGGTACCCAGGAAGCGAGAGCCCGCGGTTACAAAGCAGGACGTTTTAGCTTTAATGTTAAAGGCGGTCGCTGCGAAGCCTGCCAAGGCGATGGCGTAATTAAAGTCGAGATGCACTTTTTGCCAGATGTTTACGTGCCTTGTGATGTTTGTAAAGGCAAACGTTATAACCGTGAAACGCTAGAAGTGACCTACAAAGGAAAGAATATTCATCAAGTGCTCGACATGACGGTGGAAGACGCACGCGAGTTTTTCGATGCTATCCCAGCGATTGCCCGTAAGCTACAAACCCTGATGGATGTTGGTCTGAGTTACATTCGCTTGGGCCAGTCAGCAACAACGCTTTCAGGCGGTGAAGCGCAGCGAGTTAAGCTGGCAAAAGAGTTGTCAAAACGCGACACCGGAAATACCCTTTACATATTGGATGAACCAACCACTGGCCTCCATTTTTACGATATTGAGCAATTACTTACGGTACTGCACCGTCTGCGTGATCACGGCAATACACTGGTGATCATTGAACACAACTTGGACGTGATTAAAACCGCAGATTGGATTGTCGATCTAGGACCTGAAGGTGGCTCTGGTGGTGGCGAAATTATTGCCCAGGGTGTGCCTGAGGAAATGTGTGAAAATGAAACATCACATACGGCAAAATACCTAAAATCAATGCTGAAAAAATGACATAAAAAAAGGTGAGCTCAGCTCACCTTTTTGTTTACTGCGTATCGATTTATCCGCTGTTACGCCTTTTTCTGCGCTTCGCGCGCTGCATCTTTTGCAGCTCGTTTCTGTTCTTTACGAGCAACTATTGCATCTTTAGCTTCTGTACCAATGTGCTCTTCACCGCGATCTTTCGCCAATTCCATTTGCTTCTGGCGTTCGGCAAATCGAGCTCTTTGCTCGTCAGTGACTTTGTCGAAACAGTGAGGACATGAAACACCCACCACATAGTGCTCAGACTGCTTTTCTTCTTCTGTAATTGGCATACGACAGGCGTGACATTGGTCATATTCGCCTTTCTCTAGGTCATGGTTTACTGTCACGCGGTTGTCGAAAACGAAACACTCGCCTTCCCACATTGTCTCTTCTTTTGGAACATCTTCCAAATACTTCAAGATACCGCCTTCTAGGTGATACACCTCTTCAAAACCTTGTTCTTTCATGTACGCCGTTGATTTTTCACAACGAATACCACCTGTACAGAACATCGCTACTTTCTTGTGTTTAGCAGGGTCCATGTTTTCTTTGACGTAGTCAGGAAATTCACGGAACGTCTCAGTATTAGGGTTTACAGCGTTTTTAAAGGTACCAATTTGGATTTCGTAGTCGTTACGAGTATCAACAACAAACACTTCCGGATCAGAGATTAAGTCGTTCCAATCTTTTGGCTTAACGTAAGTACCCACAACTTGACGAGGGTCGATACCTTCGACACCCATGGTCACGATTTCTTTTTTCAGCTTTACCTTAGTGCGGTAAAACGGCATAGACTCATCAAAGCTCTCTTTATAGACGATATCCGCTAAACGCTCGTCTTTTTGCAGCCAATTTAGCAGTGCATCAATGCCTTCTCGACTGCCAGCAACGGTACCGTTGATGCCCTCTTCTGCGAGTAACAAAGTGCCTTTAACACCATTGAATTCCATGGTCTTAAGTAATGGGGTACGTAGATCTTGATAGTCTTCTAAGCGCACAAATTTATACATTGCGCACACAACAACTTGTGACATGTGTCTGATTCCTCTTGCCGCCCGGAACGTAAAACCGGAGCATATGGATTGAATTGGGAGGCGCATTATACTGATAATGCGCAATAAATAAACCGGAAAAACCCTGCTTTACTTGAGGGGATTATTTCAGCGGTTTTTCCCAAAACATGGCTTTGCCCATTTCAGGATCCAGTTCATATCCGGAAAATCCGTGTTTGACGTAGGCGTTTTGCGCAACTTTGTTACCTTCAAGTACTTCCAAGGTAATTTTTGCAGCCCCTCGCTGTCGTGCAACCGCTTCAATCTCATCAAGCATTTTCTGACTTAAACCTAAGCCGCGAAACTCCGAGTTAACAGCAAAGTCGTGAATGTTTATCACTGGCCGACACTTGAACGTCGAGAATCCTTCGAAACAGTTTGCCAAGCCCGCCGGTTTACCATCAACAAAGCACAACACAGTAAAAGCGTTTGGAACTTTCGCCAAGGCCTCAACTAAATGCGTGCGAGTGTGTTCAGACAAAGCTTCCGCTCCGCCCATAGGGTCTGAAGCGTAATTATTTAAAAGCTCCACAAGGACATTCGCATCTTTTGGGTTGCGATAATCGGCAATTCGAAATTCAATAGACATGGCTTTTCACCAACAAAAAAGTAAAAAGCCAGTCTACTGAAGCTTGGAAGAAAAAACAGCTTAGTTGCGCTCGAACAGTGATTTTATCTGTTGAAGTAACTGTTCGCCGTCCGGCCTCACCGTATGATCTGTTGATGCATACATCCAGAGGATTTCTGAGGATTCGATAGTGCTTGATTGTTTAATCAAGAACACCGCAGGATGAGGCAGGTCTTTCTCAGAGCCGATGCCGTAATCTTTCGTCGTGCTTAACTGAGCATCGCTCAAAAACGTATAATCTTGACCAAATTTACGTTTGGTGTTTTTGGCTGTCGCTACATCGTCTGGGCTAATCGCCAGCAACTTAACGTTATAGCGCTTCAACTCAGGCAACACTGGCTGAATCGTACTGAATTGGTCAATACAATAAGGACACCAGTCTCCTCGATAAAAAATCAACAATACGTGGTTGGTTTTCAAAACGTCCGCTAAACGTACCACTGAGCCGGACGTGTCTTGCAACGAAAAATCTATTGGCACGCTGCCCTGGTTTAAGCCCGGACTATCTAGGTCGGTATAATTGCCAGTTAAGTCTTGCTGATTGGCCGGAGAAATTGAACAACCAGTTAAATACGTTAGTACTGCAACCAAAGCCGACACAACTAGCAACTTACTGCGAGAAAACATCATTTAAAATTCCTGAAACATTCCATACAGTGTATGACCTGCTCATAAGAGAAAAAATTTCCAATAAAAAACCCGCTTTCTGCGGGTTTTCCATTTAAATGAATGCAAATGCGTCAGCGAACATATGCTCTCGTATCGCGCCATGATTTATGAAATCATCACGGGCAATGCCAGCCATCTTGAACGGCCCAGCCAAGTAAATATCGTAAGGTTCTAAGCTGACAATATCCGCCATAACCGCTTGATGAACGTAACCCGTCTTTCCGGTCCACTCATCATCAGCAATCTCGACCACTGGAATAAATTGGAAATGAGGGTGTTTGTTGGCCCACTCCTGCATCTCTTCTAATGCATAAAGGGCTGATGGCTCCTTCACCCCCCAATACATCAAAACCGTGGCATTAGGTTTAGTCTTTGCAAGATGATCGGCGATGGATTTTGTGTAGGAGAAACCGGTGCCGCCAGCCATTAAGATAACTGGACGCTCTGAATCATCACGATAGTGAGCGTTTCCTAACCCCAATTCAATCGTCACCACTTTATTTTCAGCCATATGATTTAATGCACCGCGCGGGTAGCTGTCTTCCGGGCCAGCACCTATATGCAAAATGATCTCTTCACTTGCAGGGCAATTAGCAACGGAGAAGACACGTTTATCTTCTTCAGACAGGACAACCTGAGAGTATTGACCCGCTTTGAATTCGACTTTTTCTAATGGCTTTAAACGCACGACGTTTACGAAATCCGTCACCGCTTCGATGGATACTACTTCAGCTTGAACGCTCTGAGCCTGTTGTGTTTGCATTAAATCTTAACTCTTTTTAATAAATGGATGGCGCAAGACCATATCGGTTAACGGGTAGCCTATACAACTATAGGTAAATTTTTTGTCGTTGTCTGGGTTCGGGTCAGTCAACATCAAGCTATCGGGGTCACGGTCACCGTAACTCACTTGCCCTTCCAGTTGTTGACAAACGCAAGCAGTGCATACGCCCTGTCGGCAACGAAATGGAAACTCAATACCATGACGCTCAGCAGCTTCCAAAATGGTTTCACCAGTTTCAACGTTAAACTCAACACCGCTGGGTTGTATGGTTACGACAGGCATTTTACTTGTCTCCTTTCGGTAAGGGAATGCCCAAGTCGTCCCAGATTTCGTCTACTCTTTGTTTTACTTTGTCATCCATAACGATCGGTTCGCCCCATTCTCGGTCAGTTTCACCTGCCCATTTATTGGTTGCGTCTAAACCCATCTTTGAGCCTAATCCAGAGACCGGAGAGGCAAAATCTAAATAATCAATCGGCGTATTTTCGATCATTACGGTATCGCGTGCAGGGTCCATGCGAGTGGTGATTGCCCACATTACGTCTTCCCAGTTTCGGGCATCAACGTCGTCATCGCAAACAATAACAAATTTGGTGTACATAAACTGTCTAAGGAACGACCAAACACCCATCATCACTCGCTTAGCATGACCAGGGTATTGTTTCTTCATCGTCACCACCGCCATTCGGTATGAACAGCCTTCCGGCGGCAAATAGAAATCAACAATTTCCGGAAATTGTTTTTGAATGATAGGCACAAACACCTCATTCAGTGCGACACCTAAAATGGCCGGTTCATCGGGTGGACGGCCAGTATAAGTGCTGTGGTAAATCGGCTTCTTTCTGTGGGTAATGTGAGTTACCGTAAACACCGGAAAGGTTTCCACTTCGTTATAGTAACCCGTATGGTCACCATATGGTCCTTCGGGCGCTGTCTCATCAGGGTCCAAATAACCCTCTAACACAAATTCTGCTGACGCGGGAACTTGTAAATCGCTAGAAATGCACTTCACGACTTCGGTTTTTTCGCCACGTAATAGACCCGCAAAGCCATACTCAGACAGGGTATCTGGTACTGGTGTTACCGCGCCTAATATCGTCGCGGGATCAGCACCTAGAGCCACCGCTACCGGATACTTTTCTCCTGGATTAGACTTTTTAAACTCTTCAAAATCCAAGGCTCCGCCACGGTGAGACAACCAACGCATAATTAGCTTATTCGGCCCTAATAGTTGCTGGCGGTAAATACCCAAGTTCTGACGAGGTTTGTTCGGCCCACGAGTAACGGTTAACCCCCAAGTTACAAGAGGGGCAACATCACCAGGCCAACAATGTTGAATCGGCAGTTTGGTCAGATCAACGTCTGCTCCTTCGAGCACGACTTGTTGACAGTCGGCCTTTTTCACTTCTTTCGGTGAAAGATTAAGTACTTGCTTGAATACCGGTAGTTTTTGCCAAGCGTCTTTAAGACCCGCGGGCGGCTCCGGCTCTTTCAAAAACGCCAGTGTTTTACCAACGTCGCGAAGCGCAGAGACATCTTCTTGTCCCATGCCCATGGCCACACGTTTCGGGGTTCCGAATAAATTCGCCAGAACAGGGATGTCTGAGCCTTTTGGGTTCTCAAATAGAATCGCCGGCCCACCAGCGCGAAGTGTGCGGTCAGCAATCTCTGTCATCTCGAGATAAGTGTCCACCTCTTTTTTGACACGGACTAACTCACCTTTTTTTTCTAGCTGTTTAATAAAATCTCGAAGATCTTTGTATTTCATCTATCCACTCAAATCAGCAGTCACAAAAAAGCCCAACAAGGTTGGGCTCTTCATTTGATGTAACCCTTTGGTTACCAATCCTTTGGCAATTACGCGCCTTTCTGGCGCTTCATTGCTTCGAAGAAATCGTCGTTTGTCTTAGTCATGGCTAACTTATCGATTAAGAACTCCATGGCTTCAACTTCTTGCATCGGATTGACAATCTTACGAAGGATCCACATCTTCTGTAGTTCGTCTTGCGAGGTCATTAACTCTTCGCGACGAGTACCACTGCGATTGAAGTCAATCGCCGGGAATACACGACGTTCAGCAATCTTACGGTTCAGGTGTAATTCCATGTTACCTGTACCTTTAAATTCTTCGTAGATAACTTCGTCCATCTTAGAACCGGTATCGACGAGCGCAGTAGCGATAATAGTTAAACTACCACCTTCTTCGACGTTACGGGCGGCACCGAAGAAACGCTTCGGCTTATGTAGAGCGTTAGCATCAACACCACCAGTCAATACCTTACCAGAAGAAGGAATAACAGTGTTGTAGGCACGGGCTAATCGAGTAATCGAGTCGAGAAGAATGACCACATCTTTTTTGTGTTCTACTAGACGCTTAGCTTTTTCGATCACCATCTCTGCAACTTGAACGTGACGACTTGCCGGCTCATCAAAGGTAGACGCAACAACTTCACCTTTAACAAGGCGTTGCATCTCTGTAACTTCTTCTGGACGTTCATCAATCAACAATACCATCAATGTCGCTTCTGGATGGTTTGCAGCAATCGAAGTCGCAATGTTTTGCATCAACATTGTTTTACCCGCTTTCGGCGGAGCGACAATCAAACCACGCTGACCGCGACCAATTGGCGCAGCTAAATCTAGAACACGAGCAGTAATGTCTTCAGTAGAGCCGTTGCCACGTTCCATCACGAAGCGAGAAGTGGCGTGAAGAGGCGTTAAGTTCTCAAACAAGATCTTATTACGTGAGA
>CAXRBI010000065.1:0-58924 GCA_964229075.1 Alteromonadaceae bacterium | reverse complement strand
GCCAAAGGTTCTGTGTTACGTATTGTAAATCCAACGCTAATTTCAGGATAATATCGACGATTTATTGCTAAGGCATTGTCATCAATAATGGTATAGTCAACTTCTTCCGCTAATACCTTTAATAACAATTCTTCATTGTCTAAATCTTCCGTTTCTTGCCAAACCAAATTGGGATAATCATCTTTTAATGAATGTAAATTTTCCACATGGCTAGAATCTTTAACTATCAACAAGTCCCCAGTTAAGTCATTAATATTTCTCGGTCTAGGTTTTCCCTGTTTGTATACCAACTTTTGACTTATATCGTCATAACTGGGAGAGAAAAGGTAGTTTTGTGCCCGCTCATCAGTGACAGACAATCCTGCTGCAATCAAATCTACATCTTGATTATCTAGCTTATGAAACAATGATTTGAGGTTATAGCTCGGCGTAATTTTTAATTTAACCCCTAAATAATCTGCATAATGTTTAGCCAGTTCATATTCAAAGCCAGCCGGTCCTTCTGCGTCAAGATAATAACTCGTATTACCATATAGAGTACCTATAGTAACGTAACCACGTTGTTTGATTTTTGCTAATTTACTGAGTTCTTTTTCACTTTGACATCCAATAATTAAAAATAATAACGATGCAACACAAAGCTTAATCGCTAAGCTTTGTTGTGTGTTTTTCAACCATGTTTTCACAATATTTATTTTCATACCTTTTATTGTTACGTGAAATGACGATTTTAAAAAGCTTTTTTTTCAAAAAATTCATCATAAAGTTTGATAAATAATTTCTATAATGTTTATCCTTCCTTTATAATACGCGCGTTTTTTATCCTTACTCAATTGAACTGGTGAAATAGAATATGTCGATGTTGATGAAGACCTTAAAGGGTGCTCCAGCACTTTCTGATTTTCGAGTAAAAAAATTACTTGACCAATGTAACGCCCACCAACTCCCAATAAATAATATTTATGCAGAATTTAGCCATTTCGCCCATATTTCAGCTGAATTAACATCCGATGAACTAACTGTATTATCAAAGTTATTAACTTATGGCCCAACTATTGCTGAACACGAGCCTGTTGGTCAATTTCTGCTCGTGACACCACGCCCAGGCACTATTTCACCATGGTCATCAAAATCAACAGACATTGCTCATAATTGTGGGCTTGATAAAGTTATTCGTTTAGAGCGTGGATTAAGCTATTACATTACCACCAAGCACGATGTTAATTTGTCTAATGAACAACAACAGCTGTTACAGTCTTTCATTCATGATCGTATGATGGAAAGTGTTTTTACAGACCTAACTGAAGCGACCAAACTTTTTGCTTGTGCAGAGCCTAGCACCCTGACTATCATTGATATTGAAAATGGTGGCAATCAAGCGTTAGTTAATGCAAATATAGAACTTGGCCTTGCGTTAGCTGAAGATGAAGTTAATTATTTATTTGAAAACTTTACTAAATTAGGTCGAAACCCTCATGACATAGAATTATATATGTTTGCCCAAGCAAACTCTGAACATTGTCGTCATAAAATATTTAATGCCGATTGGACAATTGATGGGGTAAAACAACCTAAATCATTGTTTAAAATGATCCGTAATACCCATGAAGTGAATAGTGATTATGTGTTAAGTGCCTATAAAGACAATGCGGCTGTTATGGTAGGCAATAAAGGCGGACGTTTCTTCCCTGATCCGCAAACAAATGTCTACCAATATCACCATGAAGATATTCAAGTGTTAATGAAAGTAGAAACCCACAATCACCCAACGGCTATTTCACCTTACCCTGGTGCTGCCACGGGTTCTGGTGGCGAAATCCGCGATGAAGGTGCGACGGGTGTTGGTTCAAAACCCAAAGCTGGTTTAGTCGGTTTTTCAGTATCAAATTTACGTATTCCAAACTTTCAACAACCATGGGAAACAGATTTTGGTAAACCTGAACGTATCGTTTCAGCGTTAGATATCATGATGGAAGGCCCTTTAGGTGGTGCTGCGTTTAATAATGAATTCGGCCGCCCCGCTATTTTGGGCTATTTTAGAACCTACGAAGAAGAAGTTAATTCATTTAATGGTATTGAAATACGTGGCTATCATAAACCCATTATGATCGCTGGTGGTTTAGGCAATATTCGTGATGAACATGTTCAAAAAGGCGAAATTTGTGTGGGTGCTAATCTCATCGTACTCGGTGGCCCTGCGATGAACATTGGTCTTGGTGGCGGTGCTGCATCATCTATGGCATCAGGACAATCAGCAGAAAATCTTGATTTTGCCTCTGTTCAACGTGAAAACCCAGAAATGGAACGCCGTTGTCAGGAAGTGATCGACAAATGTTGGCAGTTGGGTGATGACAACCCAATCGCATTTATCCACGATGTGGGCGCAGGTGGTCTTTCAAATGCGTTCCCTGAGCTTGTAAACGACGGTGAGCGTGGCGGTGTGTTTGAACTTCGTAACGTACCAAACGATGAGCCGGGTATGTCGCCACTTGAGATCTGGTGTAACGAATCTCAAGAGCGCTATGTTTTAGCGGTAGCACCTGAGAATTTAGCTACTTTTGAAGAATTATGTCAGCGCGAGCGTGCTCAATACGCGGTGATCGGTGAAGCGACGGAAGAGCGTCACTTAACGTTAACTGACGAACACTTCGACAACAAACCGATTGATTTACCTCTAGACGTTCTTTTAGGTAAGCCGCCTAAAATGCACCGCGATGTTGAATCAACAACGACTACGGGCAGCGAATTGAATGCCACGGGCGTTGATGTAGCGGAGGCGGCAGAGCGTCTATTACGATTACCAGCGATTGCAGAAAAAACCTTCCTACTCACCATTGGTGACCGCACGGTTACCGGAATGGTTTCTCGCGATCAGATGGTTGGTCCTTGGCAGATCCCAGTGGCGGACGTCGCTGTGACAACGGCATCACTTGATAGCTACTACGGTGAAGCTATGTCTATGGGGGAGCGTACGCCGATTGCACTTCTTAACCACGGTGCGTCAGCGCGTATGGCGGTTGGTGAAGCTGTAACTAACATTGCAGCGGCGGACATTGGCGGTATGAACCGCATCAAGATGTCGGCGAACTGGATGGCGGCAGCAGGTCACCCTGGTGAAGACGCAGGTCTATATGAAGCGGTTAAGGCTGTGGGCGAAGAGTTATGCCCAGAGTTAGACATCACTATCCCAGTAGGTAAAGACTCAATGTCAATGAAGACCAAGTGGGAAGAGAACGGTGAAGAGAAGTCGGTGACAGCGCCACTATCTCTTGTTATCACAGCGTTTGCCCGCGTTGAAGATGTGCGTAACACAGTTACACCACAGCTGCGCACGGACAAAGGTGACACATCACTTATCTTGATTGACCTAGGTAACAAACAAAACCGTATGGGCGCGAGCTGTTTGGCACAGGTATACAATGAATTGGGTACCTCAGCGCCAGACGTTGACAACGCGAGCGACTTAAAAGGCTTCTTCGACGGCATGCAAACGCTGATCAAAGACAACAAAGTTATCGCTTATCACGACCGCAGTGACGGTGGTTTGTTCACTACCGTTGCAGAAATGGCGTTTGCCGGTAAAGCCGGTGCAAGCGTAAACCTAGACGGTTTAGGCGAAGACGCGGCGAGCATCCTATTTAACGAAGAGCTTGGTGGTGTTATCCAAGTTGCTAAAGCAGATGAAGCGGCCGTGTTAGAAGTGTTAGCGGCGAATGGCTTAGGTGAAATGAGCCACGTTATTGGCTCTGTGAATACCGAAGACAAAGTAAGCTTCAGTTTTGGTGGTAAGGAAGTACTTGCTAATACTCGTACGCACTATCGTACGGTTTGGGCAGAAACGACATTCCAAATGCAATCACTTCGTGACAACCCTGAATGTGCGAAACAAGAATTTGATGCCAAGTTCAATGCCGACGACAAAGGTCTTAACGTCGCGCTGAGCTTCGACATTAACGAAGACATCGCTGCTGACTTAATCGCCAAAGGTGAACGTCCACGTGTTGCAATCTTGCGTGAGCAAGGCGTTAACTCTCACGTTGAGATGGCTGCTGCATTTACTCGTGCAGGCTTCGAAGCGATTGATGTACACATGAGTGATTTACAGGACGCTCGTATCGATTTAGCTGACTTCACAGGCTTAGTAGCTTGTGGCGGTTTCTCTTACGGTGACGTATTAGGCGCTGGTGAAGGTTGGGCGAAGTCAATTCTATTTAACGGCCGTTTACGCGAGATGTTCAAGACCTTCTTCCACCGTGAAAACACTTTCAGCTTAGGTGTTTGTAATGGTTGTCAGATGATGTCTAACTTGCGTGACCTGATCCCAGGTGCGGACCACTGGCCACGTTTCGTGACAAACAAATCTGAGCGATTTGAAGCGCGTTTCTCATTGGTAGAAATCCAAGAGTCTAACTCAGTATTCTTCCAAGGCATGGCGGGCTCACGTATGCCAATCGCTGTGTCTCACGGTGAAGGTCGTGCGGAGTTTGCACAGGCTGCAAATGTCGGTGCTGCGTTAGAGTCAGGCACGGTAGCGATGCGTTACGTTGACAACAACGGTGAGTTTACTGAAACCTACCCGGCGAACCCGAACGGTTCACCAGAAGGTATTACGTCACTTACGACAACCGATGGTCGTGCAACAATCATGATGCCGCATCCTGAGCGTGTATTCCGTGCAGTGAGCAACTCGTGGCACCCAGATGAGTGGTTGGAAGACAGCCCTTGGATGCGCATGTTCCGCAATGCTCGTAAGTGGGTTGGTTAGGGCAAAACCCCCTTAGCGAAAAAGCGACTATCTTAGTCGCTTTTTTTGTGCGCAAAATTCAATATTTGACCAATGTCTAGTTGCCTAGCCGCGGTAACTCTAGGATAATTCCGGCCTTTCAAATTCACCCCAAATATTGGCCAAAATCATGCCGTTGACAACGCGCTCTAAAACGCACCCAAAGCTGCTGCTTGAGACAGCGCGCTGGCTTGCGTTTGTCTTTGCGTTTCTGCTTCTGCATGAGTTTGTAATTTCCCACAAAAGCGCGGAAACGTCGCTAGTGCCGACCTTGTCCAGTTTGGTTAATGAACTGGGTAAAAAAGGCGAAATCGAAGACGCCGAAGAGTTTGTTATTGTCGCCGCCATCGAGCCTGAAGATAGGCTGGAGCATTGTGAGCAACGGGACTTAAGTTATTTCGCCAAAATTAAACCGCAGTTCGGGTTGATCCGAGCACCACCTAATTTCGCAGCCTAACGCATCCGCGACTTATCGCGAACGCAAGCCCAATCGAAGTCCAATCCTCCGTAAGAGGATTTAGTTTAGTTGCTGAAATATTAATGAATACTGTAATTGTTTGTTTAGCGCTTATCGCGCTGCTGTTGGTCATCTTTGAAGATGTCATCCATATCAACAAAGCCAAAAGCACCTTGTTTGTCGGGTGTTTGTCTTGGCTGATCTTATACATAGCTCCCGAGTCCGGTTTTAGCTCTCATCAAGTCACAGAGAGTTTGAATGAAAACTTGTTGGAAATTGCGTCTTTGTGGCTGTTTTTGATGGCGGCAATGACTTTTGTTGCCTATCTAAACAGCCGCGGCTTTATATCTGCGATCGTACAGCGTTGGTTGCCAAACAACTTAACGGAACGTCGTTTACTGATTATTTTGGGGGTGGCTTCTTTTATATTCTCCTCACTGGCAGATAACGTCACCGCGACCTTGGTGTCAGTTGCGATAATCAGTCAAATCAAAATCGACCTGAAAAAGCGACTGAAATACGCGGCCTTGGTGATTTTTGCCGTCAACAGTGGCGGAGTCTCTCTGATCACGGGCGATGTCACCACCTTGATGATTTTCCTTGCCGGTAAAGTGTCAATATTGTCTCTGCTGCAATTGATTATTCCAGCGCTTGCGGGCGTCGTGTGTTTAGCATTGTTGCTCAGTTTTAATATGAAAGGCCAAGTCCGACTCGAGTTTAGAATCAAGAAAATTGAGAGTACAGATAAGGTGATTGCGGCGATATTTCTCGCGACCATTGTTTCGACACTGATTTTTAACGTCGCGTTTCAGGTGCCGCCGGTACTGACCTTTCTATTTGGTTTGAGCATTATGTTTTTGACCGGACATTTTATGCAATGGCCAAAAACCGATGCTAATGTTCTAAATTACATCCGCGAAATCGAGTTTGATACCTTGCTGTTTTTCCTCGGTATTTTATTGATAGTTGGAGTGCTTAAAAAGCTTCATGTGTTAGATCAGATTGCGGTGGTGTATCAATATTTGCCGACGTCTGTGGCCAACTATTTAATGGGCATTAGCTCGGCGCTGATTGACAACGTACCACTTACCGCTGCAGTGATTAAAGCTGGTATTGATATGTCACCAAGTGAATGGTTAGCCATAACCTATGCGATGGGTGTCGGCGGTTCGTTGTTGGTGATTGGTTCGGCGGCCGGCATTATTGCTATGAGCAAAATCAAAGAATTGAGTTTCTTGAGTTACTTAAGCATGTTCGTGTATTTGCTGATTGCCTATTCCGTCGGCTATTGGCTGAGCGTTTATCTCACCCAGTTAGGCTAGTTTAAAAGGTGCCACTGCTGTTACAGCGATGGCACCATTAACGCATCTGCGGTGCTGATCCTATCGCGACCTTCGCGCTTTGATTGGTACAATAACTGATCGCTTTGTTTGATGATGTCGTCCAAAACACAATCCGGCCCCAATGGCGAAATGCCGGCTGAGAATGTCACAGCGTGGTCAAGCTGAGGCACGGTTTGTTTCGATGTGAAATTCAACTGACGCAGCTTTTCAATCACCTTCTTGGCACCATCGACGTCCGTGTTCGGGCAGAAGATAATAAACTCCTCGCCGCCGTATCGGCCGTATATGTCAGACTCTCGTAAAATGGCTTTTAGATTATGACCAAACCATTTGAGCACGTCGTCGCCAACATCGTGGCCGTAGGTATCGTTGATGCGCTTAAAATGGTCCAAATCAATGAGACACAAACAGCCGCCTTGTTGCTGCCTTTTGAGCAATTTACGCTGGTTTGAGACCGCTTCATAAAAGCCTTGTCGATTTAGGACTGAGGTTAAGTTGTCTCTTACCGCGTTGAATTTGATGTCTAGATTTTGTTTCTTCAACTTACGCAAGATAAAGATAAGGGCGATGGCCAAGACGACAAGCCCAGACGCTAAAAATGTCAGCCAGATGTTTTGCGCGGTTTCACGATCTAACTTGGTTTGCATTAACTGCGCTTGTTGCTGAATTAACTTGGTTTTTTGGTGGCTGATGACGTTGTTGAAATAGCTCGCCATAGACATTGAATCTGTGCTGCTCTCACTGATGGCATTTTTTATTTCCAGTGAGTAGTTAAGGTAACGAAAGGCCGATTCAAATTGCTCTTGCTGGGCATAGATATCTGCCATTAAGGAATACAACACTAACCCTTGGCTGCGCCAATCTTTGTTGTCGACAGGGAGTTGCTGTTCGAGTTCAGACGCAAGGTTTTGGGCAGAAACAAAGTCAGCGGTCATCAGTTCAATCTTGACTTGTTGCAACTGCAAATCGAACCAATCCTGTTGGTTTACTATCGGGCTGATGAACTGTTTGGCTTGGTTGACCGCCAGTGACGCAAGTTCCGGCTGATTCAGGCGAGTATAAAGCTGCGCCATGAAAACATTAATGTAAAAGCTCGCGCCTTTGTCCCCTTTGGCTTGTGCGACTTGCTTATAGCGATTGATGTAGTTGATGGCCTGCTGGTAATTCTCAAGCGCAATAAAATTTCTGCTCAAACAATCGAGCGCCAACAGGTAATAGTTGTTATTCACGTAGGTTTTTGAATACGTTTCAAAGTATTCGACGCTGTCGCTGCAGTGTTCAATCGCACGTTGATGCATGCCTTTGTAACCGAGGTTAAGACCAAACCAAAGCAAAATGTTGTCGGTGAAGCCGTCTGCTTTGAAACTTCTCTGCTCCATAGGAACCGAGAGCGGGACAATCTCAGATAACTCATTTAAGGCTTGGTCGTAAAAGTCATCGCGACTGTAAAACTGTGATTTGGCAAAGCGGGCGTCGATGTAGATTTGAGGGTAGTTGTCTTTTGCTTTGGCAATAATTGCGTCAATCAGCTCAAATGCAGAAGGGAAGTTGCCCATGATAATAAAATTGTAGGCTCGGTAAATCGACAGTCTCAGCGCTAGCGGCTCGGAGATATTGGCCAGTTCATTGATCTCGACCTCAGAAGGTAAATCGTAGTATTCAAAGCCTGTAGGGTGATTTATATAAACTGAAAGCAGGCTGTCGATGGCTTTGCTTTGAAGGGTGCCTTTGTTGATAAGAGTAGACTGACGGATCGCTTCTTGGCCACGCTCCGCATCTTTGCTGAGAAGGTCAAACAGACGATTGTATTCTTCAATGTAGTTTGAATCGGCACGAACGCTCAGGCTTAACAGAGCGAAACAGAACAACAGCAGCCGCACAGCACAGGCTTCCTTTTTAGCATATATGGTGGTTGGCCTATTGTAATCACATCTTGCTCAGCGTGTCGAACCGAGTCAGTGAATTTGCGATGAATGGGCCTCATTGAGGCCCCAATCGCGGATGTTATTCAAACGTTCCTTGTTTGACGGCTTCGCCGTTTTCAACCATCAATTGGCCTTTAGACCAAACATATTGCACTTGTTGGTTGTCGTTTAAAAGCACCAAATCGGCGTCTAATCCGGTCTGGATTCGACCTTTGGTCTCAAGCCCAAGTGCCACTGCAGGGTTCAATGTGACTGTGGTCAATGCGTCTTCAAAACCAATCAGTTTGGTCAGTTCATTAAAGCTGTCAAACAAAGTGTGCACTCGGCCAACGGATAGACCAACGAGTGCACCATCGTCATTGAACTCGGGCAGACTGGCATTGCCGTCGCTGCTCATCGTTAATTGAGAGAGTGGCGCTCCGAGTTCCAGCGCCATTTCAACGGCCTTGGCGGCTGGAACTTCACCTTGCTCAATAAAGTACGGTGTCGTCGATGTGGTCATATCGATGAAACCACCGTAGGCGGCAAATTTAGCCCCGTCTTCTAACAAATCCAGTGAGCGGTTGATGTGAGTGGCAAAGAACTGTGACGCGGGGATTGCAGACGTTTGGATCACTTGATTGACCAAGTTAAGTTTTTCTTCGTGGTCGCCTAAGTGCAAAAATACTGTGCCTTTTTTGCCGGCTAACATGCCACCGACGCGGCTGTCAGCGGCGATACGGGTTAGTTCTTCGACGCTTGGATGAGAGCCTCGGTGATCGCTGAGGGCGAGCTCACCGACGCCGATGACCTTTGGAATTAACATCAAATCCCGACGCACGCTGCCGGTGAGGGTTTCCACCGGAACTTGATAAGAACCGCAGTGGATAAACGCATTTAAGCCTTCTTGCTCAAGTCCATAGGCCTTGGCCAATAAATCTTCTAAGGTGCGACTAACATCGTCGGTGCCGAGTGCGCCAATGACGGTGGTGACACCCGCCGTCGTGGCTTCTGTTAATTCCATTTGCGGTGTTCGAGTGTGGAAGCCGCCTTCACCGCCACCGCCGGAAATGTGCACAAGGGAGTCAATAAGCCCCGGGATCAGCTTCATGCCTTGACCATCAATCACGGTTAAGTCGGCTGAGCCACTGAGTTCAATATTGTCGGCTATCTGCAATACTTTACCACCGGTAAATAAGACGTCCTGTGTGCCGATGAAACCGGGCGCATACACTTGTGCTTGTTTGATGAGAGTTAACATTGATTTAGTCCTTAAAATCTTAGGTATACCGCGGCTAACATCGAGCCGATTGCAAGTAAAGTAAGTGAAATTTGGAAGCGCCAAACGAATTTGACCCAAGTCATCCAATCCATCTTCACCACACCTAAACAGCCAATGAGTGCCGCTGAGGTTGGAATGATGAGGTTGGTTAAGCCGTCGCCCAACTGAAATGCTAAGACTGCGGTCTGGCGAGTGACATCAACAATGTCTGCCAGTGGTGCCATTAAAGGCATGGTCAATGCAGCCTGGCCCGAGCCGGATGCAACAAAAAAGTTAAAAATACTCTGCAAGATAAACATGAAAGTCGCGGAGACATAAGAAGACGCACCGCCAACGGTTTCGCCCATCCAGTGCAATAAGGTGTTTAACACCGACGGCGAAGTCGGGTCATCGCCACCTAACATCAGCAAAATACCTTTTGCCATACCGACGATAAGTGCCGCAGGCAACAAGGATGCGGCGCCTTCCTGAAAGGCGTTGGAGACGCCGTTGGCAGTGAGTCGTTTACCAACAATAGCAATCACACCAATGATGATGCCGATGGTGAAAAACTGCGAGGCGATTTCTGGAATGTAATAAGCTTTATCAATGACGCCCCAAATCACCCAAACAACGCCAAGGGCAAAGGCAATGAGTATGCTTTTGTCGACCCAATCAAACTGGGAAGTTAAATCCTGTGCTGGTTGATTGGCTTTTTGTTTTTGGTCGCTGTCATAAGACAAACTGAGGGTTGGGTTTGCTTTGATGCGCTTGGCGTAACGCATGGTAAAAAACAGACCCCAAGTGGTGAATATGGCCCAAATGGTCATCCGGAAGCCCGCGCCAGACATCACCGGGACACCCGCTAAACCCTGTGCAACGGCGACACTGAATGGATTCATCCAAGAGGTGGCAAAACCAATTTGAGTGGCAACGTAAGTGATAAGCACTGTGGTAATGGCGTCGTACCCGAGGGCAAGCATGAGGGGGTAAAGTACGATACAAAAGGCAATGGCTTCTTCGCCCATACCAAAGACCGCACCACCGACCGAGAACAAGATGAACATCAACGGAATGATCAAAGCATCCAAGTGTTGGGTCTTGGCAATTAACGTCATGATACCGTTATTGATGGCCCCAGTTGCCATGATAATGCCAAAGGCACCACCGACCACTAAGATGAAGACCATCACACCAATGGCTGAGCCCATGCGACTGCCACTGGTCATGCCTTCAAACGCATAGTTCATAAGTCCCATGTTGCCGTTTTCAGCAAATACAGGCAGGCCTTCTTGGCTGTCCGCGAGTTGTTGGTAGCTGCTGGCATCTATTTGTTCTTTGCCTTGCTCTGTGACTAAGACGTCGAAGCTGCCGGCCGGAATCAAATAGGTCATAGACCAGGCGATCAACACCACAAAAAATAAGATGACAAAGGCATCGGGCATCGACATGGTTTTAGGAGACGGGTTGTGATTACTCATAATATATTTTCCAAAGTTAAATTGACTGACACAGTGAATCGACTTTGGTTTTATTCGTCCCACCATTCAGATAAACAGTGGTCGTAACAACTTATGATTTGAAACAGTAGCCTAGTATTCATAAACACCTCTATTGCGACACAACATATGGCAAGTGCGTATAACTGCACTGGTGTTTGTCATTGATTGCAAACTGGCTAGCATCGGATGCCTTTACCATGAATTTCTGGTCGAACAGGGACCATCGAATGGTCTCGCGGCTGCCGCAATGTTTGCTGATTTGCGCCCGCCATTTGCCTTTCTCCCGGGTATAAAATGGTGCTTTGGTGGCTGTACTAAGAGTCTTGCTATCAGCTTTAAAAACAAAAGAAAGGGCACGTTGCGAAGCCTTGTACACTGCCTTGTCGCCTTCATTTAGAAAGTGAGCGACACCGGCAACAAAACGTTTTTGTCCCATGTTCGACATTTGATTCGGTTGGCCTTCAGTTACAGAAATGAAGACACCATTTTCGCCAATGATTTGCATCTTAAGATCGCCATTATTTAACTTTCTGACGCCAAGTGCGGTGGCTTCATCTACGCCAAAACCAAACGCATTTCCGCTTTTGTGGGCAAAAACACTCAAGCGTACTTCTCGCTCGCGCTCTGAAAAGTGAGTGTCGAGTAAACCCAGTTGAAAAAGCCCAGTTCCGCCTTGCTGGCGGTAAGTTAGGTCGCCCGGATGACGCTCTGAATTCTGGCAACTGCCTGTCTCATCACAACGGGCGCTAGGCGGTAGAGTTGCAAACGCACCTCGTTCGAGTGCCTTTTCAGGATCACCGTTAGTTAACATCACTACTGGCGTGTTGTTAAACTCGCCACCGGCTTGAACGGCCGTGCCGGCACTGGTGCCGCCGACGACGACTTGGTGGTTATCGTTCATCTCTAAGATTTTTTGCAGCACAGGGGTTGGCGCGCCATTGGCTGAGGTTAACGCCGCAATGGTGCGAGATTGGTCGCCGCCATTGAAAAAGATGCCATCGGCTTGACTGATGATTGCTAGTAACTCGTCCGGTTGTTGGCATAAGGTGCGTTGCATTTCCGTGCGATTGGGGTAAATGGCGGCTCGGTTAAATGAAAGGTTTTCATTGCGGTAGTACTCCAGGCGCTGACAGTCTTTGTTCGCCATCGCTTGTTGCAAGCTCATGTCGAGCGGCAACCAAGTGACATCTGCATCAAAGTTACTAAACACACTGTGATAGAAATCGGCGGACTCAAATGGGTCGCGGGAAGAGGCGGTGATAGCAATTAAATGCGGTTTGGCTTTTGACTTGCCTGCAGCGATTGTAGCCGCGCTATTGTAAAACGCTTGGTATACCCGAGACGCGCCGAGGTTATTATTACCTGAAAGTTCGACTCGCTCTCGTTTACGGTCACCTGATTTTGCGGTTTGGCGCACCTCAAAAAAGTCAAATAAGGCGTAATACAGCGGATCACTCAACTCTTGATATTCATCTCGAAAGCGACTGCCATTAAGGGTCTTAGACACTTGTCGTTTTGTTACTGTAAGATCGCCTTTTCTTGAATTTAAATATTCAATGATTGCATCAATATTCAACTTGTCGGCTTGTGATAAATTTTTGTAAAAACTGGATTGTTGGAAATTTTGTTGGTTATTTTCCGAAAAACGGAACAGTAATTGGGTGAAATCGTCGTCAGAAAAATCCGCTTGGCGACAATTTTTTTGACTGAAACTGGAACAAGTCGCGAGCCCGCCTCCGGCCAAAATTAAGTCAAAATGAGGGCTTTGTACTTCTCCGCTTTTAGCGGCATAAGTATTGTTTGTAAAAGCAAAAAGGGCGGTTAATACCACACTTAAAAAACGAAATTGATAACGCCTATTCATTTTTAATTCTCACTAAAATTGATGTTTAAAAAGTAGGCAAATAAATGTTGACAGCGAAGAAACTCTATGTTTTTGTGTTTGTAGCTGTCAACGGAATTTTTCCGGCGGCGCTAAGAACACCAAATAAATGTTGAATAAATAGTTAGATCAGTAAAATGATTAAAAAAGCCAAAAAACTCAGTAACTACCACTACCAAAGTTACTACCTTTCGGAGTGGTTCGACGAATAAATACATGTTCCCAAGTACGTTCGTATTTGGTTCTTTGATCGCGGGTTTACACGTTTTCTATACGTCCTAGCGATACCCAAGCTTGGCATCAAGCACATCTAAATTACAAAATTTGAACACATGAATGGCAAAACTCATTTTGATAGTTTGCGTGTTTTGGCGTTCGTGTGTTCAAGACATATGGCCATTTAGAGCCAGTAGGTGGGAACATGACAAATTTTCGCAAATTCAAACGCAATAGCTTAAGCGCTATGATTTTAACGGCATTAGCAATGCCAACGTTCGCTAATGATGACAATGAACAGGAAGAGGTCGAAAAGATCACCATTACCGGTTCACACATCAAAGGCGTTGACCTAGAAGGGGCTCAGCCGCTTATCGCGATAAGTGCTGACGATATCAAAAAGTCCGGTGCCTCAACCATTTCCGAGCTGCTCAAGAACATTGGCGCGACTCGAGGTGGTGACGGCAGTTTCACCACCGCACAAACCGGCGGTACCTCAAATGCAACGCCTGCGGGTCAAGCGGCGGTTTCACTCCGAGGCCTCGGCCCTGCATCAACTCTGACCCTGATCAATGGTCGACGCGTGGCTGCAAGTTCGTTTGCTTTCGGCACTCAGAACTTCGTCGACGTCAATAGCATTCCGCTTGCAGCAATCGAAAAGATTGAAATACTCGCCACCGGCGCGTCGGCGACTTACGGTGCCGATGCCGTTGCTGGGGTGATCAATTACATCTTGAAAAAGAACTATGACGGCGCTGAAGTTAACGTCTCATACGCCAATAGCACAGCATCAAGTGACGAAGGCAAAACCTCAGTTAATTTTGTTTTCGGAACAGAAATAGCGGGTGGCAACTTGACCGCATTTGTTGATCTTTACGACCGCGCTGACTTTCGCGCGACCGACAGAGACTTCACTTCTGAGCCTCTGTTAGCAAGTAACTATTCCTATTTGCCTAAGCTGCCTTACCCAAATATCTATTATTTATCGACTTACGACTTGTATGAGATTGCGAACCCTAACTGTCCGACACCATTGGTAACGACCGAGCTGGGCGAAGAGATTTGCGCATACTACGGCAATGAAGACGATGTGTTACGTCCAGAATTTGAAAGCCAGTCTGCCGGCATTATGTTTACTAAAGAGCTGGGCGACTACGAGTGGTTCACCGAGTTCTTTGTGTCTCGCACCAGTTCAACTGGACAGTCGAGTCCGGCACCAATCGACGATATTGATGACAGCGAAGGGGCTTGGGTTGATTGGTCAACATTGCCAGCAGAAATCGATGAACTCGATATGTGGCCTGAGTACTACGATACCTTATTAGGGCGTGAAGGTTATGGTTTTAAAATCGACGCTCGATTTACCGATCCAAGAACGGTTGAAGTTGAAACCACCGCGTATCGATTGGTTTCGAGCCTAACGGGAGACTGGGGCGATTGGTATTGGGAAACCGGTGTTATGTACTCGCGTTCTGAGTCTGAGCAAGTTGCAACCAAAGGCATTTACGATCGTTTCGTGTTTAATGCGGCTACAGGTGGCGAGTTGTGTGCAAATGGCCAAGTGGCCCAGCTTGATGGCGACGGCAACCCTGTTTGTAATGGTTCTGAGTTACTTCCTCACTACAATCCGTTTCTGATTGGCGATACTGCCAACGACGCGATTTTAGCTCTGGCGCAAGTTCAGCCGACTCGTGACGGCAGCAGTGAGGTGTTTTCCCTAGACGCAAAAATCTCAGGTGATATCACCGAAATCAATGGCGAAACATTAAGTGGTGCGTTCGGCGTTGAATTCCGCCAAGAAGAAATCACCGACGTCCCATCGGTTAACGCTCGCGCTGACTTTACCAATGATTACTTAGTTAGCGTTTATGGCTTTGGTTCAAGTTTCTCTGCCGCTGACCGTACTCAATTTGGCGCGTTTGCTGAATTCTATTTGCCACTGTCTGAGCAGGTGGAGTTGCAAGTGGCTGGACGTTACGAACACTACGACGACTTTGGCGACACTTTTAATCCTAAAGTGGCACTAACTTACAGACCGCTTGAGTCTTTGATTATTCGTGGTTCATGGGCAACGTCATTCCGCGCACCGTCTTTAACTCAAGCGGGCGTTGAACTTAGAACGACGACAGCAACCTTTGATTGTGGTGCGAACACACAAGTCTCTAACGTGTATTGTGATGGTTTAGGTTACGAATCGTCACCAAACGTTTTGGAGTTAGGTAATGCGGATCTGAAGGCTGAGCAATCGGAATCCTTGAGTTTTGGTTTTGGTTGGAGTCCTTCTGATAACACCAATTTAACCATTGATTACTGGCGTTTTGATCACGAAGACATTGTTGATACCGACTTAACCGCAATGATGGCCGAGGCATTAACCAACTCTGATTTACGTCATTGTGGTTTGGTACCACAAGGTGAGATTGGTTTGTCGCTTGATGATTCGGTATGTGATTACCAAGACAGTAACGGTCTTTACATCGATGAAAGTGGTGCGGATATTTCGGAAATTGTCGGCATTGCTTACGACGATGGAGCGATTCGCTACCCAGAGTTGGCTGAGGGCCTTTACCGAGATCACATCATTCAGTTAACCAATACAGGCACTCAAGAAGTGGAAGGGTTAGACGTTAAGTTTGACCATGTATTTGAACTAAGTGGTAGTGAAATATTTGTCGCATTTGATGCTACTCATTACCTGACCTTTGACCGCAGCAAACCTGGTTCAACGGAAATGGAAGAACTGATTGGTACATTTAGATATCCGGAAACGATAGCGAATGCCCGAATCGAATATGCCATGGACAATTGGTTTGTCGGTGCCCGCGTCAATTTTACCTCGAGCTATTTGGACGACATAAGTGGTTTGCGTGGTCGTAACATCGACGAACTTAATGATTTAGGTTTACTGGATGAGAACGGAGAGCGCGAAGTTGATGCATGGACCACAGTGCAATTCAACGCGGGAATTGATTTAGAAGACATGTTGCTGCGCTTCACCATCTCAAATGTAACGGATGAAACGCCGCCGGTGGTTTACGGTTCGCGCCGTGGTTTTGATCCTATCAACCATGATGCGTTGGGTACCCACTATAACTTGTCTTTGACCTACTTTTTTAAATAAGCGAGTTTCCCTGGCAAATCTTGGCGTAGAAACCAAGTAAACGAATGCCGTTTTTAATAAATAAGAACGGCATTTTTTTTCAAATTAGAGTAAAGTATCTATTTATGCACTTTTGCTGAATAAATACGCTTGTCAGGTACAGGTAACAGACTCAAAAGCAAAAATTCAGTGAACAACATTTTGCCGATTGTTTGACACAGTTTTTTTCAAAAAATGTTTTCACAGATAACTTTTGTTTACTTGAATTTTTTTTATGTGAATTTTTGAATTTAACTAAGTTGTTGATTTTTGTAAATTAAATTTGATTTTCAGAGGGTGCTAGAGATGAATTTATTTTACTTTTAAAGCGCAAAAACCTTGTTAAAGTAAATTTATTGGTTTTGATTTCTAGTTCGTCGTCGCTGTGATCAAGGATAGAAAACGTAGCAATATTTCAATTGTTGCATATTTACCCAACTTAGCGAATTTAGAAGATTAATTTGGTTTCTTAATCAAGATGTTAAGCCATAGTTTGAATGTTTTGTTTTAGACATATCGAACATGTTTGCTTTACTAAATGGATAAAAATAAAAAACAACAAACAATAGATAAACACTTCCAGGAGCACATTATGGAAATAAATCACAAGGCGTTTTTTAAGCGTTCTGCCGTTTTTCTAGCCTTAGCTTCGACCCTTTATCAGCCAGTGACTTTCGCTGCTGACGAAGACGAAAATCTAGAAGACGTCGAGGTTATCAGTGTAACCGGTTCTCGTATCCCAACTGATCCGAACGCAACTTCTTCGGTGCCTTTGCAGTCAGTTAGCTCAGAAGACATCAAATTGTCTGGTAAGTTGAACTTAGCAGACGTGGTCACTGAAATCCCAGCGTTGATTTCTTCAACGACTGCGGCGAACTCTAATACTGGTGCCAACTCTCTAAACCTTCGTGGTTTAGGCGGCGAGCGTACTTTGACGCTTGTTAATGGCCGTCGTCACGTTGCCGGTTTCCGCGGTACGTCTGCGGTTGATATTAGCTCTATTCCTCGTGCTCTTGTAGAGAGTGTAGAAGTAACTACTGGTGGTGCATCAGCGGTATACGGTGCCGACGCCGTAACTGGTGTTGTTAACTTTATCCTTAAAGACGATTACGAAGGCATGCAACTTGACGCTCAAGCCGCGTTGCCAACCCAAGGTGGTGGTGAAACGTTCGCGATTGATGCTATTTATGGTGTGAATTTCGACGATGATAAAGGTAATGCTGTATTCACCTTCACTTACGAAACAGAAAACGATTTGTTGAATGAAGATCGTGATTGGGCAAAAGACAATAAGATTGCTCAAATTCAAACTAATCCAGATCCAGATGGTCCACCACTTGCCTTGATCGAAGACGCACGTTTCTGGTTGACGTCACAAGAAGGCTCGATTGCCCCTGGTTTTGGTGGTCGTGAAGATATTTATGTTGATATCAACGGCAACGGTATTGCCGACTGTCAAGAATCAGAGGGTGGCCGAGTTGGTTTCCTTGCTGGTTGTTGGTTAACTAACCCAGATGGCACTGTGCGTGTAAACCAAGACGGTACGGTTCTAAATGGTCTTTGGGGTATTGGTGGCGACGGTGGTCGTGTTGGATTTAATAAAGACACATTGATGCCATCAACGGACAAAGCGGTTATCAACTTCAACACTAACTATGAAGTTTCTGACGATATGGTTGTATTTTTCGAAGCGAAATACGTTAAAACCGAATCTACGACCTTCACAGAAAATGATACGTACTACGATACGTTAGCAATTTTACCAGACAATCCATTTATCCCTGCGCAGTTACAACAAGTGGCTGACGATGTAGGTTACTTGTTGTTGACTCAAGACCCGGTGGATTTCTCTGACGACAATGAGAGTGTTTACACTCGTGAGACAACGCGTTTTGTTGCTGGTTTTGAGTGGTTCTTAGATGATCACACGGTTGAGTTCTCAGTAACTCACGGCAAGTTCAAACAAACTGATAACTTCACAACCATTTATCAAGACCGTCAATTTGCGGCAATGGATGCTGTACGTGATGCCGACGGCAACATCGTATGTCGTTCAGATATTGACCCAACGGCATCTTATGAGATTGATTACTTTACTGCATCAAACGGCTTAGCAGATGGCGCTTACAACAGTAATGATTACTACACGTTCACGCCAGGTGATGGTCAATGTGCGCCTTTGAATCCTTTTGGTTACTACTCAACAAGCGCAGAAGCTCGTGACTTTATCACGGCTCAGGTTGAAGATGAGTTGACGATTGAGCAAACAGTAGTGTCATTATTTGCAAGCGGTGAATTCGATTGGTTAGACAGCGTCCTTGATGGCTCATTAGGCTACGCTTCTGGTTTCGAATACCGTGAAGAATCAAGTGACGAACGTTTAGATGAGTTGCGTTTAGGTGTTCTTCCTCAAGGCACGCCACATACCGCTGGTCAAAACGTGAATGATGTTTACCCGTATATCAACGCATTCTTAGGTATTGATAATGTTAAGCAATACAATACTGGCGGTGAATACGATGTAATGGATGCGTTCGTAGAAGTTCGTTTACCTATCTTCGAAGACAGAGAGTTTGCACATGAGTTCAGCATCGATGCTGCATTACGTTACGCAGACTACTCAACGTTGGGTGGTGCAACAACTTGGAAGCTAGGTTTTGCATATAGTCCAATTGAAGACATTAACTTCCGTGGTACGGTTTCTGAAGCCGTTCGCGCGCCAAATATCTCGGAATTGTTCGACCCTCGTTTACCAATTACTGTTTCTGCGACTGCGGATCCATGTGACATTAGCCAAATCGATTCTGGTACTGGAAATCGTGAAGCTAACTGTATTGCCAACCTACAGGCGGCTGGTGTTGCGCTTGCTGACATTGTTGACGGCGACGGCAACTATGCATGGCAAAACCCACTAACTGGCCGTTTCACAGGTACCTCAGGTGGTAACCCAGATCTAGAAGTAGAAACGGCGGAAACCGTGACCTTTGGTGTTGTTATTCAGCCAAGTATGGTTGAAGGCCTAATCGTTACAGTGGACTACTGGGACGTGACAATCGAAGACGCCATCTTAGCGGTTGGTTCTGCGGACATTCTACAAGGTTGTCTTGACTCACCAAACTTCCCTGATCTTGGCTTCTGTGAACAGTTCAGTCGTCGCAGTGACGGTGGTCTAAATGATTTAACTACAGGTCAAATTAACTTCGCACGCCAAGAAGCGGAAGGTGTTGATTTGTCTATCAGTTACGGTTGGGATGTTGGTGCGAATGAGTTCAACGCGACGTTAGTTGGTACTCGTCAGAAGACATTAAACAACTTCTTTAACCCACTTGATTTGAGTGACGTGAACCCTGAAGTTGAAGAGGTACAAGTACCTAAGACTTCTGGTAACTTTGAATTGAGCTGGAGCCGTGAGAACTTCTCTGTGGCGGTTCAAACGACATATCAAAGCCGTCAGTCATACAGAGAAATCGAAGAAACATTGGGCCTTAACGGTAACCAACAGTTATTCGGTGCGAACAGTGGTTTCTTTGATGAAGTATTCATCCACGACATCAACGCAAGCTATCAATTTGATGAATCGCTTACCGTATTTGGTGGTGTGAACAACTTAGCGGACGAAGAGCCGTTTGTAACTCAAACAGCTTGGCCTGTTAACCCTCGTGGTCGTACAGTGTTCCTAGGTATTTCTTACCAAATGTAAGTAAACATGAGCTAACAAAAAGGCGACCATTGGTCGCCTTTTTTATTGCATATTTATAATCTTAACAGCGAATTAAGCGTTCCACTTTGACTGCAGATCTTGCAAGATCAAATTAAGCTCGCCCGCCATCAAAGCAAAGTCAGCGTCAAACTTGGCTAACTTATCTTCCGCTGGAACGTCGTTGGTCTGCTCTTTGACTACGTCCAAAAACTTAATTTGTTTTAACGCGCCATCTTCGTTCAGAGAGAAGATCGACTTTTCATTCCAAACTAAACCCAGTTTGTGGACAAACTTACCGTTGCTGATGTGCAATTGCACTTCTTCCTCGGTGACGTCGTGGTTCTTTAATTTTGCAGAGGCGGCGTCTTCATCAAGGGCTTTTAATTCAATATTTTGGGCAAACTCAAATGGTGCAGGCAGATCGTCGCTTTTTACCCATTGGGTCATCGTCATGATCAACTCACCTTCTGGCTTCATTGGTAGAATTGGTAATGAACCCATTGATTGGCGCAGAAGCGCTAACATGGTTTCTGCTTTGCTGGCGCTGCTGGTATTGACGACAATGAATTGGTCGCGAACATTGATGTAACAGTACAAGCGACTGTTGCGAGTAAATGCTTTTGGCAGCAGTTGCTGAACGATTTCTTCTTTCAGCGTTTGTTTCTCTTTTTTACCAACTTTTTGACCGCGTTCTTCTTCTATTAACTGAACCTTTTCTTCTAAGGCTTCGCGAACAACCGTGGTCGGCAGAATCTTTTCTTGTGTTTTCATGCACAACAAAATGTTGTTGTTGGCACTGTGAACAAGCGCATCGGTACCTGGAATAGGCGCTACCCAACCTTGTTTTTGTTGGTCTTGGCTACCGCAAGGTCTAAAAATATGTTCTTGCAAAGCAAAGTCGATGTCCGCTTCACTGGTGTTAAAAGGCTTAGTAAAGACGTAAGCGTAAGCGTTGTTAAACCACATGAATATTTTCCACAGCTTGAGAATGATGGGGGATAATACCAGAAATAAAAAAAATGGCTGTTCAAATAACAGCCATTTTGTGATGAATTTTTTGCGCTTATTACGCCGATTGTTTCTCTGCGTCTTCTTGCAATTCTTTCGGCAGTTTTAAGCGATAGATAAGTCCTTGACCTACCGTACTTTCCGCTTCGATTTCACCGTTAAGGGTTTGTTTCACAAGGTTGTAAGCGATGTTGGTGCCAAGACCAGAGCCGCCTTCTTCGCGTTTGGTGGTGTAGAAAGGGTAGAACAGTTTGTCGAGCTGATCTTGCGGGACACCACAGCCGTCGTCTTTATAAACGATGTCTACCGCATCGCCTTGGTCTATGACGGTGATAACAATGTGGCCTTGTTCAATGCCATCAAAGCCGTGAATAACACTATTGAGCAAGAAGTTGGTAAATATCTGTGAAATTGCTCCTGCTGGGACTTTCATCATGATGTCATCAGGGCATTCAACGGTAATTGTATGCTGTGATTTTTTCAGCTTAGGTTTAAGCGAAGTGATGATCTCTTGAAGGTAAGACTTAAAGTTGATGGTTCTAATTGCTTCACTGGCTTGGTCGACAGCAATCTGTTTGAAGCTTGCAATTAACTCACTGGCACGGTTTAAGTTGTTGTTCAAAAGCTCAATACTTTGTTGGCTTTCGGTCACAAAGCTCTTCATGTCCGACGCGCTCAATGACTTGTCTTCGAACTTCTTGGCGATGTCATTAAGGCGGTCCGCTAGGAAGCTGGTGGCTGTCACACCAACGCCAATTGGCGTATTAACATCGTGCGCAATACCGGCCACTAGACCGCCCAATGCGGCCAGCTTCTCGGATTCAACCAATTTGCCGTGCGCCAAACTCAGGTTTTCAATCGACGCTTCCAGCTCAGTGGTTTTATCAACCAACTCTTTTTCCGTTTCGCGGCGAGTTTCGATTTCTTCTTTTAAGGTTTTTTGCTGTGTTTCCAACTGATACTTTTGCTTCTGCAGATCCATCATGGCCTGACTTAGATTGGCTGTCTTCTTGGCCACTTCCTGCTCCAACATCAGGTTTTGTTGGTCGAGCATATCGTTGGTTTTAAGTAATTGTTTCTGCGCTTGTTTGAGCTCGTCTTGAGAACTGGATACTTTGCTCAACAAATTATTGAACGAGTTTTGAATAACAGATAACTCGCTGTCCTCTAGCTCCGTCACTTGCAGTTGTGTTGTTCCCAAATGCTCTAAGTCAATGCGTTCAATTTGGTCAACTAAGTGTCCCAGCGGATTGGTAAGGTGTTTTCTGAAAGCCAGCAAAAATAGACCGATCAAAAACGCGGTTTTTGCCACGGCGGAGCCAATCATAAAGTAAATGCTGACAATAATGCGGCCGATAACGACGTCACGGCTTGAGAATAGAGTTACGTCACCGACTTGGGTGGTACGTCCTGAGAATTCAAAAATAAGTGGGAAGCGATAACCAAAGAGGCCATCTGCACCTGTGATGACTTCGCCAGACTCCCCAGAGCCACAGTTTTGTGATGCTTCAAAATTCGAGACTTCGCCCATTTGGGTGAGAAGTTCACAATTGTCATCTCGAATCAAAATGCCTTCAATCATAGGTATGGCGATGAGACCTTCAGAAATAGAGACAACCTGGGGCGTATTTAGCTCCCAAATGGCTCGCGTTAAACTGGCGCTGAAGGTGTTTTCTAAGGTTCTAAGCTCGTTACTGATATAATTTTTTGTGTTGGAGTATTCCGCAACAATCTGAATGCAAGTAACAATAAAGGTCAGTACAAAATAAACCGAAAGAACGCTTACTAGAAGACGACGAGAGATACTTTTAGTTGCCTGCATTCCAATATTATCCTACTGAATTAATACTTATAGTTATTCAATCTTACAGTTTGGCATTAATATTCGGAAAATCTAGTTATTTATCATAGATATCAAATTTTTTTTTCGCGGCCATAAGAGGTACTAAAGATTCAGTTTAATTGACAAAAAGTTAACGTCGCAGCGAGTACGTTGCACTTTGTGCAACATTAGCTGTAATAAATAGCACTTGACTTTAAACCGGAATTCTTCGATTTTAACATCCATGAGAAAAAGTAATGTTAGCACCATGATTATGACAACAACCATTACCCGTGCGGGTTAGTGGTCACGACGTGTGCAACAAAAGAATTGTTAAACCCGTGACCAAAATCACGGGTTTTTTGTTTTAAGGCCTTGTTAAGGGATAGGTATATGAAAGTAGTAAAGTTTGGTGGCAGTTCATTAGCCGATGATGTGCGTTTTCAGTCGGTAGCGGAAATTATTGGCGAGCAAGCGACCATCCAAACCACTACCGCTATTTTATCCGCACCAAAGGGTGTCACCAATCGCTTAGTTGAGCTTTGTGATGTGGCTGAATCTGGCGCTAGCTACAGTGAATTGCTATCTGAATTACAGAAACACTTACTAAACATTTGCGAACAAGCAGGTTTCAGTCAGACGTTGGATTTGATCAGCAACGTGGATGAGGCCGTTGCTGAGATTGGCAGTAAGCTTGAAGGGGTCCGATTGCTGCGGCATTGCCCGGATCACGTGCGTGCATTTATTATATGTCGTGGCGAAGTGTTCAGCGTGCATTTGATGCAACAGTATTTAGCAGTGCGCGGAGTGACGAGCCAAATTCTTGAACCGACCAAGTCTGTGGTCAGCAGTAACGATTACCTCAATGGCGTCGCTGACATTGAAAAGTCTCGAGCGGCATTAGTTGAACACATGCTCGATGGCAAACAAGTCTACTTATTGCCTGGATTTACCGCAGCAAACGAAGACGGCGAGTTAACTACGTTGGGTCGTAACGGTTCTGACTATTCTGCGGCCATTGTCGCGGCTTGTTTACATGCTCAAGTCTGCGAAATTTGGACAGACGTAGACGGCGTATACAGCGCTGACCCTCGCCAAGTGCGCGGAGCGATGTTAGTGGAAAAACTGTCTTACGCGGAAGCAATGGAGTTGTCTTATTTCGGGGCTAGCGTACTTCATCCAAAGACTATTGGTCCATTGGCGCAGCATCAGATCCCTTGTGTCATCAAGAACACTTTAAATCCAAAAGCCAAAGGCACATTGATTGCCGAAGAGGCCGCCAATTCTACACCAATTAAAGCCATCTCTTCGCTTGAAGATGTGTCTATGTTGACGGTTTCGGGCCCGGGCATGAAAGGTGTGGTCGGTATGGCCAGCCGCACATTCAAAGCCATGGCGGATCGCGATATCTCCGTTGTACTCATCACTCAGTCTTCGTCTGAATTTAGCATCAGTTTCTGTATCCCTGAAGAGCGTCAGCGCGATGCCGTTGTTGCGCTTTTGAACGAATTTGAACTGGAAATGAAAGCGGGCTTACTCGAACAACCTGTCGTCAATAATGAAGTGGCGATTGTGTCGCTTATTGGTGAAGGCATGCGTCATCATAAAGGCATTGCGGCAAAATTCTTTACTTCATTGGCGCAGGCGCGAGTGAACATTCTGGCCATCGCTCAAGACAGTACTGAAAGTTCGATTTCTGCTGTGCTTGAGTCGCGAAAGTGTGCCGACGCTATCAAGGTTTGCCACGAGAACTTCTTTACTAAACTGCCTTCTATCGACCTGTTCATCTTAGGGTGCGGCGTTGTAGGTGGTGAGCTTATCGAGCAAATCAAGCGCCAACAGAGTTGGTTGCATGAACGCAACATTCGCTTGAACGTTTATGGCATCGCCAACAGTCGTCAATTGTTGCTCGACTCAGAAGGTGTCGACTTGAGCGATTGGCAACCAAAGCTAGCGAAGTCAGAACAAGTATTCAGCTTATTAAATGTGAAGCGCTTTGTTCAAGAAAATCATTTAGTTAACCCAGTATTGGTCGATTGTACGTCGGCGGAAAATGTTGCGAGTCAATACGCCGAGTTTTTAGCGGCGGGCTTCCATATTGTTACCCCGAACAAAAAAGCCAATACCGGCAGCATGGCGTACTACGCAGAACTGCGTGAAACTGCACAGCAAACGATGCGCCGCTTCTTATATGAAACTACGGTAGGTGCGGGTCTACCTGTCATTGATACCTTGCAAGGTTTATTTAACGCAGGCGATGAATTGGTCGCATTTGAGGGCATCTTATCCGGCTCGTTGTCGTATATCTTTGGTAAATTAGATGAAGGCAAGACGTTATCTGAAGCAACCATCGAAGCGCGAGATCTAGGTTATACCGAGCCTGACCCACGTGACGATCTAAGTGGTATGGATGTCGCTCGTAAACTATTGATCATGGCGCGTGAAGCGGGCATGGAACTAGAGCTTTCAGACATTGAAGTAGAGTCTGTTTTAGGCAATGACTTCGACGCATCTGGGTCGATAGACGAGTTCTTAACGAAACTGCCGCAATTGGATGACACGTTCAAAGCACTTAACGATAACGCAAAAACCAACGGTCAAGTGCTGCGTTATGTAGGTGAGATTAAAGACGGCAAGTGTAAGGTAAAAGTTGTTGCTGTCGACGCTGCTAACCCATTGTATGCGGTTAAAAACGGCGAAAATGCACTGGCGATTCACAGTCATTATTATCAACCAATTCCATTTGTACTGCGCGGTTATGGCGCTGGTGCAGCGGTAACCGCCGCCGGTGTGTTTGGCGATATCATGAGAACACTGAGCTGGCAACAAGAGGTGATGTTATGAGCCTAATCGGCAAAATAGCCACGGCGTATGCACCTGCCAGTTCTGGCAACGTGAGCGTCGGTTTTGATTTGTTGGGAATGGCACTGACCCGAGTTGATGGCGAAGAGCTTGGCGACCGAGTTAACGTTGAGTTTACTCAGCAAGAACAACTTCAAAACAGCGGCTCTCATGCCCATGTGTGCCCTGAAGATCCGGAGCAGAATTTAGCTTGGCAAGCGTATCGGCTGTTCAGAGCGGGTCTGGAAACCGACGATTTTCCGGCAGTTTCGATGGAACTGGTAAAAAACCTGCCAGTGGGTAGCGGTTTAGGTTCGAGCGCTTGCTCAGTGGTCGCTAGCCTAACTGCGTTAAACCGTTTGTTTGACTATCCATACAACGACGAAGAGTTGTTGAGGTTGATGGGGCAGGTGGAAGCCGCCGCCAGTGGTGATTTGCATTACGACAATGTCGCTCCGAGTTACTTCGGCGGATTGCAGCTAATGAGTCCTCATCAAGACAACCCAGTGATTGACCTGCCAGTGCCTGAGTCTTGGTATGTTGTCGTTGCTTTTCCTGGATTTGCGTTTCCAACTAAGCAAGCCCGCGAAGTTTTACCAAAACAGTACGATAAAGCAGACGTAATTCAAAATGCGCAGAATCTTTCGGCCTTTGTCGCGTATTTGTATCAAAGCCAAGAAGAGTTAGCAGCGAAAACCATCGCCGATGTGGTTGCGGAGCCATACCGCGGCGCACTTATCGAAGGCTTTTTACCCGCTCAACAAGGACTGAGAGAGCTCGGCGCTTTGAGCGTGGGTATTTCCGGGGCCGGTCCAACCTTGTTTGCGATTACCAATGAAGCGGAAAAGGCGGATATGTTCGCCGACTACTTAAATAATAACTACGTACAAAACGAACAAGGTTTTGTACACATTTGTCGCCCTGCAATCCTAGGCGCAAAACAAACTAATTAAAGAACAGAATAGAGAGTGACGGGGAATCCCATGTTATTAGCCAATATTAAACATAAGGATCAACAAGTATCCTTTGAACAAGCAGTAAAGATAGGCTTAGGTAAAGATCAGGGACTATTTTTCCCACAACAGATTGCCCAAATGGACAACATTGACGAATTGTTGTCTCTGCCGTTTGTTGAGCGCAGCGGTAAAATTATTTCTCACCTGCTCGGTGGTGAATTATCAGAAGCGGAAGCAACGGCCTTGATTGATGCCGCATTCCAATTCCCAGCGCCACTAAAGAAAGTGACGGAAAGTTTGTACAACTTAGAGCTGTTTCATGGCCCGACGTTGGCGTTTAAAGATTTTGGTGCCAGATTTATGGCCCAGTGTTTAAGCAAGTTCAGCAATAAAGACAATAAGTTAACCATTTTAACAGCAACCTCTGGTGACACCGGAGCAGCGGTTGCGCATGCGTTCCACGGCATTGAGAATATTCGTGTTGTGATCTTGTATCCAAAAGGCAAGATCAGCTTGTTGCAAGAGAAGTTATTCTGCACCTTAGGTGGCAACATCGAAACCATCGCCGTCAACGGTACATTTGATGATTGCCAAGCGTTAGTGAAAGCGTCATTTGAAGACCAAGAGTTGCGTGAAGCAATTGGTCTAAACTCAGCAAATTCAATCAACATTTCAAGGTTGTTTGCGCAAGTCTGTTACTACTTTGAAGCGGTGGCGCAATTGCCAAAAGAGCAGCAAGCACAATCTGTGTTTGCCATTCCAAGTGGTAATTTTGGCAACCTAACTGCAGGCGTGATTGCCAAGGTTCTTGGCCTCCCCATCAAGCGATTTGTGGCGGCAACCAATGAAAACGATACGGTTCCTCGTTATCTTGAAACAGGTGAGTGGACGCCAAAAGAAACGGTGGCGACGTTATCTAATGCGATGGACGTCAGTCGTCCAAACAACTGGCCACGGGTTGAGTTTATGATTGAGCAAGGGTGGTTCGATAAAGCTCAGTTAGCTGGGTACAAAATTGATGAAGACAGCACACAGCTTGGCGTCAAAGAGCTCTACCAGTTAGATTATCTGTCTGAGCCTCATGGCGCAGTTGCATATAAGGCTTTGAAGCCGACGTTGGACGAAGGCGAAGTTGGTATTTTCTTAGGCACTGCACACCCTGCCAAATTCAAAGAGAGTGTTGAGAACATCTTAGGTCAACCATTGTCGTTGCCGAAAGAATTGGCGGACGTTGCAGGTTTGACGATTTTATCCGAGGAAATGACGCCAGAGTTTGCTAACCTAAGGTCTTATTTATTGAAATAGACAGTTAGGAGCCGATGTTGGATTGGCAAACTTTGATTCAGGCAGAACAACAGAAACCTTATCTGCGTTCGTGTTTGGATACCATAAAACAGCAAAGAGATTCAGGTCAGGTTATCTATCCGCCTGAATCTTTTGTTTTTTCAGCGTTCGATTCGACCCCATTTGACAAGGTTAAGGTCGTGATACTTGGACAGGATCCGTATCATGGTGCCGAACAAGCCCATGGGTTGAGCTTTTCAGTGCAACCAGGGGTTAAGATCCCTCCCTCATTACGCAATATATACAAAGAACTAGAGCAAGATATCCAAGACTTTTGTACTCCAAGTCATGGTTATTTGCAGTCTTGGGCGGAACAAGGCGTGCTGCTATTGAATGCAGTATTGACGGTTCGTGAGGCTGAGCCAAATAGTCATCAGAAAATGGGCTGGGAAACGTTCACTGACACCGTTATTAAAACCCTATCATCGGAGCGTGAGGGTTTAGTGTTTCTGCTGTGGGGGAGTTACGCGCAGAAAAAAGCCGAGCTTATTGATGCCAACAAACATCATATTTTAACGACAGCACATCCATCGCCACTGTCCGCAAGACGCGGGTTTTTTGGGTGTCGTCATTTTTCACACGCCAATGAGCTACTAAACGCCAATGGTGTTACGCCGATTGACTGGCATTTACCCTTAATGGTTTAGTCGCCATTTCAAAGCGAAAAAGACTCTAACAGAGCTACAAAAGTAGCTCTGTGTCTGACAACAAATTCGATTAACCCCGTTTCATACAGCGAAACGGCACCGGCTATACATAAGCCGATGGAATGAACTCATACAAAAAAGCCCAACTAATTGCTTAGTTGGGCTTTCTTTTAGAATTCTAAATCTGTTAAGTCGTAATCCATTGACGGGTCAATATCGCGAAGTTCATTGCGCAAACGATACTTCTCTTTGATGCTTTCGATTTCTCGCCATTTGCGCTTAGAACCGCGCTTTGACGATTGTTTCGTGTTTTGAACAGCACTCTCAAACAATTCAGCTAGACCTTCCATAATGGCCCCCTTAACTTCTGTTTTAAATATTATTGTTATAAGGACTTCAGATCCGCTTAATAAAAAAGCGACCTGAATAATGCTTAACCAATACTTAACATAACGAAGTTAAAAGTAAAATACTTTTGTGAAAAAAATATGACCAAAATGTGAAATAAATATAACCAATTTGGTTATTTAATTTCCTATTTTTGCTTATTAAACAGTCCTGTAGTTAACATTACGCCAAATAAAATCAAAATTCCGCCAAATAACATGTTGAGATGTAAGGCTTCTTGCAAAAATACGTAACCAAACAACACGCCAAAAATCGGAATCAAATATGTAACTGTCATCGCCTTGGTTGGCCCGGTGTGTTCAATAAGGCGATAAAAAATTACGTAAGCGATGCCGGTACAAACAGCGCCCAGCGCAATCTGAGCTAACCAGGCCGTGTTTGATATGGTTGCGAAGGGTAAGTCCATTACAAACAGAGCAGGGGACACCAGAACGGCGCTGATGGCCATTGTGCCTGCTGCCACCATCATAGGTGGAACACCAACCAAAAAGCGCTTTGAATAGTTTGCGGATAAGCCATACATGCAAGTCGCAGCGACCACCGCCAATATTGACAACAGCGCGGAGTCCATATCGCCAGAGAGTTTATGTGAGGACAGTACAAACACGCCAATAAAGCCCGTGAACAAACCGAGCCAGCCCAATCGATTGAGGCGGGTGTTGAGAATGACAAGCCCAAATAAAGCGCCCCAAAGCGGTGTGGTGGCGTTAATGATAGAGGACAATCCGGCATCAATATTGATGGCGGCGTACGAGAAAAAGATAAAAGGAATTATCGAGTTCCCTATTCCTACGGCAGTTAAATGGAGCAGTAATCTCTTTTTGTCTGCTACTCCTGGCAAGTATTTTCTAGCGACTAGGTAGAGCAAGGGCGCTAGAGTCAATGCGGCGATAATGATGCGTAAAAATGCAACAGGCAGAGCACCCATCTCGGGGGCAGAAATTCGCATGAATAGGAAAGAGGCGCCCCAAATCGCAGATAAAAGTAGGAGCTCCGCAAAATTTTTCGCAGTCATAGTGGCCTAATGGATTGAAGTTTAGGCAAAAAAAATCGCCTCTCGATGGAGGCGATTATATGCTGTGTCTGCGCTAAATAGGAAAATTATTTAACGACTTTTTTAAACATTTCGACCAATTGCTGGGTCGAAGAGTCGAGTTCCGGTTGGGCTTTGTCTTGCAGTGCGTCTAAGACTCGATTGCCTAGCACTTTACCAAGCTCGACACCCCATTGGTCAAAGCTGTTGATGTCCCAAATGACGCCCTGAACAAACACTTTGTGCTCGTATAGCGCAACAAGGGCACCCAATTGTGCAGGAGATAAGTCTTCCATTAACAACGTGTTAGAAGGCTTGTTGCCCGGCATGAACTTGTGTTTTGCCAACTTGTCCAGTTGTTCGCCGCTGACGCCTTTCGCGCTCAATGCTTGTTTAATCTCTTCGACTGTCTCGCCTTGCATTAAGGCCTGTGTTTGAGCAAAGCAGTTTGATGCCAACATCTGGTGATGTTCAACTTCGTCGTGGGCAGGTTTAACTGGCATGATGAAGTCCGCAGGGATAACTGTTTTACTTTGGTGCATCAACTGGTGGAATGCGTGTTGACCATTGGTACCTTCACCGCCCCAAATAATCGGCCCGGTGGTGGTTTCTACTGTCTCATCGCTGTGACTCACGCTCTTGCCGTTTGACTCCATATCCAGTTGTTGTACGTAGGCTGGGAAGCCGCGTAAGTAATGGGAGTAAGGCAAAAGAACGTGGCTTTCGCTGCCAAAGAAGTTACGATACCAAACGCCTAATACCGCCATGATAGTTGGCAAGTTTTGCTCAAGTGGCGCTGAAACGAAATGGTTGTCCATATCGCGAGCACCTTTAAGCACTTGCTCGAAATTATCGAAACCGATGGCAAGGGCAATTGGTAAACCGATGGCAGACCAAAGCGAATAACGACCGCCAACCCAATCCCACATTGGGAAAATATTGTCTTCCGCGATGCCAAATTCGGTTGCTTTGGCGATGTTGCTTGAAACACACATAAAATGTTTAGCGATGTCGCTAAACTCGCCGCCTTGGCTCAAGAACCATTCGCGGGCTGTGAGGGTGTTTTTCAGCGTTTCTTGAGTCGTAAACGACTTGGAGCTCATCACAACCAAGGTTGTTTCTGCATTGAGCTTAGCTAATACATCAACGATATGGTGACCGTCGACATTGGCAACAAAGTGTACTTTAACTGCGGATTGCTGATACGGTTTTAGCGCTTCCGTAACTATCTTGGGGCCAAGAAAAGAGCCGCCAATGCCAATAGCGACGACATCGGTAAACGCTTTATCTGTATAACCTTTGCGAGTGCCGTCGTGAACTTCAGCAACAAACCCTTTAATTTTTGCAAGGGTTTCGTGGACTTCTGCTACCACATTTTGCCCATCCACCAGTACTTCGTCATTCGCATCACGGCGAAGTGCGGTATGCAATACGGCACGTTGTTCTGTGGTATTGATCACCTCGCCCGCAAACATGGCATCACGCTTTTGTTCTACTTGCGCTTCTCGGGCTAAATCGAACAAAGCGCCCAATACGGCCTGGTCGATTCGGTTTTTCGAATAGTCTAAAGTGAAACCGCAGGCGGATTCTGTATATGTCGCTGCGCGATTTGGTTCTTGTTCAAACAGGTCTCGCATATGGACGTTTTGAAAACGTTCAAATTGGCTAGCAAGCGCTTGCCACGCTGGAGTGTTCATTTCGGATTCCTCATGTCTCGTCTACATCGTAAAAAGTGTTAATTACGTTGTGATGAATATCGTTCCGTCGTTGTGTGTGGTAATTTCTTCACCGCTTAGGATGAAAAGAAAACGCAGCCAAGGCTGCGTTTTTTCTTATTATAATTTTGCTTTGAGCAAGTTTTCCAGTTTTACCTGATCTTTTGCGAAGTTACTGATGCCCTCAGCAAGCTTTTGTGTCGCCATTGGGTCTTCGTTGTGTTCCCAACGGAACTGCGCCTCACTCATGTTTTCTGGCTGAGGTTTAACGTCGCCTGAGAAGCTCAGTTTCGTTTCCAGTTCACCTTGCTCAGACTCAAGTTCGTCTAACAGCGCAGGGGCGATGGTCAATCGGTCACAGCCCGCAAGCGCTTTGATTTCACCAATGTTGCGGAAGCTCGCGCCCATTACAACAGTATTGTAGCCATATTCTTTGTAATACTGATAAATGCGACGGACAGATAAGACGCCTGGATCGGTTTCACCAGTATATTCAGTAACGTCTGTGTTGGCCTTGTACCAGTCTAAGATGCGGCCGACAAATGGCGAGATCAGGAAAACACCCGCTTCAGCACATGCGCGTGCCTGGGCAAAGCTGAATAACAGGGTTAGATTACATTGGATGCCTTCTTTCTCAAGTTGCTCTGCTGCCTTGATGCCTTCCCAAGTAGAAGCAATTTTGATCAGAACGCGATCTTTGGAAATACCAGACTCTTCATACAAAGCGATGAGTTTTTTGGCTTTCGCTATGGTAGCCTCGGTATCAAAGGAAAGTCGCGCGTCCACTTCGGTTGAAATACGACCCGGGATAACGGCGCTGATTTCCTTGCCAATAAGGACCGCCAGTTTATCACCCGCATCATCTAGTTGTTGCGTCTCGTCGTTTGATTGCTGTTTCGCCCACGCGACTGCTTCTTCAATATAGCTGTTGTACTCAGGAATCTGCGCTGCTTTTAAAAGCAGAGATGGATTGGTAGTGGCATCTACGGGTTGAAACTTTTTGATTGCTTCGATTTCGCCGGTATCGGCAACGACGGTTGTGACGTCTCTTAACTGTTTTAATACGCTTGCCATTTTATGTGTTCCTGACTGGTTTGGACTTTAAGTATGCAGACTTGGAGTGTTACGCAGGTTTGTAACTTTATTACAGATTGCCGTGAAACTTCAAGATTATTTCGCATTAGAGTGTTGCTAAATTACAAATACTCCTCGCATTCTACAACTACGGCAGTTAATAATCTTATTACGATTTTTCTTGTGTAATAACTCTTATCTATTAAGGTAAAGTTCCGTTTTTCAATGTTATGATCGCTGTCTTGATCTGCTCAATCCCGAAGCACGTTCAATCAGTAGTGCTCGAAACCATAGTGTAAGTTTGGAAAATGACCGAAAAATTACAAGATAAAAATCAACACAGTTTAAATTCACAGGTTCGGATGTTGGGCTTTGGTGGCCTTATCCCTTTCGTCTTTTTCATGTTGTGTGTGTTAATACCTTCACTGAATCCCTTCAGTGTCGAGGCTTTAGACGTTTTTCGTGGTTACAGTATTGCGATTTTGAGTTTCATGGCTGGAGCACTCTGGCCATTGGGTTTTTTGGTCAATATGTCGTCGCCAAACCGGCCTGTGCGTCAATCTGGTCTGCTTTGGGGCAGTATTTTTGTCACAATTGCGGGGTGGGGAAGTTTTTTCCTGGTCGCTAAAGCCGGTGTATTTGTCAGTGCGTTGCTGTTTCTGGTGATTTGGCAAATTGAACAAAAAACTTTGTTAGCGAAGAACTACCCCGATTGGTACACAGTGCTTCGCGCCCAGTTAACCATGGTGGTTGCGGTTTGCCACATCTTTGTGTGGTTGACGTTGAGCTAGTTTGATTGATTTATTAGATTAATGTAATCGGCAATAATCAATTTCAGCTATTATTGCAGTTTGTTAAACTGCCCCGTAAAGATGAGTTAAGAGTAGTAATTCCATGTTGTACGTTATTTCACCTGCGAAAAATTTAGATTATGAAACTCCGGCGACGACGGATACTTTCACTATGCCTGAGCTAATGGAAGATGCTCAAGCACTGGCGGAAGTGTGTTTGAAACTGTCGCCGCAAGACTTAAGTTCTTTAATGGGGATCAGTGACAAACTTGCAGGTTTGAATGCCGCCCGTTTTGCTGAGTGGCATCCGGACTTTACCCCTGAGAATGCGAAACAGGCAGTACTTGCCTTCAATGGTGATGTTTATACCGGGTTGCAGGCAACGGAGTTGTCGCAAGCTGAGCTGGAGTATGCACAGCAACATTTGCGAATTTTGTCCGGGCTCTATGGAATTCTAAAGCCGCTGGATTTGATGCAGGCCTACCGTTTGGAAATGGGCACTAAGTTAGAAAATCCGCGAGGCAAAAACTTGTATGAATTTTGGGGTGAAAAGATCACGGAAAAATTGAATGCGCAAATCGACGCACTTGATTCCGAAATACTGGTTAACCTAGCGTCCACCGAATACTTCAAGTCAGTGAAGAAAAAACAACTGAAAGCGACGCTCGTTACGCCAGCGTTTAAAGATTGGAAAAATGGTCAATATAAAATGATCAGTTTCTTTGCTAAAAAGGCCCGTGGCATGATGGTTCAATATTTAATTAAGAACCAAGTGTCGGATATGGAAGGTTTACTCAAATTTGATTTAGACGGGTATCAATACAATCCAGAACTTTCGAAACCAAATGAGCCTTGTTTCACTCGCAGAGTAGAAGATTAATGTTTCTAAGCCGCAGTCACTGAGCTGCGGCTGTTTTTTCGAAATCTTGCATGTCTTTGAATATGCCTAGTCCCACGTGATCCATTGCCTCTTGCCACCGCGAAGGGGTGAAAATCTGATAATCAATTAACGACCCAGCCGTCATAATTAGGTACCCTTCCATGATTTGATGTAATGACAGGTTGTCTTCGGGCAGGATAATTGCTGTCTTAGCTTTGGCTACTATGACCTCATCGCTAGACATCCCTTCGGCCAGCGAACGCCACCTTTCTAAGTCACCAGTAAGAGAAGTGATTTTCGAAAAATCATAAATGCCATTAATTCCAGCACTAAAATACACGTCAGACATCAATTCCAATACGTGATTATGTAAATCATCAAAGGTTATGTCTTGTATCGCGTAGGACGTAAATACCTTAAAGTCCGGATATATTTTGTACGGTATCTTGCTTTCGTATTGCACTCCAATTGCTCCTCTTCAGTGAGTTTCAGAAAGGCGAAACTTAATTTTGCGTACCGTTAACGTAAAGGTTAGCTCATAACCGACAAATGTGAGTCTTTTCTAACTTTAACACAAGCCTTTAAAAATGCAGGGTAGATTAAAGTGGTAAACGCTTAATGAACGATAATTGGAATTAATACGAACGACGGTGAAGTTGTTTTATATCAGATGTTTAGGCAAAAAAAAGCGAGCATACAGGGTATGCTCGCAAGTACTAACAACAACTTCCAGGGAATGAACAAAATTTGTTACTGTAAGGTTAGACACCTTTTTTCAAAAAAGTTCGAAATTAATTTCATTTTTTTTAAATTTTTTATATCTGCTTGTTTATTACAGAAAAATAAATAGTTGATTGTGAACTGGAAACTTCCTGCATTTAGTCTAATAGAAACTCAGCTTCCATTTGTAAATTCTTACAATGTAATAAACTTTTGCGGGCTTGATGTGTTAGATTGAATAAAACAGGAATTTGTTTGGCAAAAAAAAAGCGAGTAGTAAAACTACTCGCTAAGTAAACAACAACTTCCAGGGAATGAAAAAATACTGCATTCACTTTGTTAGACATTGGTTGACGGAATAGTTCAAAAAAAATGAAAAAAGTTCTAATTATTTTACTTATTGCCCTGTCTGTGGCGAGTTGCGCGACTCCACCGCCTAAAAATGTGAACAATATATGTGAGATATTTAAAGAAAGAGATGACTGGTGGGATGCCGCCTCCGACATGAATGACAAGTGGGGTACACCGATTCATGTGGTTATGGCGATGATGTATCAAGAGAGTTCTTTTAAATCTGACGCCGCGCCGCCAATGGAATATTTTTTAGGGTTTATTCCCATCGGTCGGGCCAGCAGTGCCTACGGTTACTCTCAAGCAAAAACTGCGACATGGGATGATTACCAAAGAGAAACTGGTAACAGTTGGGGTGACAGAGACGATTTTGACGACGCTATCGATTTTATGGGCTGGTTTACTGCCAAAACCTACAAAATCAATAAGGTTTCAAAGTGGGATGCTAAAAATCAGTACCTTAACTACCACGAAGGGTGGGGTGGCTATCGCAAAAAAACGTATCGCAGCAAAGCTTGGTTAGTGAAGGTGGCAAATCGAGTTGATTCGCGAGCCAAAAAATATGGCCAACAATTGAAAGGCTGTGAGGACTATTTAAACTCAAGCTGGTTGTGGCGATTACTGTTTTACTAATATTGCCTTAGGCGGTTAAGCTCAGTGTTCTGAGCTTAACTGGCACCAAGTAATCCAATAATGGTATCGAGATAAGGCGCAATAACTTGTCTATCACCAGGATCGCTTTCTTCCGCGACTTTTAACATCGACTTTATATAATCAACGCCCTTTTGATATTGATTGACCATTGTTTGCTTCTGGGCGCTTGAGAGCTGCGGGTTGCGGCGTATCAGCTCGATTTGTTGAGTGTAGGTACTGAGCTGTTGGCTCAGTACGTTGGATTCCTGACTCATCTTTTCCGCCATCGCAATTCTGACAATCTTGTGCGTCAATGCTATGGGCTTTTCGCGGTCGTCATAATTGTATCGCGACAAAATTTGGCGATACTGACCGTCCAACTGTAACGCTTCTATGGCGTTTATCGTCATGTTGGCTATTTTATCAGGCGCTATCTTATTGAAGGTTTCCATTCCACCTGTGATGCCATATTGTTCACTGATGTATTGTTTTAATGGCCCCCGGTGCTGGGTTAAAAACGCATTTATCTCCGGAAACGCGACGATCCATTTTTCGATCGCCTGATTATTAAGACTCTGTGCGCTGGTAGGCACAGACAACAGTAAAAACAATAAAACCGTGGCTAATCGCATTATTCCTTCCTTTTATACGTATTTGCAAATTCGCTTGCTGTTTTCAAGCTTGGTTAGCTTTGCTGGTATCTGAGACCAAACGCGTTTTTGAGCAGCTAAACTCTTCGCGTGTTTCAGGATCGAACAGTTGCCAATTGCTTTGATCAATATCGAGGGTTAGCACTGGCATAGAATCATTAAGTATCTCCATCCGCATATACTCAATGGTTTCATCTGAGAATAGTCCATCGTAGTCAAATAGCACTTCGATTTTGACTTTTGCACTCTCGCCCAGCAGATTTTGTTCATAGTATTGCCAAACGCCTAAATCGGTAGCTTTGATCTTTGCGATTGGATGTCGGTCACCGTAGATAAAGGTAATGATGGCTTCGGAGTAATAACGCATATTAACTGCGTCGTAAGTGTCGATGGATTCACCGCGCATGCGCAGATGGTCCAATTGAATATCAATGGGGCATTTCCACATGCCTTCGATGAGCTTTATGTGCTCATCATCGCTTGCACCTGCCTTGGTCGCGACTAGTAGGATTAATAAAAGGGTAAATCGCATAGTCGAGCCTCCAAATTACGGGCTTATATTTAACTATACGTCACAATCCGATTTATGCTCTAAAATGGCGACAAAGATTTTCGGAACTTTCTAAATCGGCAATACTCTGAGAGTATTGAGTGATCCGATATCAGTTAACTTTTTCTCAGGAAGCGTATTTTCATGGGCTTGTTTCGACCCCTTGGTGTATTGATTACCCTTATTTTCGTTAGCGCTTGTACGTCATTACCAATCAAAAAACAGCATACGGACGCGCAAAACAAGCGAATCCAATCGTTAGTTCTGCATTTTACAGCGGGCAATTATCGCGACTCCATGCGCGCACTAGCCGGTTCTGGTTATGTGTCGAGTCACTATCTAATTCCAAGCACTCGGGATGCCACTTACCCTTACTCCAAGTTAAAGATTATTCAGTTAGTCGATGAGCAGGACAGGGCTTGGCACGCTGGATACAGCCATTGGCAAGGGCGAGAAAACCTCAACGATACCTCCATCGGCATTGAAATTGTGCACCAGCCGATATGTGAGAAAGTTTATGGTAATAAAGTCGGCGGCGAATACGGCCCCAACCAAATGTGTCACTTTCCCGAGTTTGAACCGCAGCAAATGGAACTATTGGTCGAGCTGATTCAGGACATTTTGTCCAGACACCCAGACATTGACGCCACGCGAATTGTTGGCCACTCCGACATAGCGCCGTCGCGCAAATCTGACCCTGGCCCTGAGTTTCCTTGGTTGCAGTTGCATCAAGCTGGCATTGGCGCCTGGTACGAGGAAACCACCTTTGGCTTGTACCAACATATGTTTGCCATGCACCCGCCTTCGTTGGCGCTCACCCAGAAAGCCTTAAAACGTTACGGCTATCCAATTAAGGTGACAGGGGAACTGGATAAGTCCAGTCAAGACGTCCTATTTGCGTTTCAAACCCATTTTTTACCACAGCAACAAAGTGGCGTAGCCACATCCGATACTGCAGCAGCGGTTTTTGCTTTACTTGAGGAGTATGCACCGAACTTAGTGGCTCCATTGCTCGACCAATATTACGCCGAAGCCGAATTGATGTTTGCGGGCAACGAAACAACCGAACAAGCGCCGGAGCAAAAGCTGCAACAAGACGTATTTTATGGCCTTAAGAACCAAGGTGAATTGCTGTTTTCATCCTCTTTATATGACACCGCCGATTTTGCAATTAACGGTGTGCCGTTGGATTTATCAAAGAGTCGAAAAGTAGATATGTTAAATCACCAATTGTCGGTTGGAGACTACCTCCGCGACGGTCGCAATGTCTTGTCGTTTTTCGGACCGACCAATGAGGATTTTGGCCGCGTGGCGATCAGTGCGCCGGAGTTAACCGAGTCGAACAGTGAGCGTTTAAACAGACGTTTTGCGCCGATTAAAGAGCTCGCCAACGGTGGTGATATTGCGCTTGGTTACAAGGGTCAATTGGTGGTTCATGAGCATAATTTGCAAGGCGGCAAGGCCCGTTCTTCCGGCATGGTGGCCAATCATTTAACGGCTCAGGTCGCTACTTTGCAGTTGATTGAACAAGGCCTGCTGCAAAGCAGTACTCCTGTCAGTGATTATTTGCCAGAGTACGTGGGGCAAGGGCGCGAGTTTCGAACACTGGCGCATTTACTCAATCACACCAGCGGTTATCCGCGCGAGTTTAATCTGCAAGACGTGCGGCATAATTTGGCTGAGTTTCAGTTACAAAAAGGCGCCGCAGCCCTTAAACCGGAGTTGCCAACGCAACAGTTGATTCATCAGCACTTGCCGTTCGCTTATGGTCTCGGGGCGAGACGAGAATACAGTGGCCTAAATGACCAGATCATCGCTGACATCATCGCAAAACAAAGTGGTCAAAAATATGAGGACTTTATCGAAGCGACCATAGTTACTCCTTTGAAGCTTGAGCAAACTCAGATTCAAAGCCGCGCATCGGACTTTCTTCAGACTGAGCGGGTGCCTCAGTTGCAAATTGATGCATCAGTACTCGATTTGGCAAAGTTAGGGCAACTGGTTCTGAACCAAGGAAGTTATGGCAATAAACAATGGTGGTCACCGGGCTCGCAGCCCATATCGACCCACAAATTAGCTGAATGCGACCTGTACGTGTCAGACAAGGCTTTGTTTGTGTTGGACTCGGCCCATGGTTTTTTATTGGTTGATGAAGATCATCATTTGGTGCTTGCAAGCTTAAGCGATGATACTTCCCGCAAGGCAACAAAAAAGAACGCGTGTGGGTTGGCGCCATCGCAAGCCGAGCTGATTAATATGACGTACCAAATGTTGTTTCAAATGCAAAGCGGCAGCAAAGGTAGCTGATTTCATTTTGAGCGTCCAAAAAATGCTTGTTTGATAGGCCTTTATCCTCGAAATAGAGAATCATTGCTTGCGTTACCCTTCTTGCCTAAGGCACACTTGTCGCCGAGCTTTTCTGATAATTATGTTCGGTCAAGATGACGCGACATGCTGAAAAGTTGGGCCTAAAAAAACATAAAAATTAAATAACTAGGCCCTTTGCTTCACCACAACAAACTGAAATTGATAACTCAGTCACAAAAGATTTGTGGCGTTATTTAGATTAGGAGCAGTTTGTGGGTATTACACAACATATACCGCGCCCTGTGACAAAATTATTAGGAGTGTTAATGATGACTTCGGTTGCTTCAAGTTGCACTGTTAACTCGCCTAAAGTCGACAATGTGAGTGTTCGCCAAATGCTGGCGCAGAAGCTCATGGTCGATATTCGCTATTTTTGTCCACCGGCCGAACTCAAACGATACAAAGGCCGAGTGTCATGCGACCTGCCGGTCACTGCACTTGACCCAAGTTTAAAGCAGATGATCACTCAACACAGTTTGGGTGGTGTCATTCTGTTCGCTGAAAATTTTGAATCGATTGAGCAAACCACTCAACTGGTCAGCGAATTGCAACAGGCGGCCAGTCTCAGCGACGTTGCAAGTCCATTGTTTATCTCAGTTGATCAGGAAGGTGGCCGAGTGGCTCGGTTGCCGCGTCAATGGTCAACGGCCACCAGTGGTAATATGGCAATTGGTGCAACTTATGCCAATCACAGCGACAAATTTGCGACGTTAACTGGCGAAGTGCTTGGGGCAGAGCTGAACAGTTTAGGTATCAATGTTAATCACGGACCAACTGTTGATGTGAACGTTAATCCTCGCAATCCGGTGATCAACATCCGTTCGTTTGGCGAATCTGCCACGGAAGTAGCCCAATTAGGCATTGCTCAAGCTCGTGCTATGCAAGCAGAAGGAGTTGTTGCGACTCTAAAACACTTCCCTGGCCACGGTGATACTAGCGTCGACAGTCATACCGGATTGCCGCGTGTCGAACACTCATTCACTAAAGTCAAAAGTGTCGACTTGTTGCCTTTTCAACAAGCCATTGATGCTGGTGTGGCAAAAATGATAATGACCGCACACATTCAGTACCCAGAATTAGACAGTAGTACGTTTGTGGCAAAAAGTGGCAAAACCATGATCAAACCAGCGACCATGTCGCGGGAGATTTTGACCGATTTGCTGCGCCAACAAATGGGATTCAATGGCGTGGTGGTGACCGATGCTCTGGATATGGCGGGCGTCAGCGAGTTTTTTGATGAACCTCAAGCGGTTATCGAGACGTTTAAAGCCGGTGCTGATATCGCACTTATGCCGCTTAGGATTCGCTCGATTGAAGATTTGCCTCGTTTGGATGCGTTACTCGACGCCCTCGAGGTTGCCGTTGAAAGTGGTGAGCTAGCTCGAGAAGAATTACAAGTTTCTTACCAGAGAATTCAATCGTTAAAAACAGAGTTTGCGATGGGAAATGCGTTTAAAACAAACGCGAAAGACCTACAAAAAAGCGCAACTAAAACTCTTAGAAGCCAACATCATCAGGCAATCGAAGCGGACCTTGCCGATGCATCTATCACTTTGCTAAAAGGCGATGGGACATTACCGAAAAATGTCACGACTCTGCATCTCGCTCTTCCCGATAAAACCAAATGTGCAGCACTTAAATCTGCATTGATGGCTCGCTCAGCAAACCTCAAGGTGACTTGCGCAAGCAGTTTTACCGAATCAGCGGATGTACATAAACGAATGATAGACGCCGCCGATGCGGTGCTAGTCGCCAATATTACGCCAAAACAAAGCGCGGTTGAACTTGGCGGAATGGAAGATTTAAAGAAATTCAAACAATCCACGTCGAGTAAATGGCAACAAGACCAATTGTTGCTGGAGCTTTTGCAACACGCTAAAAGTAAAGGCAAGAATACTTGGTTTGTGTCTTTACGCACTCCCTATGAAATCCAAAAGTACGCTCGGTTCAGTGACCATGTCATAGCCACCTATGGCTATAACGCCCACGTAGAGCGTCATCAAGGACAAGAAGTGGCGGTAGGCCCGGCATACACTGCGCTTGCACGCCTGCTATTGGGAGAAATTGAAGCCAAAGGCCAATCTCCGGTTTCAATTAAGTTTTAGGTTTTGAGTTATGTTTGATTTTTTTCGCCGCTACGCAGACGGCATTGTTTCTGCGTTGCCCGCTGAACGCCTGCTAGCGCTTGATGTATTCCGCGGGCTGACCATCACCGCGATGGTACTGGTGAACAACCCTGGCAGTTGGTCTCATGTTTACTCACCTATGTTGCATGCGCAATGGCACGGCTGGACACCGACGGATCTGATATTTCCCTTCTTTGTATTTATTGTCGGCGTGTCTGTTTCAATTGTGATGAATCGTGAAGTCGCAAAAGGCACCAATAAAGGATTATTAGTAAAAAACGCGGCCATTCGAGGTGGTAAGTTGTTTGCCCTTGGCTTGTTCTTGGCGTTGTTTTACTTCAATTTTAATGATCCGAATTTTAGCTGGGTCAATCAACAACTGGCGTCGATTCGAGTTATGGGGGTGTTACAGCGACTGGGGCTGGTTTTTGTATTGACCGTGCTGGTGGTGTTGTATTTCAAACCCAGAGGTCGTCTCATTTGGATTTTTGCATTGCTGTTCGGTTACTGGGCTGCTTTGATGTGGGTTCCCTATGGCAAAGGTGGCGAAATGTATCGCGGAGAGTTGCTATTTGGCAACAATTTAACTGCGTGGATCGACAGCCAAGTGTTCGCTGCGAAACACTTGTATTACAAAGAAGCGATACCGTATGCGTTTGATCCGGAAGGGCTATTCAGTACCTTGCCCGCCGTGGCTGGTGCGCTAGCAGGCGTGTTTACTGGTGACTTATTGATGAACAAAGACAAGTCATTGGCATATAAAACCAAGGTCATGTGCGCAGTTGGTGCGATACTCATTGTTGCTGGTGAGGCTTGGGGTTGGATATTACCGATTAACAAATCGATCTGGACATCCAGTTATGTCGTTATGAGCACGGGTTGGGCACTGTTGATATTGGGCGGACTGACTTGGCTTATCGACATCAAAGGTAAAAAGCGTTGGACTGCACCGTTTGTGGTTTTTGGCGCGAACGCCATTGCCTTTTACATGTTCTCGGCGGTGGTTGCTAGAGTGTTCATCATGTTACCGGTCGCAGACACTAGCTTGCATGGGTGGTTATACAGCGAAGTTTACCAACCTCTATTTGGCAACCTGAACGGCTCTTTGATGTTTGCTGTCAGCTTTTGTTTGGGCTGTTACGTGGTGATGCACTATTTGTATAAAAATAAGATATTTTTTAAGGTGTAACTCTGACTTAAGAGTAAAAAGATCATTATGAAACTGAATTGTGATTTAGGTGAAAGTTTTGGCGCATGGGTCATGGGCCAAGATGCTGAGGTGATGCCTCACATCGACATGGCTAATGTGGCTTGTGGGTTCCATGCTGGGGACGCGGACGTCATGTATCAGACGTTGGCCCTAGCCAAAGACAATGGCGTTGTCGTGGGTGCACATCCGGGCTACCAGGACATTCCGGGCTTTGGCCGCCGTTCACTTAAATTAGACCAACAACAGTTGATTAATGCCATCGTTTACCAAGTTGGCGCATTGACGGCAATGGCCAAGATGCACGGTTTAGACGTTGAGTACGTAAAGCCCCATGGCGCTATGTACAACGACATGATGGCAAATGCTTTCATGTTAGAACAGGTTATGACCGCGATTGTGCTTTTAAACAAACAGCGCAAAACACCATTAAAATTGATGTTGTTAGCGACCGCAGCTCATCAGCAACATCTTGAAATGAGTGCGAATTTGGGAGTTGAATTACTGTTTGAAGCCTTTGCTGACCGTCGATACACAGATGATGGCTATTTAGTGCCAAGAAATCGCCAAGGCGCAGTATTAAGCGAGAGCGAAATGTTAGAACAGGTAGAGCGTTTAGCAAAATCTTCAGAGGTTGTCACTGAGTCCGGCAAAGTGCTGAAACTCCGCGCTGATACCTTGTGCGTGCATGGTGACAATGCTGAAGGCGTTGCACAGATTGTTCAAATAAAAACGCTTTTAGCTCAATGACCACAGCGCAGTTTCACGTTCAGCTGGCGTCGGAAGATGCTTTGATTGTCTATGCCGAAGCGGACTCTATTGCGACCAGTAACGGTTTGATTCGAGCTTTGGATGGACTAATAACGGCGGAACTTGGGCAAGTTGTTATTGAAACAACGCCTTCCTATGGGTCTATTTTAGTTCGGTTTGATCCATACAAGACGGATCACTTTCACCTTCGACAAAAATTAAAGCACCTTGCGAGCGTTTGCGTCTACCAAGAGCAAACTGCCGAACAATTGGTGACGTTACCTGTGTATTACAGCGTTGAATCTGGACCTGATCTGCAACGCATTGCCGAGTTTGCAGGGCTTAGCGTTGAAGAGGTCATTGAGATTCATCAGGCGCAGGTATACCAAGTATTTGCCATCGGTTTTGCCCCTGGCTTTGCTTACCTTGGTGAAGTTGACCCTCGGTTGGCCTTGCCAAGATTATCGACACCTCGGGCTCAAGTTCCTAAAGGGGCGGTTGCCATTGCTGAACGCCAAACTGCAATCTATCCTGCGCCGTCACCCGGCGGTTGGAACATCGTTGGTTTGTGTCCTGTGGATTTGTTCTCGCCAGGTTCAAACTGCCCAATGCCGTATAAAGTCGGTGATAACGTCAGGTTTGAAGCGATAAACAAGCAAGAATTTATTGACCTTGGTGGACAGCTATGAGCACGCCAGGGATTAAAATTTTAGAGCCAGGTTTGCTGTCGACACTTCAAGACAACGGCCGTTTTGGTCAAACGCAATTGGGACTTAGCAATGGTGGGGTGGCCGATAAGCACAGCTACTATTGGCTAAATCGCCTGTTAGGCAACTCAGATAACGCCCCATGCATTGAAATTACCGGTGGCAGCTTCAGTTTTGTCGCCAATAGTACGCTTATATTTGCGCTCACCGGCGCTGAGATGCCGCTGAGTATCAATGGTCACATGGTCGAACGCTGGCGCAGCCATTTGTTGAAGGCTGGTGATAGAGTCGACATTGATTTCGCCCAGCGTGGCGTTCGCAGCTATCTTGGATTTCAAGGCGGCTTTGCTCAAGCAAAACAATTTGGCAGCGTCTCAACTGTGTTGCGTGACGGCGTTGGCGGTATCGATGGGGGGCGGCTAAGCCGGGGCCTGCAGTTATCGGTTGCCGAGTTTAAGGCCGGTAGCAACTGGCAGCACTTGCGATTAGCGGAACGACACCGTCCACGTTTTTCCAACTCAGCAAGATTACGCCTGATTCCGACTTACCAACAGCACTGGTTTAGTCGATTGCAACAACGCCGGTTTTTCAGCAGTCGCTATCGAGTTTCCAGTCAAGCGGATCGGATGGGGTATCGCCTCAGTGGCGCGGCAATTCAATGTCAGGCGCCTAAACCACTGTTGTCGGAAGGCATTGTGTTTGGTGCAGTGCAAATCCCGCCAGACGGTCAGCCAATCGTACTGTTGCAAGACCGCCAAACTATAGGGGGCTATCCGAAAATTGGTGCAGTATTGAGTTTAGATATCGATGTTTTAATGCAAACTCAGCAAGGAGCCGAGATTCGATTTGTGCCCATCAGTATGGAACATGCACACAATCAACTGCATTTGAACAAAGCTCGGCGTGAAGCCATAACTCTCGAATATTGTTGAAATAAAAAAGGCTCTTAACGAGCCTTTTTTGGTTTAAATCATGATTAAGCCCATGGCCAAATAGGCCAGCAAGGTGGCGCCGCCAGCGGTCAACGCATACGGCAATTGGGTCTTTACGTGCTCCAATAAATCACACCCCGACGCGACGGCACTGACCGCCGTGGTATCGGAAATCGGCGAGCAGTGATCGCCAAATATTCCGCCGCCCATTATGGCCGCTAAGATCAGCGGTGCCGGTAGACCTAAGTTGATCACCAATGGCATTCCGATTGGAATTAAGATGGCAAACGTGCCCCAAGACGTCCCGGTAGAAAACGACATTAACGCGCCCGCTAAGAAAAGCACGGCAGGGACTAAAAACAGCGGTAAGTTGTCAGCAACTAAGCCGGCAATAAAGGCACCCGTACCGAGTACTTTTAAGCTGGCACCCAAGGCTAGGGAGAACAATACAATCGTCACCAGTGGCAACAAGTCGCTCATGCCCTTGAAGCTCAATTTGGTCATTTCTTGGTGATTGAATCGACCGCTACTTACCATCATGACGTAAGCTACTAAACACGCTAGGGAAGTAGCATACAACACAGATTTAGAGCCTGAACCGTCAGTGAAATTGCCGTTGCCGGTTAAGAACATAAAACCAACCATAGAAAAACACATAGTTACTAGCGGCACCAACATATATCGCGCTTTCGATGGCGGTACGTCCAACTCCATCGTCGAGTCTACCGAATGTTGCTTGAGTTCAGCCTCTTTCATCGGACCGTGGGTTTTGTCAAAAGTGATGGTGTAGATCACAATCGCTAAGGTGAACAGGGCGTAGAAGTTCAGTGGAATGGTTTGCAGCAAGATACTGACATACGATTCACTTAAGTCGTAGGCGCCTAGTAGCCCGAGAATATAAGCTCCCCACCCATTCATGAGAATCAAAATACAAATAGGCGCGCTGGTGGAATCGATGATGTAGGCCAATCGAGCGCGGCTCATTTTAAACTTATCAAAAAGACCTCGCGAGATGATACCGGACATCAGCACACTCAAATTCGATTCAATGAAAATGAAAACGCCGGTGAAAAAGGCCAGAAATCTGGCTTTTAGTGGCGAGCCACTGACGCCTTTATTAACCAGATAATTTACGGTAGCGGTCACACCACCGGACTGACGCATAAACGCCAATAACGCACCGACTAGCAGGGAGAAAACCAAAATTCGAGTATTGCCGCCTGAGCCAAAAACGCCAACGATACGCTCGATGGTGGCGACAGCAAAACCACCTGCAGTGGCTTGCACTTCAGGTTTGGTGAACTGAATCAAAAATTCAGAGCAAAGTACGGCACTGAGGAGTGCGAGTATGACTTCTTTTTTCCAAAGCACGACAGCAATGGCAAGAAGTGGGGGGATAACAGAGAGCCATTCAGACACGTCGGTTCCTTCTCATTTTTATTCTTATTGGAGGTCGGGCAGTCTCAGCTGCCAAAATTTCACTGCGACTATTGTTCCCTACCTTTCGGGAAAAAGATAGAGCTTATGGGATAACTGGACGTTTTATACCGTCGAGGTTGCAGATTTTTTCTTCTGCAATTGGTGGTATTGCGGTAACTCAGAAAAATAGTCGACAAACGCTTGCTCTGGTTTTGGTTTGGCAAAGTAATAACCTTGATACCAAACGTCTTGATATTGACTTAACCAGTCGAGTTGCTGTTCCGTTTCGACCCCTTCAACCACGACTTTTAAGTCAAAGTTGCGGGCGATGGTAATAATTGAATCGATCAGCTTCTGGTCTTGGCGGTCTTGAGCAATGCTGTCGATGAAAGACTTATCGACTTTTACTTTGTCGATGTCCAAGTTCTTTAAGTAGCTCAGCGAGCTATATCCAGTACCAAAATCATCCAGTGCGATTCTTAAACCTAGCTGCGAAAGCTGCTTGAGCTTTTGATTGGCTAACTCAAAATCGTGCAGGGCAATACTTTCTGTGATCTCAAGTTCGAATAATTCAAAAGGCAAACCAACGCTCAAAATCTTTTGCTCGATGCGCTGGGTGAAGTCCGGTTCGTAGAACTCCAAGGTTGAAATGTTGACACTGAAGCGGAAGTTTCGTTGCAACAGCTTAGCCACACCAATGAGGTTAGCGACGTTGGCGCATTCTCGGATCACTAAGTTGGACAAATGATGCGCTAGGTTCAACGACTCAATGCAATCTAAGAAGTGGTACGGCGTCAGCAAACCGCGCTCCGGATGTTGCCAACGGATCAGCGCTTCAGCGGCAATCGGCTGAAGTGAATCACCGTCAATAATAGGTTGTAGGTGAATGGTGAATTCATCGTTTTTGATGCCGCGGCGAACTTCTTGTTCAATTTGCACTTGCTCAGTCAACTTGTCGATGATTTGAGGCTCAAACAGTTTGACTCGGTTACGGCCGTCGGATTTCGCTTGATACAAGGCGGCATCGGCGTATTGCAATAAGTCGGTTGCATCGTCGGAGGCGTGTGGATAACAGACCACACCAATACTTGCGCAGATCTGGTAGCCCTGACCAACTAAGTTGATTTCATTATTCAGGGCCATATTGATCCGCTCAGCAATCTGTAACGCCTGCATATTTGCTTGCTCTGGATCAGCGGCTAGGCGAGGGAAAGATAAGGCAAACTCGTCACCGCCGATTCGCGCTAGGGTTGCACCAGGTTCACTTAATTCTTTCAATTTATTGGCAACGTCCATCAACACTCGGTCGCCAACGGTATGGCCTAAGGTGTCATTGACGAGCTTAAATTTGTCTAAGTCAATGAACATCACGGTACCGATATTACCGTTGTCTCTGCAGGTTTGAATGTCTTTGAGTAACTGTTGCTGGAAATAGGTCCGATTCACCAAGCCCGTTAACGAGTCGTGGTACGCCATGTGTTTGATCACTTTTTGCGACTCGACCCTATCGGTGACGTCGTTGAATACCGCCAGAACTGCGTTGTTTTCAGTGTCGTTCAGAGGTAAAAAGCTGGCCTCAAAAACGCGGGTTTGACGCAATTTGTTGGTCAGTAAAAATTCTTCTAAAACAACGATTTTACGCTCTCTTGTGGCGACCTGGATGTGTTTGTCCAACTCCAAACCTTGCATTGGTTCAATGGCTTCTTGCAACAGTACAGGATTGTGCCCAAGTAATTGTTCAGCCGCTTGATTATAAAAGTCGCCGGTATTGATGTTGGCAAACAGAAGTTTTTGCCTTTGGTCGACGGCAAAAATCATCATAGGCACAGTGTTCGTGATAAGTCGTAACTGTTGTTCCAACTTCGTCAGTTTTTTCTGAGAATCGTCAGAGGTTGATATGAACTGGTTAATAGAGTCAATGATGTAACCAATTTCTGAGTTGCGGTGTTCATCAATCATCTCAACCCGTGCGTCGTCTGGTTGATTGGACTGCACTAAACTCACTCTTTTAGCCAAGTCCATTAATGGTTTGGTAACAATGGAGTAAAACAGCACCAGTAAAATCGTGGCGAGAATCAAGTTGCGGACAAGACCCGCCCAAAACACGTAACTGGCGCGGTTATAAAACGGCACTAAAGCTTGATGATTGTCGGTGGTCAGTTCCAAATAGCCGGTGAGCAAGCCTTTGTCATTGGTAAGGGGGTAGCGATAAAGCGACGTGTGGCCAGCTAAAGCTTGGGTAACAGGCGATAACTCTAAATTAGATAGGTCGCCGCTGAACTCAGCAAGCAAGTTTTGTTTGTCGTCCAATAGTCTGGCGGCGAACAACACTTGATACTTTTTCAAACCTTCAACTAACTCTTGAGCATAATTGTCGTCGAGCTGGTAGGCGATACGTGCGGCGTTTTTTTCAGCCACGTTGAAAATTTCTTGCGCCGTCTGGTCTATAGTCGATTGTTGCTTTTTAAAGTCGATAAAAACTTGTGCAATGCTGATGGCGATACCTAAAACAAAGGCAACAATAACAGTGGCTCGTGTTAAGCGATAAGCTATTCTCTGGAAGAAATCTACACTCATAATCCCAAATACCAAAAAGGCATGATACTGCGTGATTTCCTTATCCACAGAATGGTTTTTCCGAACACGTAGTTATACCGACCATTTTTGGGAACATCTAGTAAAAGATCACTTTTTTTAAAATGGTTTTCTGTTTATGCTGTAAATCAAACCGCTTTATGATTTAAAAACATGCACATAAAAATTTTCGTAGCTCTTCTTTTGATTTTTTCGTTTGCCAGCTCCGCCCAACAGTCTGTCATTGGTTTGGAATTAGAATATCGTCTTCGTCAAGATGGCAGCGCTCACTACAATAAAATGTGGCAAAGATTGGAGCAGCTTGGAGCAAATAGAGGACTCGAAGTATTGCCGCTGAAACGCGCGTTTCGTGATTTTTCTCCCCAAGGCACGAGCTGCTTGTTTCCAACCACGATTTCGTCTTTGACCACGACTTTCCCGCAGTTTAAACAGGCCGACCTGATCACCACCGAAAGTGTTGATTATGTGCTACTTAAAGTTATGACCCGACCGGGCGAGCCAGTGATAAAAGACTTAGCACAACTCAACGGCAAACGCGTGGCGCTTTGGAATGGATTGGACCCTGCCATCTTTTTGAAGGATCTTGACGTTACAGTTGAAACCACAACCGATGAGGCGGTGCGTTTAAAAATGTTAAATAGCCGCCGGGTTGATGCGATATTGGGCTTTTTACCAGATACATTGTTAGCGGCTGACGCGCTTGGTATGGAACACCCTAATCATGCGGGTGCTTATCAGTACTTTACGACGAACCGAGTGAGCATGGTGTGTTTTGATTCACCAGAGAACCGACAATATGTCGAGCAGTTCAATAAAGCGTTGTTGATTTTGAAGCAGACCGGCGAACTTAAGCGTATCTTAGGACCGCACGTCACTTTGTCTCTGGATGATGATGCTTAACGTTTTATAAGCCGCTGTGTTTCTTACGGTACTGGCTCGGTGAAACGCCCAGGTGGTTTTTAAACGCTCGGCTGAACGCACTAAAATCACTGTAACCCAGCGACTCAGAAATTATCTGCAATGACAGATTGCCTTCCTTCACCCTCAAGGTTGCTTCTTGCAACTTTTTCTGTTGCAGGTATTGATTCAAAGACACCCCATATTCTTGTTTAAATAGGCGGGTCACAGTGCTGGTGGAGCACTCAAACATGTCGGCGATCTGTGACAAACTGACTTGCTGATCCTTCAAATTGTCGATGAATTGTTTGCAGTCATAGGGATCAAAGCTGTGTTTTTTTGGCACTTGCGAATGGGTGTTTAAAGAGCGTTCTAAATCCAATAAAACACTGTCTAAAAGCTCAAAGATCACCGCAGATAACATCAATGTGCTTTTCGTGCCTTTACCAATTAACCGAAACGCACTTTGAGACAACCTAACGGTTTGCGGCGAAGTAAGCAGTTCCTTACCCATGACAACACGGTGAGCAAATATTTCACTGAGCTTTTTATACACCTCTAAGCTGATAATTTGCAGAGATGCCAAAGAATCCAAACCGGTTTGCGTTAACGCTAAACTGAAATTCATGTTAAGCCCAGGGTTTAAAATACTGGACTCCCAAGAGCGCGCATTTAAAGAAGAGAAATAAACTCGGTTGAGTTTCACAAACGCATCAGCGTCGGTGAGATATCGGCTGCCTTGAGAGAAGAAGGTAATCGCGCAAGCTGAATCGCCGGCAAAGGTGTGGTGCATTGATTCGTTTCGGAGCTTCTCACCGACGTTGACAAAGATCACCACGCCGTCCATCAATTTGATTAAACGGCTCAAATAAAAGTCTTCTGGCTTTTGAACTGTCGATAATAATCCACTTTCGTAATTTAATAACGGCGCCACGTGCTCAATGGCACGGCCCTGATTATCACCGACTTCATTCAAGTTAATTACTGTTTTTAAAGGCATCCAACTCAGCTTATCGTTGTAAAACGAGCGCTATTGTCCACGAATTTAGGGCTATATGCTATCAGGGAATATCTTATTTCATGACATAATTATGCAATTCATTGACAATTTTGAGCATTGCATTTGGCAACAATGAAGTACAGGTCGATTTGGTTTTAAAATAGGGACACCTAATCCGGGGGTTGTTGGGTCTCTGCGGTTTACCACTGTCAGTGCACCTATCCACCACCACAAGCAAACTCTGGTAAAAAAGGTAACTTATAGTGAAAACTAAGTTGTTTCGTTACGATATCGACCGCGCTATCGGCGCGGCATTAAGACAAATTCGCCAAGAAAAGCGTTTAACGCTTCGCGACTTGTCACAACGCACTAATTCCAAACATTCGTTGTTTGCGAAGATTGAAACCTATCAAAGGCGGATCACCTTCGGCGAATTGGCGGAATTGGCGGACTTAATGGAAACCACAACTGAAAACGTCATTGCTCGTGCATATCAGTTGTTGGAAGAGGGAGCCATCCCTGCGCAAGAGGAGTTAACTCCAGCGTAATCTGTTAATGGGAAGCTAAGGCTTCCCATTTTTTTTCACACTTATTTCACAACCGTCTCTTTAATCTGTCATCACTGAAAAAATTAGGTGATGCTATGAAACAATCCACTTCACAAACCCACGAGTGTTTTCTTGAACTCAACAATGTTGCACAGAGATTCTCTGCCAAAGGCGGGGAAATTGAGCTATTTAGCGGTTTAAATTTCACTATTTTGCAGGGTAAGTCCTACGCCATAACCGGGCCATCCGGTGCCGGCAAATCCAGTTTACTGATGTTAATGTCTGGCCTGGCGCAACCGAGCTTAGGCCAAGTGAATATGGTGGATGGCAGCATGCGTCAAAGCGTCTGTAAAATACGTGAACGTATTGGCTTTGTTTTTCAACAGTTTCATTTATTGCCGGAGTTAAATGCCCTGAATAACGTCGCCTTGCCGCTGAAACTGCGAGGAGACAAACGCGCCCATGATAAAGCAAAACAACTATTGAAACGCGTTGGTCTTGAACCTCGTCTCAAACACTTTCCTAGCCAGCTCAGCGGCGGTGAACAACAGCGTGTCGCCATCGCTCGTGCCTTAGTTTTTGAACCGTCTTTTATCTTTGCCGATGAACCAACTGGCAACTTGGATCCAAACAGTGCGAACGAAATCGCTGATATCTTATTGCAATGTTGCGAAGAGCAAGGAGCTGGGTTAGTGATGGTGACGCACAGCCAAGCTTTGGCGACAAAAGCCCAATACATCTATGCGCTAAAAGATGGCTCCTGTGAATTGGTGGAATCAAACAAACCTGCGGCGATGTCGGAGGTGGCTAATGTGGGGTAATGACATACAACTGAGTTGGCAGTTGTTTAAACAAGAGCGTCAGCAGTCGCATCAACGTTTTTTGCGCTGGACCCAAACGGTTTTAGTCGTATTCGTTTTAACCTTGAGTTTGAGCAGCGACAACATTCAGAGCTATTTGACTCAGAACCTACAAAACCTGTTGGGCGCTGACGCCGTATTGAGTCATCGACAAGCTTTGAGCGTGGCGCAATATCAATCGTTGTCGGAAATGTCCGACCGCATGTCGGTCACTCAACAAGTGACCGCGTCGTTAAACTACAATGATCAATGGCAACAAGTCTGGTTAAAAGGTGTCGATCAAAACTACCCGCTTCAAGGGCAACTGAGAACCACACAACAGCCGTTAACTGGTGCGGGCAGTGTGGTAGGCGAAGCCACGGATGCAGGTCCTCAAGTTGGCGAAATTTGGTTGGATGGCCGCTTGGTCAATACCCTGCAAGTGCCGCTTGGCGCGCAATTGCAATTGGGACAACACACCTTCGTGTTCAGCCGAATATTATTGCACGAACCAGATCGATTGATGGAAGGGCACAGCGTGCAAATGCGGGCTATGGTGTCTGCCCAAGACTTTCAGCGCTTGGAGTTTGCTGAAGACATAGTGCAAACGCGTTATCTACTGGCGGCATCAAATGCCAACGTGCAGGCGCTTTTGGCCTGGCAAAGAGAGGTTTTACCCGCCGCCGATATATATCACAAACAAGGCTCACACCCATTGGCGTTGTTTTGGCAGCGAACTGAGAATGTATTGGGCTTGGCGTCGGTCATTCTGTTTTTCATGGCGGCCATTGCAATAGAGCAGTTATCGCATGTGCAAATTCGAAAACAGCGATTTTTCTCCGCCGTGTGCATGAGTGTTGGTGCCAGTAAAGGCCGTGGCATAAGGATCTCAATGTTGAAGTGGCTGTGGTCTATCGCCTTGTTGATACCCAGTGCTGCGGCGATCGCGACCCTGTGCCATTACGGTTTGATTCAGTGGCTCTCAGATACGTTTAACGGCTTGAGCTGGCAATTTCAACCGGCCACCTACTTGAGCTCCCTTGCCTTAGTTTTAGCAGTATTTCTGCTGTTTCAACTGCCGGTTTGGTTTGCCACTTGGCGACATTCGGTGGCAAATTTGATTTCTGGCAACGGCACAGAGCGTGGCATGGGATTGACTAAATTTGCCGGTATGGCGGTGTTATCCGTTATCGCCATTGTCTATTCAGACAATTGGTTATTAACTGCGATGATCATCGGCACCATTGCCATTTGTATCACCTTTATCGTTGTATTCAGTTGGACTGGATTGAGCTTGGCAGAGAAGTTGAGTCAACGTTTCTCCGGTTTGTTGCCCTTCAGTTTGTATATGATGAAACAGCGACTAGTGAACAAGAGCACGCAAATTTTGGGCGTCGGCCTGTGTGCGTTTTTGTTGCTCTTTACTTTGATGTTGATGAAAGATCTTGGTGATATGACCGCGGCACATCAAAGAGAGCACAACGGCAATTTGTTGGTATCTCAAGCCAGCAGTGAACAAATGGATTACATGCAAACTTGGTCAAACGAACACGGTATCGACATCCGCCAAGTGAAGCCATTTGTGTATGCCAAGCTTCTTAGAATTAACCAACAAACCATTGAAGAGTTCCAACCAACACCAAGCGATAGCATGGCGACCATGAGCCGCTCTATCCGTATGCATTGGAGCGCTGACGTGCCGAGTAATAACCGGGTTATCGCTGGCCAATGGTGGCATCCACAGACGGAAAATTGGCAGCAGGTGTCGGTCGAGGAAGAAGTAATGACAGACTTGGGGCTTACCATTGGTGATCAGTTGGAGTTTTACATCAGCGGCAACACCGCGACCTTTACCATTGTGGCAAGCCATGTGTATCGTTCGGGGGGAGGCAATATTACGTTTTGGGTGCAAATGCCACCGGCGGCGCGAGCGCATTTGGACAGTGCTGAGTTTGCAATGGCCAGCTTGGAGCTAACGCAAGACGATTGGCCGCTTTTGGGGGAACTTTGGCAAAAGTACCCAACCTTGAGAATGGTGTCTTTGCAAGAGATGACCAAACGTTTTGACGACATGTTAAACATGGTCACTCAAATCATCAGCGGCTTTTCATTTCTCATTATCTTGCTCGCAGGGATTGTCATCTTGGCTACGGTCAACGCCCAGGAGCGCAAAGAAATGAAGAAAAACAGCGTGGTGATGAGCTTTGGTTTTGATCGCCGCATGTGTTTAAAACTAAACATCGTCGAATGGACCGTGACCGGTGGCCTGGCGGCGTTCGGCGCGATTGCCGGAACCTATGTGGCGGGGTTATTGATTTATCAGTCGCAGTTCTCCCTATTATATCAGCCGAATTGGTGGTGGTTGCTGTCAACGTTGTGCTTGATTATGTCGGCGGTCGTCGGTCTGGGCGTATATGCGAGCAAGCGCAGTTTAAATGCGTCGATTCGAGATTTATTGGCGGAGAACTAAAAAGATCATCGATTTCACATTCGTTTCACGCACTCCTTGTCATTCTATCGACAACCTTAGGAGGGAACTGAAATGAAACAAATATTTGAACTGATGAAAACAAGCTTATTTCTTATCACCTTGCTGTTGTTTGCTGGCGCAGCTGCGGCCAAATCCAATGGCAAGGTGTTGATGGTGTTATCAAGCCACGGCGAGCAACAAGGTGAAGTGCGTCCAGGCTTTGAATTTGACGAACTGTCAAAAGCCTATCTGGTATTTAAACAAAACGGCATGGAAATCGACATCGCTAGCCCAAAAGGCGGTGCGGTAGAAGCTGATAAATACAATCCAAAGGAATCTTACAATGCGGCGCTGCTGGCCGACAAAGCTGCGATGGCAAAGCTGGCCAATACGCTGAAATTGGCCGAGGTCGCAGCCGATGAGTACCAAGCAGTGTTCGTAGTCGGCGGCAAAGGCGCCATGTTCGACTTACCAAAAGACACAGCATTACAGGCGCTGATAGCCAAGGTTTATGAAAACGAAGGCACCGTTGCGGCTGTCTGTCATGGCCCTGCTGCATTGGTGGATGTCACCTTGTCCGATGGCAGCTATTTGGTGGCAAATCGTCGGGTAAATGGTTTTACTAATACGGAAGAGAAACTCTTTGGTAAGAAGTGGTTACCAGAATTTGAATTCATGTTGCAAGACAAACTCATCGAACGCGGCGGCAAGTTTCAATCGAGTGAAATGATGCTGAGTCATGTGGCGGTTGACGGCCGTTTGATCACTGGCCAGAACCCGTCATCAACCGTAGATGTTGCGACAGAAGTGGTGAAGTCTTTGGGCCAAACACCAACGTCTATGCCACATTACAACGATGACGAAACCCTGAAGTTAGTCGCCAAATATTTGCAAGGCCAAAAGGTGGCGCTTGAGGAAATCAAACAGTCGCCAAACAAGTACAATGTGCCATTGGTCGGCATGTATGGTTTCTACTATTTGCAAGCCGCGAGTGATAACCAAGAATTAGAGCATGCCCTTGGTTTGATGCAATTTGCGCAAAAGGCGATCAACAATCCACGACTGGATATTCAAATTGCCGAAGTGCAAATGAAGCTAGGTCAAAAGAAAGCGGCGGTGAGCACACTCAATCAATTGTTGGCATCGACACCGGATTTTCAACCAGCACTGGATATGTTGAAAACCATCGCTTTATAATCAACGCGGAGTCAAGGAATTAGGGTAGGGCATATTATGGAACATCAATCACGGGCACTGAGTCTTTTACTGGTGGAAGATCAGCACAGCATCGCCAGTAATATTGCACAGTACATGGAAGATAAAGGCCATGTGATGGATTTTGCAACGCAAGGTCAGCAAGCACTGGAGTTGGCATTGGAGCAGTTCTACGATTTGATTATTCTTGATCTTAACTTACCCGTGATGGACGGTTTGGAAGTGTGTCGACAACTGCGTGCTAAGTCGCCACGGCACATTCCAATTCTGATGCTAACCGCTAGAGACAGTCTTGAGGACAAAGTGGCCGGCTTCGAGACCGGCGCAGACGACTACTTGACCAAACCATTTTCACTTCAGGAATTGGAAGTTCGTTGTCTGGCCTTATCCAGGCGTCATCTATTGCAAACCAATGATGAGTTGGTGTTAGGCCCACTGACCATTGACCGCAAACGGGGCAAGGTCCGTCGCGATAATCAAGAGATTGAGGTCCATGCGATGGGCTTTAAAATCTTGTCGATTTTGGCCGAAGCGTTTCCTATGGTGGTCAGTCGCTCAGAGCTGTCGAAAAAACTGTGGGGTGATGAGCCAACCGAATCAGACGCGCTGCGTTCACACATATACCAACTCAGAAATGCCATCGATAAGCCGTTTGATGCGCCAGTTATAAAAACGGTTCATGGCGTTGGTTTCACTTTGGATGTTGAAAATGAAGCATAACAAAGCCCGGTTTCACAGTTTGAGTCGCAGAATTGTAACTCAGTTTTGTTTGTTCACTTTGTTCCTGTCCGTGCTGTACGGGATGTTCAGTTTTGTGTTGTTATACACCCTAGAAGACAGTTTTATTGAGCGCGACATCGTCCATGAGGCGAGCTACCTGCAGCAAGGTTACGATCAAAACCAACAGTGGCCAGCGATTCGCAACAACTACATGAGCTTGCATTTCAGCGAGCAAACATTACCAGAGAACGTACGCCGTTTGTTAAAAGATGAGCCAAGACGCAAAGAGTTCTACGGTGAAGAAGGCCGTCACTACCACCTGTACCCAATGCCGGGCTTAGATAACACTTATCTACTCGCAGAAGTCAGTAAAGAGCTACTGGTGCGCCCTATTCGCGCAGGCATCCTTAGGTTCTTAATTATCAGCGGTATCGTGTTGACGTTAATGGCCTGTGGCTTGGCTTGGTGGATTAGCAGAAAAACCATCAAACCGTTGAAAGAGTTAGCTGATTTGGTTGAGGGCGTGGCACCAGAGCAGATCCCGGAGCGATTTTCTGCGGACTTCCCCAATAATGAAATTGGTATTTTGGCTCAAGCGTTAGAACAATCCATGCAGCGCATCAGTGACTCCTTGAACCGTGAAAAGTGTTTTACGAGAGACGTCAGTCACGAGTTAAGAACACCGCTGGCCGTGGTGAAAAATGCCTGTGAAGTGATGGCTCAGCGTTCGGATCTCAACGATGTTCAAACCCAAACAGTGAACCGTATTGCAGAAGCAAACATGCAAATGGAGCAGACCGTAAATACCTTGCTGGTGTTAGCAAGAGAAGAGCACACAGCGGCCAATCAGGAGGCCACAGACCTTATGGCGATGATTGAACAGTCGGTGATTAATCATGGTTACTTGCTCGACGGCAAATCGGTCGAAGTTGAAATTGACGACAGTTGTCGTGTCGTTTTAAACACCCAGCCGGGCATGCTAAAAGTGTTACTCGATAACTTATTAGCCAACGCCTTTCAATATACAGAAAGTGGGTATGTAAACACTTACTTTCATCAAGGTGTTTTACATATAAAAGACACTGGGATTGGCATAGCTGAAGATATTTCTGACCGACTAACTCAACCCGCAGTAAAGGGCAGCCAAAGCACTGGTTTTGGATTTGGCATGGCCATTGTCCAACGCTTGTGTGATCACTTGGGCTGGCAACTGAGGGTCGAGTCAAATACCAGTGAAAATGGCAGCGGAGGTACCTTGGTGTCGGTAAAAATTGATGGCACCCAATCGTAATTCCCAACACCCGCCGTCATACCCAACTCGATTGGGAATCCATCAAAGTTAGTAATGCTCTCTACGGCATCTCGAGAATGTGGGGAACTAGAGGGCAGTATCTCAGCGCCGTATCTCGATGTTAGAAGCCCGATAAGTCATCTAACATTTTGCCCAGGTCCGTTGGTTCAGCTTGGCATTCTAGCTTCAACATGAATTCTCGCACCCAATTGGATTTAAAGTTCATTGGAG
>CAXRBI010000064.1:0-77089 GCA_964229075.1 Alteromonadaceae bacterium | reverse complement strand
ATCGCGCTTTGAAACTAAGAATGAAACAAATAGACTCAAGATAAAGTAACTTATGACTATTAACCAAGTTGTATAGGTAGTAGAGCTAAAATTCATAACATTTAGATAATTGGTATCCAGCTCCATTTATTTTGAACGTTTGGGCGCTAACAATCGACGGTCTTTTCAGTTACGACTTCCTTGCCGTTTTCATCTACTTCCACCACTTTGATCATATACTGGGTAGGGACAAAGTTATCAGTCCTTGTACAAAGGTCTGAGGTTTCTTGCTCTAATTTTGAAAACCTGTCCGTTGGTTGATTTGTGCAACCAGTTAGAGTGATTGTAAGTGCAATGCTTAACGTTCCAATTAGCCTGTAGCTCATGACTTTCCTTAGTATGGATTATGCAGGGGGATTAAAATTAACCGGCCTAGTTTAGCCGCTAGTCTTGGTTTAGCCAATTGATTTTCCTATTCTGTCTGGCTCTCTAGCTCCCAAACAAATCTTGTATCCGGTAATAACGTCTTTATTTCGTTGGACAGGGTTACCAATGCATCGTGTTTCACATCTGGGTGTGCATTAATCTGAAGCCTTTCAAAAGGCTGTTGATAGAAGTGGATGAAGAGGCGCTTAACCAGCTGCTCCCGAGTATATTCTTCACCCGCAAAAATGTGATTGTGATCCGCTCGAATAATAACTACCGGGTGTTTATAAAAATTGTGCATGGAGTTAACGTTAACTTGATGCACTTCCATACCCACTTCGTCTTCTTGCAGTAATAGAAAGTACCCAACCAAACCCAACAAGATTGCGAGTAGTGCGTAATTCACTGGATTTAGTTTTTGCATTTTTCCTTCCATCCTTTCTGGCACCGCCATTTCGCTTTTTGGCTCAATGTTCAGTGGCTTGGTATCGCAATGTTACGATGAACAACTGTAGTGAGAAATACCGCCCGACCAAAAGTATTGCTCTGGGCGCAGTTGGTTGTACTTTGCGTCGGTCTCCGCTGACTGATTTTGGTATGGGTTTAACAACATTTGTTGCAGCTCTAACACTAAGCTGTAATCGCCCTGTGCTGCGGCTTGGTAGGCCGGAGCAATTAACCATTCGCGCCAGGTGTACTTAGGATTTACCTGTTTCATTTGGGTGCGGATTTTGTCTTGGTCGGTGGTGTCGGAAATCGCTTGTTGCCAATCGTCTAACCACTGTTGCCACTGGGCTTGAATCTCTGGTGACGCGGTTTTGTAAAACGCTGTTTCCAATTCGGCCGTGTGGTTTGGTAAATCCGACAGGATTCTAAACAGCATAGTGTAGTCGACAGAGGTGTTCACACATAACTGCAAAAGGCGCATGAGCAGGTCTCGGTCGTAATAACTCATGCCCAATTTGGCCGACCACATCACGGCGAGCTTACCCTCCATCACCTCTGAGAACTGTGCTTGAATCTGTTTAAGCTGATCTAACGTCTCTGGGCTGTTTTGAAGCAGGGGCTCTAACGCTAAGCAGAACATGCCGAAGTTTTTCTCCGCCGCCATTGGCTGATTCAAAAACGAGAAGTGGCGTCCGCCGCCGGTCCAAGGTTGAAAGCCGGGCTCGAACATTTCGCAAAAACCAAAAGGGCCATAATCTAATGTGAAGCCGCCCGCAGCGCAGTTGTCGCTGTTGAAATTGCCCTGACAAAAGCCAACGCGGATCCACTCGGCGACTAAGCCAGTGAGGCGGTCGCGAAAGTGGGTGGCCAAAGTGAGTATCTTGTCTTCAAGCGGGAGTTCCTCGGCAATTTCGCCCTGATATTCCCGGGCAATCAAGTGCAATACGATGTCTTCGAGTTCTTTAAGAGCATGTGGGTGCTCTTGGTGTCGAGCGCGTCGACCAAACAGCTCTAGCTGACCGACCCGCAGGAACGACGGCGCTACGCGAGTAGAAATGGCCACAGGGTTAGACACCATGATCTCCGGATCTTCCGAGCGAGAGCCTTCGAAATACCAAGGGCGGTCCACTTGGTCGGATTTTGACACATACAAAGTGAGCGACCGCGAGGTTGGAATACCCAGCGCATGCATGAATTCTTGCGCTAAAAACTCTCTGACACTCGAGCGCAATACCGCACGGCCGTCAGCCCCCCGGCAGTAGGGGGTTCGTCCGCCGCCTTTGAGCTGCATTTCCCAGCGCTTATTATCAATCACCACTTCCAGTACCGACATGGCGCGACCATCGCCATAGCCGTTGCCTGTTCGAAACGGACATTGCTGAATGTATTCGGTGCCATAAATCGACAACGCATAGCCCGTTGCCCAGCCATAGGGCGACAGTTTCTCTGGCAAATTTGACATATCCCCCGAGAACAAACGAACAAAGTCTGGGTCGGTCGCTAAGCGGTCGTCAAAATTCAGAGTTTCAAACAAGGTGTGACTGTGAGCGATGTACTCTGGGTTGCCAATTGGTGTCGGTGTCACTGGAACATAGTGACCTGAAAACACTTGTCGAGGTGCGTGGTCGTTACCGTCGTCCGTGGCGTTAGGGTCACGCACCAGCTGTTGCATTAACGAATAGTCGGCGAATTCCGCCAACTGGTTCAGATCAGAAATGCGGGATGGGTCATAGTCTGAGAGCGGGTCACGGTTCGAGAGCGGGTTAGTCATGCAAAAAACTCTTGTTGAATGTCGTTGTCAGGCGCACAACACTATACGCCTGAACCGCGTTTTGGGCTTAAATCATTTTATAATATGCCACTGGGTTTGACGACCCGCTAAATACCAGACGGTTTCGCCATCAAATACGGCGTCTTGCTCAAGTTTGATTTGCACCCACTGATTGTCCCACTCTGGCACTTGCGTCGCGATGTTGCCTTCAATTGCATAGGCCGTGTTAGGGTAAAGTTTCCAGTCGCCTTTGATAGGCGTAGGTCCCTGATTGTCCCACATACCAATGGTTGGGCCCGCCGCGTGGCCTACAAAGCCCAATGGGTGGGTGTAAGTGCTGCTGATGATGTTTTCCGCTTGGCTTTGTTTCTGGGTGTTGGCAAGGATTTGGTTGCCGGTTAAGCCGGTCTTAAACTGACTGGTTAAAATGTCCTGCCAGCGATTGCCAACCGCCAACGCTTTTTTCAAGCCCTCTGGCACATCGGTTTCGCCCATTTTCAAAACATAAGCCATTTCTTGAGTGTCGGTGCATTGGTTCAGATAGCAAATGCCGACGTCGGTGTGCAGAACATCGCCCGGCAAGATCACTAACTGACTTTTTCCCATAAACACATCGTCTTTGCTGGTCTTGTCGCCGCGGCGCTGAATGTTCACGTAAGGTTGGAACCAAGGGCGAAGTTGCAGCTCTTCAAACCGCTCGCGTAAGTACCAGGCGACATCGTCTGTGGTGGTCACGCCCGGAGTGATGACTTTGTTGGAAAAGGCTTCGGCAATGACGCCGCGGGCAAGGGCAACCGCCTGCGGGTATACGTGCAGCTCTTTCTCGCTGCGGGTTTCCAACCAACGCACAACTAACTTTTCTGCGCTGACTAATCGGCGTTGATATTTTCTTGGTAGGGCGTCTTTAAGCTGTTGGTGCAAACCGACACTGAGGCCATCGGCTAAGGCCCAGTCTTCACTTATGTTGATGCCAATGCGCTTGGGATCGCGCTCGGCGATGACTTCCGCCAATCGTTGCCACTGAGCTTCTTTGGTACCGCCTTTCCAAACGGTTGGATACAGCTCGCCAATTGGGTAGCGGCTGACACTGAAGCGCTCAACCGAACCGTCGGGCTTTTTCGAAAACACCAATAACGTAGTGCGTCTGGCGGCAAACGTAGGCTGTGGCACCAAAGTGTAAAACAGGCGGTCTTCGCCGTATTCGCGGTTGATCACTAACCACATATCCAAATCCGCTTCTTGCATCAGTTTTGGTAGTAAGTTGTCTAGTCGGTCGGTGACCATGTCATTGATCGGCTCGATACGCTGTTTAAAGGACAAAACATCCGGTAACTGTTTGATTTCGCGTCCTTGAGCAAATTCGGCGGCGTTTAACGCGGGCGATAAACCAATGAGCGCAACAAATGCGGCAATAAATTTATTCATGTTAATCCAGTTTTATTCAGTGATATTTAGACGGTTGGCCTGCCGCTGTTGATCTTGAGGCGAACATCAACAGGCTGTCATTCTTGTTCTAAACGTTAGCTTATTGCAGACCACACTTGGCTGCAATCATGATTGCTTTGGTTTGATGATCAGTAGCTTGGCGTCTTTGCCATCGGTCAATACGACAACGTTGCCCGCTCGGCTCACAATCACATCTCGAAGTCGGCCTGTGACGTCGTTGAAGATGGCCGATTGGCGATAATCATTGTTCAGATCAACCGCGTACAGGGTTTTATCCACTAAGGTGGTGATCAAAACGTGGCCTTGCAACGACTTAAACGCGTTTGCTTTAGAGCCGTAATACGCCATACCCGATGGTGCAATCGACGGTGTCCAATCCACCTCTGGCTGCATCATCGAAGGGTATTCAGTAAACGGCGAAATTCGCGCCTGCGAATAATCTTTGCCGTAGGTGATGACCGGCCAACCATAGTTTTTACCCGGCTGTAAAATATTCAGTTCATCACCGCCCGCTGGGCCATGCTCATGGCTCACAATCTGCTGATTATCGTAGTCGTAAACTAACCCTTGCGGGTTGCGATGACCCATGGAATACACTGCATGGGCATTGGTGCTGTTGTCGGCGATAAATGGATTATCCTTTGGAATGCCGCCATCGAGTTTAATCCGCAGTATTTTGCCTAGCTGGCTGCTTTTGACCTGTGCTTGCTCGCGGTAATCAAAACCGTCACCGCTGGTGATCAACATGGTGTTGTCGTTTAAGATCAGCGTCCGTCCTGCGTAATGTTGGGGCGTGTCTTTGTCTGTTGCGACCTTGAAAACGACCTCAGGTTGAGAGAACTTGCTGCCGTCAAACGTCAGTTTCGCGACCACCAGTCGGTTGGCGCGCAATTCGCCTTGTGCATAGGTCACATACAAAGCGTTGGTTTCCTCAAAATCAGGGGCTAAAACAATGTCCAATAACCCGCCTTGACCAGCGACATACAGGCCGTCCAAATTTAAACGAGTTCGGGACTGCTTCTTATCTTTAACCACTACCACATGACCGTCTCGCTCGGTGATCAAAAACGTACCATCGGGTAACTCAACCATACTCCAGGGTGATTGCAATTGATCGGCAATCACCTCAGTTGTGTGGGCTTCAATTGCTGTATTGGAGAAGGCAACCGCAGAAACCGAAGTCAATAAGCAGCTGGCGCACAACAGGAATTGTGTGTGCTTCTGTGCTTTGGTAGGGTAATAAAAAAACTTCGCTTTAAGTCGAGATAGCCATGCAATTTTTAGCACGATTTCTGCCTCCGTTTTTCATTTCGTGGTTGTTCGCATTCACTCTCGCTAGCCTGTGGCATAGCCAATATGTTGTCAATCAATTAGTGGAGGTGGGTGTTGTGGTTGCGTTCAGTGACCGCTTAAGCATGACCATTGATGACTGGATTGGTTTGTTACCAACCTACGGTAGCATCATCGCGATTTCCTTTGTGTTGGCGTTTTTGGTGGCCGGTTGGATCAGCAAAAAAGCGGTTCAGCAACGCACCGCGCTATTTGCCATTGCCGGTGTGGTGGCGTTTTTCACCGTACTCACGGCGATTGAGTCGTTGATGAACATTCACGTCATTGCCGGAGCACGTGGCTGGGGACTCTATGCTCAACTGGTGTCTGGTGGTATCGGCGGTTTGCTTTTCGCACGGTTAAGCAATCGCGAAACAGCGCGTTCACTTTGATTATCTTTTGCCATTAATTGACTTGATTGTCATTTGGGATAAACCGATAGTCCGTAAATCTGTCCTTAGAAACTTCGTCAATTTCGCTGAAGATGGCGAAGGTGCCACGCATTGTCAGGTTTTGTTCATGCGGCAGTACTTGGTCTTGTTCGATGGTGAAACTGATGGTGAGTTCAAAGTGCTCGATGTTGGCGCTGAACATAGGCGAAAAGCTGTCGGTGTTTGAAATTGTAATCGACTCGATGTAACCGAGGTCTTGGTCGTAATGCAAAAGGCCGGTTAGCTTTCTGCTTGCCCGTTCACCCAGTTTTTCCAGGGTGACGTCAAATCTGGCTTTGATATGTTGGTCATTTGCGGACTCAAACTGAATCGAATTTAAATTGATCAGCTCTCTTAATTTAAGGGAGAAGTGATTGTTTGATTCGCCCTTATTGGATTGCTGTTCCGCTTTTTGTTCTCTGAACGTTGCTTGCTGTTTTGCCGTTGGGATTTGGCCATTACTTTGCTCCAGTGTCCAGCTGGATTGTCCCTGAGGCCGAGGCAAAAAGTGCTCTATGGAAGACGTTATCTCTCCCTCTTCATTCTCATATCGATGGACGCGATAACTCCATTGATGTCGTTCGGTTTGTTCAAACCGGTTAATGGCGGCACTTAATAGCGTTCGAAGTTCGTCATTTGAGGTTGTAGGGACGTTCTCCATACTGTTGGCTGAACAGATTGGCGAGACCGTGATAAAAAAAGCCAGCCCAGTTGCAAATAGATGTTTCATTGAGTCACCGCTTATGTTTTTGAAGTTACGTGCAAACATTAATGGACGGTGTGTGAAGCGTTTGTGAAATGATTATGCTGAACACCGAAGTGTGGGGGTTCAGCAAATTACCCAGTTGCTGAGGGAGCGGCCTTTATTCCGGTGCGACTTCCGGCTTGGAATCGGTGAACAGATTGCGCTTTGAAAAGGCGTGTGAGGCATGCACTTGATTTCGGCCATTTCGCTTTGCCTCGTACAGGGCTTCATCGGCTTTGTTTATCATTCGTTCAATGCCAATATCACGGAGTTCCAGGCCGTCAAAGTGACCTTCATTAGTACCTGCAACGCCGATGCTAGCGGTGATTTTCAGCGTTTCGCCAGCGTAATGCACTTGATGGCCTTCAATCGCTAGTCGTAACCTCTCTGCTTGTAATACGGCCGCATGTTGTTCGGTTTCAGGCAACATCAAAATAAACTCTTCACCGCCCCAACGAGCAGTGACATCGCTTTTGCGCGCAGTCTCTTCAATGCATTTGGCAATTTCTGATAACACTAAGTCACCGGTGGCGTGACCGTAGGTGTCATTGATCGACTTAAAACGGTCAATATCGAGCAAGATGACCGACACATCGCGCTGCTCTCTAATGTGCTGTTGCCAAATAATGTCGGCGGTATCGCGAAAACCGCGGCGATTGAACAGGTGAGTCAAATCGTCTGTGCGGGCGTGTGTTTCGGCGGTGATCTTTCCCTGTTGCGCTTCGCGGAAACGCTGAGCGAGCAATACGGCCAGCAGGATAGCCTCAAATGCCATCCCCACTTCAATCAACTTAAAGGTGACGTCATTGTATGGCAGTAAACCGGCAACCGCTGCGGTTGAAATACAAATACAGGTGGCGGCCGTAACGGAGGAAATAAAGAACAACCACGCGTTTGGTACGTCTGCTTTGAGTGCCCGGTAACCCATGATGATGAAAAGGAAAGCAAAACTGGTATTGAGGATGAACGCCAATATCATTGAGAAGAACAAGCTATTTACAATGGCGCCAAACACCATGCCAACAGGAATCACTATGGTAAACCAAACTACAAATTTATCGAGCTTAGGCGCGTATTTTTTGGTTTTCAGCACCACTCGAGCAAAATGCAGCCCCAATATGCTGTAGGTGATCATGAGTGAAATATCTAACCAGTCCTGGAAATAAGGACCAAGATCCGGGGTTAAAACCGTATGAATTTGGCCGGTGTAAGAGACGCTGTTGATCACAAAGCCAAACAAATAGAATGAATACAAGCCAAATTCTGGCAAACGGATTGATAGGTATAACAACAAGTTGTACAGACCAAGCGCCAGCATAATGCCGTATAAAATACCGTATTCGTAGCCCGTGGCGATGTCGCGTGCTCTAGCTAAAGGCACTTCTGCCAAGCGCACAGGAATGGCCATAGGTCCAGCGGATTCGACCCGAATGTAGACGTCGGTTTTACCAGGTGCAAACTGGGTTTCAAAGGCGTAGTACCTGTATTGCATTGGCCGCTCATCGAAGTCATAAGCGTCGCCACCTTGAATTGTGTTTACGATCTGATTGTCGTGTACAAGATAGGTGTCAATGTAATCTAGCCATGGTGTTTCCACCGATAAACGATAGAATTTTTCGCTTTCGTAATCGTTATTAATAGTGGTTTTTAACCACACTGGACGGACACCGATACCGAGTGATATTGCATCGCCCGAGCTTGCGGTTGCATCGTTTTGGGTAAAGCGCTGCACGGCCTCAGCGAGCGGCAGTGGACGACCTTGCTGTTCCTGGAAGTAACTTATTTTGGTGCCGATCATTCCTTGTTCAAAGCTGCTTAACTTCAACTCTTCGGAGGTTGCAAGGGCACTAAATACCATGGCAAAACCAAGCAGCACGGTATAAAACACTGTGAACAATCTATTCATCGATTACGGTGGCTCATAAAATGATTCAACAAGGATTATGTAATTCCTTGTTACAATTAGCAACGCCTTAATTATATGAAGGAAATTGGAATTTTCTCAAAAACAACCATTGCAGGCGTTGTGCAGCGCAAGTGAAGGCAGAAGCGCCGTATGGCTTGGGATATCGGCTTCAAATCGCAAAAACTTACCGTTAGCTGATCGGATCTGTTGAATCAAAGCGTGTTTTTGTTGAAATTATCGGAAATTAACCCCGGCTGTGACGCATCCTTGTAGGCATTGTTAATACACATCTGAAGGCATTAATAGATAGTAATATTCGTGGGCTGAATATCATCTATAAAAATGAGTTATGTCTATGGCGTTTCTAGATATTTCTTTTATTGCTACTCACCACTATAATACGCCACCACTTACCAATGGTAATTCCTACATAAACAGCTAGATCATAGAGAGTATCGAATGAGCCTGTATCAAGAATATTTAGCGGAAATTGAAAGCCGTAAAAATGACTTAGGATTGTCGCCTAAGCCAATCGATAGCGCAGATTTATTGTCTGAAATCATTACCCAAATTAAAGACACTGACAACGAGCACCGCGAAGATTCATTAAAGTTCTTCATCTACAACACGCTTCCTGGTACTACAAGTGCTGCAGGCGTAAAAGCAGCGTTTTTGAAAGACATCATTTTAGGTAGTGAAACGGTTGCAGAAATCTCTGTTGAGTTTGCGTTTGAATTGCTTTCTCACATGAAAGGTGGTCCTTCAATCGCAGTATTGTTAGACATCGCGTTAGGCGACAACGCTGAACTAGCTGCAAAAGCGGCAGAAGTACTTAAGACTCAAGTATTCTTATACGACGCTGATACAGCTCGTCTTCAAGAAGCGTTTAAAGCGGGCAACGCAGTTGCTAAAGACATCTTAGAAAGCTACGCGAACGCTGAATTCTTCACTAAGCTTCCTGAAGTCGCAGAGAAAATTGACGTTGTTACATACATCGCCGGTGTGGGTGACATTTCTACTGACTTGTTATCTCCAGGTCACCAATCTCACTCTCGTGCCGACCGTGAATTACACGGCCAGTGCATGATCACACCTGAAGCACAACAAGAAATCGTTGCACTTAAAGAGCAGCACCCTGGCAAGAAAGTCATGTTAGTTGCTGAAAAAGGCACAATGGGTGTTGGTTCTTCTCGTATGTCTGGTGTTAACAACGTTGCACTTTGGGCGGGCGAGCAAGCGTCTCCATATGTTCCATTCATCAATATTGCACCAGTGGTTGCTGGTACAAACGGCATCGCTCCAATCTTCCTGACTACGGTTGACGTAACGGGCGGTATTGGTCTTGACCTTAAAAACTGGGTTAAGAAAGTAGACGCTGACGGCAACGCAGTGACTGACGAAAACGGCGACATCGTACTAGAAGAAGCCTACTCCGTTGCAACTGGTACCGTTTTAACTATCGATACTAAAGCGAAGAAGCTATACAACGGCGACAAAGAGCTAGCTGATATTTCATCTGCGTTTACTCCACAAAAAATGGAGTTCATGAAAGCTGGCGGTTCTTACGCGGTTACTTTCGGTAAGAAACTACAAACTTTAGCGGCAGAGACACTAGGTATTGAAGCTCCTGCTGTTTACGCGCAATCAAAAGAAATCTCGCACGAAGGCCAAGGCCTAACGGCTGTTGAGAAGATCTTCAACCGCAACGCAGTTGGTGTTGCATCTGAAGCACCACTTCACGCTGGTTCTGACGTTCGCGTTAAAGTAAACATTGTTGGTTCGCAAGACACCACTGGCCCTATGACATGTCAGGAATTAGAAGCCATGGCTGCCTCTACTATCGCGCCAAGCGTTGATGGTGCTTTCCAATCTGGTTGTCACACTGCATCAGTTTGGGACAGCAAAGCAAAGGCAAACACGCCTAAACTAATGGCATTCATGAATGCATTTGGTGTTATCACAGCACGTGACCCGAAAGGCGTTTATCATTCAATGACTGACGTTATCCACAAAGTATTGAACGACATCACTGTTGATGACCGTGCAATTATCATCGGTGGTGACTCGCATACTCGTATGTCTAAAGGTGTAGCATTCGGCGCTGACTCAGGTACGGTTGCTATCGCACTAGCGACAGGTGAATCTGCAATGCCGATTCCAGAGTCTGTAAAAGTAACGTTTAAAGGCAACATGGCTGGCCACATGGACTTCCGTGATATCGTTCACGCAACTCAAGCGCAAATGCTTAAGCAATTTGACGGCGAGAACGTGTTCCAAGGTCGCATCATCGAAGTTCACATCGGTACTCTTCTAGCTGACCAAGCGTTCACATTCACTGACTGGTCTGCAGAAATGAAGGCGAAAGCGTCTATCTGTATTTCTAACGATGAGACACTGATCTCTTCTATCGAGCTTGCGAAATCTCGTATCCAAATCATGATCGACAAGGGTATGGATAACGAAGCGAAAATGCTTCAAGGCCTTATCGACCTTGCTGACGAGCGTATCGCTGGTATTAAGTCTGGTGAGCAACCAGCTCTTGCACCGGACAACAACGCTAAGTACTACGCAGAAGTTGAAATCGACCTAGATTCAATCGTAGAGCCTATGATTGCTGACCCTGACGTAAACAACGAAGACGTATCTAAACGTTACACGCACGACGTTATCCGTCCTGTTTCTTACTATGACGGTAAGCCAGTTGATTTAGGTTTCGTTGGTTCTTGTATGGTTCACAAAGGCGACATGCAAATCATCGCGCAAATGTTCCGTAACCTAGAGATGCAAAACGGTTCAATCGAATTCAAAGCGCCTCTAGTTGTTGCTCCACCAACGTACAACATTGTTGATGAATTGAAAGCAGAAGGCGACTGGGACATCCTAGCTAAGTACTCTGGTTTCGTATTTGACGACGACAATCCAAAAGGTGAAGCGCGTAAGACTTACGAAAACATCTTATACCTAGAGCGCCCAGGCTGTAACTTATGTATGGGTAACCAAGAAAAAGCAGAACCTGGTGACACTGTAATCGCAACTTCAACGCGTCTTTTCCAAGGCCGTGTTGTAGCTGACTCTGCAGAGAAGAAAGGTGAATCCCTACTTGGTTCTACGCCATTAGTTGTTCTTTCAACTATCCTAGGTCGTTTCCCGACTATGGACGAGTACAAAGCGGCAGTTGAAGGTATTGACCTAACTCGCTTTGAGCCGCCGACAGAAGAAATGACGACTGAGTTCATTCCTGTTAAACGCGTAGGTTAATAGATCCCCGCCTTCGAGACACCTATTCGGACATAGGTGGTAGAGCGACGCTGGACGCTTAAGCCGAGGATGACGAACTAGAAAGGCCACTCAATTGAGTGGCTTTTTTTTGTGTCTGATTGTTAGGCGCAACACGATTAACAGACAACCTACAACAAATAGCCCCAGATTGTTGGGTTCAGGTATGCTCGCCGCAGCCGGAGAGTAAGCGGTGATTAACCGAGTCCAGTCGCCAGGGCTACTGGCGGTCCAATTGATATCCACATCCTCGCCATTAAAGTCTGTTGTATCCCCTGATTCTAAACCGCGCAGACCAAAATCGTTGTAGTCAAGATTAGAAAGACCGAGAAAATCACTATCAAATAAGTTTTGGTCGGCAGTAATGAACGCGAACACCTGAGAATCCAGTTTTATCGTTGCTGATACCGAGCCGCTGCTGCCAACAGGGTCCCACTGTAAATAGTGGCTTGAAACTACAGTCCCAGCTTTTAAATAGAAGTCGCCGCCCCCCGCATCTTCAACAAAGCTAGCGCTTGGGTCAAACACACGATCGACCCGTAAGTCTGTTTCTAAAGTAAAGTTTTGCAGTTCATCCCATGCCAGCAATATTCCATCGTTTGGATTTTGAACCACTGGGTTTGGTGGGGAAGTGGTGATGTCGCATGCAACTGCGCCGGTGCAATCGGCGAGTTCAATTAGAGTGGCATTGGCTGTCAATGAGACTACAAAAAGTAATGCTGTAAAGTACTTCATATTGCCTCCTATACCGAAAGGCAGAATGATTGAAACGCAATAAGTAAGTATAGCCCGTATTAGCGAAATCGCCGTTTTTGAACTAAGCGCAAAGCGTTTCGTTTAATACTTATGTAGAGCTCGTTATTGATTGAATTTTTGCTATATTTTTAATAATTAAGCGCAAAGGGGCCATGAGTGCAACAGACACCGTCCAAGCATATTTCCTATGAAGTTGAATTCGCACTGCACAAAGAGCAGTCTGTGCGGGGGCGATTACTACTCCTATTTACTTTGTTTAGTTTAGCGATCATCGGCTTTGTTCCTTATGTATTTCTGAGTGTGATTGAAAGCAACCGATTAGCGGACAAGACCCATGACATCAGCCAAGCTGCGTCGGCAATTCGATATCATGATGAGGTATTAACCAGCACCGCTCGTTTGTATGCCTTTCAGCCAAGCCCTGAGCTTTTGAACAAATACAACAAACACGCAGGGACATTAGATAAAGTGCTATTGAACGCACAGGCGTTAAGTCCACTGATAAAAGACGCCATTTTGGCGGTTGCGGAATCCAACGAAAAGTTGATAGCGCTTGAAACTCAAGCGATAGGGTTAGTACAAAATGGTCGCCGAGAATCTGCAGCTGCCGTGTTGTTTTCCGATGAATATCAACAGCTGAAGACGCAATACAGTTCATCTTTGGTCAAGGCACTCAATAATGCTCGCGACATCACCAACCAGAGCATGGTGTACGAGCAGGAAAGACGGGTAGACTCTTTACTCGCGGCGTTTTCTATCTTGTCTTTGTTGTTCGTTTTTACTTTGTTTTACGGCTTTAAACACTTCAAACAAAGCGACCATTCGGTCAATAAATTATTGGCATCACTGAAACAAAATATCGATGAGATTGAAGCGGCCAATCGCTCCATGAGCCAGTTTCTCGCCAACATGTCCCATGAAATCAGGACGCCTCTAAACGGTATTTTAGGCAATTTACAACTGCTGGAAGAGCATAATTTATCAGGTGATATGCGCAAGCATGTCGATACCGCCAAAAGCAGTACCCACGTGTTATCGACCATAGTCAACGACATTTTGGATTTCAGCAAAGTGGAAGCCAATGCGATGGAATTGGAGATGGTGGGCTTTAATCTTGAGAGAACCCTAACGGAAGTCAGCGAGCTAATAAAAGCGGAGTGTGAACGAAAAGACTTAGAATTGACGCTAGATTGTCAGATGCAGAGTCCATGGCGACTGGGCGACCCTGTGCGTCTTAGGCAGGTCGTTTTGAACCTGCTGTCCAATTCGGTAAAGTTTACTCATCAAGGCCACATTCGCCTCAAATTAGAGGAATCAGCGGCCAGCGATGAAATTACCATTGTTGTTGCTGATAGCGGCATCGGTATGAGTTCTCAAGCCATCGATAAAGTGTTTCATCGCTTCACTCAAGCGGACAATTCCACAACCAGAATTTACGGCGGAACCGGTTTGGGTATGTCGATTGTTCAGTCCTTGGTGGACTTAATGCAAGGGCAAGTGAAAATTAGCAGCGTCAAAGGCCAAGGAACGGAAGTGACTATAACTATGACTTTACCTAGAACCAGCTCAGCAGAAGCCGAGGCGCTAGTGGTTGAGGACGTTTACCTTGAAGGTAAAAAGTTGTTGGTTGCAGACGACAATGACATTAACCGAACCCTATTAAAAGCAATGTTAGAGCCGACAAAATGCATCATTCAAATGGCCGAAGATGGACTGGAAGCGGTCAGTTATGCGGATGAGAGTTACACTGCGGTATTGATGGACATTCACATGCCTAATCTTGATGGCATTGAGGCCTGCAAGCGCATCAAAGCCCAGTATCCCAATTTGCCGATTATTGCAGTCACCGCGAGTGTCCTCAAAGACGAACTAAAAGCCTATGAAAACGCCGGCTTTGACGCTGTGATTGGTAAACCGGTATTAAAGCCCAAATTACTTGAGGCCATTGCGAGGTCGAGTTGGAGCAGATAAAAGACGCTTCCAAAAATAACGTATACCTTAAGCAAACTGCCGCAATTTCAATCCAACTAAAGATCTAAATTGTTGATAATAGTAAATTAATACTTACAGTCGACTAAGGTTGTAAGTCTAAAGTCCTATTGTTGAGCACAAACTATTCCGCTAAATTTGGCCGAAATCATGCCCGCTTACTTGGGTATTTAAATTTTCTGACAAATACTTATCACACTCTGTTTTAGTATTTCTTTTCGCAAAGGTGAATATTGTGCTTCAAGAATATCGCAGACACGTCGAAGAACGTGCCGCCGAAGGCGTAGTCCCAAAACCATTAGATGCGGCGCAAGTCGCGGAATTAGTCGAGCTAATTAAAAAACCTCCGGCTGCCGATCACGAAGTCATTTTAGACTTGTTAACCAACCGCATTCCACCAGGCGTAGACGAAGCCGCTTATGTCAAAGCTGGCTTTTTAGCGGCCGTGGCCAAAGGTGAAACCAGCTCGCCGATCTTATCGCCGGAGCGGGCCACTGAGTTATTGGGCACTATGTTAGGCGGTTACAATATCCAGCCAATGATTGACTTGCTCGACACTGAGCTTGCTTCGACTGCAGCTGATGGCCTTAAGAAAACTCTGTTAATGTTCGACGCGTTTTATGATGTCAAAGAAAAAGCCGACGCTGGCAATGCCGCTGCAAAACAAGTGATGCAGTCGTGGGCCGACGCTGAGTGGTTTACTAACCGCGACAAGGTAGCGGAAAAAATCACCGTAAAAGTATTCAAAGTAACGGGCGAAACCAACACAGATGATTTGTCGCCAGCGCCAGATGCGTGGTCGCGTCCTGATATTCCTGTGCACGCCAAAGCGATGTTGAAAATGGCACGCGATGGCATCACTCCGGATCAGCCGGGTGTGGTTGGGCCGCTCAAGCAAATTGAAGATATGCAGCAAGACGGCATTCCTCTGGCGTATGTGGGTGACGTTGTGGGCACGGGCTCGTCACGTAAGTCTGCAACAAATTCCGTACTTTGGTTTATGGGCGAAGACATTCCTTTTGTGCCAAACAAGCGCACGGGCGGGGTCTGTTTAGGCGGAAAGATCGCACCGATTTTCTATAACACCATGGAAGATTCTGGCGCATTGCCAATCGAACTGGATGTACAGAAAATGCACATGGGCGACATCATCGACATTTACCCATACGAAGGGGTAGTGAAAAAGGGCGATGAGGTGATTTCCACTTTTGAACTTAGCCCAGTGTTGCTTGACGAAGTCAGAGCCGGAGGCCGTATTCCATTGATCATCGGTCGCGGCTTAACCGGACGCGCTCGCGAAGCGCTTGGTTTAGGTGAAACCGATTTGTTTGCCAAACCTGTGGATCCAGAAAGCTCAGGAAAAGGCTTCACCCTTGCACAAAAGATGGTGGGCAAAGCCTGTGGCGTTGCCGGTGTTCGTCCTGGTCAGTATTGCGAGCCGAAAATGACCACGGTTGGTTCGCAAGATACCACAGGGCCAATGACTCGTGACGAGCTGAAAGACCTCGCATGTTTGGGGTTCTCTGCCGATTTAACCATGCAGTCGTTTTGTCATACCTCGGCCTATCCAAAGCCGGTGGATGTCAATACTCATCATACCTTGCCAGAATTCATGATGAATCGAGGCGGGGTGTCTCTGCGCGTTGGCGATGGTGTCATCCATTCTTGGCTCAACCGTATGTTGTTGCCAGACACTGTAGGCACAGGCGGCGATTCTCACACGCGTTTTCCTCTGGGTATTTCGTTCCCGGCGGGGTCGGGGTTGGTGGCGTTTGCCGCCGCAACTGGAGTGATGCCACTGGATATGCCGGAGTCAGTATTGGTTCGTTTTAAAGGTGACATGCAACCGGGCATCACCTTGCGTGACTTAGTTCACGCAATTCCTTACTACGGTATTAAAAATGGCTTATTGACGGTTGAGAAAGCCGGCAAAGTGAACGAGTTTTCTGGCCGCGTATTAGAAATTGAGGGCTTGAAAGGTTTAACTGTAGAGCAGGCCTTCGAATTGTCGGATGCGTCCGCTGAGCGTAGTGCCGCCGGTTGTACCATTAAGCTCGAAGAAGACGCCGTTCGCGAATACCTCGAGTCCAACATTGTGATGTTGAAGTGGATGATCAGTGAAGGTTACGGCGACGTCAGAACCATCGAGCGCCGTATCAATGGCATGCAAGAGTGGCTAGCGAATCCAGAGTTGATGACCGCCGACGCTGACGCGGAATACGCGCACGTATTGGAAATTGACTTAAATGAAATCAAAGAACCGATTGTTTGTTGTCCGAACGATCCAGATGATGCCAAGTTGCTGTCTGATGTGCAGGGCACTGCGATTGACGAAGTCTTTATCGGCTCTTGTATGACTAACATTGGCCACTTCCGTGCGGCCGGTAAACTCATCGATGAATTTGGTGGCACTTTGCCAACCCGGATGTGGGTAGCCCCGCCGACCAAAATGGACAGAGATCAACTGACCGAAGAAGGTTATTACGGAATTTATGGCCGCAGTGGCGTGCGCATTGAAACACCTGGGTGTTCGTTGTGTATGGGTAACCAAGCGCGAGTAGCGGAAGGGGCAACTGTGCTGTCGACCTCTACCCGTAACTTCCCGAATCGATTGGGAACGGGAGCAAATGTGTATTTGACCTCAGCGGAGCTTGCGGCTGCGGGGGCCATTATGGGCAAGATCCCAACACCTGCGGAGTATATGGAATACGCCAAGCAAATCGACCTGACGGCGGCAGATACTTATCGCTATCTGAACTTCCATAAAATGGACCATTACACGAAAAAAGCCGACCAAGTCATTGTTCAGCAAGCCGTGTAAACGCTGCTATCTATCACCTAAAAAAGGCGCCCGTTTGGGCGCCTTTTGTTTTTATGGCAGTTGAAACCTTCCGCCGAATAGTGATTGTCGTCTGTGCCTCTGGAAAGGACTTTCTTTATACTCGAAGTGTCTCGGCTACTTTGCCGCCACCAAGATCTTACGAACGATATCTAAGGTTAAATCTCCCGTCTCACTCAGTGCTGTCATACCCAGTTTTTCAAGGTTAGCTATGATTTTATCAATACCTTCATCACCAATCTCATAGGCGCCTAACGTGGTTGGTACGTCAAGTGAATTGAAGAATTGCTGGGTTTTATCAATTGCTAGCTCTATCTTCTCATCGTCAGTGCCATCAGTGATATGCCATACACGCTCAGCGAATTGCAGTAACTTTTGTTGTTTTTGACTCTTGCGTTCACGCAATAGCGACGGTAGTACGATCGCTAGAGTACGGCCGTGATCGATACCATACAACGCCGTCAACTCGTGACCAATCATGTGAGTTGCAAAGTCACCCGGCGTACCCGCCCCAATGGAGCCATTGAGCGCATTTGTAGCAGACCAGATAAAGTTTTTACGAGCTTCTATATCTTCGTTGTTCTTGTAAGTTACTGGGCCGTCTTCAATTAATGTTTGTAACACACCTTCGGCGATACGGTCTTGTACTTTGGCATTTACCGGATATGTTAAGTAGTACTCAACTACATGAACAAAGGCATCGGTTACGCCATTTGCAATTTGTTTGGTAGGCAGTGTTTTGGTTAACTCCGGATCAAGGAATGAGAAGGTTGGATAAACCAAAGGGCACATAAACGGCAATTTATGATGGTCTTTTGTAACTACTCCAAAGGCATTGGCTTCGGAGCCTGTTGCTGGAAGCGTTACAACACAACCCAAGGGTACCACCTCTTCTGCCGGCACTGGTGCAAAACCGTGAGTGAAGATGCTGCCATAGTCGGCGGCTTCCATCTTTGCAGCAAGAGCAATGAACTTAGTGCCGTCCATAACTGATCCTCCACCCACAGCGAGCAAGAAGTCTACATTCTCATTTTTGACTAAATCAGCGGCCTTTGCCAATGTGTCGAATTCAGGGTTGGCCTCAATTCCGCCAAATTCAACAATTTCTCTGCCTTTTAATGCTTTGGTTACCGCGTCAATCGTGCCAAATTTCTTCGCACTTTGGCCCCCGAAGGTGATCATTACTTTGGCACCTGCCGGAATGAGTTGGTCAAGTTCCGCTAGGCGATTTGCACCAAATACAATATGTGTCGGGTTATAGAAATTAAAATCTAACATGTTTTGCTCCAAGTCGTGTTTCGTTGCTGATGTGCACTATAGGTTTGTTTAATGATTATTGTGAGATTCAAAAAGACCGATTAGATGCACAATCGTTCGCATTGTTGGATTTTCAAATGACTCCAAATTAAATTGGTACTAAAGTTACATCTGAGTTTCGAACATGGTGAAATGATGAAAAACAACCTTCAACAACTTGCAGAAAAAGTGTTAAAACATGCTGAAGAGAGTGTGATTAAGAGTCTTCCTGTCTCTGGAGGCTGTGTATTCAAGGCAAATCACATTCATGAACCGATACCGATTCTGTATGAACCGATGATTTGTGTCGTTGTACAAGGAGCCAAAAACTGCCACATAGGTGATGAGGTGTTCAGTTATTCTGTTGGTGACATCTTCATCATTTTTTTGCCATTACCGGTCGAAACTGAAATTACTCAAGCAACGTCCGACAAGCCTCTTTTGTCCGCGGCAATGCGAATCGATTTGGTGAAATTGGCTGATATGATCTTAAAAATGGAGCGCGCCAATCCGAAATTGAAAATGAATACATTAACAAGCGCCAGTAGTGTGGTAACCGGGCCTGCACCAGAAAAAGTTGTTGAGTTATTCAACAAAATGCTGGACGCAGCAGATGAACCGATGGATGCGGAGATATTAGGTGAGTCCATCAGCGACGAAATTTATTACCGATTGCTAACCAGTGAGTACGGTACAGAGCTGCGTATATTGTTGAATCAATATGGTCAGATACAACCCATTTCTCGTGCCGTCAATTACATACACGACCATATGGACAGGACGATTCAAGTCAATGAACTTGCTGATATGACCAACATGAGCTGCCACCTAACCAATACATTAAATCCACCAAACTACGAAGGGCGCAAGTGTTGTTGACTCAGGGGATGCAAGCGACAGAAGCGAGTTATCAAGTTGGCTACAACAGCTTTTCACAATTCAGTCGCGAGTACAAAAGGCTGTTTGGTTTTTCTCCGTCAGAGACAGTAACAAACGTATAAAGGGTTAGTGAAAACTGAAACTGTTTAGCTCAGAATGCTATGATATACACTAGTCGTCATCAAAGCGCCGTATTCGATCATTGGAAATCGAATTTATAGCTTAAGTTCAAAACAGTCCCCATACCAGATAAGTCACCCATTTCCTGTAACGTTTGTTCGAGGCCAACTCCGAAACCATTTTTAAATCGATATTCGATACCTACTGCTAGCAATGAACCGTATCCGTCATCTTCATAACTTGGCCTGTCGCCTCCAGAATATTTGAATTTGTAGTGTACTACACTTACTTGGCCATAGACTCGTAATTGTTCTGCTATCGGCATTGAAAGTATCAGCCCAAGATTTTTACTTTTGTAATCAAAGTAGCGAGTACCTGATACACATATAACAATACAAGATGTGTGGCCACTCGTTGCACCAACAATAATAGATACATTGGGGTTAAACTCATAGCTGTAGTAAAAGCTTTCGAAAAGTGGTTCTGTAGCCTTATCTTCGAGCTTCACATTTGAGGTCAAGTCAGCAAAGCCCCATTTGTAACCAAGAGTATGATTCGCATTTTCTGTTCCTTCGGCAGCAAAACAGAAGTTGGCCACAAAGCTGATAATGAGAAAAAATAGTGCCTTGTTTAAGCTTAAATTCATATGGAGTCCATTCTTCAAAAAAAAGTTATTGGCGTTAAGTCCTTAAATAGACGTAACTTAATCGTAAAAGTTCTATAAATTAAGTGACGGAAGCGGAAGGTTCGCTCTAAGGTAAACTTCGTAAGTTCAGAGCTAAAAAGTCATTCCCGCGAAGGCGGGGATCTCCAGCGGATAACTCAAGGGCAGCTTTGTGCTCATAGCTGACCTTGAGAATGATTTGAAATTGATGCCTGCTACCTATGTTGTGGGTTTGTTTTGTAACCTATGTACCCGGTTAGTACCCTGCGCAAATGGATTCCCAATCAAGTTGGGAATGACGGCTGTTATTGGGAATGACGGCGGTTTTTGGTAATGACTGTGTTGGTTTGGAGTCTTGGACGATGGGGCGTGTATCGCCCCAAACTACTTTTTTAATCCTTGTCGCCTAAGTCTTCTTCGCGGCGCAGGTAGCCAGCTTGTTCTTCTTCCGTTAACCGATTTTGCGGTTCGGATGGCGTGGCGCGCGTTTGCTGGTTCAATTGATACAACTGCGAGGCGTTGCCCAGATCTCTCTCACTGGTAATCGATGCAATAGATTCTCTGTCTTTGAGGAAACCAATAACGTCGTCTTTAATAGCTGCTAACTGAGCGTCGTCTTTGTGCATTTCCAAGATGTGTCTTGGATGCTCTAAGTTTCTAACGCCGGTGGCAGCAAATGTGCTTGTGACGACTTTTGAGACAATCACCCACGGTGTAATGCTGCTGCGAACCAGAATGTTTTCGGAGCGAGTGCTATCGTGAATGCCGGTACCGGTCGAGATTTTAGACTCGGTAAATGTGCCTTCACATTTGAAATACACCAACAGCGATTCGAACTGCATTTCCGCAAAAAACAAGTGAGCGCTGGTGGTTAGCAGTTGCGCAAAAGCTCGAATCAATACCCCAATAAATGCAAAGTGGAAAGCCGTGACCAAAAGCTCACTGAAGGCGATACCCGTTTCTGCGGAGAACACTTGTTGAATCTCGGTAATGTCTTTGTCAACAACAAATTGACTGAGGTCGACCACAGCGTAAGCAAACAGTAAGGTAAATCCAATGGCAATTAAGTACAGCAAGTTGCCTGAGAACAGCGCGAGTTTTCTGCATGATTGGAACTTAGCGCCAAGCTCAAGTGGTTGAAACTTAGGTTGGATCTCTTGAATCATTTCGCCTTTGAATCCACCTTTGCCTTCTGCTTGTTCCTGCAGCTGAGGGTCGAGTTCTCGATACACTCGGTTAGGTACTTCTTTGTAACGACGATTCGCCATCACTAGGTTGTCTAAGTTAATAAAGATTTCATCGGGGTGCACCGACTCTTGCCAGTTTTCTCGTAGCTCCGACACTTCTGTCGCTGGATTCACTGACGTCAACCTTGCTTTTAACATGACCATCAATACCGCGGTGCAGGCTAAGGCCATGAGCAAAATAGCAACCAGGTATAAGCCAACGTAGAAGTCGGGCAGTTGCGTCATGAGCTCGTCAATTTGTGCTTTACTGATGTTTTGCTCTGTCATCACGTACGAAAGGACTAGGCCAATCAGAATAGGCAACACAAACGACAATGAAATTATTTTTGCCAGTGTCACACCGCCAAGGGCTTCGATATTGTGCTCAGCGTTGCGTTCTATTGGGCGGCCTGACGAGCGCCATGACCACAAGATATACAACATCAGGAATCCACTGTAGACAGGAAACGCGAGCTCTCCCGCTTCTCCGGCAAACCCTGCAAGCGATACAAAAGCAACAAAACCGTATGCGATTAAGCCAACCAATGTACTGACCCAGGAGCCGAACAAACGTTGGGCTAGGTTGCGTATTGGGTATGGCATGTAAAGCAGTTTAGGTAGAAAGCTATGAAGCAACCGCGCCAGAAAACCAATCGGCTCAACAAAGGTGCTGTTTTTTCTGCCGACCAACATTTCTTCCAATGTTTTTGCTTTGTAAGCAACGTCGTTCATTTCCTGAACTGCGGTGGAGGTCTCTGACTTGGCGTGGTTGTAGGCCAGAGAGGTTGGATGATTTCTACCGACAAAATAACGCAATGTCGCGTAAATGCCGGTTGCCAGGGCCTTTAGACCAAAACCTAAAGTCAGCATACCAAACACCATGAGGATCCAGCCGGTAATAGGGTCTTGTTTTACTTCAGAGGAAGCGACTACGAGCAAGCCAATTGCTACTAAGGTTTGGATAGCACCTCGGATTGCGACGGTTTTTCCTTCTAACTTAAAGGGGTTCTTAAGGCCGAGATCTATCGAGCCATAATCAAAAGCCATGTGGTTTTCCTTAAACACAAATGGTTAATTTTGCTGAAGAGCAAAGAAGATGAAAGTACTTTGCCGAATCCCGCGTAAACATGCAAATGTATGAGGCATTTTGTTTATTTTGTGGGGACCACTCATCACATTTTGAAAAGTCCAAGTGGGTGAAGATACAAATAGATACATTTAGTTGCTAAACGGATACGTCTTTTTGATATCCTGTGCAATAAAGTGATAAGCACTTAAAGACAACAAGTTGCACAGAAATTATGGAAAATACACACAACAAAACTTTCACACTATCTTTCGTTGCGGCGGCAATGGCGTCTGCACTTATGTTTGCACCGAGTGCAATGGCTACCGAACCAACTGAGCCTGCGGAGCAAACCGAACAAACATTGGAAAAAGAAGCCGCAGAGCAACAACAGCGGATTGAGCAAGAACGCAATCCTGAGACTAAAACCCGCAGCCGTTTCAAAAAAATCACGCTCAGCGATGACAGAGAAACTTATACTGTTAATGGCAAAGAAGACGAAGGCGCTAAAGATGTTGATGGCGAGACCTTTTACGTAAAATACAGAAAAGACAAAGTGCGAATCAAAGATAAAGACAAGTCTTTCCGCACTAAGGTGAAGCGCCTAAATGACAGAGATGGTTTTTATTTGGCTTACAGTGCAGTCACCAGTGTCGGCGACGACATTCACTCGATGCCAGAAGAAAGCCACACGGCATTTGATTCACACTTTTCTTATCGAATTCAAATCGCCGGTCTTTTTGTTGAATCTCCGGGGTTAAATTCTCGTCGCCTGCACGGTTTGTACGCAACCAACGCTTGGGGTCTGAATTTCTACAACAGCGATACTTGGTCGTTCGATCTCTACAAACAAACCAATACCGAAAAGGTTGAAGGTTTGCGTGAAGTGCAAAACCGCAACGAGCACCGCCGCGGTGGCGTAAGAGCAACCGGCTACTTTGATAACAGCCAATTGCAATTCATCTTCAGCCCATATGCCCGCGGTAATGATGGCGACGATGGCATCGAAGCATCAATTTCATATACCCATTACTGGCAATTAAAAAACTGGAACATCTACGGCAGTTTGGGTGCGCAGTACCAATCGCAGGAAGTGGTGGGTTATGGTCAGCCGGAAGGACTGAATGACGAAGACCGCGTTAACACGTCGGCAGAGTTGGGATTTGAATACGCCCTGAACAAAGATTGGGTATTGGGCGCATTTACCTCTTATAACAAATACCCGAGCCAGCGCTCGACAGACGATACCTCGATTGACGGTTCGCGCTCTGGTTTACTGTTAACGTTTGTGTTTTAACTAAGGCGTAGAGCTATGTTAATAACATGGAAAACAAAGATATTTAGGTCGGTGATAACGCTCACCGGCCTAATGTCGATAGCGTTATCAGGACAAGCCTTGGCTGACACCGAAGTCGAAGCGGAGCCGGCACTTGCACTCGCCCCGCAACAATGTGTGGCGCTGACTCAGGGGCAAACCTGTTATGTGGATGCAACGCTCACTTGGCAGTTGCCTGCGCCCGGTAATTATTGTTTGTATTCTTCGCAGCAAAGCAAACCATTGATGTGTTGGCGACAAAAGCGCAGTGGTCGCTACAATCGAGAATTTGCCTCTGATGAAAACATTGAGTTTTCGCTGATGATTGAAAATGGCAATGAGGCGGTCGCAACGCAGCAATTAAAGGTGACTTGGGTTCATCAGAAAAAGGGTCAACCGAGAATGTGGTGGCGGATATTTTAACCGCCGTTGCTTTGAGTCTCACAACGGAACGATATGACAGAACAAAACGACGCACATATTTTATTGGTAGAGGACGATCTTGCCTTGGCAGAGTGGGTATGTGATTACCTGCGATTGCGCGGCTTTGAAGTGACTCACACGACCAGAGGCGATGAGGCGGTGGAGCTAATTTTAAGTCTAGATCCGGACATCGTCTTACTCGACGGCATGTTACCGGGCTTAGACGGCCTTGAGGTCTGTAAAAAAGTACGCCCGCATTACAGCAAAGGCATCATCATGATCACCGCTCGCGACGAGGAAATAGACGAAGTGCTTGGTCTGGAAATGGGCGCAGATGACTTCCTTGTTAAGCCCGTGCGAGCAAGAGCGCTATTAACGCGGATCAATATGTTGTTAAAACGACAGCAACAATTGATGCAGTTAAGAGAGCATCATGCCACACAACAAGTTAAGGAAACGACCCTGACGTTTGGCGCACTTGAGATTAACCAAAGTACGCAGGTGGTGACTTTGGCGGGTAAAGACGCTCAAGTGTCGTCAAAAGAATTTGAGCTATTGTGGGTGTTAGCGACGAACGCCGGTGAAGTGATCAGCCGCAAAGATCTGGTCAGTGAGCTTCGAGGGTTTGATTACGACGGTTTTGATCGCTCCATCGATATCCGCATTTCAAAACTCCGGAAAAAACTCGAAGACGATGCCAGTGCGCCTTATCGAATAAAAACGGTTTGGGGCAAAGGTTATCTATTCGTTAAGGATGCTTGGTAATGCGCATTTTGGCAGTATCGCTGATCAGCGCTGTGTTTGTTGCCACTGTCGGTTTGGGCTGGTTGTTTGATCACTTGTTTCGGCAATACCAACAAAATGACGCGCAAGCTCCGCTCACTGCGGTGACGGCGATGGAGCACTTTGGTGAAGACTTAAGAACTATGTTCAGCAATGGTGATTATGACTTCGAGCAAATGCAAACGCTGTTGGCAAATTGGCCCAATGCGGGTCACTATCAAATATCGTTGCAGTCGCGTCAGAGTTTGGCTTTGCCAAAAGACATAGAAACCCCGCTTCTGGCAGGCGAACCGCTAATTTTGGCCAGCGATCAAGATATTTCCATTTACTACTTTCTCGATGCCTCGCAGTCTTATCTGGTATTGACTAGCACCGCCATTAATCAGCAGCGCGGCAGTACGTTTAAGCAGTACCTGTTTACAAGCCTGTTTTATCTTTCGCTCTTATTGTTAATGCTGCTGTGGCTCTACCCACTGATCACGCGTTTGTTAGCACTGCGCAGTGCCGCACAACAGTTTGGTCAGGGCGATTTACAACAGCGGGTCTCGGTGGGCTCTGTCTCATACATTCGGGATCTTGAGCAAGAATTTAACCACATGGCGCAGAGGATCAGTGACCTCGTTGCCGACGTCAAACTGCTCAGCAGCGCGGTGTCTCATGATTTGCGAACCCCGTTGGCGACAATTCGATTTGGTATCGACACATTGCAAGAAGAATCGGATCCGGAATTGCGGAAAAAGTTTGAGCAGAGGATCAGCAAGAATGTCGATGAAATGATCGAGTTGGTTGAAATTCTGCTCAATTACGCTCGTTTAGATCAAAACCTGATCTCGTTAGACAAATCGCGGCTTAAAGTACTACCACTGCTCGAACAAGTCGTGGCATCGAGGCAAACCGAGGCTGAGGTTAAACTCGTCAATCACGCCGCCAATGATTTGGTGGTGGAAGCGGACGGTAACTACCTGTCTATGTTGTTTAAGAACCTATTGCAGAACGCATTGCAACACTGTCAGCAGCAAGTGGTGATCACCGTCTCTGAACTTGGGGATGGCATAAGAGTGAGTGTCAGCGACGATGGTTCGGGCATTGCCGAGGAAGAACGGGAGAAGATCCTCAAACCGTTTGTCCGAGGAGCCTCGAGCCACAAAGGGTACGGCATCGGCTTGGCTATTGTGCAGCGTGTTTTGCATTGGCATAACGGCAGTATGAATGTCGGGAATGATGGGGTGCTAAACGGCGCAAAGTTCACCGTCAGTTTGCCAAAGGCGGCTGGTAAACGGCCATAGTGCAATCGTCAAATTTCGGCGAATAATTCGACAAGCAGCCGCCCGATCTGCTTTACTTTAGGTGTCGTACATAAGGGAGTCATAAGGAGGCGGCATGTTCGATAGTCAGTCCGGTCATGCAGAGACATTGTCTCCGCTGTCAATTACCGTCGAAGAGATCTTTGGCGTCTTTCCCGATTTAGTGTTTGTCCTCAATCAAGATTACGTCATCACCGAGTTTAGAGCTGGCAATGCCCACGATTTGTATGTGCCTCCCGAGCAGTTTTTGGGTCAGTCCATGTGCAAAGTGTTGCCAATTGAAGCAGCCTCGAAAATAAGTGCGGGCTTGGAGAAGTCTCGCATCGACGGCGACATTGAATTGGTTGAATATCGGCTGATTGTGCAAGACACCATGAAGTGGTTTGAAGCTCGGATTTCCAAACCCAGTGCGAATCGTTACATCATGCTGGTGCGCGACGTCACCGAGCACAAGTCGAAAGAGGCGCATATTCTCTATCAAGCGACGCACGATCACTTAACTGGTTTATACAACCGTGCCTTTGCTTTCGATTTTATTGACAAAAAATTGCAGGAAGCCCAGCGCCAACAAACCACTGCGGCGTTGGTGTTTGTTGATTTAGACAACTTCAAAACCGTCAATGACACCTTAGGGCATGACATTGGCGATGATGTGATCAAAGCCGCAGCCAAAGCGATTAAACACAGCGTCAGAGAGCAAGACTTAGTCAGCCGCATTGGCGGTGATGAGTTTCTTGTCGCTGTGGTGGGACACTTGAGTGTCGATAACATCAGAGAGCTTGCAGAGAAACTCAAACGCAAAATGTCGACCTTCGCCAAGTCGATATGTCAGGACATTGAAGTATCGGCCAGTATCGGCGTTGCGTTTTGTGACAACGGCGAGCTTTCAGTCTCAGAGCTGATCAAACGAGCGGATACGGCAATGTATCGGAATAAAAGCTCCGAGAACGGCAGCATTGAGTTTTACACCGCAGAATAGTGAAATTGAAATTAGGCAAAGCCACTGTTGTAAAATATGTCGAAAATTAGTCGATATCGCTAATTAGTGACATTTGTCACTTGTCGAAGAATTACCCAAAAATATAAACTTATGAAATATAAGCAATTAAATATTGGTTTGGTTGTTGCTTATTACATCACTATAAATACGAATTAGATTGCGTCTATGAAAACGGAGCCCATCATGAGCGTAAAACTCGAAGATCGACCCATTGAGCAAGTTCGCGAAGAAACCGTCGACAAGCTTATTTTTAACTACAGCCGTGGCGTTATTTCCTCTGAGGCGTTTGAACGTCGTTTGGACGAGGCTATGGCATCGAGCTCGCACCAAGAAATTGTTGATTTGGCGGCGGATTTGGAAATGGACGTTGATCCAAGATACGAGTCGACCAAAGAATTTCAGTTTACGCCAAACTACGGGCCAGCGCCGGCAGAAGAAGTGAGTCGGATCAATTGTATTTTAGGATCGTCGGAGCGCAGTGGGCAGTGGCACGTACCTAAGAAACTCAAGGTATTGAATGTATTGGGTTCGGTTGAGTTGGACTTTACCGACGCAATTTTTCATCACCAGACCATTACCATTGAGGTCATGAGTGTGTTGAGTAGCGATGAAATTTACGTTCCAGAGGGCGTCAATGTTGTTTGTAAGACCTTCGACTTTTTGGGCTCGGTAGAAAACAAATGCCCATCGATTGCGCACCGTCAGGCGCCAACGATTGTGATTGAAGGTACGTCTATTTTGGGCTCGATTGAGATCAAAATTAAACGCACGATAAAGGAGAAGTTTATGGCGTTTGCCGAACAACTTAAGTCGGCATTTAACTCGCCTAAACAATAAGTTTGCAGTTAAAAACCAAAGGAGGTTAGTAGCATGTGGAGTTTAGTGATTGGTTCTATCTTTCTGTTTTTTTGGTTGCTACCATTCATTTTAGTTGCAACCTCGGACCGCACAACCGGCCGTGAAAAAGTGGCTTGGCTGTTGGCGCTGATATTTATTTCATGGTTTGCATGGATATTCTATTTGCTGATCGCCCCCATTTCCCAAAGGCCACAACGCGGCCGATACGAACGTTATTAGATCATCAAAAACGCCGGCATTGACCGGCGTTTTTTATTTGCAATTCTCAATCTCTGTCGCTTGTTAGTTTGTTGCTTGCCATACTGTTGATGGCATGTTTGCTCATGCGCTCCATGAACGGAGTTACTTTCCAGCTGTCTGGATCCCAGCCGAGTAAAAACCGGTGAAGGTCGGCCCAAGCGAGCGGTATTAGTCGCTGGTATTCTTGGCAAATTGCTCCGGCATCTAGATTAGGCTGATACTCCGAAAGCGCCGCCTTTAACTCTGTTAAATAGCTGGCAACCGTTTGTTCGTGCAACTCAAACAGCGCCTCATCGGTCAAACATCCCGCCAGTAAACACACCAGATCTCTTACCCCCGCGCCCTGGCCAACGTATTGAAAATCGACTGCAGCAACGGTTGTACCGTCTAAATGAAAACACAAATTTTGAAACTTTGCGTCACCATGAACCAATGTTTGGAACTGGGCACTATTTAACTGCTCGGCAATCTCTCGAGCGTGTTGCTTGAGTGGACCGTCTGTCATCTTTCTCCACTCATCTTCGCGAGTATCCAAGTGCCAATAGGTGCCAATTGGCCACAGCGCGTCTGCACTCTTTGTCATAAAAAGTGCGTGGAAGTGAGCAAGCCACCTAATGGCCAGCGGTAGGGTCGTTGCAGAGGCTTCATCCTTTCTCACGGCAAAGCCAGCATCGTCGAGATCTTCTAACACCAGTAGTCGGCCGAAGTCGGTCTGCGTATGTGCAATCAGTTTTGGCACTTTGCAGGCGCTGTTGGTCTGCTCGGCATAGTGCTGATAAAACGCGGTTTCAACTTCATAAGACCGCACTTTTCTGAGGTGGCCTTTGGAAGAGTTCCAGCCCCTTGGGTGATTTTGCGGTTGTTGGGTGCCAATGACTTTTACCACGTAATGGCAGTTGTGCTTTGGGCTGAACACTCTAACGACTTGCCCATAGCCACTCCACAGCGATTGGATTTGTTCGTGAAGCTCGATTGAGCGATCGCCTAACAATTCACCGAGCGATTCACTTAGCTGGGATTCGACGGACATAGCGTTTCTCAAAGAAGGAAAAAACGCATTTTAGCGTTTGGCGATGAAAACTCCAGCGCCAAACGTTTAATGAGCGGTTAGTTCTGTTGTTGCGGCAGGGTAAAGTGGGCAATGATCAACAGGTTAATGACATACCATAAGTCCTTGATCACAAACTGACTCAAACCCGTTAATAAGGTTTCACTGCTGACGCCACCGCCGGTCGTAAAGATAAAGGTCTGGGTGGTTACAAACACCGCCGCCGCAGTCGCAAAGCCAATGATAAGTAGCAACTGATGACGCATTGCGATGCCAGCTGCAAGGACGATTACGGCGACTAGATCGTAAACGCCGATAATGTTCGAGACCGTTTGCAGATCCCAAACTTGGTACATCCAAGACATAAGTGGTGAATTGGCAACTAGCGGCTCGATGCCTTTGGCCTCGAATGCATAGAATTTCATTGAGCCTATCCAGATGAGCACGCTCGCCACCGCAGCGAAGTTAAACCAGACGTGAACGCGACTTGATATCTGTTCCTTAAAGAATAAAAACATCAACACTGGCATAAGCGCAAAGTACTTGATGATGCCCTGACCGGAACCTATGACTGGGAAACCGCCGAGTTGGGTCATCCAACGCGATTCACTGAGCAGTGACAGCAACGGCACAACGCTGACCAACGCCAGCAATATTATGGCATACGGGCGAGCTGTGTTTGAGAACAGACTAAAGCTGACTAACAGCCCTGCAGTTACAATGGAAAGGCCAATCAAAGTCGCTGCCAGCTCGACGGACAGCAACGAGTTCACTTGATAAAAGTCAACAATACGCCCGATGGCATTGGCATTTGCACCCAGAATGAACGAAGCCCCCAACAATAAAAAGGTAAAGCTAAGAATTAGGCTCGAGGCGAGTTTAGTTTGCTCAGTATTCATGTGTTTCCCATCAAGTTACAACAGAGCACAAATAGACCTGAGTTGAGAAAAATTATTTCACTGATTGCAAAAATAAAATCCAACAATAAAAAAAAGGAGCACAGAGGCTCCCTTTTTCAACTTCAGTAACGAATTACCAAATACGTACACGCTCTTCAGGCGCTAAGTAAAGCTTGTCACCTGGCTTAACGTCAAATGCTTCGTACCAAGCGTCGTGGTTACGCGGTGCAAGTGCGCGGAATTGACCTGGCGCGTGAGTACCGGCTCTTAGCTGGTTCAACATGCTTTGCTCCGTACGCTTCTCTTTCCATACTTGCGCCCAAGCTAGGAAGAAACGTTGGTCGCCAGTTAGGCCATCAATGATCGGTGCTTCTTTACCGTTTAGGCTTAGCTTGTATGCGTGATAAGCCATAGCAAGACCACCTACGTCACCGATGTTTTCACCAAGACTGTTGCGGCCGTTTACGAAGTTATCTGGGATAGGCTCGTATTTGCTGTACTGCTCGGCAAGGCTATCGGCTTTCGCTTCAAACGCTGCACGGTCAGAGTCTGTCCACCAGTTGCGCTGAATACCGTTAGCGTCCGATTTTGAACCCTGGTCGTCAAAGCCGTGACCCATTTCGTGACCGATAACCGCGCCGATGCCGCCGTAGTTAACCGCTGGATCTGCATTTGGATCAAAGAATGGCGGCTGTAAGATCGCAGCCGGGAATACGATTTCGTTAAACGATGAGTTGTAGTAAGCGTTTACGCGTTGTGGCGTCATGCCCCAACGATTACGGTCTGTTTTCTTCAGCTCTTGTTCAACACTTTCGTTTTGGAAGAATTGACGCAAGTTTTGGATGTTACCGTACAAGTCGTTGCTGCTGATCGTTAAGCCGTCAAACTCTTGCCAAACATCTGGGTAACCGATTTTAGGGTTGAACGCCGCCAATTTCGCTTTGGCGTTTACTTTAGTTTCTTCACCCATCCAATCTAGGTTGTCAATGCGTTGACCTAACGCCGTGCGCAGGTTTTCAACTAGCTCAGCCATTTGAGTTTTTGACGACTCAGGGAAGTAACGTTTTACGTAAACTTTACCAATGGCAAAACCAAGCGATTGAGTACCTGACATTTCAGAAACCGCACGCTTCCAGCGAGGACGAGGCTCTTGCTGACCGCTTAACTCTTTACCAAAGAATTCGAAGTTAGCTTGGTAAATGTCTTCAGATAACAAGTCTGAGTTGCTCGAGATCGTGTGGAAGGTCAAGTAGTCTTTCCAAACGCTCAAATCTTCAGAATTGATTAGCGCAATCATGTTGCGGATTGGCTCAGGTTGAGACATGTTCAACTGAGGTACTTTGTAACCAGACTGTTCAAAATAAAGATCCCAGTTAAAGCCCGGGTATTCTTTGTTTAAATCAGCACGTTCAATTTGGTTTAACGTTAAATCGCGGTTACGACGTTTTTCACGTGGCCAATGACCTTCCGCCATCTTAGTTTCAAGCGCCAAAATCGCCTGCGCTTTTGAACCGTCGTCTTCTACGCCAGCCAGTTTTAACATCTTAGAGATGTGGGCAACGTATGCTTCACGAGTTTTCTGGAAACGTTCGCTGTCGACCAAGTAGTAAGAGCGGTCTGGTAGACCTAAACCACCTGCGCCAACAGACATTTCATATTTGTTAGGATCTAAACGGTTAAACCACATGCCACCCCAAATAGGGCTCGCAGTGTCTTTTAACCAGTTTTGACCAAATACTACGGTTAAATCGTCTGTGGTTTTAATCGCTGCGATTTGGTCAAGAGTGCCTTGAATTGGCGTTACGCCAAGCTTGTTAATCGTTTCAACGTCCATGTAGGCGTTGTAGAAATCAGCAACGAGCTTTTCTTCAGCGTTTAGATCAGATTTAGTTGATAACTCATCAATGATCTCTTTTACACGCTTTTCACTGCGCTCGTGCAATGCTGCGAATGCACCGTAGCGCGTTTTGTCCGCAGGCATAACGTAATTGTCGTACCATGTGCCGCTGGCGTACATGAAGAAGTCGTCGCCAGGTTTTACGTCTAGGTTACGTGCCGATAAATCAACACCGAAAGTGCCCAGTTCCGCTTTACCCGCAGGCGCTTGAGTTTCCGCCGTTTGTACTTGTTCTTTATTGCCGCAACCAGCAAGCAATAATGCCGCGATGGAAGCCGCTAGAATTCTTTTTTTCATTGTTATTCTCCAAAAGTATCCCGAGGTAGGTCGGGATTAACCCACTACTTTTGGCGTTTTTTTAGGGAAATGTCAAAGGGTAATAAGATAATTGTCAGGGTTTACCTGTTAACCAGTACTTACAAGTGCGTTTTGCTCGCGTAATTTTTCGAGAAAATCCGACTCTTCAAGAGGTTTACTTAGCAGATACCCCTGAATGTAGTGGCAATGCAGTGACCGCATGTAGTCGAATTGCTCTTGGGTTTCGACCCCTTCAGCGGTGAGCTCAATTTTGAGGGCATGGGCGAGGTCAACAATATTTTCCAAGATGGCTTTTGATTTGTCGGAACCGAGTGCACGCTTAATAAAAGCTTGGTCGATTTTAAGATTTTGAATCGGTAATGCCGCAACGGTCTCTAGATTCGAGTGCCCTGTGCCGTAGTCATCAATTGCCAGTTTTAACCCTGAGTTTTGCAAGCGCTGCATGTTTTCAGCTGTTTTTTCAAAATCATTGATGAGTCCGTACTCTGTGACTTCGATCTCTAGCAGCTCTGGAGGGACACTGTACTCTCCGACTTTTTCGAAGATGTAATTGATGGTGGTGTCTAGGAACAAATACTTGGAAGACAAGTTGATCGCAATTGGAACAACATCCAGTCCTTGGTCTAACCAATGACGGATGGAACGGCATGCTAAGGATATAACATATTGGTCAATGTGTGGCATCAAATGACTATTTTCAGCAATAGGGATGAACTTGGCTGGAGGAATAAATTCATCGTTGGCTTTCCAGCGAATCAATGCTTCGGCGGCGACTATTTTTTTACTAAATGAAGAAAACTTTGGCTGGAAGTGGAAAAACAGCTGCTCGTTTGAAATGGCATTACTAAGCCTCTGCTGCAACCTAGACTGGTATGCTCGCCGATTAATCCAATCGACGTCGACTTCCACAAATTGATCTGGTGATGCCGACGCTTCATTTCTCAGTGCTATTCGACAGAAGCGCAGTTGTACGTCAAATGAAGACTCGTTGTTCAGTCGAATGTAACTGCATTTCAGATCGAGTTTGAATGGCAGATCAAAGATATAGGTCACTTTGTGGCGAAAACTGTTCAACTTTGAAGTGAAGTCTGATGGCGGCAGTTGAGTATGGATAAGAAACCTTCCGCCCGTTGCTGCCGCAATAGTGCATTTCTCGTGCTGCATCTCTTTCAGCGATTGTGCAAATTGAGTGACTAACTTATCGCCAAATTCATAACCATACCCTTCGTTGATGACTTTCAAATCATTGAGTTCAATCAGCGCCAAATAACCGCTAAGAGGTTGCTGAGACAACTTCCGCTTTAAACCGTTTATGTTGAGTAATTCAGTCAGACCGTCAGAGAAAGCAATTTTTTCCATTGACCGTCTGTAGTTATTGGACTCCGTCAGATCATTTATAAACGCGGTAAAGAACACCTTTCCTTTGCGTGTATTTTGAACAATAGTGATTGATACAGGAACTCTGGTTCCATCTTTTTTGATGCCTTCAACTTCTCTTAATTTGTTCAAAATCCCGGAGGTATTGTGCGAATGACCCGAGAAGAACTTTTTCTGGTGTGCAGATCGATATTCTGATGGAACTAACTTAACGATATCTTGGTTAAGCAACTCCTCTTCGTAGTCGTAGCCAAAAATAGCCACAGCGGAACGGTTAACAACGATGATTTTTCCTGTTTCATCGGTTGTAACTAAGCCATCTGAAATGGAATTGAGTAAGATATTAGAAAAATCTTTTTCTTCCACTAAAGAGCGTTGTTCGCTATCCAGTTCGTCTAACATTTTGTTAATGGTTTTTTCGAGATTTTTAAAATCACTGGTGTGACGTTGAGATAGCCTTTGAACACGGTTACCTTGAGTAAAATCAATGAGTGACTCTTCTATTCTGCGAAGCCTTTTCTTTAACACTTTAATTGTTGATAAATACAGAACAAGCGCCATAAATACAGTGGCGAATGAAAACACAATCAGGTCATTTGTTAGCACGAGTTTGGCGTTATCTGAGATCTTAGATAGATCGAGCGTGACAGAAATAAATGCTTTATTTTTGTTAAAGTCGGCAGGGTCGGGGATGCGGTAAAGAAGGTGGTTGCCGTCTACGATCTCTTTCGAAGTGAATCCTTGGTCGACCACCTGAGTCACATACGCAACGAGTTCAGGAGTAACATCAACTAAGTGCAAATTTTCGTGCCTGACTTGACTGGAACCTAAGACTTGCCAGTCCTCGCGAATAACCAATATATCCTGATAAATAGGCAACGCTGTGAGGTTCGCGATGAGGTTTCTGAGTTCCGTCGTTTGGTCGTTATTGATGAAGTTTTCCATCTGATATATCTGACTTCTTACGTGTGCCGTCTCACTTTCCAGTTGCTGGCTCACAAGTTGTTCTTTCAATGTCAACTCGAACACGATAACCACGAGAATTAAGGTGAAAATCAGGGAAATTGCCGCGTTGTAAAATGGCAGGTGAGTCAGCTTAATCTTCACTTAACTGCTCCAAAAGTTCGGTGTTGACCAGTTGCTCGCATCGACAACTGGCAAGATCCTCAATATTTAGAATTCGAGCGTACCGTTCGAACAAGTGCTGCAACTCTTCCCGCTTCGAAAACACCGCCAATTGCTGTTGGGGGGATGGTATGACTAAGTCTGCGAATACTTCTGCTACTTCATTTGAGTTCAGCTTTAAGCGACGGTTCAAGAAAGCAGAGTGGGTTTCAAAGTTGTTTTGAATATCTTTCCGTATTCGGTCGAGTCCTTGAATAAACTGTTTGAGTTGAGTTTTGTTGGTCTCCAGTACATGATTTTTAACAACCAATACGTCAATAATTTCATTGGGCAAATCAGAGGAGTCGAACAAGACCTTAAACCCTTGTTTAGAAAGACTCCGAAGGACGGGATCAAACGTGATTACGGCATCGACTGTGCCTTTGAGCATACTTTCTTCATGTTGACTAATATCCATGTTTTTCACCTTGAGCTCCTTTCTTTCTAGCCCGGCTTCTTCAAGGATTCTGCTCAGAAAGTACTGGCCTAATGCCGTTTGCTCCGCGCCTATGTTTTTATGCGCAAGTTCGGATAACTCAGTTATTTCTGGTCGGGTTACCAATGCATCAGCACCATTTGAGAAATTAAAAATCCAGACAATGCTGATATCTTGCTGCAAATAGGCCAAACGAATCGCTTCGTCTAATGTGACTGCGGCAACATTGATATCTCCGCCTGTAAACGCTTGAATAACTTGCGTTGCAGACCGAAGCTCATTGAGCTCAATATGGATACTATCAAAATATCCCTTATCACGAGCGACGTAGATAGGTTCGTAGCCTGGCCAAATATTGGTGCCAATTTGCAGCTTTTCAGGAGGTGCTGAACCACAACCCAATGGCATCCAAGTAACAAAAGCAACAAAGGTAAAAACATATACTAATTTTGACATCAGGTATTTTGCCTTCGTGCCATTTTCTGTTTTGTTAACCTGATTACATCGTGCACTGTGATAATGCCGAGAGGTTCATTGTCTTCATTTACAACGGGCAAACACGATATCCGGTCATCATGAAAGTGGTTCACGGCATTTGATAAAGGCTCATCAGGCGATAAACAGACGGGGTTTCTGGACATGATTTGGTGACAGCGCTTGTTTAAAGTCGCTTCGTCTCTGGTCGTTGAAACGTCACTTCTCGCGAAGGGGCTTAAATGTCTTAACAGATCTCTATCTGAAATCACACCCACCAATTTCCCGCTCGACACCACTAACACGTGATGGAAATCATTGTGCTCAAATATATCTAAAACGATTTCAATTCTGTCGTCCATAGCAACCGTAACAGGAGCTTTGGACATAAAGTCGCGAATGCTCATGACAACATATATATAGAATATCCCTAATATACATTTAGTTATAGTCGACAAACCAAATTTAGTGAAATGATAAAATGCAATCAGAGAGAGGGAGGAATCGTGCTGTATTTTAAAGTTTAAAACAGTTTTTACAGCCACCTTTTAAAACAAGAGTTGCGCGATAAACACGCAACTCTTAGGGGGCGGCCTAGAAGTAGTATGCACCACCAAAGCTGAATACATCGGTCTCATCAATCGTCGAATAACTCATGGATAGCGCGAAGTTATTGTTAACTAGATAGCTGGCACCAATCGCATATTCGGTCTCGCTGAAGCTCATATCTCCCGCACTTTCTGTATCTTCGACATCAAATTCCGTTTCCAGATCGCTAACGTCAGCTTCCAACTCAAGTGCTGACAACTCGACAAAGATCTCCAAGTCTGGAGTTATCGCGAATGTTCCGCCGAAGGTGTACGCCATACCGGAGGCGTCAAATTCGAGAGAAATGTCTTCGACTTCCATTGTTGTCGTTTGGTTGTAGTAGGAGGCGAGAGTATAGAGGTCAAATTGATTACTTAACTCGAAACGATAACCCGCACCAAGACGCATCTCCTCGATTGTGGCGTCTAGGGTGATTGGCAAGTCACTGGCTAAATCTTCAGACAAATTCTGATACCGACCAGCGAAGAAAAAGTTGTTATCTAAAAGGTATTTCCCTTGGAGTTTAAAGCCCGATGGTTCGAAATCATCACTTTCGTCCGCATTCATTGATGCGTATGAGACATCAACAGACCGCCATGTATTGCTGCCGTCAATGGCAAATGCATGGGTTGATGTCAGAGGAACGAGTAAAGCAATTAATAGTTTTTTCATTTTAAGTCCTTTAAATTTTCCGCAAAAAACTCGTAGGTTCGAGCTTTTTGCGGGATTGCTATTGTAGTGAGGAACGGCCTATTCCACCCTATCGGACGGATAAAATTGATTAAAGTTCATGCGCTTAGCAATTATTTTTCAATGCTAGGTACAACTCGGCTGTGGCAATAGCGTCGTTTAGGGCGTGGTGGCCGGAAAATGACGGGAGGTGAAATCGCCGCCTGAGTCCAGCGAGAGACAGGTTGTCGTGAGTGAGGGGAAGGTTTTTTCTATTGAGCAAAGACTTGCCCAAATCAAAGGTGTCAACGAACTGAAACGGTATCTCATAACCCAGGCAATTTTTACAACTTGCCCGTAAAAACTCACGTTCTATTTTACTGAAGTGAACCAATAAATGTCGCCCCTGACAACGCTTGATTAAATCGAGCAAGGCTTGTCGCAGCGACAATCCAGCTTGCACCTCAGTATCGGTGATGCTGTGAACGGCGACATTGCTGCCGCTGAGCGAGTGTTTGCTTTTTACATGGTGATGAAACGCCGTTGCTAGAGCGATTTTACCGTCTGAGACTTCAACCCCGCCAATGGCGATAACATGATCTTTTTGCGGGTTTAGCCCTGTGGTTTCGAAGTCGATAGCAAGCAGACGTTGCTCAGCTAACTCCTCGGACAGTTCAGCAAATGGCCGAAGCAGGTACCGAGTAATATTGGAGTTATCGCTGTCTTCAAGCACCTTCTTTCGTTGCCGATTTAACCGCGCCAAAACCGAGAAATAATCCAGCATTAGTAGGTAACCACGCGGCTGTCTTGCAGGGTTTGAATCACTTTTAGCGCTTGTTTTAAATGACTGCGCTCAAGTGCTGAGAGCGATTTTGGACTTAGGAAATTGGTTACGGGTTGACCTTGATTGATTTGTGTTGCTTGATGTTCCAATCTCAGCAAACTCAAAAAGGCAAGGGCATCCAAGGCACTTTGCCCGCTTGATTTTGTAATAGCAGGAGTAGCCATTGCCAGTTGAATTCTTTGTTCTGTGTTGACTGCATCAATGCCCTGAGACAAGGCGTAGATTCGGGCCAAATCGACGATCAGTGAGAGAGCACTCTTCTTTAAGTCCAACACGGACTGGTTGTCGCCCTCTGTCGTTAATACAAAATCTCTGAAGAATCCAAGCGGCGGCCGAGTGTTCAGGGCATTTTTCGACAGCTGGGCAATGAACAAAGAGTTCTTTTGGGTTTGAGCTAACATGTCTTTGCGCACTTCATCAAGAAGTGAGGCGTCGCCATAAATTGTAGCGAGATCAAAAAATACCGTGGTATTTAACAGCGCTTTTGGCGTCGGTTGCTCTATCCAATCGCTAAAAAGACGCGCCCAGTGACTTTGCCGCAAACGCCAATTGGGATTGGTCGCCATGATATCGCCGGGGCAATAAACAAAACCACAAGCATTTAAGCCGTCACAAACTTGCTCCGCCAACTTGGCAAAATATCGCTGAGCGGACTCGTCAGCTGCATCGGCGTAGATAATGGCGTTGTCTTGGTCGCTAAAGGCCAATTGTTCGTCGCGGGCCAAAGAGCCTGCCGCTAACCAAGCAAATGGCACTGGCTCGGGCCCGAGTTTTTGTTGACTGAGTTTTATCAAACGAATGGTCAACGCCTTGCTTATGTTACTGATGTTCTTTGCAACGTACCCACTGTGGTGCGACAGCTGGGTCAGTTTGGATTGCAATGACGGTAAGTTGGCGGCAATGCCGGCCAGCTCTTCAACGCTATTGGCTTTTTGAATTAAGCGAATCAGCGACGTCGCATTTTGTTTCTCCGATTGCATGATGTCGGTAGCGCTGATCATACCTACGACCTGACCATCTTCTTGCACTGGTAAATGGTGAATGCCAGCGGTGATCATAGACAGCAATGCGTCTTGCAAGGCACTGTTTTTGTCAATTGCGATTAAAGGAGCAGCCATGATGTCAAAGACCTTGGCATCAAAAGAGAGGCCTTTTGCCACACATTTACTACGAATGTCTTTGTCGGTGACAATACCAACGGCTTGTCCTCGTTGGGTAACAATTAAACTTGAGTGACCTGAGTCGGTCATTTGTTTCGCGGTTTCTCGAATGCTGGCTTGGCAGTCAATAGACGCGGCAGGTTGAGAAAAGTGCTCAGAAACTTTTGGATGCAGCAAGGAGGCTGATAAAAGAGCGTCTTGTTGCCGTTGTTGCAGTCGTTTTTGCAGCTTTTCCGCCGCCGATTGACTAAAAAATTCTTTAATTTGCGGCGTTCCCTCGCAGCGATGAAACAGTTCGTTCGCACCTATGGTATACAACAAGCAGTCCTCTATTGCCGTAGCTTCAATTTCAAAGGTCGCATCTGGGGCAATAAACACGCTGCACAACTCGCCTTCGTGATATTGGTTCAACAATTGACCGGACGGTGTCGAGTAGGCGATGGCGCCCTTTTTAATTGCCAGTAATTGGTTATCAATCACTTGGTTCAGTGCCGTCCCTTCGCGCACATATTCAATGTTAAAGCCTCGAACCAATCGCTCTAATGCCTCTGGCGACAGTTGGTTAAATGGCTCTATCGCGCTAATAAACTGGCTTTGCTCTATTAATAGGTCTGTGTCCATACTCGTCCTTTTATACGCTGGATACTATAGATTTAGAGTATGTCAGGGTCTGTGCGCAAGGGTATTGATGTAAATCTAGACTAAAGTTTAATACCGCGATTTGTGTTTCGTTGTTAGTTTCAATAGTGGGGATGGACTCGGCAAATAAATACAGGCATTAGCCAAATTCCAAAACGCCATGACCATCGTTAAACGTCAAAAAATATAAAACAACAGGGCCCAATTTAATTGGGTGAAAGAGACACTAGGAGAAGATCGTGGAGCATAAAACCTCTTATTGGCAGGAAAACCTCCGCCTAATATTCATCTGCCTAGCCATTTGGTTCGTGGTTTCATTTGGTTTTGGTTTGTTATTAGTCGAACCACTAAACGCAATTCGTTTAGGTGGTTACAAACTCGGATTCTGGTTCGCCCAGCAAGGTTCAATTTATACCTTCTTAGGCTTAATTTTCTGGTACTCCCATAAAATGAATCAGTTAGATAAAAAGTATAATGTGGGAGAAGAGTAATGGATGAGTTAAAACTCTATACCTGGATCGCCGTTGGCGGTACCTTCGGTGTTTATTTCTTCCTCGCATGGTGGGCTCGAGCGGGTTCCACTAGTGAATTCTATGCGGCTGGCGGCGGTATTACGCCACTGCAAAACGGTATGGCGATTGGCGCCGACTGGATGAGTGCAGCGTCATTCATTTCAATGGCGGGTTTGATTGCGTTTTTAGGTTACGGCGGCTCTGTGTTCTTAATGGGCTGGACCGGTGGTTACGTACTCCTTGCTATGCTACTCGCGCCCTATATGCGCAAACACGGCAAATTTACCGTGCCTGAGTTTATAGGCGATAGATTCTACTCGCGGACCGCGCGTATTGTAGCCGTTGCTTGTCTAATCATTGCGTCTGTTACATACATCATCGGTCAAATGAAAGGTGTTGGTGTTGCTTTCTCTCGTTTCTTGGAAGTGCCATATGACATGGGTCTTTACATCGGCATGGCGGTTGTATTTGTTTACGCAACGCTTGGCGGTATGAAAGGCATCACTTACACGCAGATTGCCCAATATGTGGTACTTATTACGGCATACACCATTCCGGCTATTTTCATCTCATTACAGCTAACCGGTAACCCAATTCCTCAATTAGGTTTAGGTTCGACGTTAGCCGACGGCAGTGGGGTCTACCTGCTGGACAAACTCGATATGGTGGTTGCAGACTTAGGCTTTAAAGAATATACCACGGCATCGCTCGGTACCGTTGAGATGGTAGCTTATACCTTGTCCCTTATGATTGGTACAGCGGGTCTGCCTCACGTTATCATGCGATTCTTCACCGTGCCTTCAGTTAAAGCGGCGCGTCAATCTGCAGGTTATGCATTAGTTTTCATCGCTTTGTTGTACACAGTTGCTCCGGCAGTTGGCGCAATGGCTCGCTTGAACCTAATGAATACTATTGAACCAGTAGCGGGTGAAAACCTAGCCTATGCTGAACGTCCTCAGTGGTTTAAAGATTGGGAAAAAACCGGCTTGTTGAAATATGAAGATAAAAACAACGACGGTAAGATCCAATACACGGCAAACGCTGAAACCAATGAAATGGTTAAAGTTGACCGTGACATCATGGTATTGGCCAACCCATCGATTGCAAATCTTCCTAACTGGGTAATTGCATTGGTAGCAGCAGGTGGTCTAGCAGCCGCGTTATCAACCGCAGCGGGTTTGCTGTTAGCGATATCATCGGCGGTCTCCCATGATTTGATGAAAGGTGTATTGATGCCGGATATGAGTGAGAAAAACGAGCTCAGAGCGAGTCGTATCATCATGACCATATCTATCCTGTTTGCTGGTTACCTCGGTCTCAATCCGCCTGGATTTGCCGCCGGAACGGTGGCGCTAGCCTTTGGTCTAGCAGCATCGTCCTTGTTCCCGGCGCTAATGATGGGCATTTTCTCCAAGCGTATGTCTGGTAAAGCAGCTGTATGGGGTATGTGTTCAGGTATCGGTGTGACTATGTTGTACGTATTCCAGCACAAAGGTGTGATGTTTATCCCTGGCACCTCGTTCCTAGGTGGAATGGAGCCTAACTGGTTCTTCGGCATCTCGCCAAATGCATTTGGTGCAGTGGGTGCGTTGGTTAACTTTGCGGTTGCCTTCACCATTCTGAAATTAGGTCAAGAAGCGCCTAAAGAAATTCAAGACATGGTTGATAACTTCCGTTCACCTCACGGCAAAATTGCCGCGGCCCATGATCACTAGTCAATCAGTGGCCTAAAAAGTAAAACTCCCTCAGCCAACAGTTGAGGGAGTTTTTTGCTTTTTGATTTGTATCTAAATCTCAACAAAAGAATCTGTTACTCTAACTGAGAAAAAGGAATAACCATATGAATAAACATACAAAAATAGCGATTCTGGTGGCGCCAATACTGGCGATTTTGGGGTATGCGCTTTCGGATATGTACATGGAATCCAAGGCCATGGAAAAACGTTTATTCGTATTAGAACCCGAAGCTGGTTTTTGTGATGTGATTGGCAAGAACTGCATTCTTCGCAGTGGTGATTTCAAAGTGAGTTTGTATCAAGAAGACGGTTTAACGACCTTAAACTCAACGTTTCCTCTGGACACAGCGACCTTGTTCTTGGTCGATGACACTGGCGGCGTTTCGCCGTATCAAATGGGTATGAAAGAGAGCCCATATTATTGGTTTCAAAAAACCGCAATTGAAAAAGTTCATGCCAATGCTGGCAGCAAACAGTTGATTCGCTTGATTTTAACCATCAAAGGCGGTCAATATGTGGGAGAGTTTCTCTCAACTAACGTGGGAGACCGAGTTACCGTCGAAAAAGGATCGATTTAGTTTATGTTTTCAAATTGGCAGCTACTCACCATAAGTTTTGTTTACATCGGCTTGTTGTTTGTAATTGCGTTTTTGGGAGACAAATTTCGACGCACCATTTTTAAAAAATACCAACCTATCATCTACGCCTTAACTCTAGGCGTATATTGTACCTCGTGGAGCTTTCTAGGTACCACTGCGCAAGCTTCAACCAATGTCTTGTCACATTTGCCAATTTACTTGGGCCCAATATTGCTGTTTGTGTTTGCCTGGCCGTTTATTCAACGGATCATTCGAGTCAGTTTAAAACTCAATCTAACCTCAATTGCCGACCTGTTGGCGGCTCGATACGGTAAATCTAGGCGCTTGGCCAGTTTAGTTACAATCGTTGCACTCATTGGTACGATGCCGTATTTAGCGCTGCAAATTAAAGCCATAGTGTATTCGTTCCAACAGCTGCAACTGAACCCCAATTATGGCTCGTGGCAGTTAGGACTCGCGGTATCTTTGGTGCTTGGCGCCTTTACCGTGATGTTTGGTATTCGCTCAATCGATGTTACCGAGCGACACCCCGGCGTAATGTTGGCGATTGCATTTGAGTCAGTGGTCAAGCTTTTAGCGTTTCTTTCAGTCGGGGTGTTTGTCAGCTTTTGGTTGTACGAATCGCCAATAGAGTTAGTCAGTCAAGCAACCATTAAAATGGATTTAGAACAACACTTTAACTGGCCGAATGTGACCGCTATGTTGGGGCTGTTGGTCGTGGTTATGGCAGCGTTTTTATCTTTGCCTCGTCAGTTTCAGGTCATGGTGGTCGAGCTAAAATATCAAAAAGACATTTGGCTTTCTCGCCGGGTGTTTCCTCTTTATTTAGTCGCGTTTGCGGTTATTGCCGTGCCACTTGGGCTTGCTGGTCATATGTTGTTGGAAGGCGATGTGCCGGCCGATTCGTATGTACTGTTTTTACCAACCGTGGCAGATCAGCGGTGGTTGACCTTGCTGGCATTTTTAGGTGCGATTTCCGCTGCCAGTTCGATGGTGATCATCTCCGCCATCGCCTTGAGTACTATGTTGTCGAACGAAATCGTATTTCCATTTTTGTTTCGGAATATCAAACGTCGACAAAACAACTACAACGACTTTCGAGCTCAGCTATTAAAGATCCGAAAGAATCTGGTTTTCCTCGTCATTTTGCTCGGCTACGGCGTATTTTACATGGCCTCGCCCGACACCATATCTAATTTAGGTGAGATTGCCTTTGGCGCGATTGCGCAGTTAACGCCAGCGCTGGTGGCGGCTTTCTACTGGCGAAGCGCCAGCTTAGCAGGGGTTTATAGTGGTATCTTAGTCGGCTCTTTTATTTGGGGAGTGATGAATTTCTTGCCGATTTTAGGGCTATATCCTCAGCCTTTGGCCAGCAGTTTTATGTCGGCGAATACCACAGGCACCTTGATGGCGTTATCGGTCAACTTATTTGTGATGTGGTCGGTGTCGCAACTCAGCCGACAGAGCGTTCAGGAACGGGTTCAAGCTTCGCTGTTTATTGAATCTCATAGCACCGAGTCATTGGAAGCCCCCAAACTTAGACAATTGAATTTGAATGAATTGAAGCTTTTGGTTTCTCGTTTTGTCGGTGATGAACGCGCCACCACGAGCTTCGCCTTGTTTGAGCAGTTGATGTCAAAGAACAGCAGCAGCCAACCTGCGCTTGATAATCAAAGTTACAATCAGCAGCTGCTGGAACACACAGAAACGACATTGGCATCGGTAATGGGAGCATCGTCGGCGCGTTTGGTTCTAAATTCGGCCATTGAAGGTCGAGACATCGCGTTGGATGAAATCGCGGTACTTGTGGAGGAGGCTTCCAGCCAACGGCAAGCGTTTGGCCAGAACTTACTTCAGTCGGCCATCGAAAACGCCGGAGAGGGCATTTCCATTGTTGATGGAAATCTAAATCTGGTCGCTTGGAACAAACGGTATCTGGATTTGTTTCATTATCCAGAAGAGTTGATTTACGTCGGTTGCCCGATTGAAAAGCTCATTCGATTCAACGTCGAGCGCGGGCTCTGTGGTCCCGGGGATATTGAAAATCACGTCAATAAACGACTGCAGTTTCTCAAACAAGGCAGTCCACACAAATCTGAGCGTGTACACGACAATGGACAAGTCATCCACATCCAAGGTAACCCTTTGCCGGATGGCGGGTTTGTAATGATGTTCTCTGACATCTCGGCGTATAAAGAGGCAGAGCGCGTACTCAAAGACGCCAATACTGACTTGGAGACCTTGGTTCAACAGCGCACGCAAACCTTAGCAGAGACCAACCGAATGCTGGCTGAAGCCCGTGAAAAAGCCGAACTGGCCCATGTCAAAAAGAGTCAGTACTTAAAAGCGTGCAGTCATGACTTAATGCAACCGTTAGAAGCGGCTCGTTTGTTCACTTCGGCGTTGTCTAATCAAACTGGCCTATCCGATACGCAGCGCAGGCAAGTCACCAACATTAACGACTCTCTAAAAGTGGCAAATGATCTGCTTTCCTCTCTTGGTGAGGTGGCCAAAATTGAAAGTGGCAACTTGAAGCCACAACGGGTAGATGTCAGCTTAAATGAGCTATTCACTGAACTAGAAAAGGAGTTTTCTGCGGCGGCAGAGCACAACAGTGTTGACTTCCGAGTTGCTAAAACCAACGTTTGGGTCGACAGCGATCCGATTATGTTGCGCCGAATGTTGCAGAATTTGTTGGGCAACGCATTTCGGTATGCGGCACCGGGTAAAGTGTTGCTTGGACATAGGCGCAAAGGGGACATGATTGAAATTCAAGTGCTGGATGCGGGGCCGGGCATCGCGGAACAAGATCAAGTTCGGGTGTTTGAACAATTTACCCAGTTAAACATTGACGCCAAGGGCGCAAAAGGTTTGGGTTTAGGGCTGAATATTACTAAGAGTTTTGCCGCTTTATTGGACCATCCACTGAGCCTGAAATCCAGAGCTGGAAAAGGCTGTAACTTTTCAATTCTGGTACCAATGGTGAATCACGAAGTGTTGCCAGCAGAGCCAATTGTGGCACCCAGTCAGGTTAATCTTCAAGGCGTTACGGTGCTGTGCATAGACAATGATCCTGCGGTGTTAAGTGGTATGGTCGAATTACTACAGAGTTGGCAATGTCATGTTTTAAGCGCTGGTTCGGCGGTAGAGGCGAAGGCACGGTTTGCCAGAAACAGTGAAGAGATTGAAATTCTATTGGTTGACTATCAACTGGAAGACGGTAACGATGGTTTAACTTTGATCTCAGAGCTTAGACAAGCCATACAGTCTAAGTTAGCATTGCCTGCCATTTTGATCACCGCCACAACCGAAGAAAATATTGAGCAAAAGGCCAATGCGCAAGACGTCGGCTTTATGCGAAAGTTAGTCAAACCCGCCGGATTGAGGGCGATGATGAGTGCTAAACTTGCGCAAACATTGCATCAAAATTACATCGGCTAGTTTACAAGGTTTCGAGTTGTTCAATGCGCTGCTTACAGGCCTCTAGGTAGGAGTCACCGAATAAGTTGTAATGGTTTAGGTAATGATAGAGGTTGTAGATTTCTCGTTTGGTTGCGTAATCTGGGCTTAATGGACTGTGGGCGTTGTAGGCGTCGTAGAATCCTTGGCTGAAACCTCCGAACATTTCGGTCATTGCGATGTCGGCTTCTCGGTCGCCGTAATACACAGCCGGGTCAATCAAATAGACTTTCTCATGCTGTCCAAAAAGTACGTTTCCAGACCAAAGGTCGCCGTGCAGTAAACTGGACTGAGAGCACCTTTCATTAAGCCATTGCACGAGTCGATGGTGATGCCTTTCAAATAGGCTCAAAAAATGGTGCTGAACATCTTGAGCTTTTATCATCTTAATCTGTGCGAGCAGGCGAAATTCAGCGAAAAACTCTCCCCAATTGTTTGATTGCACATTGTACTGAGGCGCTAATCCAATGAAGTTATGGCCAGTAAATCCATAGTAGTCTTGAGGCTCGGAATGAAGTCTTGCTAGGTTTACTGCCAAAGACTCAGTTTGTTTTGCCGAAGGCGGCACCGTTTCGATGAGTTCAATGACCAGTTGTTGTTTGTCCACTGACTCAATTTTGGGAATGGCTAAATCGCTGTCGCAATGCTTGAGGATTTCGGTCCTGAGCAATTCGAGACCTTCCGCTTCACGCAGAAGGGACTCAGATCCATGACGGGTGCGTTTGATAAAGACGTCGACACCCATGAGCTGGTTATTACGCTTCTTCTTTGTGCAAATGAACGTCCATTTGCGGGTAAGGAATATTAATGCCAGCTTCATCTAGAGCAATCTTGATTTGCTCAGTCAGGTCAAACTTAACCGCCCAGAAGTCAGCTGTTGCAGCCCAAGGACGCACAACAAAGTTAACCGAAGAATCAGCCAATTCAGAAACTGCAATGGTTGGTGCTGGCTCTTTTAATACTTTTTCATGAGATGTAACTATGTCAGTCAATAGCTTTTTCGTCACTTTTAAGTCAGCGTCATAACCCACACCAATGATCATATCTACGCGGCGGGTCTTCTCGGCACTGTAGTTAGTGATAGCGCCACTGGTGATAGAGCTGTTTGGCACGATGACCACTTTGTTGTCGCCAGTTTTAAACAAGGTGGAGAAAATCTCGATTTTCTCAACGACACCAGACACACCACCAGCTTCAACAAAATCGCCGGAGCGGAACGGTTTTAAGATAATGATGAGGACACCAGAAGCGAAGTTGGATAACGAATCTTTTAGCGCTAAACCAATGGCTAAACCGGCGGCACCGAGCACTGCGATGAATGACGTTGTTTCTACGCCAACTTGACCTAAGGCCATCAGCACGACAGCAACCAACAAGATTGAATACGTGATGCTTGAGATAAAACCACTGACGGCTTTATCTACTTTTTTGTGCTTGAGGCTTTTTTCTATCAACTTAGCGACCGCTTTGGCGATGGCTTTACCAATGACAAAGATGACAATGGCAAGAACGATCTGAATGCTGTAGTGAAGGAGTAAGTCTTGATTCTCTGAAAACCAAGTTGTTGCTTGTTCCATATGTATTTACCTAGTTATTGTTTGTTTCCATTATAGTTGGAATAGTTATACCGCAAGATGATGATTCGATTAAAGTTTGTATTTAATTTTTTGAGAAGTTTTAGAGCGTGTTAATCATTGGCGTGCTCGAGTGGTAAATTGCAAGATCGCCTCTGCGGTCTCTTTGGGCTGCTTTTTTGCGCTAAGTTGCAAAGTGTTTAGAGTTGGCACCTGAGTCTCAAGGGGAGCGCTCACCGGCAGTGGTGTGGCTTTGGCCAGTTCGGCCGACGTTGCGTTTGATGTTACCGCTGCTTTTTCACTTCGATATTTTCTTACCAGACCTCGAGTTTTTTGCACCACTTGCAAAGGTTTACCGTCAATGACGTAGTAGCTGCCATCGAGTGTGGCATTTGGCACAAGCTCATCGTTTGCGTTTGAGTAACCGAGGGCCTGCAGAGACTCCACGCCAAAAGGCGGGTGAACCACAAACTCACCAATCGTTACCCAGCGATTGACCTGGCTTTCATCGATGTGCTGAACAAACTTTTGTTTACCGCTGGCATCATTGAGGTCGAGTAGATACGAAAACTCTGCGTCGTCTCGGTGGCTGTGTCCAATTAGGTGATAATGGGCAATTTGATTGCTCTTTATTTGCAACACAACCGTTTCGCCTTGATTAAATAACAGATCACGTTGGCCTCTGTTGGTTCTGAGTTGCAGTTTTAGTTCGCCTGTATCGACGATATTTTGTTTCAAGCTTTGCTCAAATTCTGGTTGCTTTGTCTCGGTCTTGTACTGAGCAATGTAAGAGCGACGAATATGATGACTGCTGGCGGCTGCGACCTCGGACATGCCTTCTCGAGTGATGTTGATAAGCTGGGCGGAAATTTGTACGCCGGTTTCTGTGTCGGTGTAGTTGCCAGTCAATTCGTAAAATGCGTATTCACGGTCGGAAATTGCATTGACACGACCGCTAATTTCGGTCTGAAGTGCTTGCGACAACGGTGAAATTGATAAGGCACCTGGTTGAGTAAAAGGGCGTACGAAAATACGTTCAAACCCTTGGTATTTACTGGCGATGTGAGCGGCAAGGGCAGACAAACTGTCGGGATCATTTTGCAGCTTAGCCAAAGCGTGCCGCAATTGCGTTGGTGATACAGAGGGCAACTTTAGAGGCTGTTGCGGGTTAAGGAGCTGATACACTTTCACCAACGGTTTTAGGTTTTCGTATTCGAGCAAGGCAGTTTCAAGCGCACTCAACTTGGCTTCGCCACTGACTGCTTGGCTATTGCTCCAGAGTTTATCGATGGCATCCACTTTGGTTTGAATTGCAACTCGGTATTTGTCGATGTCTTGCTGGCCTAACTGAACTCGGCATTCGTAATCTTTGTCCATCAGTTGGCAATTGGGTTGAGCACCAAGAATTTTCAAGCTGGAAGATATCTTACTGCTCATACGGTAGTGATTGCCTTGATGTGCTGCGCTGGTGACTTCTGTCAGCGTTTCAATTTCAACGTACATGTTTTGTTGTAAATCTGCCAATGCCAACTTTTTGGCGGTGTGCAACTGGCTCGAGATTCCAATGCCGTGATAGGTGGCAGCACTTAGGGAGTGAGAAAAAATCACAATAGCGAAACAAATCAATCGAGTAGATGAGAAATGCAACATGATTTACTCCGTTATATTTTTGACAGTGGACACGTTAAAACTCGCCGATAAATTGGCCTTAGGTGTAGACTTATCATGAAATATGCCAGTTATCATATACTTTAGAAACTCGGCATAAGGCTTGCAAAATTCAGGTTGTGGTAGTGATGATTTGGTGGGGGCGTATGCGCTTCAAACAGAAAATGATTGGTTTGCTGTTAATCTGTATTTGGCTGAGTAGTTATGTAACTCCGGCCTTATCGGCCGAGCCATCAAGAAAAGTTGCGCTGATTATCGCGAATCAAAATTACACTTCAAATTGGTTGGCTTTGGATAATCCACTGAATGATGCGATGCAGATGAATCACCATTTGGCGCAGTTGGGCTTTGAAAATAAACTGATCTTAGACACCTCAAAAGCACGGTTTTTACAGCAGTTTGGTGTCTTTATTAACGAATTAAGGCAACAAACCCAACCGGAACAGGACCTCACAGTACTGGTGTATTACGCGGGTCACGGTATGCAGTTTAATGGGGGCAACTACATTATCCCTGTAGACTCTAGGTTGCACGAACAAAGCCAGGTCACCCAAGCCAATATTCGCGATCAATATGTATCACTTTCTAAATTGACTCGCCGAATTGCGACGTTGGGGGCAACCACAAATATTGTGATTTTAGATGCCTGTCGCGATCTGCCATTTAACGAATTGTTCTCAAGCAACAACGCGGGTTTAGGCGGTTGGGCGGACTTAGTTGAACCGAACTTTTTTGTTGCCTTTGGCACGGCCCCAGGTGCCAAATCACTCGATGGTACGGGCAGCACGAATGGGTTGTTTACCCAAGCGATCATTGAGCACATACACAACCCTGGACAGAACTTATCGCAGTTGTTTCAGCGAGTTCGAAAACAGGTGATGTCGCAATCTGGCGGTGCACAAATACCTCAAGAAACCAATCAAACGACCACAGACTTCTATTTCGTAAACGAACGTCGCCATTGGAACGTTCTATATTGGTTACTTGCTGCGGTTCTAGGCTTTATTGTTGTCGTTTATCTGTATGTTAAACACCGTCGAGGGGACAAGCCGCCCTCGCTGCTAATCGATGTTGAGACGGGGATGGTATTGACTCAGCTAGGGGCTGAGTTTTCTGCGGTTGGACGGTCGCAGCAACAAGACGTAGTGCTCGCGGAGCACCACCGAGAGGTCAGCCGCCGTCACTGTCAACTTCGCAGCGGTTCGCGTCGCGGCTGCGTGCTGCTTGAAGAGCTGGGGTCAACTAACGGTACCTTCATCAATGACAGTCGAACCCCGATTGCGGTTGGCGACACGTATACGCTTTCTATTGGCGACTATCTGTTCTTAGCCGCACCAAAAGGTGATGAAGGCGCTGTAGCCTTGCGTGTTGTGAGTGGCGGAGGTCATCAACGATGAAAGTCACGCTGTTTATTATCCTAACGCTTCTGTGTTATACCAAAATCTCTCTTGCTCAACAGAGCTTGTCTGATTTGCAGCGTCAGGTAGACTTGAATCCAGATTTCGCCAATATCGCCGAACTAATCGAAGCACAGCTTAATCAAAGTGAGTTTGAGACGGTTAAACCGTATTTGAGTATGCTTGAAGAATATGCGGTTAAAGACGAACAAGTTTTAATAGGTGACCAATTGAAGTCGCGTTGGTTGCTGAGTCAAAACCAGGTTTGTGACTACCTTGACGTGATGGCGCGGGTGAAAACGTCGCAGCCAGATCTATATGCCACTATGACTTCTCGGTTGCTGGCGTGGCAACAAACGCAAGCGGTGTCGGTAGCTCAATTGAAGTGTTTCATCCAAAGAGGCCGAAGTATTGTGTTGAGCCGGGGTTTACTGCGCAGTCACAGTTTGTATCTAGACATCAAATTTGCCTTAGATAGCGATCGTTTAACTGAGCAAGGTCAACAGCAATTACAACGTTTGGTGACATCGTTGCGTCATACTGATCTGACGGGGTTTTCACTCTTAATTACAGGACACGCCGATGCCCAAGGCAGTGAGGCCTACAATTTGGACTTGTCTCAGCGCAGAGCCGATGCGGTAGGTCGCTTTGTTAAATTTCATTTACCAGAGTTCACATCGCAATTACTCAGTGTTGGTATGGGCGAAAGCGCGCCATTGGTAAATTTGCCGGGCGAGCACAATTTCGCGTTAAATCGACGAGTTGAATTCCAATTGCAGCGAAACAAAGACGAGGTGCAGCGTGGAACGCATTAATCCTTTGGCTGTAAAATCAATCCTTTCCCTTGGTGAACAATCCCTAGAAATAGTGTCGGTATTGGCCCGCGGTGGTCAATCGATTGTGTACCTAGCAAATAACCTAGAAACAGGTGATAAGCGGGTGGTGAAAGAACTCGCCGCCATTGGCGACACGATTCGACAGTCAGGGACTGCAATAAATTGGACGGTGCGGAAAGAAACGGTATTTTCGGAGTGGCAGAGGAATTTTGCGCTTCAGCAAGCCATCGATCATGACGCTGTGTATTGTTTCGAGGACTTATGTGAGCACAACAATACCTTGTATTTGGTGGGCAAATATCATCCGGGTCAGTCTTTGTTGAGCCATCTGCAAGACATTTGTTTTGATGGTCAGATGCCACCGATGCGATTGGTCGCATTATTATTGCCCGTGATCCAAGGTTTGCACAGCATACATAAAATGGGTTGGGTACATGGCGATATTAAGCCAGCTAACATCTATTTACGTCACGACAAACAAGTGATGCTGCTGGATGGATTAACCGATGGAAGTTGCCGACTCGATAATTCAGAAGGGTACTCAGCGCCAGAGATTAAAGAGAAACTGCAAACCAAAGCTTCGGATTTTTATTCCCTTGGCGTACTCATCGCTTATTTAATGACTGGCAAGCTCTTTAGTACAGATGAACCGGTAAACGCTGATGTTAAATATGGAAAAGAACTTTTGGAGTTTGTGAGTGCTTGCTTAAGTCAGGTTCCCCAAAAGAGGCCAGAGGCACTATTGCCTTTGGTGGATATCCTCAATCGGATGACGGCAAAAGGGACTGCTAGCCTGCCGAGTGATATTCCTACAGTCAAACTGTTGCGCACCGATTCACCGAACCCTGCCAAGCCGTCATTGTTAAATTTAAACCCAGCTAAGTGGCGCTTAGTCACAAAAACAGCAGCGTTGGTGGGGGTGTTGTTGGTTGCAGTACCGACGGCTAAAGAGTGGTTTGAGCTTCAACAACACACAACAGAATTTCTGGAAAGCACAGCCAATCAAACTTCGCCTGTTACCGCGGTGGTCAGCCCTACGGACGAGGAGCACAAAGGTGCAGTTGAATCAGAAGTGATTGAAGAGGTCGCGATGTTGCCGCAGGAGTCCGTTGTGGCGAAAAACAACAAGCTACGAACACTGTCTCCGGTGGCTGAACCTGTTGAGACAGCGACGACTGAATTGTCTGCTCAAGAAATCGAGGTATTACCGAAACCCATTGAAAAACTGTTGCAGGCGATGGTGAGGGTTCCGGCGGGTGAATTTTGGATGGGTTCAAGTAATGGCACAGATGCAGAATTACCCGTCACGCGCACACAGGTTGCAGAATTTGATTTGTTAAGTCATGAAGTAACCCAAGAACTTTATCAGATGTGTGTAGAGCAGGGCAGTTGTCGCCGTTTACGAAACCGTCCCCAGTGGTCGCTGAGCCCAAATATGCCGGTAACAGGCGTGAGCTTTCTGCAAATTCAGCGTGAGTTTTTACCTTGGTTGAATCAGCAAAGTGACGTTAAGTTTCGGTTGCCGTCGGAAAAAGAGTGGGAATATGCCGCCAAGTTTGGCATCGGAGCCGATTACACTTGGGGCATGGAAGCAAGCTCCAATCAGGCAAATTGCCGCGATTGTGGCAATCAGTTTGGTGGACGCCGAGCGATGCAAGTCGGCAGTTTTTCAGCGTCTGAACTGGGGCTATACGATATGAACGGCAACGTCGCCGAGTGGGTTGGATCTTGTTGGATAGAGAACCACCAAGAAACAGAGAAGCGGTTACCGCACTGTGACAACATCACGGTAAAAGGTGGGTATTGGGATTCGCGCTTGGGCGCTATTACTAATAGCGCCAGAATTCCGCAGCCGAAACAAAGGAGCAGTTTAAGTATCGGTTTCCGATTAGCCCGCAGCCGCTAACTTAATTCATGTTCAAAAGCCGATTCGGCTAAATCCAATTCCGCAATAGTGATAACGGCCTGCGTTCGATTACGTACATTCAACTTCCTAAAAATAGCAGTCGCGTGGGCCTTTATGGTTGCTTCTGAAACGTTCAGCTCGTAGGCTATTTGTTTGTTTAACAAGCCTTCGGCAAACATCATCAATATTTTGTACTGTTGCTGAGTTAGACTGGCGACTCGACTGGCTATATCAGATTTGCTGTTGCCCGCTTGTGCGCCTTGCCAGTTAGGTGGTGTCCACACACCGCCTTGGTAGACTTGGGTAATCGCTTGATAGATGGTTTCAACGTCAGTGGACTTTGGTACGAAGGCTGACGCGCCGAACTCCATGACTTTGTTGATAGTGTCAGTGTCGTCGTAGGCGGAAATGACCACCACAGGGAGTTGCTGATAGTGCTGACGGACGTGGATCAGAGTATTGAAGCCGTGAGCGCCGGGGATGTTCAAATCCAGCAACAGCAAATCCGCGTCTTTATGCTCGGACAATTGTTGATTGAGCTGGTCAACGGTATCCGCCTCCAACCATAAAGTGGAGGTTAATTTGGATTTTAACGTTTCCAGCAATGCATGGCGAAACAGGGGGTGGTCATCTGCAATGATGACTTTTTCTGGTTGCAACATACCTCTAATTCCGTGTCTATTCAGCCATTTTTCAGTTTAGCGCTTTTACCATTAAATGAACATTAGACTTTGGTCTAGGTGGTCGACAATTAATCCAGATCAAATGGTTAAACTATTAAAATATCTGGTTATAATGAATTTTCATCATTCAACAATGTTAACGGGAATATTCCATTGTTCAGACGCTTTATCCTTGCAGCCATAACTATCGGAACCCTGATAGGCTGGGATGCGAATGCAAGTAGCGAAAACAGCAAAGTGATTGTTGGCGCATTGCAAGAAGCAACGGAAGTAAAGCCCCAGTTAACTGAGTTTCATCTTTCTGCCGTTGTTGAATTTACCCAAAAGAACAAGTCAGCTTACCCAAATGTGGTGATTGATGCGTTAACAGAATCTCTCAGTCGAACACACAATTTTAGCGCCGTTGAACAAGCCCAATTGGTGTTTGAACTCGCTGAACTGCAACTAAAAAGTACAAGTCCTGAGATGGCAATCTTGACGCTGCAAAGCTTGTTTCCGCTCAGTCAACAACTGCCTTGGGATGTCTATTTTCAGCTAGAATACAAATTGGCGCAGATGTATCGCGAGGCCGGGCAGTATTATGCCGCTGTCGATACTGCAACGACGGCGTATAAAGTTGCAGCTCAGAATCAATATCATTTGGGCAGAGTTTTGTCGGCGAAACGTCTGGCAGATACGTTTGCCGACATTGAACAATGGGCGTCCGCAAGTCACTGGATTCAAGTAGCGAAGAAAGACAGTCAAGATTGGCAAGATGGCGCTAACCTAGTTTGGTTGTTTTTGGAGAAGAGCCAATGGCACGAAAATAAAGGTGAGATGTTTCTGGCAACACAAGCTGCAAAACGCGCTATTGAGGCCGCCGATGCTCACGGACTTGCTTCGATTTATTTTGACGCTCAATTAAGGCTGGCTGAGCTTTATCGCAAGCAGTATCAAATCAATCAATCCGAACCTTTGTTACAACAACTCTATAACAAGGCACAAACACTCAGAGATAGAGCCCAACAGTTTTTCGTTTTACACGAAATTGTTGAACTGAGACTGAGTCAACTCCAATACGAAGAGGCACGAACGTATTTCGACGCCAGCGAGCGTTTGCGGCGGTTTGTGTACCTTGACTCCGAGCCAGCAGCCAACCTCAATCGATGGATGTCTTGGCAAAAAGCACGACTGGCCGCAGGTCAAGGCCGACATTTGTCCGCGCTTGCAGCACTCAACGACATCAATGAAACCCTAGACGATAGTATGTTGACGTTAAAAGCGAAACAGCTCAATCGTTTAGGTAGGGCGGATGAGGCGCATCAAGTGTATTTGCAGCTCAAGCAAGATTCCCTGTCGGCGGGGTTGGATCAGCAGCGTTTTCGTTTCAACTATTTGCAAGCCGTGTCGGCGGAAAAAATTCAGCTGCAGTCAGAGAGTTTGTCACATTTGAATCAGCAGTACGTTGGCCTGCTCAGTGACTTTGAACAAGGTAAACGCCAGAAAAGCCGCATACTGATTGCGCTTGTGGTGCTATTACATTTGGTTGCGCTGACATTTCTATGGTGGAAGTATTCGCCTAAAAGAGCTTGGCAAAAATTGCACGTCGACGCATTAACGGACTGTTTTAACCATAGGTTTATGTCATTTTGTGCAGAAAACTGGATTCAATATCACCAAAGCTTCAGCATAGTTCTGTTTGATTTGGACGATTTTTCTGCCATTAATGAGCAACTCGGGTTTTCACAAGGCGATGTCTTGTTGCGTCGAATGAGCGCTGTGATTAGAGAGTTGCTTTATACCGACTGCCATTTGATTCGAGTCTCTGGCGACAGATTTGCGATTCTGGCGCCAACGTTCACGGAACAACAAGCTTACGTTTTGGCGCAAAGAGTAAGAATAGAGTTGAATAAATTGGGCGCTGAAATACAATCAATGCCTAAAGACATTACTGCCTCGTTTGCAGTGGTGACATCCGATCATAATCACAGTGTAGAGAAGTTACTGTCCGCGGCCAAATTGGCTTTATCTGTTGCTAAAAAACAAGGTAAAAATCGCACAGAAATTGTCTATCTCGATTAACGAAACAAAACGCGCTAACGCCATAATATTTATAACAATAAAAGGTTGATACCATGACCGAGGTGACCACAACCATCAGCAGTGATGGGGTTGAACAGCTGCCATTACGACGCTTCACCGAAGACGCCTATCTGAACTATTCCATGTATGTCATCATGGACCGAGCCCTGCCGCACATTGGCGACGGCCTGAAGCCTGTGCAGAGGCGTATCATTTATGCAATGAGTGAATTAGGGCTGAGTGCTACGGCGAAATACAAAAAATCAGCTCGTACCGTCGGTGACGTCTTAGGTAAATATCACCCTCACGGCGACAGTGCTTGTTATGAAGCTATGGTTTTGATGGCGCAACCGTTCTCGTACCGTTACCCATTGGTGGATGGCCAAGGTAACTGGGGTGCCGCCGACGATCCTAAGTCATTTGCGGCGATGCGTTATACCGAAGCTCGTTTGTCGAAAGTTTCGGAAGTCTTATTGTCAGAGTTAGGTCAAGGCACGGTCGACTGGATCCCTAACTTTGATGGCACAATGAATGAGCCAAAAACACTGCCTGCACGGTTGCCGCATATTCTTCTTAACGGTATCACTGGTATTGCCGTTGGTATGGCGACGGATATTCCACCGCACAACATTCGTGAGCTTGCAAATGCCTGTATTCATCTTCTGAAAGAGCCAAAGGCGGAACTGCCGGACTTAATGGAATATGTCAAAGGCCCGGATTACCCAACAGAAGCAGAAATCATTACGCCTGCGGCAGATATTGCGAAAATCTATGAAAGTGGCAAAGGCAGCATCAAGATGCGTGCGACTTACACTGAAGAAAATGGCGATATTATCATTACAGCGCTTCCGCACCAGGTCTCCGGCGGTAAAGTACTTGAGCAGATAGCTCAACAAATGCAGGCCAAGAAACTGCCGATGATCACCGATTTACGTGACGAATCGGATCATGAAAACCCCACTCGAATCGTAGTGGTACCGCGTTCTAATCGAGTCGACATTGAACCTGTGATGCAACACTTGTTCGCCTCAACGGATCTGGAAAAAAATTATCGAGTTAACCTCAACATGCTTGGCCTTGACGGCCTGCCTCAGGTTAAAGGTCTAAAAGCGATACTGACCGAGTGGTTGGAATATCGTCGTGACGTTGTGACACGCCGTTTGCAATATCGCTTGGACAAAGTCCTCGCCAGATTGCACATCTTGGAAGGTTTGTTAATTGCGTTTTTAAACATCGATGAAGTGATTGAGATTATCCGCAATAACGACAAACCAAAGCCTGTGTTGATGGAACGATTCGGTATTTCAGAGACGCAAGCTGAAGCGATTTTGGAATTGAAACTTCGTCAGTTAGCAAAACTCGAAGAAATGAAAATTCGTGGTGAGCAAGACGAATTGGCAAAAGAGCGCGATAAACTCGAAGCTTTATTGGGCTCGCGCACTAAGTTAAACAACCTGATCAAAAAAGAGTTGGCGGCAGACGCTGAAACCTACGGCGATGACAGACGTTCGCCAATCGTTGTGCGAGAAGAAGCGAAAGCAATTTCGGCAAAAGATTTGGTACCAAGTGAAGCTGTGACTGTTGTTCTTTCAGAGAAAGGTTGGGCTCGCTGCGCCAAAGGCCACGATATTGATGTTGAAGGCATGAATTACAAAGCGGGTGACGGTTACAAATCGTCGGCGAAAGGCCGAAGTAACCAGCCAGTGGTGTTTATCGACTCATCCGGTCGAAGCTTCAGCACCGATGCTCATACCTTACCTTCAGCCCGTTCACAGGGTGAGCCTATGAGTGGTCGATTTAGCATTGTTGCAGGGGAAACGTTAGAGCACGCTATTATGGCCAAGACCGATGCTCAGTTCCTTGTGGCTTCTGACGCCGGTTATGGCTTTGTCTGTCAGTTTGAAGACATGGTCACTCGTCAAAAGGCAGGTAAGGCGTTGGTTAAGTTGCCAACAGGAGCCAAGCTTAACTTACCTGTGGTCGTGAGTAATGTCGACTCAGATCAGTGTCTGGCAATCTCAAATGAAGGCCGCATGTTGTTGTTCCCACTGAAAGATTTGCCAGTGCTGGGCAAAGGTAAAGGCAACAAGATCATTAACATTCCATCGGCGCGAGCGGCAAGCCGTGAAGAGTACATGCGCCAGTTAGTGGTTGTGCCTGAAGGCGCCGCAGTGGTGCTGCACGCCGGTAAACGCAAGCTGACATTGACCGACAAAGATCTTGAGCACTACCAAGGCGAGCGCGGGCGACGCGGCAGCAAGTTACCTCGCGGTCTGCAGCGAGTAGACAAGGTAGAAATTGAAATGAAACAAGCGGCTGAACCGGAGTCGGCCGAAGAGGGTGGCGAATCGACACCACCTCTGAGCGAAGAGTAAAACTGATGAAGGCTTGTTAACACAAGCCTTTTTTATTTGTCCGTACCAGAGGAGGGGTCTTCAAGGTCGTGGCACCACTCAATCATCATCCGCAGTAATTTCGATTTAGCAAAGCCGGTTTTGTCAGCCAACAGATTGAGCATGTCGATATGTTGATGAGTTAAGGTAAACGTAGCTCGTTTGAAGTCACTCTGATTTCTGGTTTTCTCTTTGACGGGCGAAGCACGGCCTTTGGCATAATGGTCGGCACCCTCAATAAACTCATCGATTGAGATTTTCTTTGGGGTCCTGAGTTTACCTTTTTTGTTTTTGAGATCAGCTAAACTCATGGCTATCCCCCGGTTGGAAAGCCAGCATTTCCTCGGCAATAGCGACTATCTCGTTCGCGGCTTTGCCATCGGCTTCCATTTCCAACACGGATTCGCCATTTTCTTCACTGTCGTCGTAGATATTGCGACTGTAAGTAATCGCATCTAGCACGTTTATACAATAGGTCTGGCAGACTTCTTTGGCCTCTACTATGCGAGCGGCTTGCGTCGGCAGAGCCGGGCATTGGGTCATCACAAATGAGGCTTTCATCTTGGGGTTGACCATCTTACACGTCGTTAAAATATCTTCCATGTGAGGGACTGTTTTCAGATCACGACGTTTGGGTCGTAAGGGAATTAGTACGTGTTCCGCAACACTCATTGAAGCTCTGAGGGCTAAGTTGTCTTGACCTCCGCAATCGACAACAACCACGTCATAATGACTTTCTAAACTGAGCAAGTCGTTTCGTATCTTGCCATAGAGTTGGACACAATTAATGGCTGGGAGCTCGGGGTTATTGTTACGGGCTTGAATCCAATCAGACGTTGTCCGCTGGGGATCGCAATCCACCATAAGGACTCTCGCGCCCTTATGTTTGGTAAAAAATACCGCTAAATTTTGGGCGAGACAGCTTTTTCCGCTGCCGCCCTTTTCTCCACCTATCAAAACAATCATACGATTCTCCTGGAATTCATGACTACGGCATGTCGATAAACTTGAGGCCTAAGTTAAACCAACCATGTTGCTGCTGAGTACAGCGCAACACCTCGGTCTCATAGGATTTAAAATGTGATTTGTGCGGATGAAACACAATGACAACCAGCTTGCCAATATCAATGGCGCAATCGAGCTCAACTTGGACGCCGCCTTGAGAGACATCGACACATTTTACGTCTCGAGTTATTGTGGCTCCGTTGCCATTAATCCAACTGATTTGAATCAGCTGCTGTTCCATATCAAGTCGTGCTGACTTCCTGCGGTCAGATTCACCTTGTCCGTGCATATACTGCTCCTGCTAAAAAAAGGCTACCGATCAACTATAGTTCACTGTTTAAAATATGACCAACAGAGCCAACTTAGTTGGTATATAGACGAGAAAATTAGCTAACAGCTGTAAGCTGAGTTTGCTACAATGCGCGTCTTATTTTTTCAGGAGTTGTTTTCTGTGTTAAAAATTTTGCGTCTGTTGATGATGGCGTTCTTCTTCATCATATCGACGACTGGCTTATTGTTGTTTTTATTATTACGTCCATTTCACCGAAATAACGTGTATGCCGTTGCCTATGTTTACGCTCGTTTTGCCCGCTTTTTAGGGTTAACGATTGAGCTAAGAGGCCTTGAGAACATTCCTGACCAACCAGTGGTTTATGTGGGCAATCATCAGAATTCTTACGACATATTCACGGTTGCAAATGCTGTCAGACCAAACACGGTGAGTGTCGGTAAGAAAAGCTTAAAGTGGATTCCGTTTTTTGGTCAGGTGTACTGGTTGTCTGGCAATATTCTTATCGATCGCCAGAACAAAAGTAAGGCTCACGGTACGATCAATCAAGCGGCACAAAAAATCAAAGATCAACAAATTTCAGTTTGGCTATTCCCGGAAGGTACTCGTTCTAGAGGCCGCGGGTTACTGAAGTTTAAAACGGGCGCGTTCTACACAGCTGCAATGGCGGGCGTACCTATTCTACCAGTGGCTATTAATACTACTCATGACAACATTGATTTGAATCGTTGGAACAACGGTAAAATTATCATCGAGTATATGCCGCCAATTCCGGTTGAGAGAGAGGACAAACCTTACATCCGACAAATGGCAGACAGCACACACGAATTAATGTCAGCAAAAATTCAAGAATTAGATAGCGAGTTAGGCTATAGTTCAGCCCAAACTGAGACAGAAAAGGTTAAAAGTTAATGGAAGAGATGGATTGGCAAGCGTTCACTAACGACATTGTTGAAGAATTGCTTGAAGACGGCTCTAATCCAGAGGCAATGTACGGCATCGAGCACCACTTTGTAGTGTTTGAAGAAGTGCAAATAGAGCCCGCATTGCAGGCTGCGTTTAAGAAAGGTTGGAACGTCTCTGAAATCGAACAGGCCGAGACAGAAGATGGTGAGCCAGTTTGGTGTTTCGATATCGAATCAGAATGTCCACTCGACGAAGTTATCATCTATGAGGAAGTAGAATCCATGCTGGAATTCGCAGAACAAAATTTCCTCGAGTACGATGGCTGGGGAACCCATTTCGAAGATTAAAAAAACGCTGCCTAGGCAGCGTTTTTTATTGCTTTGAGTGACTAACGTTTCTTCAAAGTAGAGTCGCGATACGTGAATACCAATCGGGCAAAACGTAATATTGCACTGAATCGACAAGTGTTCGGGACCATACGCCATCATGGTTGCCATTGGTTAGGTAGACAAAAACGTAGTGATCGCTTAAATCCTCTTGAAACAGTATTCTAACTCGAACCAGTCCGCCACCATCGTGTCCCAACTCAAGCCAGTCGCCTGTTTGGTCGTAATCCCATCCTGAGGCAAAATACCCTAGGCTGCCATCTTGCAATTCGAAAGGTTGCCAGAGTTTGATTAATTGTTGTTGCGAGACCAACTTGCCCTGTGCAAGCGCAGACAGAAAACGACTCAAGTCATCGATGGTAGAAAAGGCGTCTGCCTGCGAGATGGCATAATCAGGGAACCGCACTGGGTTAATTTGCAACTTGCTTCCGCTGTTGGCTAAGTAGGCTGTGGCTAACCGATGTTTTGGCACGTGTTTGTGGCCTAGCCACGTATTTTCCATCTGCAACGGCTCAAAGATATTGGACTCAACAACGCTCCGGTAGTCCGCGCCTGTGACGCGTTCAATAATGAGTTTGAGTAACAAATAATTGGTCTGGTTATATTGGAGCTGTGTCCCAGCTTCAAACTCAGTCTCAACCCCGTCAAGTTTGGCGATGGCTGACTCAATCGATGTTGGGAAGACACAACCCGCTTGCTCGCAGCTAAAATACTCTGGCAGTCCAGAGGCGTGGTTCAGCAGTTGGTCTATTCGAATATTGCCCCAATTAGCGGGTAATTCATCAATGTGCTTGGATATTGGATCGGAAAGCGACAAAGCGCCTTGTTGCTCAAGCGTCATTATTAGAGTGCTGGCGAACAACTTGCTCACGGAATAAATGGGAAATACGGTTTGGTCATCGACCGGCGTTGCTGAATCTAAATCTTTGACGCCAATGCTATTTCTGTACAGTACGTTTTGGTTGTGCATCACAACAAGCGCTTGAGCGGGAATGCCGTGGCTGCTGCGATTGTCAGAGAGTTGCGCATCAATGTTTTCGCTCAGATCCGAAGTATTTGAGCTGCAGGCCGACAAAGATAAACTGACAAAAACCAACAGAGGGGTGACGTAGCTGCGGCGTAATGACATCTAAAAGTCCTTTTAACGATAGGGTACATGGAGTTGGACAACCAGTGTTATTGCCCAACCCAACATGAGTTTTGAGCCCAGTTTAACCCAATCCGTTTTGATAGATAAATCGAAATACATGACCAAGCACGGCTTTCTGAATTGAACTTCTCTCGACCCCATCTTTGTCTTTGCAAAGAGGTACGCCAAACACTGCGCGGTCGGAGTCGCAGGCATCTATAAAAACAAAATGCCCGGCACGGTCGGCAATGCCAACGAGCTCGGCCTTGGGGATATGATTCGCGTAGTATTGCGCATGTGCGTTAAACGGCAAAAAGTCGTTTTCAACTGCGCCAATAACCAACGTTGGCACCAATATGCGTTTGAGGCTCTGCTCACTGACTGCGTGTCCTAATGCAGGATCAAGGGCAATGACTGCGGCGATTCTTGGATCTTTCATTTGAGCCTGCAACAAACCGATTTGCGCGAGTTGTTTGTTGCTCTTGCTAGGCTGCTTGTTGCCACGACTATAATAACAGCCTTTATCCGTTTGGCTCGCCGCAGTGGCGCAGTAAGACTCAGATTTACCAGCTTCTAGGCTCGCGCCAGACATGGCAAGAGACGTAAATCCTCCGGCGGAATGGCCGAGCATTATGACCCGGTTAGTCTGCAGAGGTTTATCGAATAGTCGTTCCGTTTCCAAACTGTCAATGGCAAAGCTTACGTCTTGGGGGCGTTGCCAAAAGCGACCTGCGGAGCTTGGGTCAATCTTTTCCGGGCCATAAACCCAAGACTCGCCATAATGAGCCACACCGACGACGACCCAACCTTGTGAGGCCAGAGCGTAACCGAGCCAGTTCATTTCCCTAGGTGAACCAAAGGCGCCGTGAGAAATCACTGCAACGCGGTCCAGTTTCTGTTGCGAGGCGAGGCAAACTTTTGCATGGCACTGTGTAGTGTCAGTTTGGTACCAGAGCTTTAACTTAGTAGGACGGTTTAAGGCCTGGTTAAATAAGTCAACTTCTTTGGTTTCTAACTGTGTTTTTGGCGCGGTGGCATTTGCCGCCGTTGTACAAAAAAGGTTGATCGCCATAACGGCACAAAGGTAAAGAGAAAGTGGTCTAAACATGATTTTGCTCTCATTTAACAAATATTTGAGTACATAGTATCGAGTGCATTTGTGGGGTGCTGTGCAGAAAGTGCGATTGGCAAACTCAAGACAAACACTTTCCGCTTAACGTCTTATCTACAGCAAAGTACAAGTGGGTTTCTAGTTCCTCAGGTGGGGTGTTGTTTGGGTTGTTCAGGTAGTGCTGGACAATCTGCTGATCTTTCAATTTGACGTTGTACGGCAGTACCCACTGGGCGTATATCTTTGAGATGGTTTGCCACATCGTCGAGTGACTGCCGTGGTGAGAGAAGCGAGCCCAATCGCCGCTTACCCATTCAAAACACTGTAGGTCGTCTTGATATGCCTCTAAGCCATGAGCGAAGCCAGCAAAGAACTCACTTTGTGATTGTTCGCCCACCCAAGGATTCTCGATAGAAACTCCGATAACCTCCAAAGCTTCAAAGGGCATAGGCTTGGCGATGTCGCCCAACTGCCCATACAACTTACCTGCGAGTTCTGAAAACGATTGACCGCTAAAGCCCTGACCGTACAAGCCATAGATTTTTCGATCTTCTAATTGGCACCAATGCGGTTGCAAATTGCAGTCTGCATCGTTTTTTTTCGGTTGCAGAATACCGGCTCGTTCGTTGAAAGGGCGTTTGCCTTGCAGCACTTCACTGGGGGTGACATCGAAGTGCTTCTTAAACGCACGGGAGAACGACGAGGGTGAGTCATAACCGATACTTAGTGCAACATCTATGATGCTTCTGTGCCCTTGAGAGATTAGATGAAGAGATTTTTCCAATTTTTGACGTTGAATGTATTCGCCCAATTGATATCCAGTTGCAGCGAAAAATAGACGATTAAAATGGTACTTAGAAAACCCAGTAAAGTCGGCGAGCTGGTCGAGGGAAATAGCTTGTTCACTGTGGTCAAAAACATACTGCGCGACCTGGCTGATAATGTCGGCATGGTGACTATCTATACGTTCGTCCATGATGTAAGTGTTTAAGTCCTTATACAAATAGTTGAGTTTTGCGAGCGAAATGGGGCTTGATTATGGCAAAAATTTAGAGCCCGTAGACTCGCATTATCATGATAGCAAAAGCGCTTTTTACGGCTGCGGCATCTTCTTCGAGGAACTCAATTCCCAACGTGATTTTCTCTTTGGTAACGACATTTTTGATGGTGCCGCGAATGGTGAAGTCCAAATCTAAATCGTCATTGGCGATAAACTCGACAGATACTTGGTCATCTACTGCAAAGCTCTTTGTGTCGTCTTCACCCTCTTTGGGCTCTTCAGGTATGTATTCGCATTTCGTGCCCGAGAGTGAAAAGTCAGAGATGAGTGCCAGGTGAGTCGTTTTGTTGGTCACACTGACATTCGCCATTAATTCAACCGGCATTCTAGGCGCTTTTCTAAGGTGTTGTCCTTGAACGCTTTTAGGGTAGTCGATCAACAGCAGGGGCTCGCGCAACTTCGACGTTCCTAAGGATGAGGACTCAAAGTTGATTGCGGTTAAAGACTCTTTTGCAACAACGGAGCGAATTGACAAGTGAGTCCCCGCTTTCACGCCGTGGAGGTCCGGTGCTTTGTTGTTGTGGGCAAAGCGTAAAATCAAATATTCGTTTTCGATTAATCCGACATAGATCATGTTCACACAGGTCTTTTGGTGAATCTGATTCAAGTAGGCAACATTGACTACCGTGCCGGGCTTTAATTCTTTGATAAGACTCAACTTCTATCTCCTTAAGCTAAATCTTTAGTTAACTCAATTAATATCATGCGGTTAGATATTAGGCAATGACTACCTTGAGTACACAGAAAAGAAGTGACAAGGATGTGGTGTATGGCTGGAGAGAAACTGAGGGCATAAAAAAGCCCGCATAGCGGGCTTTCTATTAATCTTTCGATTTACTCATCTAAGAAGGTTCTTAGTGGCTCAGAACGAGATGGATGTCTCAATTTTCTAAGTGCCTTAGCTTCAATCTGACGAATACGTTCACGGGTAACGTCAAACTGTTTACCAACTTCTTCTAGAGTATGGTCAGTATTCATATCGATACCAAAACGCATGCGCAGAACTTTTGCTTCACGAGCGGTTAGGCCAGCGAGGACATCGCGAGTAGCGTCTTGTAATCCTTCAGAGGTCGTTGTTTCAACCGGTGAAGAGATCGTTGTATCTTCAATAAAGTCACCTAAGTGCGAATCTTCATCGTCACCTATTGGTGTTTCCATAGAGATTGGCTCTTTGGCAATCTTAAGAACTTTACGAATCTTGTCTTCAGGCATGATCATACGCTCAGCTAATTCTTCTGGCGTAGGTTCACGACCCATTTCCTGTAGCATTTGACGAGAGATACGATTTAGTTTGTTGATCGTTTCAATCATGTGCACTGGAATACGAATCGTACGTGCCTGGTCGGCAATTGAACGAGTAATTGCCTGACGAATCCACCAAGTAGCGTAAGTTGAGAACTTATAACCACGACGGTATTCGAACTTATCAACCGCTTTCATCAAACCAATGTTACCTTCCTGGATAAGATCCAAGAACTGCAAACCACGGTTGGTGTATTTTTTCGCGATTGAAATAACCAAACGTAAGTTCGCTTCGACCATTTCTTTTTTCGCGCGGCGAGCTTTCGCTTCACCGATGGACATGCGACGGTTGATGTCTTTAATCGCTTCAACAGAAAGGCGGGTTTCTGCTTCGATATCTTTCAGTTTCTGAATCGAGCGGCGAACTTCAACGTCTACGTCAACTAGTCGACGGGCAACGTCATCACCACCAGACTGCAACAATTCAAACCAAGATGTCTTAGTTTCGTTACCTGGGAAAATCTTAATGAAGTCTTTCTTAGGTAATTTCGCGTAACCACAAACGTGTTTCATGATTAAGCGCTCTTGAACACGAACACGATCCATCATCTCGCGCATGTTCTTAACTAAGCGGTCGAACTGTTTTGGAATCAATTTAAATAAACGGAAATGTTCGCCTAATTCTTTGATTTTTTCTTGCGTAGCTGGGTGCGCCCGGCCGTGGTCCGCGATTAAAACGGTTGACTCGTCATACAAGCGACGCAGTTCGTCAAAGTGCTCGCGGGCTTCTTCCGGATCTGGACCTGTATCGACTTCTTCTTCGTCTTCGTCATCGCTGTCAGTATCGTCGCCGTCTTCATCAGCCAACTGTTCTTCGGTTAACTCAGAACCGATGTGGCTCGCAGACATGATGTCTTCTTCGTTTGGATCTAAGAAGCCATTGATGATGTCACTCAAACGGATTTCTTCGGCTTCATACAAGTCCCACTGATCAAGTAAGTAGCTGATAGCTTGAGGGTATTCGGCAACTGAAGACTGAACTGTGTAAATACCGTCTTCGATACGCTTAGCGATTTCAATTTCGCCTTCGCGAGTCAGTAGCTCAACGGTGCCCATTTCACGCATGTACATGCGCACTGGATCTGTTGTGCGACCAATTTCTTTTTCTACAGTAGCAAGAGCAGCGGCGGCAGCTTCTACGACTTCGTCGTCACTGGTTTGCTCTTGCATTAAAAGTTCATCGGTATCTGGTGGGGTTTCACAAACCTTGATACCCATATCGTTAATCATTTGGATGATGTCTTCGACCTGATCGGCATCGATCATATCCTGTGGAAGGTGATCGTTGACTTCAGCAAAGGTTAAATAACCTTGTTCGCGACCTTTAATAATAAGAAGTTTAAGTTGAGACTGAGGAGTTTGCTCCATACAGATTATCTTCCACCTAATAGTTAAACATCATTTTGTTGGGAGTTTGCTTATATTTCCACCAACTTGAGGTGGAAAAAGCGAACTAAACATTATAACAGTAGTTTTTATATCTGGCTACGATTTATACCATTTTGATCAGTATTTTAGTGACTTCTTAACGCGGCCATAAGCGCAACAAATTCTGTGCGTTCTTCCTTGTCTAAACTGCCTGTTTTGTCTTTTATTAATAAGGCCTCTAATCGCTTTTCCAAGTAGCTGTCTTGCAATGATTTAAATGTTTCTGTGAATTCTTTGACGAGATTGTCTTCCAGAATTTGGTGGTCCCAGCCCATAAGGCGGGTTAAAAATGGATATTCACGTGCTTCTCTAAATCTTTCAAGTAGCACAGGTGAACTGATGTCGGGGGCGTCCAAAATCTCTTTTTGAATCGCGATAAAGGTGGCAAAACCCGGCAAGTCGGCTTTGGCCAACGCCGGTATAAATGGGATCTCTTTGGCCAATGCAGGCGTTTGTAACATCAAGCCGATGGCGCGGCGCATAGGGGTAATTTGGAATTCTGTTTGTTGCCGTTTGACCTCAGCCACAGGCGAGCGGTTCTCCAAGTTTAACTTTTCAACATCGCGATTGACCAATCTGGCCAACTTAGAGGATAGGGCCTCTTTGTAGTAGTCGCTCGGTACTTTCTCGATCAGTGGTTTTGCTTGCGCAAGTAGGGCTGATTTTCCGGCATCGCTTGTCACATCCAACTGCTCAACAAAATGACTGAAGAAATAGTCGAGTAAAGGTGTGGCTTTTTGCAGTCGTTGTTCAAAGGCGTCTTTACCTTCTTTTTGGACCATAGTGTCGGGATCCTCGCCATCAGGCAAGAAGATGAATCTTAAATCTACGCCGTCCTTTAGATGAGCCATAGCGTTTTCCAACGCTCGCCATGCGGCATCGCGACCTGCTCGGTCACCGTCGTAGCAACAAATAACCTGTTTAGTTGAACGAAACAACAATTGCATGTGTTCTGGCGTTGTGGCGGTACCCAGTGCAGCCACGGCATAGGAAATGCCTTGCTGCGCTAGAGAAACTACGTCCATATACCCTTCGACAATTAATACTCGTTCTAGGTTGGTATTGGCTTGTTTTGCTTGATAAAACCCGTAAAGCTCTGAACCTTTGTGAAATACGCGGGTCTCGGGGGAGTTCAAGTATTTGGGGGTAGCATCATCAATAACTCGACCACCGAAACCTACAACTCGGCCTCGTTTGTCTCTAATTGGAAACATTACGCGGTGACGGAAAAAGTCGTATGTGCGACCAGAGTCATTCTGAGTTAGCACTTTCAAATCCACCAATTGCTGTTTTTGCTCTGGTGTTTTAGCGATGGCTTTTAGCGCCGCATCCCAACTGTCTGCAGCGTAGCCAATGTTATAACGTTGGCAAATTTCACCAGAAAGACCGCGACCTTTGATGTAATCGATAACTTTTTCTGAGTTTTGGTCGTGTTTTAGGTTGTGTTGAAAAAACTTGCTGGCAAGTTCCAACATTTCGTAATCGGACTGCTTTTGTTCTCGGCTAACTGACGGGTACGCCTTTTGCGGGCCTTTAACGCCGCCGGTGTTTTCTCTCGGAACATCAAGAGAATGTAATCGTGCAAGTTCTTCTATGGCTTCAACAAACTCGAGCTGTTCATATTCCATCAAAAAACTGATGGCGTTGCCATGAGCACCACAACCGAAACAATGATAGAACTGTTTTTCTGGACTCACTGAGAACGATGGCGACTTTTCATTGTGAAACGGGCAACAGGCTTGGTAGTTCTTACCGGCTTTTTTTAAAGGTACTTTGGAGTCAATAAGATCAACGATGTCCGTTCTTGCGACAACATCATCGATGAACCCTTTTGGAATTCGTCCCGCCAACAACAGCTCCATTTAGATTTGAATGTAGGGGCAGAATTATTACAGAATTCAGTCGCAAAAAAAACGACAGATTTAGGGAAAGTTTGCGGCGGTAAAAACAAAAACCGCCAGTCGAAGACTAGCGGTTCTGTAGATTGAGTTCTAGCTTGGGATCAGCTGTTGAGCTTTGCTCTAACCAGTCCACTGACCTTGCCCATATCGGCTCGGCCCTGAATCTTGGGCTTTAATACGCCCATGACCTTACCCATGTCTTGCATACCAGTTGGCTCGGCCTCTGCTATTGCTTGGGTAATCAAATCCGCAACCTCTTCGTCACTAAGGGCTTGAGGTAAGAAATCTTCGATAACTTTGATTTCTGCGGCTTCTTTTGCAGCTAGCTCTGGGCGATCAGCATCTTCATACTGCTTTTGTGCATCTTTGCGTTGTTTCACCATTTTGGTCAAAATCGCAAGGATGTCTTCATCACCCAGTTCAATTTTTTCGTCAATTTCGCGTTGCTTAATTGCAGCCATGACCATACGAATCGTACCAAGACGTTCTTTGTCTTTGGCTTTCATCGCCGTCTTTTGGGCGTCTTTAAGTGTAGCTAGTAGACTCATTAAGATATCTTTGGAAGTTCCAATTAATCTTAGTAAAGCTTAATGCGACGAGCGTTTTCGCGAGAAACTTTTTTCAAGTGACGCTTAACAGCTGCAGCTTTCTTACGCTTACGTGCCCAAGTTGGCTTTTCGAAGTGCTCACGACGACGAACTTCAGAAAGGATACCTGCTTTTTCACATGAACGCTTGAAACGACGTAGTGCAACGTCAAACGGCTCGTTCTCTTTTACTTTGATTACTGGCATTAAAAAATCACCTCAGTATTTAGTGTATTATCGGCCAAACTTTGGCCTGTGCTAATAAAAATGGTGCGGCATTCTAATGCCAACGCCACATATTTGTAAAGGACTAATTTACTATTTGCCGGATTTATTTGAACCGCAAGGTTTTGATGGGTAGAATGCGCCGTCTTTGGCGGCTTTGCGCCTATTTTAGCGTTATTCGTATTAGCGATTTGGGGATACTTTATGTTGGTTTTAGGTATTGAATCATCTTGTGATGAAACAGGTATAGCACTGTACGATACTGAAAAAGGATTATTGGGACATGAGATCTACAGTCAAATTAAGGTCCATGCCGATTATGGCGGTGTTGTTCCGGAGTTGGCGTCTCGCGATCACGTCCGAAAAACCATTCCTATCATTCAAGCACTTTTACAACGATGTGGCGTTACTAAAGCTGATATCGGTGGGATTGCGTTTACCGCGGGGCCGGGCCTAGTTGGTGCGTTAATGGTGGGCGCATGTATAGGTCGCTCATTGGCATATGCGTTAGATATTCCAGCTATAGAAGTTCACCATATGGAAGGGCATTTACTGGCGCCTATGCTCGAAGATGAACAGCCGGAATTTCCTTTTATTGCTTTGCTTGTATCTGGCGGTCACACCCAAATAGTTGAAGTACAAGGGATAGGTGTCTACCAGATTCTTGGCGAGTCGATTGACGACGCGGCTGGGGAAGCATTTGATAAGACCGCAAAGCTGTTGGGGTTAGACTACCCTGGCGGCCCGATGCTCGCCAAGTTGGCGGAGCGTGGCGAGCCAGGTAAATATAAGTTTCCCCGCCCTATGACGGACCGTCCAGGTTTGGACTTCAGTTTTAGCGGTTTAAAAACCGCGGCGGCCAATGTGATTCGTTCGGAAGGCATACACTTAGCTGGTGCCAAATCAGAAGCAACCGATTTACCGGAAAATGCAGAGCAAATCAAAGCGGATATTGCCCATGCCTTCCAACAAGCGGTGGTCGATACCATTGCGATTAAGTGTCGTCGTGCAGTTGAGCAAACCGGAATCAAAACACTGGTGATTGCGGGCGGGGTAAGCGCCAATACTGAACTTCGTGCGAAATTAGCGGAGATGATGAAGAAAAACCGCGGGCAGGTGTTTTATCCTCGTCATGAGCTTTGTACTGACAATGGCGCAATGATTGCGTTTGCAGGTGCGCAACGCATTTTAACCCAAGGTGATAAAGCGTTGAAAGTTAAGGCCAAGCCTCGTTGGTCAATTGAAGAGTTACCGCCAGTTTAAATCGCAAAACTGGCTATTGCTTCTAACCAAGCGGTTACTCGCTTGTGATTAAAGTCGCAGTTTCGACTTTGGCTCGGTTCCGTTAATGAGCCGCAGGATATTCGGAATGTGCCTAAGAATGACAAGCAGTGCCAACATGCCGACTGGCAGTGTGTATTTGGGCGATATATAAAACGTCGCCACCGGAGATAAACCGACCGCAATAATTGCGGATAATGAAGAGTAGCCCGTCAACTTAAACATCAACAGCCACGTTGCAAGTAAAATCGCGCCCAAAGATACACCGACAGGAAGCAAACATCCAAACGCTGTAGCTACCGCTTTGCCGCCTTTGAAACCAAAGAATATTGGAAACATATGACCTAGACAGCATGCAATGGCTGTCACCCCTATCTGAAAGGGTTCCAACCCAAGATAATAGCTTCCCCAAGTCGGTATGACGCCTTTGAAAACATCAAATACAAACACCGTTGCCGCAGCTCTTTTCCCGGCAATACGATAAATGTTGGTTGCCCCGGGGTTGGCAGAACCTTTGGTTCTCGGATCTGGAAGGCGTTTAATTTTGCTGAAGATGATCGCAGAATTTACTGACCCAAACAGGTAAGCTATCAAGATGATCATTAAAAATTCAGCGGGCATCAGTTCCTCAGAGATTTAATTTGGGCTAGAATTCGCTTTTCCCGTGCTTGGGAAAGGGCGACACTATACTGGCTTGTCCAATTGGATGTTATCCGACCACCGTACGTAAGACAAATTTACGTTAAATAAAGTAAAAAAGATCAGGAAGTTACATGACGCACGACGTTGTTTTCATAGAAGCACTAAAAGTAGATACTGTTATTGGTGTGTATGAGTGGGAAAAGACCATTCAGCAGACATTGCAGTTTGATGTAGAAATGCATACCGATATTCGCGATGCCGCGCAAATCGATGATCTTTCAAAAACGGTGGATTACGCAGTTGTTGCTGATGACATAGTAAAATTAACAAAAGAAAATCAGGCAGAGCTGATTGAGACTGTGGCGGAAAGGGTTGCAGAGCATATATTGGCAAATTTCAACGTATCGAGTTGCATCATTAAACTTCGAAAACTCGGCGCAGTCGCGAGCACCTCGAGTGTTGGCGTACAAATTCAACGAAGTAAAAAATCATACATATAGCAGGGAATCGTTTCGCATGGGATTGGTTGAAATTATTGTATTGGCAATTTTGCAGGGATTAACGGAATTTCTACCGATATCTAGCTCCGCTCATCTCATTTTACCCTCGCAAATGTTGGGGTGGGATGATCAAGGACAGGCGTTTGATGTAGCTGTTCACGCGGGCAGCTTGCTGGCCGTCGTTTTGTATTTCAGGCGAGAAGTCGGCGCAATGACGGTCGCTTGGGGAAAATCATTAAAGGGACAACACGATAATGAAAGCAAGCTAGCGTGGATGATTATTTTAGGCGTAATTCCCGCTGGGCTTATTGGTTATTTGCTCGACGAATTCATTGAAGCTAACCTACGCACTGCGGAAGTGATTGCTGCGACGACGATTATATTTGGTCTGTTGCTTTGGTACGCCGACAAAAAGGCAGTTCAAATAAAAGATGAATATCAGGTGACGATAAAAAACGTATTAACGATTGGTTTTGCCCAAGTTTTGGCTCTCATACCTGGTACTTCGCGAAGCGGTATTACGATTACAGCTGGACTTATGGTTGGATTAACTCGGCATGCAGCTGCTCGCTTCTCATTTTTATTGTCTATCCCATTAATTGCATGCGCAGGCGGGTATAAAGCGTTAGTGCTTATGTCTGAAACTGGCCCTGTCGATTGGAGTGCAATCGGCCTCGGAACCTTGCTGTCATTCGTTAGCGCTTATGCTTGCATCCATTACTTCCTTATTCTCGTAGAAGGCATCGGCATGATGCCCTTCGTTATCTATCGATTAATACTCGGCGCGGTACTGATACTTTTCTTTGTGTGAGACCTTGGTATACCAACACTGAGCGTAATACTTTCATTACGCTTTTTTTGTAGTTCAACGCAGTCTTTATAGACTTTTAGCTTTGCATTTCATAATTTGTGGGCGAATCTAAAAAGCATAAAGGAAGAACAATGAAGTTCATTTCAAAAGCGTTGATCAGCAGCGCCGTTGTATCTGCAGTTTTACTCGGCTGCAGTAGTACGTCGACAGAAACATCCAGCATTACATACCCAGTAACAAAAACCGTTGATACTGTAGACGAGTACTTCGGTACAAAGGTTGCCGATCCTTATCGTTGGTTGGAAGATGATTTAAGCAAGGAAACAGCCACTTGGGTGACTCAACAGAACGAAGTTACACAGTCATATTTATCTCAAATTCCATATCGTGAAACAATTGAAAAGCGCTTAGCCGCAATTATGGATTATGAAAAGGTGGGCATGCCTTTTATTGAAGGTAAGTACACGTACTATTACAAGAACGACGGTTTGCAGAATCAATATGTGCTTTACCGCAAAAATGCTCAGGGTAAGGAAGAGGTTTTCTTAGATCCCAACAAATTTAGTGATGACGGTACCGTATCTCTTGCAGGTTTAGAATTTACAAAAGACGGTTCAAAGGCCGTCTATATGATTTCTGAAGGCGGCAGTGATTGGCGTAAAGCGGTTGTCATTGATACAGAAACCAAAGAGATCTTAGAGCCGAAACTGGTTGATATTAAATTCTCAGGAATATCTTGGTTGGGTAACGAAGGTTTTTACTACTCAAGTTATGACAAGCCAAAAGGCAGTGAATTGTCGGCGAAAACCGATCAGCACAAAGTTTACTTCCACAAATTGGGCACCAAACAAAGTGAAGACATTTTGGTCTTTGGCGGTACGCCGGAACAAAAACACCGCTATGTTTGGGCCGGTGTAACCGACGATAGCAAATACGCGGTTATCAGCGCAGCGGTTTCAACCTCTGGCAACAAGTTATTTATTCAAGACTTAAGCAAGAAAAATGCGCCGTTGGTTGCAATAGTGGCAAATACAGACTCCGATACGAGTTATCTAACGAGCAAAGGTGGCTACCTGTATTTGGTAACAAATCTGAATGCACCAAACAAACGTTTAGTGAAAGTTAAAGCAAGCAACCCAAGCCCAGAAAATTGGGTGGACGTGATCCCTGAAAACGAATCTGTTCTTAACGTGTCTACTGGTGGTGGTTATTTATTTGCTCAATACATTAAAGATGCTTCATCTAAGATTCAGCAGTTTGATTATGACGGTCAGTTGGTTCGTGATATTGAACTACCTGAAGTAGGCAGCGCAAGTGGCTTCTACGGTAAGAAGTCTCAGCAAAGCCTTTACTATTCGTTTAGTAATCAAAAAACACCTTCGACCATCTTTAGCTTCGACGTTAAAAGTGGTCAGTCTGAAGTGTATGCTGAATCCAAAGTTGACTTTGACAGCAGCAAGTACGTATCCAAGCAGGTATTCTATACGTCAAAAGACGGCACCAAAGTGCCAATGATCATTACTCACAAAAAAGACATTGAGCTAGATGGCAGCAACCCAACCATTCTATACGGCTACGGCGGTTTTAACGTTAGTTTATTGCCTCGATTCAGTTCAACTCGTGCTGCGTGGTTAGAATTGGGTGGTGTATATGCTGTTGCCAATCTTCGAGGTGGCGGTGAGTACGGTAAAAAGTGGCACATAGCGGGCACTAAATTACAAAAACAAAATGTATTCGACGATTTTATCTCTGCCGCGGAATATTTAATTGATGCCGATATTACTTCATCAGATAAGCTAGCGGTTATGGGCGGTTCTAACGGTGGCCTTTTGGTCGGTGCTGTTATGACTCAGCGCCCGGAGCTATTTAAAGTAGCATTGCCAGCGGTTGGCGTATTAGACATGTTGCGTTACCACACCTTCACTTCGGGCGCTGGTTGGGCATACGACTACGGCACGTCTGAAGAAAGCAAAGAGATGTTCGAATACCTTTTAGGCTATTCTCCGCTTCACAATGTAAAAGATGGCGTAAGCTATCCAGCGACAATGGTGACAACAGGTGACCACGACGACCGCGTGGTTCCAGCGCACTCGTTTAAGTTCGCTGCGGAGCTGCAATCTAAGCAAGCTGGCAGCAACCCTACGTTGATTCGAATTGAAACCGACGCAGGCCACGGTGCTGGTACACCAACGAGTAAGATCATCGAGCAATATGCCGATATCTACGGTTTTACTCTTTACAATATGGGCGTCAAAAACATTTAACGTCTAACTGACATGAAAAAAGGCGCTTAGGCGCCTTTTTATTTGTCCAAATTTTATCGTTTCAACGGCGCTCGTGTTACCAGAATAAGAGCAATAGATACCATCAATAAGAGCGGCATATTTGGTTCTGAAACTGCGGTTGGTGCGGCTTTGTTCTTTTCTGGATAAAAGTTGTCGAACGCAAGACCAATCCCCTTGGTTTTAGTGCCGCTAAACGAAATCTCTAAACGGGTGATGTTTGAAAGGTTTTCAAATCCAAAACGCCATGGCTTGCCATCTAGATCGAGCGTGTTGCCAATTGGTGATTGTATGGTTTGTAACAGAGCTTGGTCTTCAAATGCTTTAACCGTAAATTGTTCGTTATTAATAGTATTACCGTCAATATCCCAAATTTCGCCTGAAGCGGCGGATATGTTGTCCACCGAGTCGTACGAGATAACAAAAACACCAAACGGCTGGTATGGATTCTGTTGACGTAAGAAAAAATCTCCAAGAACATTTTCAAAGCCTGGAGCGGCTGTATCTTTGGCACCATCGATTCCCCAGAATCCTGTGTCTTCTCCGGCTCCTTGGTAGCCGCTTTGTTCAAAGGCTGCGGGCGAGTCCACAATACCGTCGAAATCAGTGTCAAAGCCAAATGAAATACTAACCCCATCGACCTGAAAGGATTGGTTCAATGGCATTACTTCGTTGTCAGTCGGTGTCTGACCTAGTGCATTCGTTTCGAAATCAATGACGCCAGCGTGGGTGAATTGGGAAACTAAAACGAAGAGAATTAAAGTCAGTAGTCGTGGAAATCGCATGGGTGTTCTCCTCTTTCTTGAATACTCTGTTACAAAGTTATAAAAGCAAGGAGCGAACCAAAATAAAAGTTCTTTTAAGTCAATTGTTTAGGTTGGATTTTATGATGTCTCAATGAGAGTTTCTTAAACTGAGACGCAAGATGGAAACGATTCTGCGAAAACACCGAGCAAAACTTCGTTTCTCTCTGCATAATATTGGTTATCGATTTTGCTTGGCTAAATCGATTGCTTTGGCTTTTCGTTGAGACAATTGCTCGCGAATTTCTGCGCCTTTGTAGCCCTCACTTACAATCGACTTAACGTCAACTTGAGCTGCGGTTTCATACATCTCTAGGAGGAAATCAACCTGCTCATAGGGAGCTTGTTCAAACCCCGTTCGCCCGCGCATATCGGCCGTGCAAGTGAGCAAAAATTTCTTAAAGCGTTCTGGTTTGCGCCATGCGTCAATGGTATCGAAGAGGCGGATCATAGTGCTGGATTTAAGCTCAAAGGCTTTGTGTGTATGGGTATGAAACTCACTCATGATAAGTGCTAAGTCTCGGCAATCATTTGGCACTCGCAGTCGTTTACAGACTTGTTTGATAGGTTTTAGACCGAGCTTTTCGTGGC
>CAXRBI010000063.1:0-13258 GCA_964229075.1 Alteromonadaceae bacterium | reverse complement strand
CATCAGAGCCGCCTCTATTTAAGCGTAGTGCTGCTGTTTCATCAAAACAAATGTTTAGATCGCTGAGGCTAGGGTGCACTGCCGCAAGGGTTTCATTCGAACTAAATTCAGAGTTATCTGTTGTTAACTCTGTGAGAAGCTCTGATGTGCTTTTAGGTTGCCATAACTTGTCTTTGCTTTTGGTGGATTGCTTACATGGCAGCCAGATTTTTTGATGATGTTGTTCACCATAAATATTACTCAGGTATTGGTTCTTCTCTGCTTCAAGACGTTTGACTAAAGGGTTGTTGGTGTTGACTGTCAACGGCTTCCGTTCAGAAATTCGCATCAGATCCAAACCGTAGTCGTTGATAAGTGAAGCGATTTTTTCCTGTTTGAAAATGTAAATTTTGCGAGGAAACTTACCTTGGATGAACGCATGGGAGCGTTCGGAAAACCTCGCGGGAGCATCGAATTGTTGCAACATAGTCACGACTTGTGCAGCTCGAGCTTCTTTTTCTGTATCAAGATTACTTGATAGTGCGACAAGTGCCCACTCCATTGTTGATCCCAAATAAGCGTCACTCGTTGGCATAACCCCCAGCTCAATAAGTCGTTCTAGTACTGTAGGTCTTGCGGAGTAAGCCGCGAAATCAATTAATGAAATAGCATTCAAACGACCTTCACCGACTACTTGTGATGGATTATCGAGCTTTGCCAACAACATGATAATGTCCTGATCTGAAGCAGGTTTTAACATGAAGTGAGCCACATCTTCGACATAGACTTCAGTGTCCATTAAAAGCTGGGACTTTTGCGCAGAAGTCAGGGACAAAAATGTTGAAAGTTGCGGGCTAGGAACCGGCCGACTAATTGCGCTAACGACTTTTTTTAAGTTGGGAAACATATTAAAAGCTTCATCTTCAAGCTCTTTACTGTCTTTCGTATAAGGAGTGAGTTCTCGCAGTTTCTTTACCCGGTACATGGCAGCTGCTCGATCGTTATACGCGTATTCTTTTGCAAGCGTCATGTCGTCTAAAGAAAACCCTTCGTCCGAGAAGTCTTGCCATCGATCACTCAATGCCCCTGCCCATTTTGCAGATAGTTGATGGGTGTCATAGAAAAAGCGCCAACATTGTTGGTAGTCATCAGTATCGACAGTCGTATATCTATCTTTGGGAACAGTGGCAGGTGTGTCGCTTGGGTCAAGGTTGGAAATGCTGCCAATGGCATCACTTAACGCTTGGGCCTGCTGCTCTTTGGTTGGTACTGAGAAGTAAACCAGTATCGCTATTAATCCAAAAGTTATGGCTAAGCTATTAACATATTTCATAATTTATCCTTAAATTAATACGGCGCAGGATAAACTCATTTTCCTTAATTTACTAGGTGTTGGCTATTTATTGCTTAACTGACATAAGTTGGAACCTCATCAAGCTAGGAGGAGTTCAAGATTTCAAGGTGTCAAAAAATAGGCAAATGAGCCTATTTCGTCAATATATTGTCATTCCCTACTTGCATGTCGGATCTCGGTGGTTACAATCAAGTTATAACAACTATAATTTTGATCAGGCATTTTATGACAAATGAGCAGTCCCAGGGGCTAGGTAAAGTACTCATTCTCGACAACAATGTTCGTCGTGCCGAACTTATCAGCGGATTGCTGACGTTTATCGGCGAATCTTCAGAAATCGTTTCAGAGGCAGAGCTCGATGAAAAATGCCAAATCGAAGATCAAATCACCGCATGTATTCTCGGTGCACTTAATTCTTCTCGTCACGAGGAGTTAGTAAAATCCCAACCTGCTATTCCATTTCTGTTAGTCGGCGACACACTGAAGTTTCTGTTTGAACAGAAAAATGTCATCGGCGTGTTATCTGAGCCGTTCACTTATCCAGTGGTAACGCAGCAAGTTCGCGACTGTCAGGAATACAAACGTTTGATGCCGCGCCTGCAACAAAATGGTGAGGGTAATCGTTTTGATGGCTTAATTGGTGGTACCGATGCGATCAAAGAGATTAAGTTTCTCATAGGCCAAGTGGCCGAGAAAGAAGCTAATGTTCTTATTTTAGGTGAGTCGGGTACAGGTAAAGAAGTTATTGCTCGTAACGTTCACTTACTTTCGTCTCGTAAAAAAGGGCCGTTTGTGCCGGTTAACTGCGGTGCGATTCCTGGTGACTTGTTAGAAAGTGAATTATTCGGTCATGAAAAAGGCGCTTTTACAGGGGCTATCTCTTCTCGTAAAGGGCGTTTTGAGTTAGCTCAAGGCGGAACCTTGTTCTTAGATGAAATTGGTGACATGCCGCTGCAGATGCAAGTTAAGTTACTTCGTGTACTGCAAGAGCGCTTATACGAGCGTGTGGGTGGCGGTAAGCCGATCAAAGCCGATGTACGCGTGATTGCGGCGACGCACAGAAACTTGGAAGACATGATCGAGCAAGGAAAATTCCGTGAAGATTTGTACTACCGATTGAACGTATTTCCAATTGAATCGCCGTCATTGAATCAACGACCTGAGGATATCGAACTCTTGGTTCAGGAATTTACCGCGCGCTTCGAAAAAGAACACAAAGCCAGATTCACTTTAACCGACCGAGCACTTGATTCACTCAAACAGCATAAATGGCCTGGCAACGTCCGGGAATTAGGGAATTTGGTGGAGCGACTCTTGATCATGTTCCCGAACCAAGTTGTGGACGTTCATGATTTACCACAGCGGTATTGTTACACCGACGCGGAGCCGTTTGTGCCGGAGTATCCGGACGAAATATTAGAGCGTCAGGCACTGAACGACATCTTTGCTTTCAATGACGAAGACGATACCGGCACGGAAAACGACTTTGTTATGTCGGCTACAACCCTTGCGGATCCAACAACAGTCATGTTGCCGCCAGAAGGAATAGATATTAAAGAGTTCTTAGCAGAACTAGAGATCAACCTAATAGAGCAAGCGCTGCAAAGTACCGACTACGTCGTAGCCCGTGCTGCTGAGGCGCTCAATTTGCGCCGAACTACGTTAGTTGAAAAAATGCGCAAATATAATCTCAATAAAGACGAATAATGAATGACGTTTTATTCGCAAAAGAAAGCCGCTATTTGCGGCTTTTTTGTTGGCTGTCAAAAATTTGTTAGTGCGTCAAAAATGGGGAGTTAAAGATGTAACCTACTGTAATTAAAGGGATAAAAAGTTTGGCACAATACTTGTTTTAGCTACTGCGTAGAAATAAGTTTGGGGCCAATTATGCCAGCAAGTATCTCAGCCAATGTTAGTACCGCTAGAAAGCACAGTTCAAAATTGAAACTGGCGTCGTTTTCACCTGTGTTCAAATCGTTTGAAGACGACTACACACATCCAGAGCAAAACACGAGCCACGGTAATAACAATCAGCAAAAAGAAATTGCATCACTGAGAAAACGCAACGCGGAATTGAGCCACCTAATCGACGTGTTGCCTAATGGCGTTGTTGTTCTCGACAACAAAGGCATGGTAAGCCAAGCGAATAAGCTGGCAATCAGCCTGTTGGGTGAGCCCCTCGAAGGCGAGAAGTGGCGCACAGTTATATCTCGTTCGTTTAAACCTCGGGACGACGACGGCCATGAAGTGTCTTTGCACAATGGCCGTAGAGTGAAGTTAGAGATCAGTCCACTAGAGTCTGGTCAGCTTATCGTAATGACCGACCTAACCGAAACTCGTCAATTGCAAGAGCGGATCTCTCATTTACAGCGCGTATCAGCCCTTGGTCGCATGGTCGCGAGTTTGGCGCATCAAATTCGTACCCCATTGTCGGCTGCTATTTTGTATGCCGCCAACTTATCGAATCGAAAACTTAAGGTTGAGCAACGCAGCAATTTCGTCAATAAATTGTCATCGCGCTTATCCGATTTAGAAAACCAAGTGAACGACATGCTGATGTTCGCCAAAAGTGGTGAAAACCAAGTTGTAGAACAAGTGTCGTTACAACAGTTATTGACCAGTGTGCACCAAAGTGCAGAAGCCATGGTGGCACAGTCTGGCAACATGACAGTCGAGTTGCCTGAGCCAGATATTTGCCTGGTTGCCAACAAAACCAGTCTTGCCAGCGCTATCACCAATCTTGTTCACAATGCCGTACAAGTTGTTGGTCAAGGCGTAGAAGTTCACTTAGCTGCGCGCCGTTGTGAGAACGATCCAAATCAAGTGTGCATTTCAGTTGAAGACAACGGCCCTGGCATCAGTGACGACCAAATCAATCGAATTTTTGAACCATTTTTTACCACGAGAGCACAAGGCACCGGCTTAGGTTTGTCGGTTGTTCGCACGGTTGCGCAAGCGCACCAAGGCTACGTGGACGTAACAAATAAACCAGAAGGCGGCGCCATTTTTAACTTGTTCTTACCTATCAAGCTACAACAGGTAGAGCAAGCGGACACCGCAATGACGCAAGAACAAGCGCAGGAGGAAGTAGCATGAATCAGACTCAAGTATTAGTTGTCGAGGACGACTCAGGTTTACGCGAAGCCTTAGTAGACACTCTTTCAATCGCTGGATATTCGGTCGTTGAGGCGGACTCTGCAGAGTCTGCGCTTGTGGTGTTAAAACAAAAGGTCATTGACCTAATTGTTTCGGATGTACAAATGGGCGGCCTATCAGGCTTAGACCTATTAAAGTCAGTGAAAAAGCTGTATCCAAACGTACCGTTTTTATTGATGACTGCGTATGCGACTATTGACCATGCCGTTGAAGCAATGAAGTATGGTGCCATCGACTATATGGCAAAACCTTTTGCATCTGAAGTTCTGCTCAATATGGTGGGGCGTTATGCACCGGTTAAGCAGGTGGAAAAACACTCACCAGTGGTTGCTGACGATAAAAGTATTGAGTTACTCAAGCTCGCTGCAAAAGTGGCAAGCTCAGAAGCGTCAGTCATGATCACAGGCCCAAGTGGTGCGGGTAAAGAGGTCATGGCGCGTTATATTCACGACCAATCTGCTCGTGCAGAGCACGATTTTGTTGCGATTAACTGTGCTGCAATTCCAGACAACATGTTAGAAGCGACCTTATTCGGTTATGAAAAAGGGGCGTTTACTGGGGCTATTCAAGCGTGTCCTGGCAAATTTGAACAAGCTCAACACGGTACTATTTTGTTGGATGAGATCACTGAAATGGATCTCAACTTACAAGCGAAACTGCTTCGAGTTTTACAAGAGCGGGAAGTTGAACGTTTAGGCAGCCGTAAAACTATCAAGCTGGACGTTCGCGTGTTAGCAACTTCAAACCGTGACCTTATGGAAGCGGTACGCGAAGGAAAGTTCAGAGAAGATTTGTATTATCGATTGAACGTGTTCCCAATTCGCTGGTTGCCTTTAGCACAGCGAAAAGACGACATCATTCCTATTGCCGAGCATCTGCTGAGCAGACATTGCATGGAGATGGGCCGTGAGATCCCAGAGTTGAGCGCCAATGCTAAAATGAAGTTATTAGGTCACGGTTGGCCAGGCAATGTTCGAGAGTTAGACAACGTGATTCAACGCGCTTTGATTTTAAGTGCTGAGAATGTCATTGAAGCAGAAGACATCCTGGTTGAAGAGTTTGCGGTGGATCACATCGCAGCTGAAATCAAGGAAACGCAACAGCAAGAGTCGCAGGCTCAGCCTGATTTCAAAATGGAGATTCGCGACCAAGAGAACCGCATTATTCTTGATGCGCTCGAGAGTTGCAGAGGCCGCCGTAAAGAAGTGGCGGAAATGCTTGGCATCAGCCCCAGAACGCTGCGCTATAAGTTAGCTAAAATGCGCGAACAGGGCATTGAAGTTCCTGCCTAGTTAGAAAAAGCCACCAGTCGGTGGCTTTTTTGTGTCTGCTTGTTTAATTTCAAAGGGTAGAGCAAAACGCTGTCGGAAAGGTCAGAACAGCAAAATTCGTTATGTTGGTTGATTTGAACAGTTGCTTTTAAGAGATTCAATCCAATCTTGTGCGTCAGCATCCGTCGGAAATACTTTGGTGTTGATTTGCGATTGGCTCAGAAACGCCTGCTCATTGCGTATGATATGCAACATCACTTGCTCGTTTATGACTATCGCTTTACCTTGGCAATTTTGTTTTTCGAGCCACATAGCGTGACGATTGCCTTCTTGGTGAGCTTCGGGTGTACTGCCTTCGTAATTCTCTAAGTTAATGATCATGTAGAAGGCCGCTCCGTTGAACCCGTTGATGATCTCTTCCCCTTTGGCACAGAGCTTTTTTGAGGTGTCTAGATTAAACATGCCTTTTAATGCAACGTAGATAACATTCTCGTTCACTTCGACTTGGTAAGCGCCACGATACTTCAAGTTAAGTCTCCTAAATGCAAGTGGCCGATTGGCCTGAGAGCCTTGAGTCAAAGTCTATTACAGTACCGATATTACGCACAGAATCAAGTTCATTGATGTCATGATAAAGCTCCTCGCTTGATACGTCTGACAGGCCAATTAGCGCGTTGGTGCTATGGCGTAAACTCCTTTGAACATTTCATTTTGTCATCAGTATTGATGTTTTTCAGTTTAGTCACCCTAGAATCGGTTTAAAGCTCCTCAAAGCTGCTGAGTTCTCGCGCTAAACGTTGACTTACTTGCTGGGTAAAGGGGACGAGATCAGGAATTCCAATTGTGTAACAACCCGCATCAATGCCTGCGGTTGCGCCTGTGTTTGAATCCTCAAATACAATAGTGCGGTGGGGCGCAACATTGAGTTTGTCGCAGGCCAGTAAGTAAGGCTCCGGCGATGGTTTAAAGTTGGAAACATCGTCTCTGGTAACAACAACGTCAAAGTCGTCGAAAAACGAATAGTGCCTAAAGTTTGCTTCCACGCCTGCGTTGGCACTTGAGGTCACAATCCCTAGTGGTAGTCCAATCGATTTGAGGCGTTGGAGATATTTGCTAAACCCAGTTTTCAATGGCACTGGATTTTCTAGTAAGGTCTCAAGGTTCTGATAGTAACGCTGTGAGAAGGTCTCTAGCTCAACTTGATTGTGGAACATATCCATGGCAAGTTTCATGCAATCTGGCGTTGTCATTCCTATAAACTGCAAATACATTTCTGCGGTAAAGGTTTGGCCAAACTGCTTTGCAGTCATGATCCATGCGTCGCGGTGAACTGCTTCGGAATCGAATATGGTGCCGTCCATGTCAAAAAGAATGGCGTCAAAGTGTTCGTAATTCAGCATACTGCCCTGTGAAAAATTTTCCGTTGATAAGAGACGATACTTTACTGGATTCTGCCAAAGAGTGCTCGTAAAGCTTTCGGGTTCGGTGGATCTGAGTTGAATAAATTATGCAATTTGAGCTGCTGATATGTGTGAGCGCACCAGCTCGTCTGCCGCGCTCATTCTTAAATCAGCCAGCCATTACCAAGGTAATGTTTCACCATTGGTGTGCCAGAAGCCGCCAGTATTGGCGAGATTGAGTTCTTCAATTCGCTCGATTAAACCGCTCGCAGATTCTTCTGGGGTTATAAGGCCACCGAAGTTCACCATTCGAGTTTGAACCCAACCAGGGTGAAGCTGCGCGACAGCGATGCCTCGAGTTTTCAGATCTTCGGCCAGAGACTTTCCAATTGCATTTAGCGCCGCTTTTGATGCTCGATATCCGTAGCGGCCACCTGAGTCGTTATCTGCAATTGAGCCCATGCGAGAGGTAATGTTGGCGATTTTTGAGCCTTCAACAAAGTTGTCTAACAATGCTTCGGTCACTTGCAATGGCGCGAGTGCGTTGATTTCAAATTGACGACGCATCGAGTCGTAATCGATTTGACCTAATTGTTCATCGTCAAGCAGACCTGCGTTGTTGATCAGTAAGTCCACTTGGGTATCGCCGATGATTTTTTTAACTTGCTCTAAATGTTCAGGTTGAGTGACATCGATACCACTTATCACCATATTGGCAATGGCTTCAATTTCCTCACCGTCGGTGCGGCATACGGCAATAATGTCCCAACCTTTAGCGTTAAGTTGTTCAGCGAGGGCTAGGCCTATTCCTCGATTTGCGCCGGTAATAACAGCGGTTTTCATATTAAAACTCCCAGAAAAAGAACACTTTATTATTGGAGACGATATTGCAAAAAAGCAACTGTGATTATCAAAACTGGCTTTTATTCGTTTAAGGCTTGAGCAAAACCTAGTAGAATTCGCGAGATTTTATACATTTGGAGAGCTCAATGGCGATTAACTGGTTTCCCGGACACATGCACAAGGCAAGAAAAGAGATTGCCGAAATTATGCCGCAAGTGGACGTTATCATTGAAATCTTAGACGCCCGGATCCCTTTCTCCAGTGAAAACCCGTTGGTGCCGCAATTACGTGGTGAAACGCCGGTTTTGAAAGTACTCAACAAAAGCGATTTAGCGGATGCGGAGCAAACCCAAAAGTGGCTGTCTTATCTTGAGCAAGAACGCGGCATCAAAGCCATTTCTATTACCCAACATGAGCCAAAGGGCATCAAAGAGCTACTTAATGTGGTTGCAGAGATGGTGCCGCACCGGGTTGGGCAAGACAAACTGCTTAGAGCGCTCATTTGTGGTATTCCAAATGTTGGTAAGTCGACCACGATCAATATTTTGGCTGATCGCGTTATCGCCAAAACCGGAAACGAGGCAGGTGTCACCAAAGCACAGCAACGTATTCGTTTGGAAAACAATATTGTATTACATGACACTCCGGGATTCCTCTGGCCAAAGCTTGAGCCGGAAGATTGCGGCTACCGTTTGGCCATCACAGGTGCAATTAAAGATACAGTAACGGAAAAAGAAGACATCGCCTATTACGCCATTGAATATCTGATGGAGCAATACCCACAGTTGTTAATGGAACGTTACCAAATCGACGAAATGCCACAGCAGCCGATTGAAGTGATGGATTTGATTGCGCAAAACCGCGGATGTGTGCGAAAGGGCGGTATGGCTGATTTGTACAAAGTATCAGAGATTATCTTAAACGAATACCGCAGTGGTGGTCTCGGCCGTATCACTCTAGAAACGATTGAGTTGGCCGAGCAAGCAAAAGCCATTATTGCCGAAAAGGAAGCGCAGCGTGCCGCTGAAAAAGACCAAGATGATAAGAAAAAGAAGAAACGTCGCCGTCGTTAAAATATGCGCGGCAAGCCTATTGGCATTGGTTGTGTCTGGCTGTGCAGGCCATGGTGAATCAAATTTACCGCCAGTGCCAGAGGTCAATATCTCAGACGTCAAAGTTAAAAATGTGGATGTCGAAAGCCAACTAAAGCCGGTTGAAAAATTAGCAGAGCAGGATTCTGAACTGAACTTTTCAACTTTGGAAAAGCAGTTTAGTCAGGGCAATCGAACCGTCGCTGCAGAGGACCCGACCAAATTGCCTGCCGAGCTTCGCAATCGACAGATCTGTAAAAATCGAGTAGAAGTTCGCTACAACGTGCCCGATCAAAACGGCTACAAAAATACTTTCGTCGCAGAGGTTCAAGTGCAAGCGCGGTTAAAAGGCGTTTCGCCAGACAGAACCAGTGTCAAAGTGGAAATTTTTGGTTGGTATACCGACAATAAAAATTTAAGGCAGTGGCTACCGTCGCTAGATTCTTTGCCAAAATATCCAGAGTTCTCATTACAAAAAGGCACGCAAGCTTGGGCCAATGCAGAAGGTTGGCAGTTGTGTCGTTTTGAAGACGATAAAACCAGCGTAATATAGAGATTGAGTGTGAAACTTGAACTTCAACAGTTAAATTGGGTAAAGCGTCGCAAACCAACCGACAAGCCGCAAGCTATCGCCGTCGATATCCCAAACTTGTTACTTGAACGCGAAGCCAAATGCGATGTTTGGGTGGATTACGACGATGGCGAAAGACGGCTTCTAAAGGGACGAGTCATGTTTAACGAAATTAAGCAGACTTGGTCGGTCAGTGCCATAGCAAACGGCGGTTGGAGCGTTTTGGTATCTGTTGAAAAGTAGTTAACATTGCTAAAAACACCCAAGCACATTTCTTTGCACCCACATCCGTTCAGTAACCAATTTTTCGTGATGAGTGTCTTCTATCATAAATGATATAGTGTATCATTTTCTTGTCTAACCCAAATTACAACAATAGATAAACTAGGGGATACACAGTGTCTTTAAAAACACCTTTGGCTATCGCGGTATCAGCGGCAGTCTTCCTTGCTGGTTGTTCGAAGCAACCAGAACAAGTGCAATCTGAACAAACTCAATCAGTTGAAAAGAGCAGTTCCGATATTGCCAATAACCCATTTTTTTCTGAGTGGAACGCACCTTTTGGTGCACCGCCATTTGCAGATATTAAAACTGAACACTTTCTACCAGCGTTTGAAAAAGCGATGGCAGAACACAAAAACGAAATTGCCGCCATTATCAACGATGAACGTGCTGCCGATTTTGACAATACTATCGCAGCAATGGAACTTGCTGGTTCAGCATTAACTCGTGTATCTCGTGTCTTCTTTAATCTAACGGGGACTGAGTCAAACGAACAAATGCAGGCACTACAGCGTCAGATTTCGCCAATGTTGACCCGCCACAGCAATGAAATTTCAATGGACGTGAACTTGTTCAAGCGTGTAAAAGCTGTCTATGACAAACGCGAAGGTTCAGGCTTAAATGCCGAGCAAAAGCGCTTGTTAGAGCGCGTATATAATGGCTTTGTCCGCACAGGCGCAAACCTAACTGAGCAAGAGCGCGCTGAATTAGCGAAAATCAACGAGCGAATCTCAGCTCTAACCACTCAGTTTGGTCAGAACTCACTGAACGACAGCCGCGCATTTAAACTGGTTCTAGATGAGTCAGACTTAGGTGGTTTACCAAAGGCACAACGTGACGCTGCTGCCGCTACTGCGAACGCAATGGACATGCCGGGTAAATACGTGATTACCTTAAACCGTGCAAGCGTAGAGCCGTTCCTGCAGTTCTCTAGCCGAAGAGACTTGCGCGAAAAAGCGTTTAACGGCTGGGCGAAGCGTGGCGACAACGACAATGAGTTCGACAATAAAGCGATATTAGTCGAAATGGTTCAACTGCGTGCTAAACGTGCACAGTTACTGGGATACAAACATCACTCAGAGTTGGTGCTGTCAAATTCAATGGCAAGTTCTCCTGAAACGGCAATGGAACTGTTGATGAAAGTTTGGACGCCTGCCGTTGCAAAAGCTGAACAAGAACGTGAATGGCTAAAAGAACAGATGCAGGCGGAAGGCGCAACTCATGACTTGGAGCCTTGGGATTGGCGCTATTACGCAGAAAAAGTTCGTAAAGCTAAATTTGACCTAAACCAAGGTGAAATTGCCGAGTACTTCGAGCTCGAGAACATGTTAGAAGCCAAGTTCTATGTCGCGGAACAGCTGTTTGGATTGAAGTTTGTTGAGCGCTCTGACGTTCCTGTATACAACCCTGTTGTTCGAGTATGGGAAGTACAAGACAGTGCTGGCAATGCGATTGGATTATTCTTCGGCGATTATTATGCCCGTTCGACAAAACGTTCTGGTGCATGGATGAGCGCGTTTAGAACTCAGCAAAAACTGGCAGGTGATGTGAAACCAATCATCATCAATAATATGAACTTGAACAAACCTGCAGAAGGTGAAGCAACACTGATGAGCTTCTCTGACGCAGTGACTTTGTTCCATGAATTTGGTCACGCACTGCACGGGTTGTTGTCTAACGTGACGTATCCAACTCTATCAGGCACAAGTGTTCCAAGAGATTGGGTTGAATTCCCTGCGCAGTTATACGAACACTTTATCGAGCAACCAGAAATGCTGAAGAAGTTTGCTCGTCACTATAAGACCAATGAACCAATGCCTGCCGCATTGTTAGAACGCATCAAGCAAGCCAGTAATTTCAACCAAGGTTTTGCGACGGTTGAATACACAGCATCGGCGTTGGTCGACATGGCGTATCACCAGATGACCAAAGTGAAAGATTTAGATGTACGTGCATTTGAGGACAAAGTGTTGTCGGATTACGGCAAGCCAGATGAAATTATCATGCGTCACCGCAGCACGCACTTTGGGCACATCTTTGCTGGTGGCTATTCGTCTGCGTATTACGCTTACATGTGGTCTGAAATTCTTGATGCCGATGGTTTTGATGCTTTCTTAGAAGCCAAAAACATCTTCGATAAAGACACAGCAAAACGTTTATACGATTTCATTTATAGTCGAGGCGACACACTGGATTACTTCGAAGCTTACGAGGGTTTCCGCGGTCGTAGACCGACCACAGACGCGTTGTTACGCAATCGCGGTTTGAATTAATCAAACAACTGTGAATCAAAAAACCGAAGGGAGACCTTCGGTTTTTTTTAATTATCTAAAGATGCCTTTAAAGCCGGAAGAGCCGCCGCTTCTGCGACTTCTTCTGCGCGTTCTCATACGCCCGTATAGCTCTTTGCGTTTAGTGTCTAACCAATCTTGTTTGCTTGGGTCTGGGTTGGTTGTCTTTTCTCTGAACTTACAAAACTCGGTATAAGCTTCGATGTCTTCTTGCAAATCGAGTGACACTAACTCAATCATGATAGCGTCATCCAGTAAACCAAGCACTGGGATGTCATCTGCAATCATGTCCTGCTCGTTTGAGAAGTAGGCCAGTGCGCAGAATACATCGTCTTTTTCTTCCTGCTCTAAGTCCCACTGTTTGTCTTCTGCCATTTGGACCAGAACTTCTAGTTTTGCTAGGCGCGAAGCAATAAACTCTGGAACATCGTCGTTAATGCTGTCCGACACGGATTTAGCGTTATTGATAATTGCCTCAGACGACAAGCTCTCAAGGTTCTTTTTGCTATCGTTTAGCGCTTTCTTGAAGTGCTCTAAGTCTTGGTCGGATAACGTAAAAGTAATATCCAAAGACATTTTATATCTCCTTATAACCAGTTCAGTTTTTATAATTAGTGTGGCGGTATAATTCCTCTATATTAGACAATATAGGCATTTTCACAAATTAGGAACCAGCGAGTGAAAATTCTCTGCTCACCTGTACAAAAAAACGACAGTAGGGGCCTGTTGAGAAGGTTGCTGCTCAGTGATCGCCAACTATCTAACCAAACAAATCATTTTCTTACTGAAACAGTTAATACTGAGCCCTTATGACAAGGACTCGAAACACTCAGACTCGAGTCGTCCTAACCGTTGTTGTCTTTCTCGAGTCTTATGTTCTTTGAGCGTCACTCTAAATTACCGTTAGTCTCGATGTCTATACAAAAGGATCTATTGATATAACCCTAAGATCTACTTGCTGCACTTGTTCTTAGTCAAATTGACACTACAATAACATCATTCGAATGACGTTCGAATGAT
>CAXRBI010000062.1:0-48423 GCA_964229075.1 Alteromonadaceae bacterium | reverse complement strand
CAGAGGCGTTACCTTTTTCCGGCGACTATTTAGATGCCGACCCATACTACAGTGTCGATTATCAATTCAAGTAATACGTTTCGAAAAGTCCGCTACCGGGCACAAAAGGTGAAACCAAAAACGTCAATATTTGGCGCGTTGCTCGAACCAATAATGGTTGGGGAGAACCAGAATACATGGCACTGCTGAACTCTCCAGAAAATGATTTATACCCAACACTGACAGCAAACGGCGATCTGTACTTTCCTTCGTTTCGTGAAGGTCGACGTGAAATGTATGTCGCAGAGGCTAACGGTCAGGGTTTTTCTGCGCCAAAACCGTTGCCAAGACACATCTATGGTGATGGCGCCGCAATCGGTGACAGCGTTTTGTTAAGAGGCGGTAAGCGCATCATATTTAGCATGAGACGCGCTGACAGCTTAGGTAAGGGCGATTTGTATGTCTCCGATAAAGTGGATGGACAATGGACGGTCGCTCGGCATTTGGGCCCACTGGTAAACACAGAAGATCACGAGTTTACCCCTATCGTGTCAGATGATGGCAAGTATTTGTTTTTTACTAGAATTGAAAACGTCAAAGGCAATGTATATCAGATTTCGATGAAGGCTTTGGGGTTGTAGACCAATCGAGACAACGGTGATTTAATTGTAAGTGATTGAGGAACTCTCGGCCTTTGGGTTGTCATACCTTAGTACGTTGCGAGTGAAGGCTCCGCCAAAGTGGTGGGCTTTTACTCGGACATGCGTATCTAGGTAAACTCGAATAAAGGGTTGCCGAGTCATTGAGTTGTAACCGATCAGGTTTACCACTTTCACTAAAGCCAAGGAAAATCGTCATGAATCGAATTTTGGGTCTTCTATTTTTATCATTTACGTTGCCCGTTTTTTCAGCTCCGGAACTCAAGGGCACTCCGTCAGAGCTGAAGCAGTTTTTACATCCGGCGGATAAGTTAATCACTATTACTGAGCAGGCAGAAAAAACGGCGTATGCTGACCAAGCGATTGTGTCGCTGGTAGTGACGACTGAGAAGAAAGCGCTATCCGCGGCGATGAACGAAAACAGTAAATTGCGTACCGCTATTTCAAAACGTTTGATAGATGCCGGCATTAAAGCGAGTGATATCAACAGCTCAAAATTTTCATCGTCGCCTGAATACGGATGGTTCGGGGATGAACCCAAAAGCCACAAAGTGATCAATCGAGTCGCGATACTGATACGAGACGAACCACAACTCAACCAACTCGCCAATATAGCCGATGACTACAAAGAGGCAGTGTTGTCAAAAAGTGAGTTTAAACACTCAAAAAAAGATGAATACAAACAAGAAGTAAAACGCTTAGCCTTAGAGAAAGTACTGGCTCAAAAAGCCTTTTACGAAACGACTCTAGGACTTAAATTGGTGCCAATATCGGTTCACGAAGTCATTAATTCTGAGGCCGCCACTGCCGGTGCTGAAGAGCTCGAAATGTTTGTCGTTGGCGCGCGAATGGCAAGTGATTCCAAGAGTGTTAGAACGCGACAGCCGCTAACGCAAGACTCCTTCGAAGAAGTAAAATATAGCTCGAGTGTTCAGGTTCAATTTCGAATTGTTGAATAAACTCTTGCACTTGAGTCTATGTTTTCACGTTTTCAGTCTCTACAATTAGGGTAACTATGGCCGCTCTATCGGCGACCACAACATTACGCGATAACGAAAGGTAAATTATGTCATTTTTTGTCGGCGCCTACGCTTCCTCTCCGTGCAGCCAAGGTTGGGACCAAGAGCGCGAGCAAACTTTTTACAACGAACTCAAACGACTGCAGCATGTCCGTGGGCTTGAACATCCATTTCTCGGCCAGCATTTACATGCGGAAGATGATGAATGGTTTCTGGCCAACATCGATCCAAAGTGGGAATTTGTTTTAACTTGCATGCCCGGCACGATGAACGCATTGGGGCAAAATCCAGAGTTTGGTATTGCTTCAATAGACGAGGACGGTCGGAAGCAAGCCATTGCATTTTTGAGCAAGGCCAGAGATGCAGTCGTGAAGTTAAATTCGCATGCAGGTCGTCCCGTGGTGACTGCGGTAGCTATTCAAACCGCGCCAAATCAAGAGCGAGCAGGGGCCTCACAATCGGCCCTTGAAAAAAGCCTGGCGGAGATAGTTACGTGGGATTGGCAGGGGGCTCGACTGGTGATTGAGCATTGTGATACCCCAAGACCAGAACAAAAAGCCGCGAAAGGATTCCTCAGTATTGAACAAGAAATTGACGCAGTTGTGCGCACCAACGCGGCAAATAGCTGCAATCTAGGCGTAGTGATCAATTGGGGGCGTTCGGTTATTGAACAACGTTCAGTCGATGGCGCGATTGAACATATTGGCTTGGCTAAACAGGCCGGAATTCTTGCTGGATTGATGTTCTCAGGTGTGTCAGATATTGAAACACCATACGGTCAGTGGGCCGACTCTCACATGCCCGCAGCACCAGATGATAGTGTGGAAATTGGCGTCGAAGGAAGTTTAATGACCAAGGCTCAGATTCAACGTTGTTTAACGGCAGCAGAAGCTGACACTTTGGACGTCGTTGGTATTAAGTTAGGTATTCGACCTTTAGATGAAACAATTGATAGGCGCATAGCATACAACCGCAGCGCTCTGTCGATGATGACTTGATTCGGAGTACTCCCCTAAGGGGTGACTAAGAACCCCCAACCTTGGTTCTTAGTCACAGATAAAAAGAGCCCAGCCGCAGCTGGGCGAAAAAACAACAACATGAAACGTTGTTAGGGTTCTAGGGAGGAATCGAATTACCACCAAGTCGCATACAGCGCGGAGATCACAACCGTTAAACAAACACTTGCGATGTTGAAAATGGAAGACGTCTGATAGTTCACGTGTTTAGTCGATACGGCCTTTTGGTCGTTTGACTCCAGCAGTGAAATCGCAACAGCAAAGGCCAAACACAACAGAAACACCAGACCTACACGGTCGATAAATGGCAAATCAGGCCACAACATCATCAAGGTAAATGACAACACCGCGGAACCAATGGCAGCGGCGAGCGCGCCGTTTGCTGTCGCTTTAGGCCAGAACAGCCCCAACACAAATATAACTACAATCCCTGGCGTGAAGAACCCGGTAAATTCCTGAATGTATTGGAAGGCTTGGTCAAATTGACCCAGTAACGGTTGCGCCACAATCAAGGCTATGACTAGCGAAGCAAAGCTAACCCAGCGGCCAACTGCGACATAGTGGCGTTGGGATTGTTGTTTTCGAACTTTGGAATAAATATCCATGGTGAAGATGGTTGAAATACTGTTGGTCATTGACGAAATTGACGAGACGATAGCCGCAACCAACGCTGCAAATACGAGGCCTTTCAACCCTTCCGGCATGAGTTGCATCATGCTCGGGTAGGCTTGGTCTGGCGCGGATAGATTTGGGTATAGAACTACAGCAGCGAGGCCCGGCAGGACAACGATAATCGGCATCAATAGTTTTAAATAGGCGGCGAATGCGATGCCTTTATGTGCTTCATCGAGGCTTTTGGCCGCCAGCGCGCGCTGAATGATGTATTGATTAAACCCCCAGTAGGACAAATTCATTATCCACATGCCGCCGATGAGCACAGATATGCCTGGCAGGCTGACATAGTGTGGGTTATCCGCTGACAAGATCATGTCAAACTTTTCCGGTGCCGCGGCCATAAGCTGATTAAAACCCGCCAGAATACCATTGCCGTCACTGACTTTATTTAGGGCCAAGTAAGACAGCACTAAGCCACCGAACACCAACAAGATGACTTGAATAATGTCAGTGAAAGCAACTGCTTTTAATCCGCCATAAAGCGAATAACCGATAGAAAACAGCGCCAAAAACGTCATGCCGTACAACATATTGATGCCTGCAATCGCATTTATTGCTAAACCGCCAAGCCATAAAATACTGGTTAGATTGACAAAGATGTAAACACCCAGCCAAAACACCGCCATGACCGTTTTAACTCTGTGGTCATAACGCTGCTCCAAGAATTGAGGCATGGTGTAAATCTTTTTCTCGAGAAAAACAGGGAGGAAATATTTGCCCACGATCAACAGGGTAATCGCGGCCATCCACTCGTAAGACGCGATGGCTAAGCCAATCGCATAACCTGAGCCAGACATACCTATGATTTGTTCTGCCGATATATTTGCTGCGATCAAAGACGCGCCGATTGCCCACCAAGGCAGCGACTTGTTGGCTAAAAAATAGTCGTTCGTGGTTTTACCTTGTTCGCCTTTGTCCCGTGATATCCACCAGGCAATGCCAATCAATGCGATAACGTAAAAGACGAAAATAGCGGAGTCTAACGTCGATAAAGAAGGACTAGCAGACATGAATTTTCCTTTGTTTTAGTAATTTTTGGCCGCAGAAAACCAATGCAGTTGCGGTGCAGCTGCATCGGAATTCCTGTGAATTGGATTAACCTTGTCTGGTTAAGATCACCAAGTTGTTGCCAACCCGGTTGGCTTTGATGTTGAAGTTTGTGGTGAGTGCCGCGACTAAGCCATTGACGTCACCGATTTTGAATCGGCCTGCGATCTTGATGTCTTCAATGGTTTTGTCAGCAATTTGAAACTTAACTTGAGTGTAACGACTCACTTCAGCCATCGCCTCTTGCAGAGACTCGCCGGTAAAGATTATGTTGCCTTGGCGCCATGACAAATTGGCCGTTAATTCAGTTTGTGCAATCGGTTTAACTTCCGCTGCAATCACTTGTTCCATGATTTTAAGAGACACCATTTCTCCCTTTTCTACTGCTGGAGCGGCAATAGTATCGATGGCAAGGGCTTCGAAAACTTTCTCTTGTTCAAGCTCGAGATCAGCGATTACAACTTTACCGTCGGTGACAATGAGTTCAACGTTGCTCTTTTTCACTTGCACATTAAATGCGGTACCTACCGCCTGAAAAATTTTGTCGTTGGCAACTACGCTCAAAGGCCGGTTTTTGTCGTGCGCGACATCAACGTGGAGTTCGCCTTTTTCCAGTTTCAACAAGCGATAATCGTCTGTGTACGTCACTTTTAAGGTACTGTTGGTGTTTAATAAGACTTTTGAATTATCGGCAAGCGTTATGGTGCTGTTTTCCCCCACGGCCGTTTCGTAAACAACAAAGTTGTCGCCCCAAATAGGCTGTTGTTGGGAAGTTAAGAAAAATGCAGAAACCATAACCACCAAAGATGCAGCGGCCGCCAAATACCATTTTGACTGTGCTCCTTTGCGTTGGTTGGCCACCATATCTTCAACTGGAAACAATTCTGATAGCCTGTCGAGGGCGTCCATCTTGTCCCACAGTTTTGCCATTTGAGTAAGGACTTCTTGATGACGCTCACTGGTTTGAAGCCATTCGCGGAATGCTTGGGCTTCTGCTTCGCTTAGTTCGCGATCAATTTTCGCAATCCATTCGCTGGCTTGGTCGAAGATACGTTCTTCGCTGGGAAGGTTTACAACTTTACTCATGACCCGCTCCTCTCGCTTTTGTCGAGGTCGAAGTAACCTTGTTGTTCGATTGTGTTTTGTTCATCATAAAATACGTACACCGCTTTATGCCTAAGGCGATATGTTTCTCAACTGTACTTTCGCTCAGTTCCAGTTGTTGAGCAATTTCTTTTTGTGAGTAACCGTAGACTTTTTTCAAAATAAAAACTTTACGGCATTGAACCGGGAGTAAGCGCACGGCTTCACAAAATTGACCAAATTCCTCATCACTCGCCACTTGTTGATAGATAGCATCATCATCTAAACCCAGATGAAGAAGCTCCGGGGTTTCATCTGCGGAATCAACTAACTGCGATTCTGCGCGTTTAATGTGATCAATCGCCAAGTTTTTCGCGGTCTTCAGCAAAAATGACTTTGGCTGTTTGATCTTTTCCCTGTTGTCTATCTGACAAATTCGGACATACGTTTCTTGAACGATGTCTTCGATTTCTCGTGGCGGAACAATTCGCGAAACCACGCGGGTCAAGCTCTTGCGCGCCGATAGAAATGCATTGTGCAATGTATTATTTGAGTTCATTTTTCGTCTATTTGGCTATCAGTATAGTTATCGCCTATTTACTACGACGAATCAAAATTGTTTTTCCTCTAATGTTTGGTAAAAAAAGTGGAAAAACTTTAGAAAAGGCACAACAGTCGTCAATTAAGACAGTTTACTGAAGCTGCTAATAGTGAGTCTGTTGGCGAACGGATCAGTCCCTAGGTCTGATGTTGTGTTGATTAAACCTGAGTGAAGTAAGTTACTTGGGTAAACAATAAGGCGGTTAAATTCGACGTTTACCGTGCCAATCGATTCGAACAACGCGTGCTCTTTACTGATGTATTTTGGGGAAAGGTGTAACCCGGCACCAATAGCTTCCTGCTTGAGGCATTGCCCATATGCCTTCATATTTGTCGGCGTCACGCGTTCAATTCCCGTGGTTTTGTGACGGAAAAAGCCCGTACCGCCATGTTGGGGGTGACAAAGGTAATGAACCATTGCGAGTTGGTCATTATTCGGGCTATCAAAGTGCGGTAACATTTGAATTGGTTTTAAGTCGCTGGCTTGGGTGTCTGTCATTGAATAGGCAGAGAAAAGTGACTGAACGGAGCTTTTGTCTGGGTAGCCAAAAGTCGACTTAAATAGGTCTCCAAACTGCCCCAAAATGGCTGCCTGATAATTTGCTGAAACCGCAGCTCTTTGTCCGGGGTAAAAGTCATTAGGTTCAACCCGATAATGCTTGTTACAAGCATCAGACACTGCGAGTTGTGGCGAACGAAGGACATGATCAATGACGATCAGAGGCGTTTGTTCGTGGCCCAGTGTACGCAATTCAATTTGAGCCTCGGGCGAAATTTCAAAAACCGCAGTCATTGACTTAACTCATTTGGGTGTTTCGACGTTCGATTAGGCGGTAAATTTGATTTAATGACGCCAACATGACGTAGATGGCCTCTAATTGACCGTTGTTTTGAAGCTCGAAGCAAGTGGCTTCATCTAATGTTCCGAGCGATTCTCTGTTTACCGTATACAGCCCGTTTAAGCGTTTTGATTGGCCATCTGCAAAGGTGACCTCTAACGACATCGATTGCAACATATCTCTCGAGACTAAAAACTCTAACAATTGCTTAGCTTGCTCTTCTCCTCGTAATAGTTCCGCAATGCACTGTTTGATTTGTTGAAAATACTCAGACTCCACGCCGTCGTTGTCAAAAATGCTTTGGCAATTGTCGCTGTGGTGCGAATCGGCAATCGCTGGGCTAGATTGATCGAAACACAGCGGTAATGAGTTTGGCGATTCAGGATTTGCCTCACCGATAAAAAAAGGCTGGCGTTGCAGTTGAAGTGGCATGTATAAACCTTGCCACTTTTGTTTTTCCCAAAACAAGTTTTGTCCTTGCTCAAACCCCAGCATGACCGCGAAACCAAACTGACCAGTCTCTTCATTCTTGGTAACGACAATTGGGAACTCACAGCAAGCACTGGAAAATTCGCTGGGCACAATTGGAATTAGGTTTAATAGTGCGCCGTGGTGTTCTATCGCGTCGGTGTCGATGATTAAATTTCGATGTTGGTTTGGGTCTAGGGCTACGAGATGAGTCATGTTGTTCTTCTTATAATTTATTAAAGCCAAACTGCTTGATTTTGTTGAGCAGTTCTCGATTAGTAGGCAGTTGTTTGGACGCTTGTTGGATCATATTCTGATTCGCGTCGAACATTTGTTGTGCGTATCCCCGGTCTTGCAATTGGTTTGGCTGAAATTCAGTTTTGAATCCCATGCCATACAGCACATATTGGTAGCTCGCCGCCGGGAATACCTCATTATTGCTGCTGAAGTCAAAGTCTGAGGGCGCCCGATATTGCCATAGTGACATCAATTCCTGCAGGCTTTGAGGAATGGTACTGCGGTCACAGTTATCGCGCCAAAATGGCTCTTCTCTGCGGGTAAGAATGTAATGCAGTTTTAAAAAGTCGATGATGCGCTGCCAACGGTACTGAAAAGTTTCATTAAATCGCTGAGCTACGATATCCATGGTTTGTCTGTTTTGTGGTAATTGCTCGCTGATCATCTGCGCGGAGAGTTCAACTAAGACCAACGCTGAGGCCTCAAGCGGCTCTAAAAAACCCGCTGAGAGACCGACCGCAACGCAGTTGTTTTGCCAAAAGACTTCTCGGTGACCACTTTTTATCGGAATATGCCTAACACTAAGCTCCCGAATTTTATCACCCACGTAAATGGCTAAATCGTCTTCCGCTTTTTGCTTATCGGTATGGCGACTGGAATAAACGTAACCGACGCCGCGCCTTTTTTGTAAACCAATGTCCCAAATCCATCCCGCGGTTTGCCCTGTTGAAATGGTGTGAGAGGCGATGGGTGCTTCTTCACTCTCATACGGAACTTGAACCGCAAGCGCATTATCGATTAACAATACGTCAGAACAATCGACAAAAGGGACGTTAAAGTGCTGGTCGATAAGTTTTGAGTGAAACCCAGAGCAATCGATAAATAAATCACCTTCAATGGTCTCGCCGTTTGAGGTAACCAAGGCCAAAATGTCACCATTTTCTGCCGCTTTAACTGCTTCCACATCTGCTATTTTATGACAAATGCCAAGTGTTTCGGTGCAATGTTTCTGAAGAAACACTGTAAATTTACCTGCGTCCAAGTGGTAAGCATAGTTCGCAACGTGCGCATACTCGGCGGAGCGTATGTTTTTTGGAGCTAGGTTCTGTTCACAAATCGCTTCTTGAAAGCAGACCGTGTCAGAGAATGAACGTGTAGTGGTTAAATTTTGCCAGTGGCCACATAAGTTGGTCTTACCAAAGCCGTGGGGTAACATCAGTGGGTGATAATAGAAGTCATCATCGTCCCCTGTGACCCACTTGGCAAATTTTGCGCCTTGCTTGAAACTGGCATCGCATTCGCGAATAAAATCGGTTTCGCTGATCCCCATTTTTAACAATGTACTTCGCATGGTTGGCCAGGTACCTTCACCAACGCCAATGGGGGGAATATTACTCGATTCAACTAAAGTAACAGTCACAGAGTCAGGAGTATTTTTTTGGACGTGAGCGGCGGCAATGACGCCAGCGGTGATCCAACCAGCACTGCCTCCACCTAAAATAACTATGTTTTTGGTTTTATCTTTCATAAATCGATTCGCTTTGAACAGCATTAACTTTGAGTAAACAAAGTGCACCGCGCCCGCGGGTAACTCTAAACAACCTTCGATTGCGGTACACTTTGTTTGATCAAACAGGGCCAGCGTTTGCTCGCCCTTTTTGAACTACAGGCTACCGCGAACACCAAATGCGAAACGGCGACCACTGTCCTCGACTAGGAGTAGGTGATTGTCAAATCGACCGCGCTTGTGAACGTACTCTTCTGTTAAGTTAATGCCTTCGAAGAACACCGACAAGCTTTCGCTTAGGTCGTAGCTGCCACTGATGTCAAGCTGTGCGTAATCTTCCACGATTGTCGGACCATTACCGGCATTTTGCGTCAGTGATTGAACAAATTCGTCTCGCCAGTTCCAGGCGACTCTCACCTGCAAAGGACCTTCTTCGTAAAACGCGACAAGGTTTAGCGAGTCACTCAAACCGGTGAGCGCGAACGTTTGGCTGATATCATATGGATCTAACTCAGCGTTACTGTCGGCAAAGGTCGCATTTGCCATCGCACCAAAACCGTTATCAAACGTGTGCTGAATCGCTACTTCAATGCCGTCTACTTTTGCGGATTCACCATTACTCGGAAGTGTATTGGTGAAAGTCGCGATGGCGTCACTGCTGTCGGCTGCTCCTGTATCAGAGCCAGTCGACGGATCAGTCAGTGTTGAGCCATCGGCGAGGGTAAAGGTTTTGTTTTCCTGCGTGTTAATAATGAAGTTTTCGACGTCTTTACTGAAGTAACCAACTGAGACGTAGCTTGCTTCGTCGTAATACCACTCGAGTGATAAATCGATATTGGTTGACTCAAACGGTTCTAGTTCAGGGTTACCACTCGTTGAAGTTAGATCGCCACCTTGGCGAGTCGTGGTGATAACAGTCACCGGTGACATACTGTCGAGTGTTGGACGTGTCATGGTTTGTGAAGCGCCAAATCGCGCAATAACGTCCTCGGTGACTTCGAGTTTCACGCTAAAGTTCGGTAATACTTTGGAATAATCTGCTTCTGCTGAAACCGCTTCGGCTGGACCAAAGGTCGCTAACATTTCCGTTTCATCCAGGATGTTCAACCCGGTTACTGCAGAGTCGGTGCCCGCGACGGTTGTTTCAGTGCTTTCATAACGAAGACCGGCGGTGGCCATTAATAGCATGTCGCCAACTTCGGTTTCGAATTCACCCTCGACGTAAAGCGATAAAGTTTGCTCTTCCACTTCGAACGATTTATTGCGGCGCATGGCATCGAAATCCGCACCACTGGCTTGTTCCAGATAAGCAAAATGGGCTTCGCCATCGTGGGCTAACCACTGAGTTGGCATCAGACCGGAGCCACTAACACCACTCAAGAAATCGCTGCCAGCGTCAAAAATAAACTGGGATGAACCCGCAATTACCGGCTCGTCCGGATAACCACAATAAGTACAGTGGATGCCAACACCTTCATTATCCCAGCGTTCTAACAGTTTTGCTTCAGTGGACAGCATAGCGCCAAAGGAAACCGCCGTTAACATGGAGTTGCCGTCGCCGCTCCATACGCCGTCAAAGCGGATTTGGTCGACGTCATTTTCGACCGCCCAACCGCGGCGAAGCATTACGTGTGCTCTTGAATTCGCAGTATCCAAGTGGTTGGAAACCCCAGCGGGCGCTTGGTAGTTAGCGTCGCTTGGATCCAGATAGGCGACACCGTCAATTTCTTGCTGACCTGAGAAAATATTGGGATTTGCAGATTCAAACATGCTCGACAATGGCAAGGTATCGTCAGTGACTTGAAATCGAACTCGGTTGGCATAGCCGATTAGCGAGAGCTGATCGCCACGACCGTTATTGGCGTCACGCGTTGCATTTGACGAGCTGATATCCAACTGTAAGTTTAGGTTATCACTCACGTCCCAATCGAGGTTGATGCCCATTGACGTTGACTCAGTCAATCGGTCAAATTTCTTAGCATGCATATCCGTCGCCAGACCTACCTCTTGGTATAAATCTATGACAGTACCGTTTTCATCAACGATTGGGTTAACCGGATTACCTGCGTCGTCACGACCTTCAATATTGGGCGCTGTGAACCAGTGACCATAAGACGTAGCGTTTGTTTCAACATCAAAGTCTGAATAGAGTATATCTGTGGTGATAGTTAAGTTGTCACTTGGCGCGTATTGCAAAACCAAGTTCGCGTTTGTCCGTGTGCGCTCTTCAAAAGTGACTTTGTGGTCGTAGTTTCTAGGGGAAAATACGTTGCCAGTATATGCATTACCGCTTTCGGTAACAGGGTTTGGAACGCCGACGTTTTCTAACCAGCCGTCCATTTGCGCCTGATTTAAGCGGGTATCCCGTGACGAATAAGATGCTGCGAAAAGGGCACCAAAACGATTGTCACCCCAAGTATTGCTGATTAAACCTGAAATCTGTGGGGTGGTTTCTTCGCTGTTACCATCATAAACGCCTTTAATTGACCCCGCGGCTTTAAAACCTCTGATGGCAAATGGTCTCGCCGTGTTAACGTTAACCGTCGAGCCAATGCCCCCAGATTGATGGGTCGCGGTCGAGGTTTTGTGCACATCTAAGCTACTGACGAGCTCCGCTGCAATCGTATCGAAGCTAAACGCTCGGCTTTGATTTTCGGAAGCGATTTGCCGGCCGTTCACTAAAACGGTGTTGAATTGCGGGCCGAAACCTCGAACCGTAATTAATTGGCCTTCACCGCCTGAACGGTCAATCGAAACTCCCGTAATTCTCTGAAGTGATTCTGCCAAGTTTGTATCAGGGAACTTGCCAATGTCTTCTGCTGAAATTGAATCAACTACGCCACCTGAATCGCGCTTTACGTCCATTGATCTGGCTAAACTTCCTCTTAAGCCCGATACGGTAATTGTCTCGATGTCTTTGTCGGCGGCGGCTTGTTGCTCCTCTGCTGACGCTTGTGTACCCATAGTTGATGCGAGTATTGCGATGACGGCGTTTGAAACTGTGTTTTTCTTAAACATCTTATCTGCCTTTCCAAAATGCGTTTTATTCTTTATGGAAAGCAGACCCTCGGCGCCTAATGTTGCTTCGAGATTGGTATCTTTTAACAACATCTCAATTGCCTCGGAAACCGAATACAACCCCACGACAGCGTTTGTCGTGATATCGGCGACCTGGTCATACTGAAATACCAAGGTCAGATCCGCCTGTTCAGCAAATTGAGTGAGCGATTGGTCTGCTCGTTGCTGAGGGATTTGAAATTGATGTTTAACGTTTGATTCGGCATTTGCAGTGAAGGTAGCCACTGCGGGTATTAAAAACACCATACTCGCCGGATGAAAAACATGTCGTTCATTCGCCTCAGTCGCAAGTTTTTGACCTGCAATCAGTAATGACGAGCGAACGAAATTTTTCCTCCAGTACATAGTCGACCTTTTTTGTTTTTATTATTTTTTCTGGTGGCTAAATTCAATTGTTCGATCGAATTATTCCCCAGTTTTTTTTAGACTAACAAAAGCTAAAGACGGATACTACGTGATTGACGGTTATTTTTAGCAAGGGCTGTAACCCGGTTAATTCAAGGGGTTTAGCTTGGTTGCTGGTGGTTTTTGGCTGGTGGGTCGTCATAACATGTAGAAAAATGAGCGCATAAATTGAGATAGAAATACATGGTTAAGCTCGCTACTCTCCGCTCTCTGTTGCGCTGAAAAAAACACTCTTTGTTTAAAATTGGGTACCGAATATGACTCTACTTTGCATTCACCATGTGGCGATAATTTGCTCCGATTACGACAAGTCAAAGTGGTTCTATACTGAACTATTAGGCTTGGAAATTCTGGCTGAAAATTACAGGGAAGAACGACGATCCTACAAATTGGACTTAGCGTTGCCAAATGGCAACCAGATTGAATTGTTTTCGTTCCCTTCACCACCTGAAAGGCCAAGTAGACCGGAGGCTCGAGGTCTTCGTCATTTGGCGTTTACTGTCGAATCGGTAGAACAATACAAACGATACTTAATTGAGCATGATATTGAGGTAGAAGAGATTCGAATAGACGAGTATACCGGTAAGAAGTTTACCTTCTTTCAAGACCCAGATGGTCTGCCGTTGGAGTTGTATGAGGCTTAGTTAAACTCTTTCGCTTTTACATCCCTGTAGCTCAAGGATAAGTATGTCCAAGCACAAATCCTTTCGCTTTTACATCCTTGTAGCTCAAGGATAAGTATGTCCATATACAAAAAAACCGACTTGCGTCGGTTTGTTTTTTCTCTTTATAGAGAATGGTACCAGTGGGCGGACTTGAACCGCCACGCCCGAAGGCAACGGATTTTGAATCCGTCATGTCTACCAATTCCATCACACTGGCACTCAATAAAGCGAGAAGAATTATAACTAGGCTTTTTTCTTCTGCAAGCTCTTTATTTCATTATCATTGCTAAGTGTTGATAAAATGTGCGATTTGTCGAGGCATTTTGCTTTTTGCTGTTTCTTGATAGACTCTGCGCAAACAAATGAACAAGTTCCATTATGAATCAAGAATTTCCTCGCGCTGGATTTTTTAAGCGCATTTTAGCCATTGTTTACGATCTATTGTCGGTTGTCGCCATTGCAATGTTGGTCACTGTCGTGAATTTTCTCGCTATTAGCGCGCTTGAAGGTCAAGGCTGGGTTGATATCACGGGTTATGTTGATCATTCCCAATACCTCAATGACCAATGGTGGTTTAAGTTGGAAATGTTGCTGGTGGTTTGGTTTTTCTATGCTTGGTTCTGGTACGACGGCGGTCAAACTCTAGGCATGCGCGCTTGGCGCTTAAAAGTGCGGAGTACAACAGGCAAACCGTTGACGTTTGTGCAATCGGGCATGCGAGTGATTTATTCAATCCTCGGGTTTGGTAACTTTTATGTGTTGTTTAACCCTTCGACTAAGCTATCGCTGCAAGATAAGTTGGCCGATACCGAAGTGGTTGTGTTGTCAAAAGACGCCAACCGGGAAGTGTATTTAAGAGGCGTTGAAGCGCCTAATCAAGATAGCTGAGCAGAACATTAAAAAAGGGGCAAATCGCCCCTTTATTTTTGTTTCTTGGTCAGCAACCGCATTGCTATCAAGAAGAAAACTAGTGTTGGCGCGAATGCCCCCATGACCGCGGGGATTTCATATACCAAGGATATCGACCCAAACAAACGGTCAAACAGAAAAAACGAAAAGCCCGTTAAAATACCGAGAATGATCCTCGCGCCCATTGTCACACTGCGCAGTGGGCCAAAGATAAACGACAGAGCAAGCAATAACATGACCGCGACGTTGAGTGGTTGAAACACCTTGCGCCAAAGTGCCAGTTCGTAACGGCTACTGTTTTGCTCGTTTCTGTCTAAATATTCGAGATACTCCATTAATTCCGATAGAGCCATTTTTTCCGGTTTGACCGATACAATGCCTAATTTATCGGGAGTTAAATCCGTTGGCCAAGGCAGTTCATCATAGTATTCCGTCGTTAGCGAACGGGCGCCCCAGTTTTTTATAGTGACGTCAGTTAACAACCATTGGCCTTTTTCAAAGCTACCTGAACTCGCGCTGATTTGCCTCGTTAGTTGCAAGTCGCCATTAAAATCAAAGACTTGCAGTTCCAGTAAATCGCCGTCTTCGGTGACTTCTCGAATATTGACAAAGGCATCGGTATCTTTTGCCCAAATGCCTTGTTCCGCAGAGTAGACTTGGCCACCAGAGATTGCCTGCGTCTTAAGCTCTTTCGCCGCTCGAGTGGAGGATGGCACACCCCATTCAGCAAACAACATCATGATGACAATTAACACCGTACTTGCTTTTAACACCGCGGTGACAACGTTGGCTTTGGACATGCCTACCGCTTGCATAACCACCAACTCGGAATTTTGCGCCAACGCGCCCAATCCGACCAACCCGCCAATCATGGCCGCCATTGGGAAAAACGCCTCTAGATCCTGAGGGACTAGAAACAGGGCGTATAGCGCCGCAGTTAACGCAGTAAAATCAGCGCGGCCAATATATTTCAATTGCTCGATGAACTTAAACAATGTGCTGATTCCGACCAATACAGCCAGGGTCACTGCAATTGAGCTGATGACGGTACGGCCAACGTATCGTTCAACAATGTTCATGTTAAACATGGTTCGCCCCCGTATCTTTTAGCTTAGTGATAAAGAACTTACGGATCTTGCCGCCGGTTGAGCGTTCTTTCAGCAGCAACATTGCGGCGACTAAAAGACCTAACATATGAATCCACCACAGTCCGACGTGTGGTGGTATCTTTCCGTCTTCAACCGCTGACTTTGCTAGCACCAACAAAATATAATAACCAAAAAACAACACTAGCCCTGGCACTATTTTCCCGAATCGACCTTGTCTGGGATTGACTGCAGCAAGCGGAACCGCAATCATCGCTAAAATAGGAATGGTTAGAGGAATCGCCAGTCGCCACTGCAGTTCGGCAATAGCGTTTAAATCGTTTGAACCGAATAATTCGGCTGTTGGAATCGCAGTGTAGTTGCGTCGACGGCGCTCTACGGCCTGATCTTCCATGGCAATTTGATATTCGGAAAAGTTGAGCCTTTGCTGCGTTTCGTTTTCCCCTAGGAAATAACGTCGACCGCCCGCGAGGATGAGATCTTGCTCGCCAAAATCGTTTTCAATGAGTTGGCCACTTTCCGCATAGACCACACTTTCAACGCCATTTTCGCCGCCTTGTGCAACGAATACTTTTTTCATCTGCTGAGCGTTTCGTTCGATTTCATGAACAAATACCACGGAATTACTGCCGGCATCTTGAAAACGTCCCGCCGTGAGTGTTGAAAGTACGCCTTCTGCGGCGGCCGCTTCGCGCACTTGGTGCTCATATTCTGTTGACATAGGCGCAAGGTAAAGCGTGATTGAACCGCCAATGGCAGCAACAACGAAGGCAAAAATTAATGTTACCCGTGTGATGTACCATTCGGAGACACCAGTGGCCTTTAAAACGCTCATTTCTTGATCTGCATACAAACGGCCATAGGCGAGCATGACACCGAGAAAAACACTTAAAGGCAAGATTATGGCGGCAAAACCAGGGAAACGAAGACCGATTATGGAAGCCACCAGATAACCGGGAATTTTACCTTCTGTGGCGTCGGCCAAAACACGGACGAAAGTTTGGCTCATAAAAATGCTCATGAGCACTATAAAGACCGCAAATTGCGACTTAAAAACTTCAGCCGTTAAATAACGCAGAATTATCACGAATAAACCCTATAAAACTTGTACTTTTACTGGAATAATGCCGATATTTAAGTAAACTTCTTATTTTCATAAGAAAACTATTAATTAACCGGCCGTTTGGGCGGTACTTAATTGGTCGGCCATAAGACTTATTAAGACAAAAAAGTCAGTTTCCCATGGAGTATAATGTTAAATCCATGAAACACCGACAATTAATTTTAACAGTTATGATCTTTTTCGCATATCGTTTGGAGAAATCATGGAATTTAGTGTAAAAAGCGGCAGCCCAGAAAAACAACGCAGTGCCTGTATTGTTGTGGGCGTTTATGAACCTCGCCGTTTATCGCCGATCGCTGAACAGTTAGACCAAATCAGTGAAGGTTACATCAGTAACTTACTGCGCCGCGGTGATCTCGAAGGTAAACCTGGCCAAGTCTTACTTTTACACCATGTCCCTAACGTCTTGAGTGAGCGCGTCCTACTTGTAGGTTGCGGTAAAGAACGCGAACTCAATGAACGTCAATATCGTCAAATTATCAAAAAAACCATCGACACGTTAAATGATACGGGTTCGATGGAGTCTGTGTGTTTCCTAACTGAAATGCATGTAAAGGGCCGTGATACCTACTGGAAAGTGCGTCAGGCAGTTGAAGCATCGCTTGCCAGTTTGTACAGCTTTGATGCCCTCAAGAGCAAGAAAGACGAAGCTCGTCGTCCGTTACGTAAACTAGTATTCAACGTTCCAACACGTCGTGAATTGCCGTTGGGTGAGAGTGCGATTGAGCATAGCTTGGCCATTTCAAATGGTGTCAGCTTATGTCGTGACGTTGCTAATATGCCACCAAATAACTGTAACCCAAGATACCTAGCCGATCAAGCTGCGGAACTTGAGTCATTTGACAACGTTTCTGTGGAAGCGATTGGTGAAAAACAAATGGAAGAATTGGGCATGACGTCTTACCTAGCGGTGGGACGTGGCAGTGAAAACGAGTCAGTCATGACCGTCATTAATTACCGCGGCGGTAATGAAGATGACGCGCCAATCGTTTTGGTTGGTAAGGGCCTAACCTTTGACTCAGGCGGCATCTCGATTAAGCCATCCGCTCAAATGGATGAAATGAAATACGACATGGGCGGCGCTGCTGGCGTCCTCGGTACTATGCGTTCTCTCGTTGAGTTGGGGTTACCAATCAATGTAATTGGCATTTTGGCGGGTTGTGAAAACATGCCAGGTGGTAAAGCATACCGCCCGGGTGATGTTTTAACGACTATGTCCGGTAAAACCGTTGAAGTTCTAAATACCGACGCCGAAGGCCGCTTGGTACTTTGTGATGCGCTAACTTACGTTGAGCGTTTTGATCCTGAGTTGGTTATCGACGTTGCAACGTTAACTGGGGCGTGTGTGGTTGCGTTAGGCAAACATGCATCTGGCCTACTGAGTAACCATAACCCACTTGCTCACGAGCTGCTTAATGCTTCAGAGCAAAGTGGTGACAGAGCATGGCGTTTGCCACTATGGGATGAATACCAAGACCAGTTAGAAAGCCCGTTTGCGGACTTCTCTAATTTAGGTGGTAGAGATGCCGGCACAATTACCGCGGCATGTTTCTTGTCTCGTTTCACTAAAAAATACAATTGGGCGCACTTAGATATCGCGGGTACCTCGTGGATAAGCGGTGGTGCTAACAAAGGTGCGACAGGCCGTCCTGTGCCAATGTTGACCCAATTCTTAATGAATCGTGCTGGTATCAGCATCGAACAATAATTGATATGAACGCTGTTTTCTGGCTGCTCAATGAGCAGCATCAAGTACCTAAACATGACTCTGGCCTGACAATCACGCCAGAGCTTCATTATGCGTGTGTGTTAACAGCGGATTTATATCGTCAGAACAAAAAGATTCAGGTGGGTGTCGAGAATCAAGCGCAAGCGCATACCATTGATGAGTGGTTATGGCAGTTTGAGGCTGATCGCTTTATTCCGCACAATTTACCAGGAGAAGGCCCGCATTACGGCACTCCGGTTGAGATCAATTGGCAGGCCTCGACTCAGCGTCGTGGCTGCTTTGTAAATACGTGTACAGAGTTGCCAGATTTTGTTGGTCAATTGAAAGGGTTGGCGGAGTGGCATGACTTTGTCCCGCACGACGATGCCGGCAAAGCCGCGGCTCGTGAACGCTACAAGCAGCTGAAACAAGCGGGCTTCCAAATCTCGACGAATCCTATTCCAGAATCTATCGTTTAAACCGAATTACTTTTCAAGGCTATTATCACAATGGATAAAACCTACAACCCGAGCGACATTGAACAAGCTCTTTATCAACAATGGGAAGAGAGGGGTTATTTTAAACCTTCAGGTCAGGGTGACAGTTACTCAATCGTAATCCCGCCGCCAAACGTAACAGGCAGCTTGCACATGGGACACGCGTTCCAGCACACCATTATGGACGCGCTAACGCGTTATAAACGTATGGACGGTTATAACTCACTATGGCAAGTGGGTACCGATCACGCAGGTATTGCTACCCAGATGGTTGTAGAGCGCAAGCTTGCGGCCGAAGGCGAGACCACTCGTGCAGAGTTAGGTCGTGAAAACTTTGTTGAGAAAGTTTGGGAATGGAAGGGCGAGTCTGGTGGCACCATCACGCAACAGATGCGTCGATTAGGTAACTCAGTCGACTGGGAACGCGAGCGTTTCACGATGGATCCAGGCCTTTCCAAAGCCGTTGAAAAAGTATTTGTCGATTTGTACAACGAAGATCTGATCTACCGCGGTAAACGCTTGGTGAACTGGGATCCTAAGTTACAAACCGCTATTTCTGACTTAGAAGTAGAAAACAAAGACAAAAAAGGCCACATGTGGCACTTCCGTTACCCGTTAGCAGACGGCGCAAAAACCACGGAAGGTAAAGATTATTTAGTGGTTGCAACGACGCGACCGGAAACCCTTCTTGGTGATACTGCGGTTGCTGTAAACCCAGAAGATGAGCGTTATAAAGACCTGATCGGTAAAGAAGTTATCTTGCCACTGGTCAATCGCCGCATTCGCATTGTTGGCGATGAACACGCGGACATGGAAAAAGGCACGGGTTGTGTAAAGATCACCCCTGCTCATGACTTCAATGACTACGAGGTAGGTAAACGCAACAGCTTGCCTATGATTAACGTACTTGATTTTGTCGGTCACATTCGCAAAGAAGCGCAAGTCTTTGATACCAAAGGCGAAGCGTCTGATGTTTATTCAACTGAGTTACCAGAGCAATTCCAAGGCTTAGAGCGTTTTGCTGCTCGTAAAGCTGTAGTCGCTGCGATGGACGAGTTGGGGCTTTTGGACGAAGTGAAAGAGCACGATCTAACCGTTCCTTACGGTGACCGTGGTGGTGTAGTTATCGAACCAATGTTAACTGACCAATGGTACGTACGTGTTGAGTCAATGGCTAAGACCGCAACCGAAGCGGTTGAAAACGGCGATATCGAATTTGTTCCAAAGCAGTATGAAAACATGTACTTCGCTTGGATGCGCGACATTCAGGATTGGTGTATCTCTCGTCAGCTTTGGTGGGGCCACAGAATCCCAGCTTGGTATGACGAAGATGGCAAGGTTTACGTTGGTAACAGTGAAGCTGAAGTTCGCTCTGCAAATGGCCTAGGCGATGACGTTAAACTAAGACAAGACGAAGACGTATTGGATACTTGGTTCTCATCTGCACTTTGGACATTCTCGACGATGGGCTGGCCAGAGGACACAGACGACCTCAAAACCTTCCACCCAACCGACGTGTTAGTAACCGGTTTCGATATCATTTTCTTCTGGGTGGCGCGTATGATCATGATGACCATGCACTTCATCAAAGACGAAAACGGCAAGCCACAAGTGCCATTTAAAACCGTTTACGTTACCGGTCTTATTCGCGATGAAAACGGCGACAAGATGTCTAAGTCAAAGGGTAACGTTATCGACCCTCTTGATATTATCGACGGTATTTCGTTGGATGAGTTGTTGGCAAAACGCACCAGCAACATGATGCAAGACAAGATTGCTGCGAAGATCGAAAAGAGTACGCGCAAGCAATTCCCAGACGGTATGGAAGTGTCGGGCACCGATGCTCTTAGATTTACCCTGTCTGCACTGGCGTCAACTGGTCGTGACATCAACTGGGATATGAAGCGTTTAGAAGGTTACCGTAACTTCTGTAATAAGCTTTGGAATGCGAGCCGTTACGTGTTGATGAATACCGAAGAGCACGACTGTGGTGCCAATGGTGGCGAGTTAGAGTATTCGCTTGCTGATCGTTGGATTCGCAGCCAAATGCAGCAAACCGTTAACACGGTTCGCGACCACTTGGACGCGTATCGTTTCGACTTAGCGGCGAACGCGTTATACGAGTTCACTTGGAATCAGTTCTGTGACTGGTACTTAGAATTAACCAAGCCGGTTATTTTCAAAGGCAATGAAGCACAGCAACGCGCCACTCGTAAAACACTGGTTGATGTTTTAGAGACGCTACTTCGCTTGATGCACCCAATCATGCCATTTATCACTGAAACGATTTGGCAGCGTGTTAATCCACTTACAGAGCATGCTAAGACCGATGAATCCATTATGTTGCAGGCTTACCCTGTGGTTGATGACACTCAAATTGACGAACAAGCACAAGCTGACGTTGAGTGGCTCAAGCAGTTCATTCTTGTGATCCGCAACATTCGCGGTGAAATGGACTTGTCGCCAAACAAAGCCTTGAACGTATTGCTGCGTAACGTCGGCACTGAAGATCAAGCTAGATTGGACGCGAACAAAGCGTTCTTAATGTCTTTAGCCAAGTTAGACGCGATTGACGTTTTGGCTAAAGATGAGAAAGGCCCAGCGTCTGCGACTGGTTTGGTCGGCGAAATGGAAGTATTAATTCCAATGGCCGGTTTGATTGACAAAGATGCGGAACTGGCGCGTTTGAGCAAAGCATTAGAGAAAGCTGAGCAAGAATTGAAGCGCGTGGCAGGCAAGCTTTCAAACGAGAAGTTTGTCAGCAATGCGCCGGCAGCGGTTATTGAGAAAGAGCGTGCTAAGCAAGCTGAATTTGAACAAACCGTTGAAAAGCTGAAGCAACAGTACGCGGAAATCGAAGCGATTTAAGCTGACTCGAAAAAACAAGAACGGGCCAATTGGCCCGTTTTTTTATGCTCGAAGTGCACGTAGTTTTTAAAAGGTTAACTGTCGAGAGAGGCTTTCACACCCTCGACAGTATAGTCACCTTACTTAACGATCGTCATTTCGTCGACAATATTGCCGGCACCATCAATGTGTTCCATTGTCCAAAGCATGAAAGGTACGCTGGTGTGTATCGCTCGATTTAAACGTGCGTCATAGTCCCAGTCGCCGATAATTGATTCGTAAACACCATCAAACACCAGACCAACAAACTCTCCCTTGTCGTTGAGGGTTGGCGAGCCAGAGTTACCGCCTGTAATATCGAGTGTCGACAAGTAGTTAACTGGCACAGATCCTAAACTATCACGTTTGTAAGTCCCATAATTTTTATTGCGAATAGCATTTCGGATATTTTCGAACAAATCAAATTCGTCGTCGCCGGGTACGTACTTTTGTAACATGCCTTCCAACGTCGTAAATGGCGTTGCGACCAGTCCATCTTGCGGCGAATAACCTTTAACATTTCCGTACGTAATTCGCAGTGAGCCATTGGCATCGGCATACACGGGCTCACCTTTGCTTTTCTTGAATGCAATCATTGCTTCCATAAATTTAGGACGAGCCTGAGCGAGTTTTCCAGACAGTTCTTCGTCTTTATCATTCTTCTTCTTTTCGTGTTCATATTGAGATACCGCAAACGCAATGTATGGATCGTTGCTGTTCTCAAACTCTTCAACGGATTTGTCCATCCAAGCGAGACGAGTTGCTTCGTCATCCAGTTCTGTGTTGTCGTGCATTTGGTCTAGTTGAGCTTTGAGCTTCTCTGGAGTAAACGTTTCATCAATCCCAAAAAAACGGTCAAAGTTCTGATCGCGCTGATGTTTTGGCAGTTGCGCATATTCACTGATAAAACGCATAAGAACGGCTTTATCTACCACTGGGTCGTAGCGCCTATTCACTCGTTTCATTCCTTGAACAAATCGTTTCATGTCTCGCTCTTGGAAACCTTGCTTACGTTCAGTGTTTGGCTTTTGTTTTTCATGGGCTAGCCTGTATAGCGCTTTTGAAACTCGCATCATGTTAGTTCTGCCAATATAAGCCAAAATTAAATCTCGCTCTTGGTCGCTCTGGCTCTCTAGGATTAGGCTGTTTAGCGTGTTTATGGCTTTGCCGTATTTTTGCTTTCTATCTGCGGAAGCGTGAATCCACTCTTGCAGCTCTTGCTGTTCTTTAAGTTTTCGCTCAAGCATGTCGCCTTTGTGGAAACTTTCTATCATTGAACCATAGTTTTTCGCGTAGTTTGCTAGCCCAGCTAGTGTGCTTTCATATTTAATTCGAGCTTCGCTGCCCGCTGATGAAGACGACTTAATAGTCTCTATGTATTGCTCGCGATATCGTTTTGCAGTTGGGTAAACCCAATTAAATTGGTTTTCAACTTCAGTGGCGGTGCGATACCTATTTGTTCTGCCTGGGTAACCAAGAACCATCACATAATCTTCGTTTTCTACTCCGTTGGCGTTAACTTTTAAAAATGCCTTTGGTTTAAAGGGGACATTATCCGGTGAGTAATCTGCCGGTTGGCCATTTTTATCAACGTAAGCTCGATAGAATGCCCAATCGCCGGTATGTCGTGGCCACATCCAGTTGTCCGTGTCACCACCAAATTTACCGATACTAGACGGCGGCGCATACACTAGGCGTACGTCTCTTATCGCAAGCTGTTTGATAAGAAAATACTCGAGACCGCCGTGAAAGCTATAGACCTCGCATCGGTAGTTTTGTGACGATTCACAATTCGCGACAAGTTCTTTTTCGTTCTTCTCTATGGCTTGAAAGTACTCATTGCCTTGAACCGTTGTTGGGATGTTTCCTGTAATTTTGTTAGTAACGTTTGTCAGAGACTCTGTGACGTATACTCGTGAACCTGGTGCAGCTTTTAGCTCTTGCGACAGCTCTTTTGCTACAAAACCATTTTTTAACAGATTGTCATTTTCGCTTGAGTTGTACTGGATTGAGCCATATGCGCAGTGGTGATTAGTTACGACGAGTCCCTTGTTCGATAAAAATGATGCGGTACAGCCACCGAGGCTAATAATCGCATTCATTGGGAATTGGTCCAAATTTTCCATCTCAGAAGGGTTCAGTTTTAGACCCGCATCTTTCAGTTTACTGCTGATTTCTTTTAGTTGATGTGGTTGCCACATGCCTTCATCAGCGCTGATCGTATTTGTCAGCAGGAGGGCACTAATGGCCAACGTTCTAACTAACTGTTTGTACATTTCTTATATCCTTGGTTAATACAGTTACATCAGTTGGATGTTGCCTTTATCTCAGAAATCGCGATGAATTGGAAATAAATGATACATTGTATCATTTTGCTAATGTGAAGATTGTAATGTATCTACTACACCTTTTGCGTAGCGACAGGTGTCGATTGGCGTAGAGTTCGCGTTGACCCCCTCTGGCAATCCATGTGTTAGACGTTGTTGAACTCAGAAATCATGCATACACTTGTTTTGTCTATAAAAACAACATGAGAAACGAAATGGACGAGCTATTTTCGCGAAACAACATTGAAGAATATTGGCCTGTCATTGTGGAAGGGGCTACCAATGTGCTTCTAGCCATAGTCATATTAATCGTTGGTTGGCTTATCGCTAATCGAGTCTATTCATTGGTTTGCAACCTTGGCAAAAAGCACGCAAAACTGGATGATACGTTATTTAAGTTTTTAGCCAGTTTAGCGCGCTACACGGTACTGGCGTTTGTGATTATTGCGGTACTTAATCGATTTGGCGTACAAACGGCGTCCATTGTTGCCATTTTAGGTGCGGCCGGTTTGGCTGTCGGCTTAGCGTTGCAAGGCACGCTTTCAAACCTCGCGGCGGGTGTTATGTTGATGATCTTCAGACCGTATAAAGTAGGGGATTTTATCGATGCCGCAGGGCGCTTTGGCAACGTCGCGGAAATCGATCTGTTCACCACTATTTTGGAGACGTTTGACCATCAACAAATTATTATCCCTAACAGCCAAATCTGGGGCAGTCAGATCATTAACCACTCGCATCACAAAGTCAGAGGCGTCGATATGCGTTTTGGCGTGGCGTACAAAGAAGATACCCAAAAAACCAGAGAAGTCATTGAAAAAGTGGTAAAAGCTCATCCGCATATTCTCGAGAATCCGGCTCCGTTTATAGAGGTAGAAACCTTAAACGACAGCTCCGTGGACTTTCTCGTTCGCCCGTTCTGTGAAGGTGAGCACTATTTCGATATTCTCTATTCCCTTCCAGAACAAATTAAAAAGGCACTGGATGATGCCGACATTGAGATCCCTTTCCCGCACACTAAAGTCATCCTAACAAAAGAAGATTGAACGCCCCCGGGTTTACTCAGTGAAACCGGCAAATGATTCATCTTTTAAGTAGTCAAAAAATGTCTGAGCAAGCAGCGAACGTTTTCGCTGTTTGCTATTGACTAGAAACCAATCACTGGCAATTGGAAAGCTCTCCACCTCTAATTTAACCACTCCGGTTGTCGTTTGATGATCAACGGAGTGGCGACTCAAAATAGCCAAGCCTAATCCTTCGGCCACCATGTGTTTTATTGCATCGTTGCTCTCTACCATCATTCGTTGCCTCAATTGAATATTGTGGTGAGCGCAAAACTTGTTGATTGTGGTGCGAGTGCCGGAGCCTTTTTCTCTGAGGATAAACGGGTAGTGTTGCAAGCGGTTTAAGCTGATCTTTCCTTTTTTGGTTAGTTCATGGCGCTCAGGTGCAATCACCACGAGGTCGTTGTCGAGAAACGGGACTTTATCCAGTGGCAGGTCGTCAGGACAATGACTCAAGACATAAAAATCGTCCTGATTTTGAATGGCCCTTTCAATCACCACTTTGCGGTTGCGAATAGTGAGCTCAATATTGATGTTTGGGTACTTTCTGCAAAATGGCCCTAAGATTTTGGGCATAAAGTTCTGAGCGGTAGAAACAATGCAAAGGCGCAATGTACCGGCTTGCAGGCCATTAAACGCGTTGAGTTCAACCGCTAGGTTTTCAAAATTATGTGCAACTTGTAAGGCTGCCCGATACACCGCCTGGCCGGCTTCGGTAATTACAATCTGCTTACCTTGCTGGTGGTATAAGTCGACTTCCAACAACTCAGAGAGCTTTTTCAACTGAATTGAAACAGAAGGTTGGGCAATGAACAAACGTTCGGCGGTCTTTGAAACGCTCTTAGTTTCCACCAAAGCGGAAAACAATTGCAATTGTCGTAAGGTCGGGGTGCGATTATTGGTAACCATGTATAGATGAAAATAAATACATAAGATTATTTATATATATTGGAAATAATATATCGTCCACTCTAATCTGCCAATAACAAAATTTGAGCAGTGAAAGGAACCGACATGTTAGAGACGATTCGCAATAACGTCCGAACCTTAGGGCAACTATTGGGACAAACCATCGCCGTTGAAAAAGGTGATGAGTGGGTCGAGAAAATAGAGAAAGTCCGTCATTTAAGTCGTGGTGTTGTAAATGCCGATCAAGAGGCTCTGCAGCAGTTGCAGGCATTGTTTAGCAAAACCAATGAACAAGATATGTTGGTGTATGCGAGAGCATTTAGTCAGTTCTTAAATCTCGCCAATATTGCTGAGCAACAATACACCACGAGTGAACAGGGTCTTGCCGAGCTTGATTTAGCCCACCCTCTGGAAACGCTGCAGGAGAAATTGGGCAACATTGATGAGACCGAGTTTAGCGAGGCATTGCAAAAGCTTCATGTTGAACTGGTGTTGACTGCGCATCCAACCGAGGTTAATCGTAGAACCTTTATTCACAAGTACCACCAAATCGCCGAAGAGTTAGAAGCCAACCCTGAGCAAACGGACCGAATCGCCGAGCTAATCGAGCAGGCGTGGTTTACCAATGAGATCCGAAATGAGCGACCGACGCCTTTGGATGAGTCTCGTTGGGGACTGGACGTTATCGCCGACAGTTTGTGGACTGCGGTGCCTAAGTTTATCAGCGAATTGGATCAAGTTGCCCAACAGATCACAGACAAGCCACTCGCTCTGGATTATGCACCAATTACTATGGCAAGTTGGATGGCCGGTGACCGTGATGGTAACCCTTTTGTAACGGCTAAGTTGAGTGAGCAAGCGATTTTGAATGCGCGACTCCGTGCCGCTGAGTTGTATTTGCAAGATTTTAAAGACTTGTATCTAGAGCTCTCAATGAATAACGCCGATGAAGCTTTGGTGTTGGAGGACGTTGATAATATAGGCCCTTACCGCCATCAGTTAAAACAAATCGTGAAAGAACTCGAACGCACCGTCGAATTGCTTGCAAACGGAGAGGTTAAGGGGGCAATTGAAACTAAACAAGCTTTGCTTACGCCGCTATACAGATGCCGTGAGAGCTTGTTGAACAACGGGCTGGTTCGCATTGCCAATTCTGGCATTCTAGATTTGATCCGCAAAGTACACTGCTTTGGAATTTCCATGGTGAAACTTGACGTTCGCCAACACAGCGAGAGACATAATCAAGCGATGGCTGAAATTACTCAAGCACTTGGGCTTGGTGATTATGAGTCATGGTCTGAAGCTGAACGTGTTGAGTTTTTGCTCTCTGAGCTCAAAAGTAAACGCCCATTGATTCCTAATGTTGAGTTTTCAGCGGACGTGCAAGAGGTATTAGATACTTACCAGATGATCGCTCGTCAGCCGAGAGAGGTGTTAGGTATCTACATCATTTCTATGGCGAGTGAGGTCAGCGACGTGTTATTAGTTGCGCTTTTGCAAAAAGCCACGGGTGTCAGTTGGAACATGCCAGTCGCGCCATTATTTGAAACTTTAGACGATTTAAATAATGCGCCAAAGGTGATGGCCGATTTGCTTGATATCGACGACTACGCCCAGCGCTGCGGTCAAAAGCACTACGTTATGATCGGATACAGCGATTCTGCCAAAGATGCGGGCGTATTGGCTGCGACTTGGGGGCAATATTCTGCGCAAGAGGCTTTGGTTGAGGTCTTTAACCAACGACAAGTTGAATTGAAGTTATTCCATGGCCGAGGCGGCACGATTGGTCGTGGGGGCGGTCCTGCACACGCGGCCATCGCTTCACAACCTCCTGGAACACTGGCCGGCGGGTTGCGTGTTACGGAGCAGGGCGAGACTATCCGTTACAAATTCGGCTTGCCTAATCTGGCAGTCAGAAGCTTGCACTTGTATGCGTCGGCGATTTTGGAATCTCTGGTGACGCCACCGCCGGCACCAAAGGCGCATTGGCGAGCGTTAATGGATAAAATGGCAGAACAAAGTTGTGCTCAATATCGCAGTTATGTTCAAGAAAAAGCGGACTTCGTGCGTTACTTCCGACAGGCAACACCTGAACAAGAGCTATCGTCTTTGCCATTAGGGTCACGTCCAAGCAAGCGTCGTGCGGATGGCGGCATTGAATCACTTCGCGCCATACCTTGGATTTTTGCTTGGAGTCAAAACCGAATGGTCGTGCCAAGCTGGTTAGGACTGGGGCAAGCGATTGCTGACAATCAAGACGAATTATCGACAATGCAAGAAATGTTGGAACAATGGCCTTACTTTAACTCGCGTATTTCTTTGACTGAAATGGTCTATTTGAAGTCTGAGCCTTTGGTCGCCTCCTTGTACGATGACGCACTCGTTGAACCAGAGCTGAAAGCCTTGGGAGAAGAGTTACGAGCACAATTAAAGTCGGACGAGCAAACGGTACTGAACCTGTTAGGACAAGAACAGTCGATGGAACGCGACCCTTGGAACTTAAGTTCATTTGAACTGAGAAAACCTTATTTGTTGCCGCTGCACGTAATGCAAATTGAAGCGTTGAAACGCCTCAGAAACGATCCAGAACATCCAGTTTATGAGCAGTTATTGATGGTTTCAATGGCGGGGATCGCCACCGGGATGCGTAATACGGGTTGATCATTTACCGATATTTACTACCAAAGCCGACAATTTTATTGTCGGCTTTTTTATTTAAAAACAGAAGGTTAACGTCGATTTTAAATTGCTGCTTAGAAAAAGATCTTGATCTATTTTTAATCAGTGCTAAATTGATATCAAAATGATATCACATAGAAATAGGAGTGATGCTATGCAAGAAAAAACTGGATTTTCATTGAGCGGCTATTTGGTCGCACCCATCTTAGTGGCTTTGACCATTTTGTTATCGAGAGGAATTACGGTGCCGATTAATGGCGGCGAATTGGTTCAAATACTTCTGATCATTTTAGTTGGTCTATGCTGGCCAGGATTTTTCATGGTTCAGCCGAACCAAGGCAGAGTGCTTACACTGTTTGGTTCTTATGTGGGAACGGTTAAGGCAACGGGTCTACGTTGGACAATTCCGCTGTTTATTCGTCGCAACATCTCATTGCGTATTCGCAACTTTGAAAGTGGCCAATTGAAAGTCAATGACAACTTAGGTAACCCAATTGAAATCGCGTCGGTGGTTGTTTGGTCGGTAGACGATACGGCTCAGGCGGTGTTTGAAGTCGATGACTACGAGAGTTATGTCAGTATTCAGTCGGAGGCGGCGCTGAGAAATATGGCGACTAGCTACCCGTATGACATCTACGAGGACGGTGACATCTCACTTCGAAGCCACCCGCAAGTCATTGCAGAAGCGCTGACTAAAGAAGTACAAGATCGTTTGAAAAATGCAGGTGTGATAGTGCACGAGGCTAGAATCAGTCACTTAGCGTATGCACCAGAAATCGCCAACGCCATGTTGCAGCGTCAACAGGCAACCGCCATCATCGCTGCTCGCGAAAAAATCGTGCAAGGCGCAGTCGGTATGGTTGATTTAGCATTAGAAACCTTGTCTGAGAAGGACATTGTAGAATTGGATGAAGAACGCAAGGCCGCGATGGTGAGCAACCTATTGGTGGTATTGTGTGGTGATCAAAATACACAGCCAATAGTGAATGCCGGCTCCTTATACTAGGAGCCCGCAATGACCAAAAAGAAAAGTTACCCACTTAGAATAAACCCAGACGTCCTCGCTGCAATGCAGCGTTGGGCCGATGATGAAATTCGCAGTTTAAACGCTCAGATTGAGTACGTGCTGAGACAAGCACTGGTTGACTCTGGGCGGGTAAAACTGGTTGAAAAAGTTCAGATCGAAGTTGAGGATTTAAACGATAAGGAGTGAGTCATGGTTTTCAGACCTAAAATTGATGTTTTGTATGCGTTGAGTTTGTTATTGGCCGTTGCGGTGCCACTTACAATAGTATTGACCCAACCACAGCTCGTAACAACCGACGATGTAATCACGGCAATGGTGATTATCTCTTTGTGTGCTTTGTTTATTTTGTTTTTGGTAACCAACATGCGTTACGAAGTGACTAACAACACACTTGCTGTAAGAGCGTTGTTTTTTTCCAAGAACATACCACTTGCTGATATTAAGCGAGTCACCCACAACATCAGCTTTGTCAGCGGTCCGGCCTTGTCATGCAAGCGCTTGGTGATTCATTACAAAGCGCGAGAAAACGGCATGGTCGAAGATAGAACGGTGTCTATATCACCAAAAGATCGAGAGGCCTTTTTAGCTGCAATCGAACAAAAATTGTCGGATTCAATTTAGGAATCAACATGAAAAAGATATGGATAGGATGTTTTCTAATGGCATTGAGCACTCAAGCAGTGGCCTCTAAGTACCAGAAGTTAGACGAGTATTTAGAGACACTTTCTGCGAACGATAAGATGATGGTATCCGTCGAGCTCGAGCAAAATGGCAAGACGGTGTACAGCAAACAAGTTGGCTATGCCAATGTCGAATCACAACAGAAACTTACAGAGAATTCGCGATTCCGAGTTGGCTCGATTTCAAAAACAGTCACCGCAACGGTTGTGATGAAGTTGAAAGAAATGGGCAAGCTAAAACTGTCAGACACGCTTGATAGTTTTTACCCTGAAATTGAGAACGCGAAAGACATTACCATAGAGCATTTGTTGTCGCACCGTTCCGGCATTTTTAATTTTACCAATGACCGCACATACCCAGGGTACATGTTGACGCCGCAGAGTAAGTCGGATCTGTTGAAAATTATTGCGGCGTTTCCTTCACAGTTTGTCCCGGGAAGTGAGCATGAGTATTCCAACTCGAACTATGTGTTGCTTGGCTATATCGCTGAAGATGTATCAGGTAAAACTCTAAGGCAATTGGTTGCAGATCACATCGCTAAACCTCTGGAGTTGAAAAACACCTATTTGGCTGATGACTCGCCGAGAGCCAAAGAAGAGGTGTTTTCATACCGATATACGGGGCAGTGGCAACGAATGCCGGACACTGCAATGAGCATACCCTTCGGTGCAGGAGCGGTGGTATCCACCGCGAGTGACATCAATATGTTTATGACGGGTTTGTTCACAGGCAAGTTGGTATCAAACGACTCATTGGAACAAATGAAAAAGATCAATCAAGGTTATGGCTTTGGTTTGATGCAATTTCCATTTTATGAGCGTCGTGCGCTGGGCCACAACGGCGGCATTGATGGGTTTGTAAGTAATGCCAGTTTTATTGAAGAAGAGCAGTTGGCGTTAACTGTCCTTGCCAACGGCGTCAATTACGAATTTAACGGTGTCCTTATTGCAGCGCTGAGCAGCCACTTTGACAAACCTTTTGACGTTCCGGACTTTAGCGCAACAGCGATTGAGTTGAGCGACGAACAACTCAAAGCTTTTGTTGGTGAATTTGAATCCAAGCAACTGCCAATGGATATCAAAGTGTTCATGCAAGGAGAGCAATTAATGGCGCAAGCGACTGGACAAGGGCCATTCCCTTTGACGCCATTTGGCGTGTTGGAGTTTCGTTTTGAACCCGCAGGAATTGTGTTGGTGTTCGATACAGAAAAGCGCAGTTTCGAGTTATTTCAAGGTGGCGGAAAATACCAATTTACCATTAAATAAAAAGGAGGCGGTCGCCTCCTTTTTTGATCCTATCATAGTAACAACTTAGTTCAGCTGCGTTTAAAAGGTTGCTACGACCTTCACATCGCCAGTGACTGCAGTATCAGAAACATAGCCGATAAGATTAGGGTTTGACTTGATCAGGTTGATAACCTCGGCATCATTAGCAACTTCTTTTGGCGGTGTGCCTTTCCCTGTAAACACCAACTTCGACCAGTAAGCCTTTATTTGGCTGGCAGATTTTTTCAATACCGCTTTTTCAAATTCGCCACGAGGTCCTGAGCCCTCAGCAAGATTAATTGGCACTGCCGGACCCCCTCCTGGGTATGACTTCATTTTGCCGAGGAAAATCCGTGAAATTTCCGCCTGACCCAAATTTGAGGCATTTGACGGGTGAACAATGACCGCAACGCCAGCCTGAGCGGTTGACGATAAGAGCAAAGCTAAAGAAATGAGTAATTTTTTCATAACGTGCTCCTAAAATACCAAGTCTACGCCGACTGAGAAAATGGAATAGTCACCGATATCAGTTCGGGTACTTTCCCCCATAAAATAGTCCGCTTTCAAAGTGGCGCTCGGGTGGAAGTCATATCGCATGGTGACGCCAGTGCCTTCGTATTCGCTGAATGACAAGGATTCTTTGATTGCTGCGCCGGTCGCAAATAACACAGGATTTGAGACTCCATCAAGGAAGTCTGTGTCTGCACCGTCTTGTTTGTTTTCTTCGGTATGAACTATCACTGCGAGCGTATCGGAAAGACGGTAGCCAACGCCAAAGAACCAAGTGTCATTCCAACCGTCACTGGAATCTTTCACCCCATATGAGGCAAATTCGAAGTCAACAATGAATCGGTTTCTATCGACGTTAAAACCTAAGTAAGAGTAAATACCGTCTTTGCCATCCCATTTTACAGAATCAATGAAATTGTCCACTTGCGCTTGTGTTGCGCCAAGAGCTTGTGCAGCCGCAATTCCCGGGGCCGCGGCGCCGATGATGGCATTTTGGTCAATAGTTCCGCCTTCCATTTCGGCGATAAAACTACCTGCAAATACGTTCCAACCATCGCCTGCCAAGGTGGCTCTTGCAGACAAAAGATTCTTAAGTCCAAAAAACTCGTCTTGGCCAGTTGTGCTTAGGAATACAGAGCCGTCCCAATTACCATAGAGGAGCTTTGTGGTTAGGGTGTAATCACCAACGTAAAAATTACTGTCGAGAGCAACCCCTTCAATGGTACTAAAATCAAATCCGGCGTAAACTGCTTTTGGTAAACGCGCATAATTGTGAGCAAAGCCAACTTTCTCATATTCAGATTGATAAAAAATTGGGTTAGCAAAGCGGCCAGCAGACAAGGTGTGAGTGTCGTTTAGCGTGTAAGACAGATAGGCCCAACGTGCGTCGATGGCAAAATCATCTTTGCCTTCGCCGACAAATTGCACCGTGGCGGTTAATCCGTCACCTAAGTCACTGGACGCTTGTAAGGCGAACAAGGATTCGTCTTTAAAGGAAAATGTGCCTTCGTTGTATTGGGAGAAAGGTGTGCCACCGTTGTCCGAATTCAGGGAAGACATGTGGATAGAAGCGAAACCATTTAAGCGAATTTCAGCAAAACTGGCTGGGGTACAACTTATCGCAATTAAAGGTACTGCAACTTTTACAAGCTTTTTCATAGAATACCCTTGGTTGTTGATTAGAGTAGTATTTCTGATAAAGCTAAGTTCAATATTTCCAGTTTGGCAATTTTAATTACTGAATAATTTAAGATTTTTGACTTAAATTAGTCTCAGAGCGTTTTACCTGATCCCATAGTTCATCCATTTGTTGAAGGGACATTTGTTGCAGTTGAGTTTGTTTCTCGTGGGCTTTTGCTTCGACTTGCCTAAATCTGCGCTCAAACTTGTTGTTAGCGGCACGCAGAGCGTCTTCTGGTTTGATACCTAAATGTCGAGTTACGTTAGTTAATGCAAAATACAAGTCGCCTAACTCTTCCGCCAGCTTTTGTTTGTCGCCAGCCGCGATTTCCGCTTTTACTTCATCGACTTCTTCTTCAATCTTGTCGAAGGCGCCGGTGACGTCAGGCCAATCAAAACCGACACTGGCGGCGCGTTTTTGCATTTTATAGGCTCGCGACAATGCCGGCATCGCAAGTGGGATATCATCTAGGACACTGGTTTGTCTGGGGTCGTTTGCTTGGCGCTCATTGGCTTTGGTCTGCTCCCAGTTGGCATTGATCTTCTCTTCTGAGTCAAATTCCGCATCAGAAAAAACGTGTGGATGCCTTGAGATCAGTTTGTCGCACATGGCCTCTGCGATAGATTCTAAATCAAATCGGTCTTGTTCCTTTGCCATTTGCCCATAAAAAACAACTTGGAACAGTAGATCACCTAATTCCTTTTTGAGATCTTCAAAGTCTTCACGCTCAATAGCGTCCGCTACCTCGTAAGCTTCCTCTATGGTGTAAGGTACAATGGTTGCAAATGTCTGTTTTATATCCCAAGGGCAGCCATGTTTCGGATCTCGTAACATGACCATGATTTGCTCGAGTTTCTCAAGCCCTTTGAGCTGTTGCAGTGACTCAATTGTTTGTTGCCAATCCACCGTTTAGACTCGCTTAACTTCGATGATTTCATCGAGTTGACTGATCTTGGTTAATACTCGGTTGAAGGCGCCAACGTTATAAACTTCCAGTTTGAGGTCCATTTTAACGATTTGCTTACTCACATCTGAGTTTGTATTCATTCCCAATACATTGAGCTTTTCATTGGCGAGAATGCTCGTGACGTCGCGCAACAAGCCACTGCGGTCATTTGCCACCAATTTCAGCAATGTAATGTAACCACCAGAATATTGCTCAGCCCAATTGGCTTCTATGTATCGCTCAGGGTGTTCGTCCATCACGATCTTAAACTGGTCGCAGTCTGCGCGATGAATAACCACACCGCGTCCTTGGGTGATGTAACCGGCAATTTCGTCACCTGGAATCGGGTTACAACAACCCGCCAGTTGATTCATCAAGTTGCCAACGCCTTGCAAAATAACGCCATTCTGAAATTTGTTTTGTTTCCGAGGCTTTTGAATCAACCTTGGGTCAACTTCTGTTGGGTTTTCTTTCAGCTGCTTTGACTGGATGTAATTCAATACCTGATTTAAGCGCACATCGCCGCCACCAATGGCCGCCAACAAATCATCAAGTTGATTCATGTTAAAGCGTTCGACCGCTTTGTCAGTTTCCGACCAATCAATGTTTAATCGTGCGAGCTCTTGCTCAAGTAAATGCTTTCCTTCGCTGATGTTTTTGTCTTTGTCTTGCTGTTTAAACCAGGTAGCTACTTTGGCGCGAGCACGGGAACTGTGAATATAATCCATGTTCGGGTTGAGCCAGTCGCGTTTGGGGTTTGGCTCTTTACCCGTAATGATTTCAATTTGGTCGCCAGTTTTCAGCTGATATGTAAATGGGACGATGCGATTGAAGACTTTTGCTCCAATACAGCGGTGACCGATGTTGGTATGGATGTAGTAGGCAAAATCCAGTGGCGTCGATCCATTTGGCAAATCAACAACGTCGCCTTGAGGGGTAAACACATAGACTCTGTCTTCGACAACTTGGTTGCGCAACTCTTCTGCAAAGTCGCTGGAGTCAGCCATTTCTTCCTGCCATTGCAGTAGCTTTCTCAGCCAAGCTATCTTGTCTTCGTACCCGGAATCTCGACCTTTGGTCGGCAACGCGCCTTCTTTGTACTGCCAATGAGCGGCAACGCCCAATTCCGCATCTTCATGCATATTGTTGGTTCGAATCTGAATTTCAATGGGTTTGCCTTCTGGGCCAATGATCACAGTGTGAATTGACTGGTAGCCGTTTGGCTTTGGCGTCGCCACATAGTCGTCAAATTCACTTGGAATATGACGCCAATTAGTGTGGATAACACCGAGCGCACTATAACAATCTTGTAAGCGGTCGGTGACGACACGTACGGCACGAATGTCGTAAAGCTGAGAGAATTCGTAGCCCTTTTTCTGCATCTTTTTCCAGATGCTGTAAATGTGTTTTGGCCGGCCATAAACAGAGGCCTCAATGCCATTGTCGGCCATTCGGTCGTTCAGATTGGTGACGAAGTCTTTTAAATATTGCTGGCGTTCGGTCCGCTTTTCTTCGAGCGATTTAGCGATGTTCTTGTAGACGTCAGGTTGTAAATACCTAAAGGCGTAATCTTCCAACTCCCACTTTAATTGACCTATCCCTAAACGATTTGCCAGCGGAGCGTAGATAGTTTGAGTTTCTTTTGCCGCCAACACCCGGGTTTCTTCATCGCTGTTTTTTATTTCTCTCAGTAGAACAATCTGTTGGCTCAATTTGATAACAACGGCGCGGACATCTTCGACCATAGCGGTCAACATTCGTCTGATGTTTTCCGCTTGTTCTGATGAGTGTTTCATACGAGAGGACAACAGCCCCATACTCGCCATTTTTTTTACGCCCACCAATAAGTCGAGCACTTTGCTACCAAATGTTTTTTTGATCTTTTCTTTGATTTTGGCGTCTTTGTCTTGCGGCTCAAAAAATGGATACAAAAGAGCCGCGACCAGACTGTCGTCGTCCATACTCAGTTCCAACATGATTTCGACAATGAGCAAACCTTGACGAATAAAGTCGTCGTTTGTGGGAGACAGCAGTTCGCCTTGTTTTGGCTGTTCGGATAACCAGATAACCGCAGGGTTGATTGCATTGACCGTATGTTCAGGCAAACCTAATTCTTGCAACCATGCTTTTGCGTCATGGCTAGCCAACACTTCTTCCAAACTGTGAACTCGAGTAACAGAAACCACTCTAGATCCTTATCGTATTTTCGCGTTTATGTACGTTTTTCTAACAACGCCATCGCTTCCACGTGAGAGGTATGTGGAAACATATTCAGTAATGCAATCTTCGTCAATCGATATTCGTTTGTTAAAAGGTATTTTAAGTCTCGTGACATTGTCACTGGATTGCATGAGACGTACAAAATTTGCTTTGGTGACAACAATGGGATTTTTTTAACAACATCGAGCGCTCCATCCCTTGCTGGGTCCAACAATAGCTTGTCGATTGGCTTCAACCATCGAGGTCGACGTTTATCATCAATCTGCGATAAATCCGCCTGATGCGCAGATATATTGCTCAATCCATTAAGTGTTGTATTGTGCTTCAATTTAGCCACCATATTACTGACACCTTCTACCGCAAATACCGATTTGGCGCTATCTGCCAGTGGCAGGGTGAAGTTGCCGACGCCACTGAATAAGTCCAATACGGTCTCACCACTCTGAACGTTCAACCATTCGATGGCTTGCTCTATCATTTTTGAGTTGACCGCAGCGTTGATCTGAATAAAGTCACTTGGTGAAAACGTGTATCGATAATTTTTGTAACGGTACTCAAGCAAAAACTCTGCCTCTTTATCACTGCCATTGAGCGCTGAATATTGGCCTTTTTCATGTTCGAGCCAAATGCGGCATTGAAGTTCCGTCTCTAGGTCTAAAAGACGCTTTGATTCTTCGTTTGTGAGACTTCTAAGTGCTCTGATAATTAGATAAACGCCGCTTTCGAGGTCAAATCCCGTCACTTGTGGAAACTGTTTTGTTGGGGTTAAGTTGGCCATTATGGGCTTGATTGCACCAAAAGCGGACGCTAGCTTAGTGGTTAAGATCGGGCATTGCTCGAGATCCACCACTTGTTTATCTCCTTGGGCACGGAAACCCATAGAGAAGTTTCCGCTTTTGTCTCGCCAAGTCACCATTTTGGCGGTTCGGCGATACTGCCAGTCGGAGCTCGTAATATTCTTCTGCCATGGCAGCTCATCGAGGTTCAACTGTTTTCTCATTAGGTTGTCGACGGCATTTTGCTTTTGTTGCAGTTGATCTTCTGAAGACATGTATTGCAACTGGCATCCACCACAGTGACTGAAGTGCGGGCAAGAAGGGGCAATTCTTTGTTCGCTGGTGGTTATTTGCGACTTAACGTCTGCATGAATCAATCTGTCGGTGTAAGTCGTCGCCTTGACCCGCACTTTTTCACCAACCATAGTTCCCGGAACAAAGGTAATGCGATTGTCCAAACCGGTGGCTATACCTTTTAGTTCGTGATCATACGTTTCTATGGTGACTTCAAAATCCGGCAACTGTTTAGCGGTAGATTGATGTTTACGATTTTTTACTTTGGAGCCGGGTTTAAAAATTTTTGCCATGATTTGTTGAACTTATGCTGGGCAGATCCTTGAGATCTTACTATTGTTTGGTACTAAGGTTTGGGTTAACGTGTGTTAACTTTTATTCGTCCATTATAACCATTTTTATCGATGAAAGATCTGCTTTCCTTACGTCATTGGGCATTAATGATCATTGTTGTGCCAACAATAGTGATTGGTTTGCTCCTCGGCGGCTACGTGACATACAAGCGGTATACCGAGCTTGACCAAAATTTGATCGAGCGTGGCATTTATTTGTCGGAGCCACTTTCTTTGCTCAGTGCCGAGGCCATTCTGAACGACGACTTGACCTCTCTCAGGGAAGCGCTTGAGATGGCGCACCGTCGCGCTAGTCCAATCGTGGTGTCTATTTCTGTATTCCAAAATGATCACCAGTTGTATGCGACGTCGAATAAACACACACATTTTGAAGACATTAGTATCAAGCCAGGTGCACTAATTCCGGAAAATACGACGGTCGAAAAGAATCAACACAACATTTATATTCGCACGCCAGTATTTGGCCCGGAAGTCGACGGCGATTCGTTCCTCTTTATCAAGGGCAATGGCCGTACTCAGTTTGGTTACTTAGTGGTTGAGTTGAGTCGCGATCAAGCCTTGTTGTCGCAGCAATCATCGATTTTCTCGCTGTTTGGTATGTTGAGCGTGGCGATTCTCTTCACCTGCTTGTTTGCCATTACGTTTATCCGCAACATCATTGATCCGGTCAGGCGACTCACACAAGCCATTGATTCCATACGAGGCGGTGATACCAAATTAAAAGTTACATCGCCCATGCTTGGGGAGTTGGATGCTTTGCGCCAAGGGGTGAACAATATCGGCAAAGAGATTCATTTTGCCAACGAGCGGGCAGAGCACAACATCAGTGAATACACCCAAGAGCTGCAACAAACTGTAGAACAGCTCGAGGTACAGAATATCCAGCTGTCGATGGCTAGAAAAGAAGCGCAAGATGCCAATGACGTGAAGTCGCAGTTTTTAGCCAATATGAGTCACGAATTAAGAACCCCGTTAAACGGTGTCCTTGGATTCACTCGTCAGTTAAAGAAAACATCGCTGAACGTTAACCAGCGAGACTTTTTAGAGACTATTGAATCGTCGGCGCAAAACTTGCTCCGCATTATCAATGATATTTTGGACTTCTCCAAGTTAGACGCAGGTAAGATGGAACTTGAAGACATTCCTTTTGCACTGCGCGACTCTATTAATGATGTCATGACGCTTTTGGCTCCTAACATTTTTGATAAAGGACTCGATGTTTACGTCAATGTCGACGTTAATGTGCCCGATGAATTGCGAGGCGATCCAGACCGACTCAAACAAATCATCATCAACTTGATTGGTAATGCGATAAAGTTTACCAACCAAGGTTTTATCCGCTTAGACGTTAAATATCTGAGCAGTGGCCCACAAGGGCATCAACTTAAATTTATTGTCACAGACACTGGTGTTGGCATTGATGACGAGGGCAAGGACAAATTGTTTGCCGCGTTTGGTCAAGCCGACAGTTCAGTTACCCGCAAGTATGGCGGTACCGGACTTGGGCTGATCATCTGCAAAAAACTCACCGAGGCCATGAACGGAAAAATTGGCTTTAGCAGCGAAAAAAATCAGGGAACTACCTTCTACTTTGACGCGTTTTTGCAAGAAAACCATTTGGGCGTCGCCCAACCTGTACCAGCTCAAGTTTTGGCGAGAAAAAAATTACTGTTTCTCGATACCAATACCCAGTCGTTGGCAGATACGGTATCTCTGCTTGGCTATCACACCGATATGGAAATTTGGGATTGCGACAGCGAAGAGAAGTTTTCCGATTTACTGCAGTCCCAAGACTTTGATGTGGCCTTAATCAGTCGTAACGTTACGCCGAGTTCAGTCAGTGAGCTTAAAAACTTAATCACGTTAGCCAAACAACATTGTCGTCATGTATTCACTGCCATTAACAGTATTTCGCCAAACTTAAAAGAGGCGTTTATTGGTTCAGGGGCAAGGGTGTGTTTGAGCTTGCCATTAAATCATCGAAAATTGATTAATGCAGTGGCGGCTCCTTATTTGAACGATGACAGAGAAACGACTAACAACGTCGAGCGATTTGCTGGTTTGAAAGTATTGGCGGTGGACGATCACATGCCAAACTTGAAACTGTTAAAAGCGTTGCTGACCGAAATGTCTATCGTGGTCGATACCGCAAACGATGGTCAAGAAGGTTTGAACTTAGCGCAAAAATACAAATACGACGCTATCTTCATGGATATTCAAATGCCGATTATGGACGGCATAACCAGCTGCAAGCGAATAAAAGAAAGTTCGTTAAATGAATCAACGCCGATCATCTCTGTTACAGCTCACGCGGCACCAGAAGAACAAGCAGATATGGCGGATTGCGGTTTTGCCGATTACCTGGCTAAACCGATAGACGAGGAAATGTTAAAACAAATCTTGTTGGAAGTGTGTCCAGTTTCAGAATCTCGTGGCAATGTCGATGATGCAGAGATTCATTTGGTTGAAAAAGACACTCAAGCAGCACTGCCTCTTGAAAATACTACGGAACCAGAATTTGCTCGACACCGTTTGGTCGACTGGCCACTCGCGCTTCAGCGCGCCGCGGGTAAACACGATTTGGCGTTGGAAATGTTCCGCATGTTAATGAAGTCGGTGCCTGAAACCGTCAGCGATGCACAAAAATTCATGGACGAAGACAACTTTGACGAATTAAAGCGGGTCATTCACAAGTTTCATGGCGCCTGCTGTTACACTGGGGTGCCCCAGATCAAAGGTTTGGCTGAGGCGATAGAATCAGGCCTTAAGAAACACAAATCTATTGATGCGGTTGAGCCGGAGTTATTGGAGTTGTTGGATGAACTCGAAAAGCTAATGGAAGAGGCGAATAACTGGTCTATCGCGGTTTAAGGTTTTTTGTGTGCTGCCAAGCGCAGCAAACTGGCCTTAAGTTTATCGCTCGCTCCTTCAGCTATACTACTAATGATTTGAGCTGTTTCCTCTGGCAGAACTTTACTGGCTTTTTTCACCTCAGCAGGGGGGGGGGATTTGGAGCGAGTGAACTGCGAAGTATTGGTTGATTTTGGGCTCACTTTGATTTCTATGGTCACGGTCGCCGGGTTTATTTGTTGTCGCATGGCCGATAACATTTGGGATTGTTGCATTTTGAATGCGTGAGCCACCGCTGGGTTTGGCGTTTCTAACGTTAAAATACAGTTATTAAAGTTGCTTACTAATATATTTTGAGCGATATTGTCGCCTACCAGATTGGACAAAAGCTCATGTATTTGTCTAAACTGACGCGTTTTTTGCTGAAAGTGAGCAAACGTGTTTTGGTCTCGGTCGAGCAAATCGTTCAGTGATTTTGGTGATTTCGCCATGGTCCACAAATAAAACAACTGGGTAGTAATTAATGAGTTTAACACTTATTTACAAAGGTAAAAATGTTAGCTTTAAACTAAGAATGCCAAAGGCACAATGGTTGCCGATCGTATCATTCTTAGTGATTGCTGCTGCCTGGCTAGTTGTGTCTGCTATTAATGACAATGGCGAAACTAGTCATGTTAAAGAGCAGTTGTTGGCGGCGAAACAAGAATACAGCAGTGAAAAAGAACAATTGATGCGACTTAAGCGTCAGACAGAACATCAACTCAGTGCATTAACCCTGAAACTGGGCGAAATCAAAGGTCAGGTCAACCGCTTGGATGCGTTTGCTTCACGTGTCGCTGAACAAGCCGAAATCCCAAGTGAAGAGTTTAATTTTGATGTTCAAATCGCCTCTGGTGGTCCTTCGGAAGGTCTAGCGGAAGATGTCGTGCAAAACGCTGAATCTTTATTCTCTGAAATGGATCAAATGTTGATTAAGCTGGATGGCCAAGAAAGAAAAATGGCGGTCCTTGAATCTATTTTATTTAATACCCATATAGAAGATGCAATATGGGTGTCAGGTCGTCCAATCGCTTCCGGTTGGTTATCGTCTTATTACGGTGTTCGTAAAGATCCATTCACAAACATGCCAGCCATGCACAAGGGTTTGGATTTTGCTGGCGAAGAAGGGGCTGACGTTGTCGCCACTGGCGCTGGCGTTGTGACTTGGGCTGACAGCCGTTTTGGGTACGGGAATTTGGTCGAAATAGACCACGGTGATGGTATCGTCACTCGATACGGTCACAACAAAACATTATTGGTAAAAACCGGTGATATAGTTGCTAAAGGGCAAGTGATCAGTAAGATGGGGAGCACAGGACGTTCAACCGGCCCTCACGTACATTACGAAGTCTTAAAACACGGCAAACAAATAGACCCATTGCCATACGTATATCGAAAAGCTGATTAACAAAATATCAGCAATTTGAACAAGAACTAAACAATCGGCAATTAGCCGATTGTTTTTATTTTCAGAACAGTCAGAAGTAAAGCTGAAGAATATGATTTCATCATTGTTAACAAAATTGTTTGGTAGCCGAAACCAACGCACACTAAAAAAATTAAATAAAGTTGTCTCCGCTATTAATGCGTTGGAACCGCAGTTTGAAAGTCTTTCAGATGAAGAATTGAAGGCAAAAACTGCTGACTTCAAAGCCCGTCTTGAACAAAACGAAACGATTGATGACATTCTTCCAGAGGCTTTCGCCACGGTTCGTGAAGCCAGTAAACGTGTTTATGGCATGCGTCACTTTGACGTTCAGATGATTGGTGGCATGGTGCTCAATGAAGGCTCAATCGCCGAAATGAGAACCGGTGAAGGTAAAACTTTAACAGCGACTTTGCCAGCGTACCTAAACGCTGTGACTGGCCGTGGTGTGCACGTAATTACCGTGAACGACTACTTAGCGCGTCGTGACGCTGATACCAACCGCAAACTGTTTGAATTCCTTGGTCTAACTGTTGGCTGTAACGTCCCTGGTATGTCGCACAATGAAAAACAAGAAGCTTATGCTGCTGACATTACGTACGGTACCAATAACGAGTTTGGTTTCGACTACTTGCGCGACAACATGGCGTTTAATGCACAAGAGCGCGTTCAGCGTGATTTACACTTCGCAATTGTCGATGAAGTTGACTCAATTTTAATTGATGAAGCTCGTACTCCGCTTATTATCTCTGGCCCAGCGGAAGACAGTTCTGAGCTGTATCGTCAAATCAATGAGGTTGTTCCACTACTTGAACGTCAAGAGAAAGAAGATGAAGAAGGCGTTGAGAGCACGGGTGACTTCACTGGCGATGAAAAGTCTAAGCAGATCTATTTGACTGAGCGCGGCCAAGTTCGAGTAGAAGAAATCCTTCGCGAAAAAGGCATCATCGCAGAAGACGACTCGCTATATTCTGCGACCAATATTCCTCTTCTTCACAACGTTTATGCGGCGCTGCGTGCCCACATCATGTATCAAAAAGATGTCGATTATATTGTCCAAGACGATCAAATCATCATTATCGATGAACACACAGGTCGTACGATGGAAGGTCGACGCTGGTCTGAAGGTTTGCACCAAGCGGTTGAAGCAAAAGAAGGTGTGAAGATTCAAAACGAAAACCAGACCTTAGCATCAATTACTTTCCAGAACTTCTTCCGCATGTACGACAAGTTGTCAGGTATGACAGGTACAGCAGATACGGAAGCGTTCGAATTCCAACAAATTTATGGTCTAGATACGGTGGTTATCCCGACCAACCGTCCAATGGTACGTGACGATAGAACCGACCTGGTTTATCTAACTCAGTTAGAAAAGTACAAAGCCATTGTTGAAGACATCAAAGACTGTCAGAAACGCGGTCAGCCAGCACTTGTCGGTACCGTGTCGATTGAGTCTTCTGAATTGCTTTCGCAATTCTTGAAGAAGGAAAAAATCAAACACAATGTTCTAAACGCGAAACAGCACGAGCGTGAAGCTCAGATCGTAGAAGACGCTGGTCTTCCTGGTGCTGTAACCATTGCAACTAACATGGCCGGTCGTGGTACTGATATCGTGTTGGGTGGTAACTGGAATGCAGAAGTCGCGCGTCTTAAGTCGCCAACTGAGCAACAAGTTGAACACATTAAGACGGAATGGCAAAAGCGTCACGACGAAGTATTGAAGGCTGGTGGTTTACACATCATTGGTACTGAACGCCATGAATCGCGTCGTATCGATAATCAGCTACGTGGTCGTTCAGGCCGTCAGGGTGACCCAGGTTCATCACGCTTCTACTTGTCTATGGAAGATACTCTGATGCGTTTGTTTGCCTCAGACCGTGTTGTGAACATGATGCGTAAATTAGGTATGGAAGAGGGCGAAGCGATCGAGCACCCGTGGGTGAATAAAGCGATTGAAAATGCGCAACGTAAAGTAGAAGCGCGTAACTTCGACATCCGTAAACAGCTTCTAGAGTACGATGACGTAGCGAATGACCAACGTAAGGTAATTTACGCACAACGTGACCAATTATTGGATGAAGGCGATATCGGTGAAGTGATTGAGTCTATTCGTCGCGACGTGGTTGCGACTATGCTCGATACTCATATCCCACCTCAGTCTCTTGATGAAATGTGGGATCTTGAAGGTTTAGAAGAGCAATTACGTGCTGACTTGGCGATCGAACTACCAATCCGTCAGTGGTTAGAAGAAGATGACCGTCTACACGAAGAAACGTTAAAACAACGTGTATCTGAAACAATCGACCAGATGTACGCGGACAAAGAGCAAGCTGTCGGCCCTGACGTACTTCGTCACTTCGAAAAAGCGGTTATGTTGCAAACGCTGGATCAGTACTGGAAAGAGCACTTGGCGGCGATGGACCACTTGCGCCAAGGTATCCACTTACGTGGTTATGCGCAGAAAAATCCGAAGCAAGAGTACAAACGTGAGTCCTTTGACTTGTTCTCTAACATGTTAGAAATGTTGAAATTGGAAGTGACTAAGATTTTATGTCGCGTCCAAGTTCGTGCGGAAGAAGATGTTGAAGCGGTTGAAGAAAAACGTCGTCAGCAAGCTGAGAGTACGCCAAAAGAATATCAACACGAGACGACAAATCAGTTAGCAAATGACGAGGCGCCAAAAGGACCTCAAATTCGCGAAACAGCCAAAGTGGGCCGTAACGAGCCTTGCCCTTGTGGTTCTGGCAAGAAATACAAACAGTGTCACGGTAAATTAACCTAACCTGATTTCTATGTTGATAAAGGCGGGTTATCCCGCCTTTTTTTATACATGGATGTATTTATCCTTGAGCTACAGGGATGTAAAAGCGAAAGGGTTTATACGAAGTTGGATGTATTTATCCTTGAGCTACAGGTCTTTCATTGCAATTAGAGCTTATGGAATTCAAAGAGTAAGACGTATCGGGAGTGAACTATGAAAAAATCTATCGCAGTCGCCGCAGCCATAATATACCGCGATGGTCGGTTTCTATTAAGTAAACGAAAAAGCGACCAACACCAAGGCGGTAAGTGGGAATTCCCGGGTGGCAAAATTGAAGCGGGCGAATCGCTGGAACAAGCAATGTCTCGCGAGTTGGCAGAAGAAATCAATATTCAAGTGTCCGAGCAAACGTCATTTCATCATCTCGAATTTGAATACCCAGAAAAGCATGTAGAGCTTCACTTTCAATTGGTGACCTCATTTTCGGGTCAGGAACAGGGCTTAGAAGGTCAAGAAGTGGCTTGGTTCAGCAAACAAGAGTTAATGGGGTTAACCTTTCCAGATGCAAATGTTCCCGTGCTTGAAAAAATTGAAAAGGAATTATAACTAGGCTGGAAAAATTCTGGTTAAAGGCTAGATTCTAGCTGACTTAGGTGTTGTAAATTTGTTACACTCCGGCCTCATTTTTGAACTGTATTTATCGAATTTTATTATTGTCCATGTTTGAAATTAACCCTGTATTGAATCAATTAGCAGATATCCGTTCGCGCACTGATGTGCTTCGGGGGTATCTTTGACTATGTTGGCAAAAAAGAACGACTAGAAGAAGTAGTTGGTGAACTCGAGCTTCCAGAGATTTGGAACGAACCTGAGAAGGCGCAAGCCCTTGGCAAAGAACGCTCATCATTGGAAGCTGTGGTTGAAACAATTGATATTCTAGATCAGGGTTGTGAAGACGTTGAGGGCTTGCTTGAACTTGCGCAAGAAGCGGAAGACGAGGATACCTTTAATGAAGCGCAAGACGAATTGAATGAACTTGCCGCTAAACTGGACAAACTAGAGTTCCGCAGAATGTTTTCTGGCGCTCACGATGAAAGCGACGCCTATATCGATTTACAGAGTGGTTCTGGCGGTACTGAGGCCCAAGACTGGTGTAACATGCTTCTTCGCATGTATTTGCGTTGGGGTGAAGCCAAGGGCTTCAAAATGGAGCTGATTGAAGTCACTGCGGGCGATGTTGCAGGCATCAAAGGCGCAACAATTCGAATTTCCGGTGAATACGCGTTCGGCTGGTGCAGAACAGAAACGGGCGTTCATCGCTTAGTGCGAAAGTCGCCGTTTGATTCCAGTGGCAAACGCCACACGTCATTTGCCTCTGCCTTCGTCTACCCGGAAGTCGATGACAATATCGATATTGATATCAATCCATCAGACCTTAAGATTGATACCTACCGTGCATCTGGTGCCGGTGGTCAGCACGTAAATACGACAGATTCTGCAGTACGTATTACTCACGTTCCGACCAACACAGTCGTTCAATGTCAGAACGAGCGCAGTCAGCACAAAAACAAAGACCAAGCGATGAAACAGCTTAAAGCGAAACTCTTTGAGCTTGAGATGTTGAAGCAGAACGCTGAAAAACAAGCGGCTGAAGACGCCAAGTCGGACATTGGCTGGGGCAGTCAAATTCGCTCATACGTGTTAGACGATTCGCGTATTAAAGATTTACGGACTGGTGTCGAAAACCGCAATACGCAAGCGGTGTTAGATGGCAGTTTAGACAAATTTATTGAAGCTAGCTTAAAAGCTGGTTTATAAACGTTGGCAAGGCCAACACTTGAACATTAAACATTGAGACAACAAATGACTGAGCAAATCCAAGACGAAAATAAGTTGATTGCCGAGCGTCGCACGAAATTAGAAAACATCCGTGAAAACTGCAGCGCTAATGGCCACCCGAATACGTTCCGTCGCGAAAATTACAGCGACGATCTGCAACAAGCGTTTGGTGATAAATCTAAGGAAGAATTGGCTGAGTTAGATCATCAAGTAAGCATTGCTGGTCGTATTATGGCAAAACGTGGTCCATTCATGTTGTTACAAGACATGAAAGGCCGTATTCAGGCTTACGCCTCAAAAGATGTTCAGAAAGATTTAAAAGCCAAATACGGACAACTAGACATTGGTGACATTATCGGTGTGGCGGGTCCTTTGCACAAATCTGGTAAAGGTGATCTGTACGTCGACATGCAAAGTTATGAATTGTTAACTAAGTCACTGCGCCCATTGCCGGAGAAATTCCACGGTTTAACAGACCAAGAAGCGAAATATCGTCAACGTTATGTGGATTTGATCACAAACGAAGATACGCGCAAAACGTTTGTCGTCCGTTCTAAAATCGTTGAAGGCATTCGTCGTTTCTTAGCCGACCGTGACTTCATGGAAGTTGAAACACCGATGTTACAGGTAATCCCTGGTGGTGCGACAGCTCGCCCATTCATTACCCACCACAATGCTATGAGCCGCGACATGTACTTGCGTATCGCACCAGAGCTGTATCTTAAGCGTTTAGTGGTTGGTGGTTTTGAGCGCGTGTTCGAAATTAACCGTAACTTCCGTAACGAAGGTCTTTCAACTCGTCATAATCCAGAATTCACTATGATCGAATTCTACCAAGCGTATGCGGATTACAACGACTTGATGGATTTAACTGAAGAGATGTTGCGTACGGTTGCACAAGACGTATTAGGTACAACGACTATCGTCAATACTGTTAAAAATAGCGAAGGTGAAGTGGTTGAGACCAAAGAATATGACTTCGGTCAGTCTTTCACTCGTCTGAGCATGTCTGACGCGATTTTGACGTACCACGAAGAGTCAGCGAACAACCCAGAGTGGAAAGCCGCAATTCAAGATCCTGAAAACAACTTAGAGACCTTGAAAGTGATTGCCAAGTCACTTCATATCAAAGAGCCGGAAGTTGACGGTATCTGGGGACCTGGCAAGTACTTGTGCGAAATCTTCGAAGAGACGGCAGAAGAGCAATTAGATCAACCTACGTTCATCACTGAATACCCTTGGGAAGTATCGCCATTGGCTCGCCGTAACGATGAAAATCCATTTATCACTGACCGTTTTGAGTTCTTCGTAGGTGGCCGTGAGTTGGCGAATGGTTTCTCAGAGCTGAATGATGCCGCTGATCAAGCTGCGCGTTTCCAAAAACAAGTGGAAGAAAAAGACGCGGGCGATGATGAAGCAATGCACTTCGACGACGATTACATTCAAGCACTAGAGTATGGTTTGCCGCCGACAGCTGGTGAAGGTATTGGTATCGACCGCTTGGTCATGTTATTCACCGATTCTCCGACGATTAAAGACGTCATCTTGTTCCCGCACATGAAGCCATTAGCTTCTCAAGAGAACAAAGAAGAAGAGTAATCGCTCTGATTTAAAGTTAAAAAAGCCTCGCAATTTGAAGTGACCCCCAATAGTTGGACATTCCAATTACTGGGGGTCTTTTTATGTCTAAATACAGTAGAGAGTTCAAACTAAAAGTAGCAATGCAAGCCAATACTAAAGGTTCGCGCCTGCTTTCAAAACAATTCAATGTCAG
>CAXRBI010000061.1:0-66815 GCA_964229075.1 Alteromonadaceae bacterium | reverse complement strand
TTGAAGTGACCCCCAATAGTTGGACATTCCAATTACTGGGGGTCTTTTTATGTCTAAATACAGTAGAGAGTTCAAACTAAAAGTAGCAATGCAAGCCAATACTAAAGGTTCGCGCCTGCTTTCAAAACAATTCAATGTCAGTTCAAGACAAATTCGGTATTGGTGTTTAGTGTTTCGCCTTCATGGCGAACATGCTTTTTTACATAAGCGAAAACCTTACACAAAAGAAGGTCGCCTAGAGATGATTCAACGAATGAAACGAGAAGGATGGTCGTTAACTTACACCAGTGCCTTTTTCGATTTGTCTTCTCCCGGAATGTTGTCCGAATGGGTTTCTGCTTATAATTCAGGAAAATTAACTCACCTGAAACCACTCAGAGTAAACATGCCTAAGTCCGTCAAAACTAAAAGCTCAAAAGAAATGACTGAAAAAGAACTAAGAGAAGAGCTTGAATACCTCAGAGCGGAGAATGCTGTCTTAAAAAAGTGGAGTGCCTTAGCTCAGGAAAAACAAACAACGAAAAAGCAAAAGTAGTTAGTGAGCTAAAGGCTAAATTTAAACTATCGCATTTACTCAAGGCCAGTGAGCTGGCTAAAAGCGTTTACTATTACCACCGCAATAAAGGCGATAGTAATGACAAATACGATGCGATAAAGCAGCAAATTACGACCATATTCCATGAGCACAAAGGGCGGTATGGTTATAGACGCATAACCTCAACATTACGCAGCACGGGTACGCTAATTAACCATAAAACGGTTCAACGCTTGATGCTGCAATTGTCACTGAAATCAGTAGTAAGGCCAAAGCGTTATAAGTCTTATCGTGGCGCAGCAGGTAAGCATATCGACAATACGCTTAACAGAGACTTTACTGCTGTGAAACCGAATCAAAAATGGGTAACCGATATCACAGAGTTTAAAGTAGCTAACCAGCGTGTCTACTTGTCACCAATCATTGACCTGTTTAATCAAGAAGTCGTTAGTTATGAGGTTGGTACCTCACCGAGATTAAATCTTGTCACTGATACATTAAATAAGGCTATTAATCAGTTAGCATGGCATGAGCGGCCACTCATTCATTCTGACCAAGGTTGGCAATATCAACATCAGTCGACCAGAAAAATCATTGTAGAAAATGACTTAACACAAAGTATGTCCCGAAAGGGAAACTGCTTAGACAATGCTGTTGCGGAAAACTTCTTCGGCATATTGAAGACCGAAATGTATTACGGTTATGAGTACAAAAGTGTTATTGAGCTGGTAAATGCAATTAAAGAATATATAGAATATTACAATCACAAACGAATTAAGCTGAAACTAAAAGGCCTGAGTCCGATAGAGTATCGAAATCAGGCCTTGGTAGCCGCTTAGAAATGAGTCCAACTTTACGGGGTCACTTCACATTCGGGGCTTTTTTTATACGTTCACTTGATTCGGCACAGGCTGATTTCGGCGTCTAAACTTACTAAACAAGCTGGTTTTCGACTTTCTGCTTCCACGCAGCGCCAACAAACAAGGCGTCAGTACTAAGGTCAGAAGTGTGGAGAACGCCAGTCCACCAGCAACCGCGAGCGATAACTGCGACCACCACTGAGTCGATGGCCCACCAAACTCCATTACTCTATCAATCAGGTCAATGTTAACTTCCAATACCATTGGCATTAGACCGAGTATGGTAGTGACTGTCGTCAATAGCACAGGGCGCAAACGCTGTGCTCCTGTACGAAGAATCGCCTCACGTAAACTCATACCTTGGCGCCTCAACACATTGAAGGTATCGATCAAAACAATATTGTTATTAACAACAATACCTGCAAGAGAAATAACCCCAATACCCGACATAACAATGCCAAACGGCTTTTGGACAATGAGCAAACCTAAGAAAACCCCCACCGTCGAGAAAATGACCGCACTAAGGATTAAGAATGCCTGATAAAAGCTGTTGAATTGGCTAACTAAGATAATAGCCATCACGAACAAGGCAACCATGAACGCATTCATCAAGAACGCCATCGATTCTTGCTGATCTTCATTTTCACCCCGTACTTTAATATTGATGCTAGGACTTAGATTGAGCGAAGGAAGCTCTTCCATCAACAGCGGCAATTCAGTGTTGAGCAAGAAACCAGGGGCCATATCCGCGGCAATCTGTACAACCCTGCGGCCGTCTACTCGTCGAATAATATCCACTTTTGGCACCGCTTTTTGTTCAACAAAATTACTCACTGGCACCATGCCCATTTGGGTCTTCACCCTAACGGCTTCGAGCCGACCTAAATCCCTTTTGTCTTCTGGGTAACGAACCCGTATATCAAGTTCATCGTCAACGTCATCGGGACGATATTCGCCAATCTTCAAGCCATTGGTCACCATAGATATTGATGAACCCACCAGAGTAGCGTCAGCGCCAAATCGAGCGGCGTCGCTTCTATCAATTAGTAATTGCCACTCAATACCGTCTTTATTCGCAGTATCAGAAATATTAACAAATTTACCTGAGTCTTCGAGTGCGGTGCGTATCGTGTGAACCGCGTCAGTCAACTCCTCAGGGAAGCGAGAACTCAACTCGAGCACAAGTGCCTTGCCGCCTCCTGGGCTGTTGTCGTCCTTACGCACTTCAATTTCAACGCCGGCAAGATCTTCGGTCGCCGCATACACGTCAGCGACAATATCATTCGCTTTTCGACGCAATTGCCAATCGACTAAGTTCATCCGCATATAACCAATTTGATCGCTGCCGCCGGTGCGCGCATAGAGGGTTTCAATTTCTTCCATCGAAACTAGGCGCTCTTCGATCTTTTGCATGATTCGGTCTTTCTCAAAAATAGACAAGTCACCGTGAGAGCGGACCGTAATGTTGGCACCAACGGGCTCTACGTCTGGGAAGAATTCGGAGCCCTTACCAAATAGAAAAAATGCCAAAAACACCGTAACTGCAATGCCAATGGAAATCAGCAGAGAAATAGCCGGGCGTCGAATTGCGGCATCTAAGAACCTCACGTACTTCCCGGTAAAACCGCTTAAGCTCGTTATCTCGCCTTCTTCTGACTGAATCATCTGTTGTTTGGCTTCTGCCGTCACAGGTCGAGTTTTGCCAATCATGGAACCGATAGAAGGCACAAATATTAATGCCATCGCCAGTGATGCGGTTAATACGGCGATCAAAGTTATGGGCAAATACTTCATAAATTCGCCCATCATTCCCGGCCAGAAAATAAGTGGTGCGAACGCTGCCAGTGTCGTGGCCGTTGACGCTATGATCGGCCAGGCCATGCGTTTTGAGGCAAGGCGATAAGCATCGCGGCGCGATTTGCCTTCACTCATCATACGGTCTGCAAACTCAGTGACTACGATGGCACCGTCTACCAACATGCCCACGGCCATTATCAGTGAGAACAACACAACCATGTTGACGGTCATGCCCATCATTGAAATGGCCAAAATACCGGTCAAAAACGAGCCTGGGATAGCGATTCCTACTAACGTTGCTGAGCGCACTCCCAATGCCGCAATGATGACAATCACAACTAAGATAACCGCAGAAAGCACATTATTCTGCAGATCTTTTAACATCTGACGGACGTCTTTTGACTGATCACCGGTATAGGTCACCTCAATGTGTGCTGGCCATTTGTCTTTGCCCGCTTCGATGATTTGTTTGACTTGCTCGATGGTCTCAATGATGTTTTCACCTGGGCGCTTTTTCACTTCCAGCGAAACAGCAGGGTTTGCATTTAGACGGGCAAAGCTGTTTGGATCTTTGTACGAACGGCGTACTTGAGCCACATCACCAAACGTGATCACATTATCACCGTCAATTTTGATCGGCTGGTCGTAAACGTCTTTCACCGTTTCATAGACAGAAGGAACCTTAACCGCGAAACGTCCTGCACCATTGTCCAAGGTACCGGCAGCCACAAGACGGTTGTTGCGTTGCAATAAATTCAGGATGTCGTTCTGGTCGAGGCCATAACTTTCCATAAGTAGGGGATCAACCACAATTTCGACGATGTCTTCGCGGTCACCACCAATGTCAACTTCCAGAACTTCTTTCAACCCCTCAATAACGTCTTTGAGCTCCCGGGCTAAGGTCACCAAACTGCGCTCTGGTACAGGGCCGGACAACACCACAGTAATCACAGGTTGTTCGTCCGCCATGCTGACCTGCTTTATGACTGGCTCTTCCGTGTCAGATGGCAGTTTTGCCTTTGCCAAAGTGACTTTGTCTCGAACATCGGCGATGGCATCTTTCGGATCGAAACCGGCAATGAATTTCAATTGAACAGAGGCGTGCCCTTCTGAAGCAGTGGAGGTCATTTCCTTCACCCCTTCTAACGATCGCAGCTCCTTTTCCATCGGACGAATCAGCATTCGCTCGGCATCTTCAGGCGAGATGCCGTCGTGGATAATGGACACGTAAATAATCGGAATCGTAATGTCAGGGTTAGATTCTTTTGGTATGTTGTTGTAAGTGATTGCACCGGATACGATGAGCAGGACAAAGATCATCAATACCGTGCGAGTGCGGTCTAATGCCGCGTCAATGATTCCACGCATGGCTTACTCCGCTATAACTGCTTGTAGCTAACACGAACTTTGTCGCCAGGGCGCACAAAGCCTTGTCCTAGGGTGATGACATCTGTTTTGCCGCTAAATCCACCCAGCCAAACCCCGTCCTTATCGGCTTTGATCATATCAATTGGATTAAACACCACGACTTCATCCACTACGGTTTTCACACCCAAATTACCGGCAGCGTCAAGTGACAATAAAGCTGGAGTCACCTTTATCGCTTGCTCTGAATCGAACTTCAAATTCAGCTCAGTGCTCACGCCCGCTTTCATACTTTGCTCAGGGTTATCGATTTCTATTTCGATTGGGAAGGTATTTGTGCCTTTGGCAGACACGCTGGCTATGTATCGCACTCTGCCTGGTACAATCGAGCCATCTACCAATTGCACCTCAACAAGCGTATTGGCGTCCAACTTATCAATGTGAACCTCTGTCACATTTGCGTTCACTATCAGTGGGTTCAAGTCGACAAGATCAAACAACACGTCCCCTTTACGGACAAAGCTACCGACTTCAATTTGGCGCATGTCCAAAACACCATCGAACGGCGCTCGAATAACGCTTTTCTCTAGCGCAATTTCACGTTGTCGCAGAGTCGCTTTGGCAGAAATAAGCGCTGCGTTCGCTTGCGCCAACAAAGATTGGCCTTGCAACCCTTTATCGTTTAGTGATTTAGCGCCTTTGTACTCGATCTCTCTTTGTTCAACCAACGCTTTGGCGTATTCAACTTGCTCTTTCTTGTCATCAAACGCCAGCTCTATTATTGCTTGGCCTTGTTTAACCAACTGGCCTTCATCTGCAAGCAAACGTGCTACCCGCCCTTCCACTTCAGAACTCAACTTGAGGGCTCGCTCAGGCTCCGTACGTCCATACAATTCGATACTGCGGTTTATGTTTGACGCCTCATATGTCGTAACTTCCACGCGAGGAAGTTGCTTTTCTTCTTCCTCTTCTGCATCGGTCAAAGCTTCGCTTGAACCAGACGCCATCCAAGTAACGAGTAACACAGAAAGAATGATTGCAAGTAGATACGGCTTACGTTCAAACAAGCCAGGTGCGGATTTGTGCGTGCTCATATTTTTCCTAAATTGAACATGGTGAGAGTAGGCGCGAAGAATACACCTATTAACTGTAAGATTATGTTAATCGATCGGATCGAACAAAAATAGTGCAGAGAAATGAAAAAGGCCACTGATGTGGCCTTTATTGTGTAAAAACTTGTTGCAGATTAAATACTGAAACTTGCGCCGCAACCACAGGTGGTTTCCGCATTTGGGTTATTCACGAAAAATCGAGAGCCTTCTAACCCCTCGGTGTAATCTACCGTACCACCGACTAAATACTGTAAGCTCATTGGGTCAATCACCATAGTCACACCTTGTTTTTCAACTTCAGTGTCACCTGGGTTTACCGCTTCATCGAACGTAAAGCCGTATTGGAACCCAGAACAGCCACCACCGGTTACGTAAACACGAAGCTTAAGCTCAGGGTTTTCTTCTTCTTCAACCAATTGTTTTACTTTGATCGCCGCGGCATCCGAAAATTGAATCGGTAATGGCGGAGTTTCAACGTTTGCGTCTGCTGGATTTACAACTTCAGTCATAGGGAAACCTCAAATTTTGGGGCGCGAATTATCTAATACCTGACAAATTTAATCAAGTATTTGACGGCGGCTAACTGTCTAAATTCGGCCAGTCAATTTTTTCGCTAAAAGCATTGTACGGCTGCCACTTAGTTTTGGGTTGCACTACCTTAATTTCAACATCTTCAGGGACAAAACCTTCCGCTAATGTGAACTCCCCTTCGAAATACTGGAAGTAATGGAAGCTAAAGCGCAAATCTTGCTGATTTAGATTCGCCAGTTTTGCCAAATCGAGAGTTTGCCTTTGCCCTTCATCACTGCCAATCAAGTTAAGCCGCACATAGCCCTTGGCATTTCTCTTCCGCGTATCGGTTTGAACAACCGCAAAGCGAAACGTATAAGTGAAGGCTTTATTGGTCTTTTCAATTGCAAACTGCTCTATCGCTAGGCCATCCGCAACCAACTCAGGTGCTAAAACCTTTTGGTAAAAGCTCAATTCCTTTTGCAGTTGCAGCGCTTCTTGGCGCACCTCTAACAACTCATCTCGAACTCGAGCACTGGCGTTTTGCTCTACTTCCAACTCGACTGTTAGGTAATTGATCTGACGCTCTTTCTGATCTATCTCTTGATACAAGCTTTGTAAGCGGCCTTCACGACTTTGCAGTTCTTTTGCTTGCCAAGCTACATATTCCGCGCCCAGACGAAATCCGGCATAGGCGGTAATTGCGAATAAAGCGATTAAAAGGAGTAAAAATTGAAAACGGCCGAGACGTGATTTTATTCCGTCAAAGCTCCACCAAGGACTCATAATGGATAAATTTGATTATAGCTCATAAGTTTATGTTACACTTTGTGCTCATTGTTTGACTAGGACTTATCGGATTTTTCATGCTCTCTGACAGTCTTTTTGCTTTAAGACGCAGACTCGCCTATCCCCGTACCAGTATCCAACTGAGCATCCTTGGATTGATTGGCGGCATTGTTGCCGCTGTGCTTATCGTCCTATTCCGACTTTCCATTGACTTTCTGAGTCACGCTTTCTCTGAAGATGGCCCGTTTACGGACATTTTAGATTACCTTGTGCCAACCTTGCCGATATATGCGGCACTGTTGATTGCAATATTTGCCGACTTCACAGGGTTTAAACACTACCGTCTCGGCATCCCCTTTGTGTTACATCGAATTAAGGCACATTACGGAAATATTCCATTTTGGAATTTTGTGAACCAATTTGTTGGCGGCGTACTGGCGTTATCGAGTGGTTTTTCCGTCGGTCGAGAAGGGCCATCTGTGCATATCGGTGCGACCGGTGCCAGTTGGTTTGGTCATTGGCTCAAGTTACCTCATAACTCCGTAAGAACCTTAGCTGCCTGCGGTATTGCAGCGGGGATCTCCGCCTCATTCAACACCCCATTAGCTGCGGTGATCTTTGTTATGGAAGTGGTTTTAAGGGAATACAAAATCCACATTTTTATCCCAGTTATGTTGGCCTCAGCGGCAGGTTCTCTGATCACCCAGGCGGTTTTTGGTCAACACGCTGAGTTTGAATATTTGAGCGTGTTTATCTTGCCGCCCACACATTACCCTTGGCTAATTATGCTGGGTTTGATGTTAGGTGCTTTTGCATTCATTTTTAACAACAACCTAATGCGAGTCATTCGAACATTCCGTCACGTTTCTATGTTTCCACGATTGATGCTGGCTGGCGTTTTGACTTCAATCATTGGCTATTTCATTCCTCAAGCCCTTGGTGATGGCACCAGTGCAATCAACCAAGCGATGATTTCACCCACAGATATCGACCTCATTGTTTTACTCTTGTGCTCCAAAGTTTTGCTCACCTGGATAGCCATAGGTTTGGGTATTCCCGGCGGTATCATTGGCCCAATTTTCGGCCTCGGTGTATTGCTGGGTTTAGTCGTTGGTAACATCGTAATGCAACTCGACCCGAGCATCCATTTTATGGGGACGTATGCAGTTCTTGGGATGGCCGGGCTGATGGCCGCTTGTTTGCACGCGCCTTTGGCCGCACTGGTTGCGGTTATGGAGCTGACATCTAACCCTGACGCTATAACTCCTGCGATCATTGTTATCGCTATGGCCTACATTACCAGCGCTCAATTTTTGAAGAACCGCTCGATATTCTTACAGCAGTTGGACTACCAAGGTTTGATGTATCAAACCCCACCTGCGGAAACGGTACTCGAAAAAATCGGTGTTCTGGCAGAGCTCGACCAAAATATTAAGATCATCGATTACGTCACCGAACAAGACGTGCGTTTCAACTTAAAGGAGCTGGAGCCCGGTCAAAGTTTGATTGTCGCCATGCGGCATGATTTAGGGGTCGACTATTCACTGGCTGATTTTGATTCCAGCTACAGCGTATCTGGCGATAAGGTAAAGTACCTGCCAATGCAAACCATCAACACCCGTTCGACCATGGCACATGCCTATGAAATCCTGCACGAACAGAGAGACGGTGCAACGCTCATCACTTCAGTTAGCGGAGACAAGGTTGTGGGCATTATTAAGTGGGAACAAATACGCGTAATTTTAATGAACAGGAATGCACTGATATGACAATTTTGTGGTTTAAAGCCTTCCACGTGTTTTTTATGGTGGCTTGGTTTGCTGGGATATTTAATCTGCCGAGGCTATTTGTTTACCACGCTGAAAACACAGACGAAAATACCAGTGAAACATTCAAAGTCATGGAACGTCGCCTACTGTATTTTGTTACCCCATTTGCGATTTTCACCCTAGTCTTTGGCGTCCTATTAATTGGCCAATACGGGATGGATTGGTTTCGTCAGGCAGGATGGTTGCACACCAAGTTACTGTTGGTGACCGTGTTATATCTCTATCATGGTTACTGCTTCAAATTGCTGGCGGATTTTAAGCATAACCGCAATACCAAATCACCTCGCTTTTACCGCGTTTTTAACGAGGTACCGGTATTGATTTTGTTGGCTATTATTGTGTTAGCCGTGGTTAAGCCATATTAATCCTCAAATTGCCTTTGCAAAAGCTTTGGTGCAAAGTGCAAATCTGTTAAAATCGCGCGAATTTTTTAGGCCGAAACTTTTCTTATTTGGATGTCGTCATGAACTTTACCGGAAAACACATTCTTTCTGTAAATCAATTTGAGCGAGAAGACTTGGAATACATCTTCCGCATTGCCGATAAGATGGAACCTTATGCACTTCGTAAAGTCCGCACAAAAGTGTTGGATGGCGCAATACTGGGCAATCTGTTTTTTGAGCCGTCAACTCGAACCCGTGTTAGCTTTGGTTGTGCCTTTAACTTGCTCGGCGGCGAAGTTCGAGAGACCACTGGTATGCAAAGCTCGGCGCTGGCGAAAGGCGAATCTCTGTTTGATACTGCCCGCGTGATAAGCTCATACAGCGACGTCATCGCAATGCGTCACCCTACCCCCAAATCAGTTGCTGAGTTCGCTGAAGGCAGTCGTGTTCCAGTCATCAATGGCGGTGACGGCGCAAATGAACATCCAACCCAAGCTTTATTGGATTTATTTACGATCCAAAAAGAACTTACTGCGTTTAACCAAGGTATCGACGGCATGCACATCGCGATGGTCGGCGATTTGAAAAATGGTCGAACTGTTCACTCACTGTCTAAGTTGCTTTCTCAGTACAAAAACTTGCAGGTAAGTCTGGTATCGCCAAATGAACTGGCTATGCCAACTTATGTTGTCGATGCACTGGAAAATGCGGGTCATAAAGTCACAGTAACGGATCAGATGGAAAACAATATCGACGCTGACATTGTTTACCAGACCCGTATTCAAGAAGAGCGCTTTGAGTCGCAAGAAGAGGCCAATAAATATCGCGGTCAATTCCGATTGAACAACGAAATTTACACTAAGTTCTGCAAGTCTAATACAGTCATCATGCACCCATTGCCAAGGGACTCACGCTCAGACGCTAACGAATTAGATAACGACTTAAATCAGAACCCTAATTTAGCCATTTTCAGACAAGCAGACAACGGTGTGTTAATTCGAATGGCACTATTTGCGATGACTCTTGGTGTAGTTGACCTAGTAGACAAGTATCAATGCGATGTACCTTGGGTTACTTCAAAATCATAAATTTAAGAAGAGAATTATTCATGACTAAATCGGCAGATTTATTTTCACAAGCCAAAACTCGTATTCCAGGCGGTGTAAATTCCCCGGTTCGCGCGTTTAATGGCGTGGGTGGCACTCCTGTGTTTTTTGAAAAGGCGGATGGCGCTTACGTTTACGACGTAGATGGCAACGAATACATTGATTACGTTGGCTCCTGGGGCCCGATGATTTTGGGACACAACAACTCCAAAATCAAAAACGCGGTTCTGGCTGCAGTTGAGAACGGCTTGAGCTTTGGTGCACCGACTGAAATTGAAGTGGTAATGGCCGAGAAGGTAAGTGAAATCTTGCCGAATGTGGAAAAAGTTCGCATGGTGAATTCTGGGACAGAAGCGACCATGAGCGCAATCCGATTGGCGCGTGGATTTACCGGTAAAAACAAATTACTGAAGTTCGAAGGCTGCTATCACGGCCACGCAGATTCACTTTTGGTGAAAGCAGGTTCTGGCATGTTAACCATGGGAGTTCCGAGTTCACCGGGTGTTCCAGCAGACGTTGCTAACCACACATTAACCGCCGAGTTTAACAATCTCGATTCAGTGAAAGAACTGTTCGAGCAGAATGCTGATGACATTGCGTGTGTCATTGTTGAGCCAATTGCAGGCAACATGAATTGCATTCCGCCAAAAGAAGGTTTCTTACAAGGATTACGTGCATTGTGTGATGAGTATGGCGCGGTACTTATTTTCGACGAGGTTATGACTGGCTTCCGCGTTCATCCACAATCGGCTCAAGGGTTATATGACGTTAAGCCAGATTTAACCACTTTGGGTAAAGTCATCGGTGGTGGTATGCCTGTTGGTGCTTTTGGCGGCAAAAAGGAAATCATGGCTCATTTAGCGCCCGAAGGTCCTGTCTATCAAGCCGGTACTCTCTCTGGTAACCCGGTCGCGATGGCGGCAGGTTTAGCCGCACTTGAACAACTGCAAGCACCTGGCTTTTACGATGAGTTAGCGGATAAGACTGCATATCTGGTTGCTGGCATTCAAAAGCAAGCAGATGAGCAAAACGTAGCCCTCACAACGGCAAACGTCGGTGGTATGTTTGGCATCTTCTTCACAGACCAAGAGAAGGTTGAAACCTTTGCTCAAGTGCAAGCTTGTGATGGCGAAAAGTTCAAGCGATTCTTCCATTTGTGTCTAGAGCAAGGCGTTTATCTAGCACCTTCTGCATTTGAAGCGGGTTTTGTTTCTGCCGCCCACAGCCAAGCAGATTTGGACAAAACCATTGCTGGCATCGGTAAGGCACTGTCCCAACTGTAAATTAAGTTCCGAGTTAAAAGCCGGCAAATGCCGGCTTTTTTTTATGCTCTCGACAATCATCAAGTCAAATGATCACTTTCTTTACCATGGAGTAAGTATTAGAAACGCCGCTACGGAATAATTTGCAAATTCCCACGGTCATCTAAACTAATAAGAATCGGGTGAAGGTAAGTGTATATGATTAGGCTGGTTGGTTTGATGTGCCTCAGTGTTTGCATGTCTTTAAGCGCAGCGACAAAAGTTGCTACGCCAACTCAGCTGTCGGGCACCGAAAAACTTGCGCACACACACCAACAAAAATTCAAATCCTGGGTCGATGATACCCTTGCCCTTGTAGAGAACACGTTAGGTACGCTGCCACAATCTCACCTCCCTGTGACTTTGAAAACCAAGTCATTTACCACAGAGCCTGTACCTTGGGGCCAGGTTGAGCGCGGTGTCAATCAACGAATTGACGGCCTATATTTAGTCGCGAATCGGCACGCGAAACTGTCCCAGCTAACTTACGACTGGACTCTTTACCATGAGATAAGCCATCTATATTTACCGTATTTGGATTATCCCTCTTTTTGGTTAAGCGAAGGGTTTGCCACCTATATGCAAAACGTAATCATGCTGGAAAATCAAGTGTTCGACCGGGCTGAATTCATCGCCAGAATGAAGTCAGGCCTGAAAAGAGGTAAAGAAAACACGTTTAGTGCACAAGGAAAACTCTCTTCAGTAACCTATATGATGAGAGAAAAGCGGGCTTTTAAACGCGTCTATTGGTCTGGTACGGCTTTTTTTATTGAAGCCGATATTCGTCTGCAAACACACGGCACGAGCTTAATTGAGGTTGTAGCAAAGTTTGCCCACTGTTGCAAAAACGAGGTTGATAGCGGTCCTGAACTCGTGAAAGCGCTTGATAAACTGGTTGGGCATCGTGTGTTTGTACCCTTGTATTACCAATACAAGGATCGTTTAGATTTTCCAACGATTGAATCGACACTAATTTATCAACTCGCCAACTACTACCGGCCCAATGATTTGATCGGCCTTAAAACCAATCAAACAGCGATGGACATTTTTTCTCAGCGGTTACTTTCCCAGCCGTAATCGGCACTTGGATATACTCGCCACAATTGTCCGATAGTACCTCGCCGCTGACCTTCTCAACAAAACGCATATCTACGTCTTGGGGCTTAGGCTTGCTGATTGATTCGGGTTTACGAATTTTCTGTAAATCCATAAAAACAGCCAGTGCCCCTTGGCTACCAGTCAAGTTAACTGGCGAGTTATCATCTTTACCGACCCAAACTGTCGTTACTTTATTTTGATCAAAACCGCTGAACCAACTATCTCTAAGGTCATCTGTGGTCCCTGTCTTTCCAGCCAAACGCGCGTCCGTAACCGATGTTAATCGACGAGCAGTGCCCGTTGTTGTCACTGCTTGTAGGCCAAAGCCAAGTTCATAAGCGCTTTGATAGTCAAACACTTGTTTGGCGCCCAACTCCTTTTGCCAGAGCACAATCCCATCAGGGGTGGTCACTCCAGTAATTGCGCCCACCTGTAAATTCTGGCCGTAGTTCGCCAAAGGTAAGTACATTTTGGCCACTTCATATGGGGTAAGTGAAATGGCGCCAAGCAACAGGCTCGGATATTTGTTGATCGACTTTTCAATCCCCAACTTCTGCAAAGTGCTCGCAACTTGGTTGAGACCCACAGCCATGCCCAAATGCACTGTTGGCAAGTTCATTGATTTTGACAGCGCCTCATACATGAGCACCGTGCCACCAGAAGTCTTATCGAAGTTGGCAGGCTGCCAAGTCTTACCACGATTGTTTTGCATTGTCACAGAGGTATTGTCGATGACCGTGCCTAAGTGGTATTTGGATTGCTGCAAAGCTGTTAAGTAAACCGCAGGTTTTACTAAAGAGCCAATGTTTCTGTCAGCATTCAAAGCACGATTAAAGCCACCAAAAGTAGCGTTTCTATCGCCTACAAGTGCTAATACCCCGCCTTCATCTAACCCAACTGACACCACAGCACCATTGAGTTGCTTTTGCTTGTGCGCCTGCTCCAATCGGTCCAAACGTTGGGCAAAAGATTTCTGATAGCCATGCTGTAACAACGGGTCCATAGCGGTAAAGACTAAGATGCCTTTTTCAGCATCATCATCCAATTCTATTTTGGCCAGTTCTCGGTCAACCAATTGCATATAAGAAGGATATGGCGAGCGGCCCTTGGTCTTTTTCATCTTCACCGACATCGGCAGATCAACAAAGTACTGATACTCAGAGCTGTCAATGATGTTTTCGGAGACCATCAGTTGTAACACCAAATCACGACGGGATTTGGCCCTTTTGGCTTGGCGAGTTGGACTGTAATAGGACGGTCCTTTGACCATAGCAATCAATAGAGCAAACTCATGTTTATCTAACTCGGCAAGTGGCTTGCTAAAATAAAACTTACTTGCCAAAGCAAACCCATGAACTGCACGAGCGCCATTTTGGCCTAAATAAATTTCGTTAAAATAGGCCTCTAAAATCGCATCCTTGGAAAAGCGATAATCCAAAATTAACGCTATAAGCGCCTCTTTAAACTTTCTGAAGTATGTTTTTCGACTGTCATTTAGGAGTAAGTTCTTCGCCAACTGTTGGGTCAGGGTACTGCCTCCTTGAACCTTTCTGCCCGCACTGATGTTTGCCAGCAAAGCGCGACCTATCGCCATGACAGAGACGCCATGGTGATGATAGAAGTCTTTGTCTTCAACGACTAATAGCGTATCTATCATCCATTCTGGTACCAAGGATAAATCGAGTATTTCCCGATCCTCATTTGAGTTTTCTGACGTTCTTGAGATTAACAACGGATCCAAAAATTCACTTTTCTCGGTTTGCCATTGACCGTCCTTTTTTGCCTCGACAACCGCAACTCGACCATCTTCGAAACCGATTCGAAGGCGCGCAGCATTAACCTCACCATCAATGAAAGTGAAGTCTCTTCGGTACAGCTCAACGTAGTTTTTGGCAACGCGATATTGCCCAAGCGCGGAAATTTCGTTGCGTTTTTGATACCCCAACATGGCCAGCTCTCGAATCAGTTCTTGTTTAGCAAGGAACAGATTTGGATAAACTTGCAAAGGCCTAGCGAAAACCTTTATCGGCTTATCCCATTTGGGCCCATGCATTTTGTTTTGCACCCAAGCATCAAGATAAACTAGATAAAATGCCAGTAGAATAGCGGCAAACAAAGCGACCTTAATGCCTCTTAGGCACCAAATTTTGATCACTTGATTCGGGTCGGAGGATTGCGTCATATCATTGTTCTAATTAAGAATTAAACTAGACTTTAAATATCGAGTTTTTAACTGTTGCAACAAGCCATCTGATTCAAGCGTCTGCATGTAGCGGTCAAATTGCGGTAAGAGCTCAACAAGCTTTGAAGTTTTTGTCGCAGTAAAAAAGCCCTTTCTCGTCGCCAAAGCTGGTTGATGGAATGTTACTTTACCCTCCAGGTTTAGCTTTTTGAGTTGTATCGGGCTGGTCCGCAAATTATTAACGATAAAATCCACTCGGCCTACGCTCAATAGTTCAAATTGCTGCAACAAACTCGAGACCACCGCTATATCGATTGCGTCAGAAGTCTTTTGATACCATTCACCATACAAGGCACTGCGCAGCAGGGCAAACGATCTTCCCGTAAGTTCTGATAGTTCCCCCCGCCATTGAATATTTTTCGATTGCAGACTTATTAAAACAAACTGGTCTTCGTAAATAGGTTGCTTGGCGTATGTAAGGTAACCAGCGCGCTCTTCACTGTAATAAGCGCCAATAATGCCATCGACTTTGCTTTGCTTAGCCATTTGAAGAGCCCTTTTCCAAGGTACGTATTGAACTTCATAAGTAAATTGAAAACGTTGGCTTAGGCGGTTTAATAAGGCTATGGCTAACCCTTCAGGTTGGCCGGATTTTTGTTCCGTTATTCCCAAAAACTGTGCCGAAGCAAAAACAAAATGCGGCTGCGATTTGGCCATTGTGCTGGCCGGGAATAAAAAGCACAGTAAAAAAATATATCGAAAACGCATTAACACAGTACCGCTTGAACCAAGTGAATTCTGACTGAAACTGGCTGGTCAGTATACACCGCTGTGGTCTCGTCTCAAATCAATAACTTAGGGAGCTAGAAAATACCAAATTTCCAATACCTGACAAATAGTACAAACATGTCAGTATCGTCTACATTAACAATTGGATTATTGGAAACAATGAAATTTGGCTAAAGAAAGCCCGTTTTGTAACCATTTCGCAACAGTTAGTCGCAACTCTAACTCATATAATTTGTAAAAAAACTTGTAATGAGCACCAAAATAGGTACAAGGGTATCTTTCGGTCGCGTTGTAAATTACAACACCACAAATACAAGGTGACCTGAATCAGCATAATAGGAACAGTTTATGAGAATGAAAGCTTTATCTCTTTCTACATTGTTGGCGTTGTCTTGCACAGCCATGGCTGCAGATAACAACAACTCTGTAATTAACGCATCAAGCGGCAAACGTATTGTTGGCGGTGAAGAAGCCGTACAAGGTGATTGGCCTTGGATGTCTGCACTTGTATTTACTTACGACGAAATTGCATCATCGCTTACCGTTGCAAACACTGAATACTCTACACAACCTTTTTCTTTCACTCCTGCGGGTGATGTGAGCGGCGAGATCGTATCTTGTGGCATTGGCGACAGCGAGTGTGCAGATGCCACAGACAAAGTTTGTCTAATCGAACGTGGCGAAATCAATTTCTCGGATAAAGCCCTAAACTGTGAAGCTGGCGGCGGCGTTGGTGTTATTATTTACAATAACGTTGAAGGCCAAATCTTCGGTACCTTAGGTGAAGGCTTCGCCGGTACAATTCCAGTTGTTGGTGTAACCCAAGTTGACGGTCAGCTATTACTTGATGAAGTAGGTGAAGTTGCACAGATCAGCATCGCTCAAACAGCAAGTTTACAACAAGCATCTAACTGCGGTGCATCATACTTAGGTGACGGTTGGGTATTAACAGCCGCTCACTGTGTTGAAGGTGTTAACCCTGATTCATTAAAAGTGAATGTAGGCGAGTTTGACCTACGTGATGGTGCTGAAAATGCGTCTGACATCAAAAACATCTACATGCACTTGAACTATGATGACAGCACGTTAGATAACGATATGGCACTTATTGAACTAGAAACTGCCGTTGACGCACCAGCAGTATCTTTAGCAAGTGTTGAAACCACCGAGCAATACGTTGCAGATAATAGTGCTGCAACTGTTATGGGTTGGGGTGGCCGTGCTGGATACGCTCCAGGCGAAGGTCCTACGTCCAATTTCCCTGATGTTCTGCATCAAGTTGAATTACAATTATTTACTAACGAACAGTGTAAAACTACGATGGCAGAAGCCAGTGGTGAAGACGTCGACCCTGAAACTGTAGGTGTAACCGATAACATGTTGTGTGCAGGCACAACAACCGGCGGAAAAGGCTCGTGTCAGGGCGACAGTGGTGGCCCACTTGTAGTTAATACGAACGAAGGCTGGCAGCAATTTGGTGTTGTGAGCTGGGGTATTGGTTGTGCTGCTCAAGGTTACCCGGGCGTTTATGCTCGTGTTTCACAATTCCACGATTGGATGGATGGAATCTCAAAAGGTATCGCGGTTAAGCCAATGTTAGATTTTGGTTACGTGCCAGCTGACATGACATTAACGAAAACGTTCACAGTAGCAAACAACAGCGCCGATGACGTTGCATTAAGCTTTGACGGCGGTGCAACTCAATATACATTCAACGATGGTTGTGACACCGTCGCTGCCGGTGAAGAGTGTACTCTTGAAGTTACCGTTACCCCTACTGAAGACAATACCGCTTACGATACTACTTTAAGTATTGAAGTAACCGACAACACTGAAGTTAAAACTTCAAGCGCTCATTTGAATGCCTATTCAGTTGCAGCCAGTGAGAGTATTGCCGCTGAGTTAACTGGCGTTGATGCGATCACTTGGTACAGTGGCGGTGCAGGTGCATGGTCGACAAACAACGAAGACGAAGGTTTCAAGAGCGGCGGAATCACTGATCTGCAAGAGTCTATTCTTCTAGCACGTGTTGCTGGCGCAGGCACAATGACATTTGACTGGTCTGTATCTTCTGAAGAGAACACAGATGAACCATCAGAGCCATTTGACGCACTTTACTTATATGTAAATGGCGAAATGGTGCAGTTCATTTCTGGTGAAGTTAACTTCACTAACGTCGAGCTTGAATTAACCGGCGATTCAAACCTAGTTGCTTGGGTATATCGCAAAGACCCGTTTGTGTCTGAAGGGGACGACAAAGGTTATATCAAGAACATCACGTTCAATGGTGAAAGCACTGAAACTTCTGAAGAAACCACAACGAAACCACCTACAACAACAGAACCAGTGAGCAATAGCTCTGGTGGTGGTTCATTAGGTTGGTTTGGGTTATTGATGGCTGCTGGCCTAGGCTTTAGACGCCGTAAGTAAACAACAGTAATTGCTAAAATGCCGACTTTTATGTCGGCATTTTTTTTATCTCTGATTTTACTGTCCCAACGCTTTTTTCGTCTTACTCGTAGCAGTTGCCACTAAAGGGTCGTCAGGCCACGGGTGTTTTGGGTAACGCCCTTTCATTTCTTTTTTCACCATCACATAGCCATTTTGCCAAAAATGAGCGAGATCCTTGGTAATTTGCAATGGTCGCTTCGCCGGTGACAGCAACTCTATAGCGATGGACTCAGCGCCTCCACAAATGGTTGGCGAAGCCGGTTGACCAAACATCTCTTGTAATTTAACGGAGATCTTGATTGTCTCGGTACCATAATCGATGCGGGCACGGTGCCCCGCAGGTGTCGTATAAAATTCAGGGCAAAACTCATTGAGTGTTTTTTGCAGTTGCCAGTCCATAGAGGTAAACAGTATGTCACTGATCTGAAGCTGCTTTAACTGCTTCAACTGTTTGATTCCATTTAAATAGGGAGAGAGCCAGACCTCCAACGTTCGCAACAACTCTCCTTCATTAACCAATGGCCAGTCGATTGTCGGCAAGTGTTTCTGTGCTAACTCTATACGTTTACAAAACTGCTTGTGAGTATCACTGTTACTGCCAATACTGTCTAGTCCGTTACGGCGAAGATAATCACACCAAATCTCTTGCCACTGCGCATCGCTCAGTTCTAGTGGCAATGGCTTTGAATCTAAAACCAATTTACCAATTTGAGTGTTTGCCACTTTGCTCGGCTTCTGCAATTCATCTGACCAAAACAAACGCTCCCTTTGTTCGATCAAATCTGGCAAGTATTGATCCAGTACCATTCGGGATATTGGCAAATAAGCTTGCACAAAGTGGCCTTTAGCACTGCTATTCAAGTGCGAAACAACAATCAACTCAGACTTTGGCTCGCTCATATTCGGGGCGAAACCAACCTGTGCACCATTTGCCATTTTCCAACGTTTATTTTGTTTGGACGCGATTCTATCAGGGTAAGTAAGTGCAAGAATGACCGGGAGTGGTTCACCACCTTGTAAAGGTTTCGAGCTAATACCTAGTTTACTTAACAGGCGACGTTCGGTTTGCTCAAGTTGTACTCTCTCTTTACTCGATAGCGTTTTAAATCCATGTTCCAAATCACCACTTATTCTAGTATTTAGCTCCAATAAACTGGCAAGTTTAGCCGCGGAAGGTAACCAATGTCCTTGCCTAGTAAATGCCCGGTTCTGCAATTCAAAGAACATTTTGCAAGTACGGAGTGACAACTGCAGGTCGCCGTATGCTTGTCCCAGCTCAGTCACTCGGACTTGCTGACGCTCAGGCTTTAAGAAGCCCAGTTCAAACAATACTTCATATGCGCGGTTGAGCGCATTTTCTCTTGGCTTAGACAACCAAAACAAGTCTTCGAATCGGCTACCCCAGAGGGCTAACTCCATTAACGTCGGCGCTAAATTCGCCCGTTCTATCTCTGCCACATCATGTGCTCGTCGGCGTTCAAACGTTTCTTTCGAGCCAAGGCGATAACATACTCCAGGACGTAAGCGACCTGCCCGTCCGGCTCGTTGGGTCGCAGATGCTATTGATATAGGCTGAGTAACTAGTTTGTCGATGGCCAAGTCAAAGTCATGTTCAACTTGCTTCTCAATACCAGCGTCAACGACAACATCCACACCATCTATGGTTAAACTGGTTTGAGCTAAGTTAGTGGCCAAAACAACTTTTCTGCGGCCCTTAGAACAAGGTTGAATCGCCTTGGTTTGTTCCTTTAAGGACAAACCGCCATACAAGGGTAAACATTCTAAGTTGTCTGACTCAAACGGCTCGAGCCTCTCTTGCAGTCGTTTTATTTCACTGATTCCAGGAAGAAACACCAAAATCGACGATGATTGATCTGTTAGAGCGAGTTTTATCGCGGAAAAGATGTCTTCCAGGGACGGTATCAAAGCGGCAGATACATAATGAATATCAACTGGGTATTGCCGTCCCTCACTCGCTACAATAGGGGCATCTAATTCCTTAGACAGCTGCTCAAGATCAAGCGTTGCAGACATGACAACTAACTTTAGTGACTCGTTTAAGTCTTGAACTTCAAGTGCCAACGCTAACGCGAGGTCAGCTTGCAGGGACCTTTCATGGAACTCATCAAACAAGATAAGTCCAACATGCTTTAGTTCAGGGTCCGATTGTATTTGCCGTACCATAGTTCCATCGGTCACTATGGTTAAGACGGTGTTTTTACTAACCTTGCTTTCGCCCCTCATTTTCAGGCCAACACATTGGCCAACAGTCTCGCCCAGTTGAGATGCAAGGTAGGTCGCGATTTGGTAGGCAGCTACACGGCGTGGCTCCAACATGACTATCTGAAAATTGGGATTGTACAAACCCGTTTCTAATAGCAAGAGCGGTAACAAAGTGGATTTTCCCGCTCCAGGGGGCGCTTGAAGAATAACTCGACGATTCTGTTTTAATGCCTGATGAAATTGAGAGAAGATATTCTCTATAGGTAGTGCCATAGTTAAAATGTTGGAACAAATGCCATATAGTGAGTGTCATTGGTGCGCAGTATAACAATTTCATCGTCATTGTTTTACACATGCCCTTAATCAAATTGGTGACGACATGACCCAAAAACAACACAACCGGCTTTTTATCGGCCTAGATTTAGCGGCAAAAGATAAGATCAGCATTGATGAGTGGCGCACAAAGTTTCTCAGAGGATTGCCAGGAAACCCAGTGCCTATGGAAAATTTCCATATCACGCTATCTTTTCTCGGGCAGGTAGACGACAAACAATTTGAAAGGCTTGATGAGTTACTTAGTGATATCAAACACCCAACATTTAGCCTGCAGATGACGGACATGGGCTATTTCACCAAGCCCAAAGTATTATACATCGAAACAAGCCTGCCCTCAGAGCTCCAGGCGCTTGCAACTGATTGTATGCAAGTGAACAAATCATTAGGGCTCAAATTGCACCATGACCGTTATCGCCCGCATATTAGCTTATACCGTAAACACCCTGTTGGATTTCCGTTTGAAGGTTCACTGCCGTCCGCGCAGCTGCACTTTGAGCAATTCCATTTGTTTCGCTCCGTGTCCTCACAAAAGCCGGGCCAACCGCCCAGCTACCCAATAATTAAGAGCTACGATTTATTACCAAAGTTCCACCGATAACAAAAGACTAGTGAGGAGGGATATCTTTAAAGCAACGAGTATATAACTCTAAATGTTTACTCACCGCTTCAGCCAAATATTCAACCAAAGCTTTGTACTCATCGCTAAACGGGCCTGCATGAGGGTCAAGCGAGGTAAAATTGATGGTCCCTATCACTTTGCCAGTGTTCGATTTTACTGGCGAAGCAATATAACTTTCGAGCTTAACCGCGAGATAAACCGGGTGTTGCAACATGCTCTCGATTTCACCGACGTGATCATAGGTCACCGTTTCTTGTTTCGAAAACACTGCTGCGCAATAGGTGCTTTCGAGTGGATACTCCATACCCGCAGAAAATACGCCGTCCATCGCAGAATCGACCGCAACGATTGAATAATTGTTGTCCACAATGTAACTGGCAATGCCGGTTTCCATTTGCAAATAATCGCGGACTAAAGATAGAGAACTTGCTAGCCAAGCACAGAACTCGCCCGGTTTGTCGCTGCCCTTATATGGGCGAACTAACTGTTCGAAGTCAGACATATTGAAACCACACGCAACACTCAAAGGTAAGTTATCACAACAGAATTAACTCAAAGTATAGGCAACAAATCAGGCTTTTTGGCGTTAACAAAAAAAGAGGCCAAAAGACCTCTTTTTTATCCTATTTCACTTATTACTCTAACGTTTCAGTAATAACCGTGTCGATTACATGAATCACACCATTGGACGTGTAAATGTCGCTAGCAATCACTCCAGCACCTTGGATTTCAAGAGACACTTGCTCTTGTTTAATAACCCACCATTTACCACCGATGCCTTCACCAGTCATGTCACCTACCGCCATATCAACTGCATAGTAGTATAATGGGCGACCTTTGAATGCAGCTTGCATACTGCCGTCGTCTCGAGTCACGGTGGATAGATTAGGAATACCCCCTACTGCACCATCTTCAACGAGTACCGGTGGCCACATGTCCGCACACGCATCATTACAGACGCTGCCATCGGTACCTAGGTCATCATCAAACACGTACAAAGTGAAACCAGGCTTCATGCCACCAGCACCACTCACTAACATTTCCATGCTGGCTTCGTATGCGACTTCGTCATCTTCGCCGTTCATTGACGCCGTATAGTTCACTAATGATACGGTAACATCGTCATTCGCTGCGGTATTAACTGCGCCACCATTGGCCGCAAACGCATCTAAGGAAGAGACTTCCGCGCCAGAAATTACATGCTGCAATAGGACATTTGTAAGCGCAGTTGTGTCCGCCAACAAACCGGCCAACGCAGAATCTTCAATTTTGTCGAACGCATCATCTGTTGGAGCAAACACAGTAAAGGTCGTTGTTTCATCAGACAAAGTATCAACTAAATTTGCCGCTGTAAGTGCCGCAACAAGGGTATCGAATCGATCATCGGCCAATGCAGTTTCGACGATGTTATTCATCGGCATGCCTTTTTCTTCAGGTGGCAAAATTACTTGGTCGATAACGTGAATTACGCCATTTTCAGCCATAACGTTTGGCGTTGATACCGCTGATTTGTTGATAAACAACGAAGAGTTTACATAGGAAAGCGCAGTCATTGCTTCGTTTGCCATCTCGACTTTATTCATGTCGCTCTGCGCTACCGTAATTGCGGCATCGGCAAGTATTTCAGTGTCAGAAATAACATGGTAAAGCAGAATATTCGACAGTGTATCCGTATCTGCTAACAATGCATTGATCGTATCTTCACCCAACAATGCAAACGCGTCATCGGTTGGCGCGAAAACAGTATATTCCATCGCATTGTTATCAAGTACAGCGTCGAGCCCTGTTGCTTCAAGTGCTGCTATCAACGTCGTAAAGTTACCAGCTTGTTCAGCCACGTCTTTAATCGACAAAATTGGCTCTGGAAGCATCACATCAGCAACAACAACCATATCAATGACATGGATTGTACCGTTTGTGGTCGCAATGTCTTTAATGATGATATTTGCACCACCGAATGTAAGCATGTCTGTTGTACTGTTGATTGCCACAGGAATCATAGCTTCAGATGCAGTTTCGACAGATGTTCCGTTGAGCGTGTATGCTGTGACAGAGTCTACCGCCGAACCGCTTACCACATGTTGCAGCAAAATGTCTGAAAGCACTTCTTGGTCTGCCAAAATAGCTTCCAACAAGTTTTCGTCGATCATTGCAAACGCATCATCCGTTGGAGCAAACACAGTAAATTGCGTTGAATCATCCGCAAGCACAGAATCTAGGCCAGCGGTTTGTAGGGCGGTCACTAGTGTCGTGAAACGTCCATCTGCAACTGCGGTTTCGACAATATTCATTGTCGGCATCTCCGCCATTTCTGGTGGCATCAGTACAGCATCGATAACGTGAATAATCCCGTTGTCTGTGACTAAGTCAGTAGTGACTACCGTCGCCGTGTTCACCAGAAGGTTGTTTCCATCCAGTGACAGACCAATGCTTGCGCCGTTAACGGTTTCAACTGTCATACCCGCAGAGCCAATGGCAGCTTCTGCATTAACCTCTGAACCGAGTACGTGATAAGTCAAAATCCCGCTTAATGTGTCAGTGTCGGCAAGAAGCGCATCGATAGTATCTTGACCCAACGCTGCAAACGCATCGTCTGTTGGTGCAAAAACTGTAAACGTGCCGTTCTCGTCAGCTAGTGTTGCGTCCAGCCCAGTCGCCTGAAGCGCCGCAACCAATGTAGTAAAACCGCCGTTTGCTACCGCAGCGTCAACAATCGTTGTCACGGTTTGCTCATCCGGCTCAGTAACGACAACAGGATCGTCGTCGTCATCATCAAAACATGCCGTTAGCAAAAACGTGAATAGAAGTGTTAGAATAGGGTAAGTGATCCTTTTCATGTTAGTACCTTGTGTAAAGTGAGTCGCATTGCTGTCTACGTGGGTACTCTTGAATAGGATCATTTTTAACCAACTCAGGTCACAAAATGCAAAAAAAAGCGGCCGAAGCCGCTCCATCCAAATTTTTGTCTTAATCTCTACAAAACGCTGCCAAAGTTTCGATTAAACTGTGGAATTGAAATTGGTTGCCACAACGCCTTAATTAGGTCTTCTGGGCGTTTATAGTCGCCTTCTAGAATCCAATCGACCAAAGGAGAAGGGTCACTTGGATAATTGATAGCCTCATTATTAGGCTCTAGCAGCCAAGATTCCAGTACCGATTCATCTAGCCCTTGCATCACACTTGCCAGCCCCAACTGTTGCAGTGTTTCCGCATTGGAAGCCTGTTCGAATTGACCATCAAGCGGCTTTAACAATATTTTTTTCCCAACGCACAATGCTTCAGAAGACAATTCAAATCCAGCGTTGGCAATAACGCCACTGCAACGCTCTAAATCTCTCAAAAATCCCTTTCGACATGGTTTTCTAAAACTAATCGCAGAGGTTTCTTCATCTTCCAAAACATCTGGGTGGTAGAGAACAAATCGGCGATTGTGCTGACCATTAAGTAACTCGGTTATGGCAGTCAAATTTTCAAATGGCATATACACCAATATGTCGTCAGTAGGCTCTTCCTGACTGGCTTCTCTTTCAATAAACGGTGGAATGATGTTTTGACCGAAATGGAACCAATGCACTCCCAGTGACAAATCCGCTGGCGCAAAGTATTTGAGGATTTGTCGATTCAGCCAACTAAGGCCCTTGGAAGGCACTTTATCGAAGGTAAAAACCGCCTGATGACTGATGTTGATGACGGGCACGCCAGCCTTTCGAGCAGCCCATGCAGAGATGGGTTCAAAGTCATTAATCACTAGGTCATAGCTTGAGACATCTAAATCGCGAATGTCTTTATAGGCTTGAAGCAGCTTCGCCGATTTTATCGTTTTTAAATAGCTAATTTTGCCGTGTTCGTGGTGAAAAGTGAGGCCATTAAAACAGCGATAGTTACCAAACCGCTCCATATCAAAGTATAGGTTTTTCGGTCGTCCGGAAAACAAATAATCGACTTCTATGTCCCGCTTATTTAGCGCTTTCGCCATAACACGCGCTCGAGTGATATGACCGTTTCCTGTCCCTTGGATGCCATATAGTATCTTCACAAATTCTCCTTAAATTGAGCTGAGACTGAAAGTGATAGCAAACTGAGCACTGACGTAGCCAAGCAATGCGCCCGCAATGATATCGCCGGGAAAATGCACTCCGAGAAAAACCCGGGAAAAACCAATACATACCGCCCAACTGTAGGCCAAGATTGAGAACTGTGGATAAAAATAGGCAACCACCGTAGCAAAGACAAATGCTGCAGCGGTATGCCCAGACGGCATGCTGAATTTATCTGATGGAGCGATGTGGGACTTAAACGAGTTCAACTTGTTGAACGGCCTATTGCGCCTAACAAGGTTCTTCAGACCTAAATAAACTGGCACTTCAACTGCAAAAGCTAACAAGGCACAATAAAAAAAACTGGCTCCCATTGCTTGTTCAAGAAAGTAAACCAACAAAGCGATGGCGAAATAGAAATAACCATCACCGGTTTTTGATACCCAAACGCTCAGATTTTTCATCGGTTGGTTCGACAAATAATGGCATTTGTAAAATAAAAATGTATCTAACTGCTGAAGTTTGTTGTCTCTGATCACACTTGTCATAACAGACCTCACCAAAAGGGGCGACGTTGCTTCATTTGTGAACAGAATAAAAATTGAAAGTGTCGGTTGTGTTAAAGGATAAAGACAAGTTGATGACAATTTAAACGGCCATCAACTTGCATTGATGTAGACGACTGTCAGCTTAAAGCCGATGTTATTAAGGTAATATTGTTCTTGTTCTAAGTCCGCCGAAATTACGCGATGTTCTGCTAACCAGCCATTCGGAAATGTCAGTTGAATACTGTGATCATCCACTTCAATTCTGACATCAGGCACAAAATTACTTTGACGTTTGATGTTCAGCAACACGCTCAAACGAAGCAAAATCAGGCACTGCAATAATTCAATCTGACGGAACTGAGTTAGCTCAGGAAGCTCAGCTAGTTTTATCTTCTTGCGATGGAAACGTACCATCATGCTCAAAAATGTCTGTTGCTCGGCGTTAAAACCATGCATATCTGCATGTTGCAGAATATAGCTCGAGTGTTTCTGCACTCCACGAGAATGAATATGCAGACCAATTTCATGGAGTAGAGCTGACCACCCCAGCAATGATTGAACACGATCAGGAACCAAATCCCAATCTTCCTTAACTTGTTGGTACAAGTTAAAACAGGTATCCAATACTAGGCCTGCTTGTTCCGTATCGACATCGTATCGTGTCGCCAAAGACTGCACTGAACGCTCACGCACGTCATTATGGTGAAGGGATTCATCCATTTCATAAATGACACCTTCTCGCAACGCCGACGGTGAAAATTCGAGATGTTTTATCTTCAAACTACGGAATACTGCGATGAGTATGGCAAGGCCCGCAGGAAATACGTTTCTGCGTTCTTCGTTTGCTTCGCCGAGTTTTAATGCCGTTAGCTCACCCTTTTCAACGCAATAGGATTGTAAGCGCTCCATCTGCTCTAGTGTCAGTTGGTGTTCACAATAGTCCAGTTTGTCACACGCCATGGTCATAACACTTTCAATTGACCCAGACGCGCCAATACAAGTGTCCCAACCCAGTTTTAAATACTTGTCTTCAATCTTTTCGAGTTGCTGTTGAGCAGCAGTGATAGCTTGTTCAAACGCTTTATTTGTAAGCTTGCCATTTTTGAAGAAACGTTGCGTGTAACTCACGCATCCCATGTCTAAGCTACGTAATATCTTAGGCTCAAAGTTGGCTCCGATTGCAAATTCAGTAGACCCGCCGCCAATATCGATGACTAAGGTTTGTCCTTGCAAATTGTGGGTATGTGCAACGCCTTGATAAATCAATCGAGCCTCTTCTTGCCCGGAGATAATTTCTACCGGATAAGAGATGACCTTACGCGCTGCTTTAATAAATTTGTGCGAATTTTTGGCTTTCCGAAGCGTGTAAGTACCAACAATACGCACCGAGTCAGGATCGAAGCCACTGATGCTTTTTTCAAACAGCTTTATTGTGTCCAAGCCTCGGCGAATAGCTTCTTCTGATAGAAAGCCTTCCTCAGACAGCCCTTCAGCCAAACGAACTTTTTGTTTTAGCTTGTGAAGAATTTGAACCGTACCGGAAATTACACGGACGACTACTAAATGAAAGCTATTTGAACCTATGTCTAAAACGGCAATTTTGGTCGAGTCTCGGACCTCTAAATCGTCAAACGCCGCTTCTATTTCTGTCATTCTCAGTCTTTTCCAAGTGTTTTAGGTAGTGATATATTTCTATTTGTGATCGGATCTTTTTCCGATTACCACGCTTAACATACCCATTTACTTGGTTTTTGTCGATAATTCTCGCTTTCATGGTGTCTTTGAATTGAATTTCTAGGATATTCATCACCCTTTCCTTTAAAGCTGGGTCTTTGATTGCACAACCCACTTCAATCCGGTCTCGCATATTTCTTAACATCCAGTCGGCTGACGACAAGTATACTTGCCGGTCTCCGCCATTGTGAAACGCCATGACCCTTGGATGCTCTAAAAAGCGATCAACAATACTAATGATTTGGATATTGTCACTTACGCCTTTAATGCCAGGTCTCAAGGCACACATACCACGGACAATACCGCGAACTTTAACCTTATTCTGACTGGCGAGATAAAGTCGATCGATAATGTCAAAGTCGACTAAGTTATTAACTTTGAACGTTATCTCAGCACGTTCGCCGTTGCGAGCGTTGCTGATTTCTTGATCAATTAACTCGAGGATCTTTTGTTTGGCATTAATCGGTGACACCATCAACTGCTCAAAATTTTGCTGGCGATAAGGCAATTGAATTAACTCAAATACTCCGATGGTTTCACGAGTAATATCTGGGTCTTTGGTAAACAGGCTGAAATCGGTATAAATCTTAGCGGTTTTTTCATTAAAATTACCGGTGCCAATATGGGCGTAATTTACAAGCTCGCCTTTTTCTTCGCGGCTGACCACACAGATTTTAGTGTGAATTTTGAAAGAAGGGTTACCGAACACGACACGAACTCCGGCATCCGTCATGACTTTGGCCCATTCAATATTGGCTTCTTCGTCAAATCTGGCTCGTAACTCCATCACAACAGTGACGGTTTTACCGTTATCGACGGCATCGATCAGTGAGCTAACAATTCGCGAGTCGGGCGCGATTCGATACATGGAAATTCGAATGTGTTTGACGTGTGGGTCAAATGCCGCTTGACGAACAAACTCGGTGAAGTGCAAGAAACGGTGGTATGGGTAATACAACAGAATGTCTTGTTCTGTTATCGCCTGAAACACAGTATCAAAACGACTGAACTGGCTACTCGACATGGCGGGCAGCGGTTTGTTTTCTAGATTCTGACGGCCAATATTAGGGAAACCTATAAAGTCCGATACGTTTCTGATGTGACCCGCGGCAATCAAGTTGTCATAAGACGAGTGTTTGAGATGTTTCTTTAAACTTTTAACCATTTCCGGTGGCATTTCACCGTCATAAATCACCCGCACGGGTTCCGCAATCACTCGTTGTTTCATTGAATCCGACATCTTTTCAACATACGAGTCGGCAATATCATCGTTGATCGAATATTCCGAGTCTCGTGTCATTTTAAAAGAAAAGGCTTCAATAGATTCAAACTTCACGAAGCCTCGGAAAATGTCTTCAACAAACATTTGAATCACTTCGTCTAACAAGATGACCTGCTTCTGCTTGCTGCCTTTTTCTTGCGGCAGAATGATAAAGCGAGAGGTTTTATCCGATGGCACTTCCAAAGTAGCATACCTATCGGGCTTGTTCTCTCTATGAATGGCGAGGTAATAATAGGTTGCGGAGTCATTTAGCCGGCCAACAAGGTTGACCTTTTTATCAATCAAAATCGGCGCGATATGACGCAAAATTTTATTGTCAAAAAACTCTTTCAGCCAAAGTTTCTGTTTCTCCGTGACTTCGTCGTGCTCAATCAAGCAGATATTATTCTTGCGAAGCTCTTTAACCACTTGTTTGAAAATGGCATCAAACTTTTTGGTCAACTGCGCAACTTTTTCTTGGATTTGAGTCATCAATTCCCGTGTCAAAGCGGCTTCTTCCTCATCGCCTTGGTTATCCAAGATGATGATCTTACGACGGACATTGGCTACTCGAACCCGATAAAACTCGTCCATGTTCGAGGAATATATTCCCAAAAATCGCATACGTTCAATGGCGGGGTTGTTCACATCCGCCGCTTCTTGCAACACTCTTTCGTTGAATGACAACCAACTCAGCTCTTTTGGATAATAAAGTTGTTCTTTATCAATCGCTAAGTTCATATCTGTTGCCCCTACTGCATCAAATCCTGTAAACAAAGTTCACCTCAAAACATCCTATGATGAAGCTAAACTATAGTTTATTAATATGATACTTCTATGACATAAAACAAGATAAATGAAGGATTTATGTCGTTTTTTTAGGCAGCGAATTCATCCAATGAACGAAGCTTTTGGCCCCAGTTCACCTGACCTATCACTTGCGTTTGATTGGCGCCGTCTTGCCAACGCAAAAGTTTCAAATCTCCAGATTGATTTTCCACCATCAAAGTGCAGTTTTCTATCCAGTCGCCGTCATTGCAATACAAGATACCATCGACCATTTCCATTTGCGGATGATGGATATGGCCACAGATAATGCCATCCACTCCTTGTTCTTTGGCGTCAGCAATTGCCGCGTCGCGGTATCGACGGATGGCCTCATTGGCTTTTTTAACTTTGGTTTTGATGTAAGACGCCATTGACCAGTAAGGCAAACCGAGTCGCTTGCGGATGCCATGGCACTGACGATTGAGCCATAACAAAACGTCGTATAACACATCTCCAAGCATCGCGTGGAATTTACCGAAACACACCACTGAGTCGTATTTGTCGCCATGCAACATCAACAAACGTTTGCCGGTGACTGTTTCGTGAACAAACTCTTGGTGGATTTGAATTGAGCCAAACAACAGCTCAACATAAGGCTTCATTAACTCGTCGTGATTACCAGGAAGGTAAACAACTTCAGTGCCTTGTTGCGCCTTTTTTAACAACAGGTTTAATACCGCGTTATGACTTGCAGGCCAGTAAACTCGTCGTTTTAGCGCCCAAAAATCGACAATATCACCCACCAGATATATCCGGTCAGCCTCGTTGTCCGCCAGAAAATTAAGCAAAAATTCAGCTTTGCAATCTCGGCATCCAAGATGAATATCGGATAGCCACAAAGTTCGATAATCATTCGATGGTGTCATAGTTCACCTCAAGTGAAGAATATAAATCTCGGTTCAAAATCTGTTTCATTTGCTGCTGTTTATCACGCAGGGAGCCTAAGCCTCACTTTCCCCTTTTCTCGGGATGTAACGCTCTCGCTTCTGTGATTTCATTTTTTCAATGTCCACCAGCACAAATCCGTCGATGCAATCGGCAAAATCGGGATCGATATTGAAGGCGCAAAACTTTACCCCATCCCCTTCGCAAAGCTCAGAATATTGCTTGTAAAGGGTTGGAACAGACGCATCTTCTTGCTTCATTTTGGCTTTGAAGGCTTTGAAATCAGCGGCGTAATCTTGGCCATCAAAGTGGAGTCCAACATCGTCCTTCAAAACAAATGGCAGGCGCGCTGTGATCATGTTGTCGGGGCAACCAAAATACGTTTGATAAAATCGTACTAAGGTTGTTTTTGCTTCATCATTAAAGTCATTACTGACACTTACGCCACCGAGCAAATAACGAATCTCTGGAAATTGCTTGAGGTAAGCACCGATGCCTTGCCACAAATAGTCCAGGCTGCGTTTGCCCCAGTATTTGGGTTGCACAAAACTGCGTCCTAGTTCGAGTCCCTGTTGTTGTATTTCTTCCGATAATTCTGACATGTCGAACAAGGTCGCGGTGTATAACCCCACCTCAGGGTATTGCTCAAACACTCGTTTGGTCGGCACCATTCGATACGCACCAACAATTTCGAGTTCTTCGTCGTCCCACAAAATAATGTGGTCATAAATTCTGTCGTATTTATCAACGTCGCGACGTTGCCCCGTACCTTCTCCCACGGCCCTGAAGGTTAGCTCGCGCAAACGCCCCAGTTCTCGCATGACACTGGAATCACAATCGTGGGCGAAGTTGTATATCAACTTACCGTCACTGGTTTTTCCGATTAGTTGACAGGCCTTAAGCTCCTGCTTTAGCTGCTTGCGGTCTTCAGGATGTGAAATGCTGTCCAAGCTCTCAGAAAAAATCGGCAACTTCTTTTTCTTTGGCAGCTTGTAGACGTGTTTTTTGAATAACTTGACCAGTTGTTTATCGTCGACAGGGGCGTTGCTGTAGGTGTCGTGTTTTATCACGTTACCAATTCTTACTCGTAATTCTTGGTCGTGCTGTTTAAACATTTCGTGCACAAGCCACAGCGTTGAAACCGGTTTGGCCAACATTGATAGGCCGTAAAAAAACGCGGAATTTTTGCCATCTACATGTATCGGTAAAATCGGCGCTTTGGTCTTTTTCGCAAACTTTAAAAAGCCGTGCTTCCATTTACCGTCTTTGACTCCAGTCGCCGATAAACGCGACACTTCCCCGGCTGGAAAAATGAGCAGAGCACCGCCATTTGCCACGTGCTTCTCAATCGCCGCCATATTTTCTTTGGGTGTTCTATTACCCATGTTGTTAACAGGCAAAAGCAATGGACGAAGTGGCTTGAGCGCCCAGAGTAAGTCGTTCGCGACTACCTTAACATCGCGACGAATGCCGCATAACATTTTTAACAGAGCAAGACCATCTAAGCTCCCAATGGGATGGTTGGCAATAGCAATAACGCCACCAGTACTGGGAATGTGTCTTAATTCGCGATCTTTGGTGACGTAACCGAATTCAAAAAACTCCAAGACCTGTTCAACAAAATCTATCCCCATCAGATGAGGGTAATTTTGTTCGAATCGAACAAATTCGCTTTCGTGAAATATGAATCTTAAAAATCTAAGAAACGAATTTTTTAGAAACGGATTACCCGATTCAATCGCAGGAAAGTTTTCCGCAACGACATTCTCGACTGAAATCATCTTATCTACCTTGCTCTTTCTAACATCGAGCAATGTATCGAGATTAAATGACAATCAGGTGAACGACCTATTGCAAAACGATGACATTCGTAACCAGGGTCACACCTGGCTATTGCAACGCAGATTTCAGCTCAACTGTGTTACCGTCTGGATCTTTGATGTAGATTGAATCGCCAAATCCTTCCGCGCCATTGCGCCGTTCAAAATTTGGAACTTCGATCCCTCGTTGCCTGAGATATCGACAAAGAGCTTGCGGAGAGATAGGCCGAAGCCGCAAGCAGAAATGGTCAAGGTTGTTGTTGTATTGAGTTGGAGCGCCACCACCTAACTTGCCCATTTCACTGCCAATAAGTAATAAGTCAATTAATTCGCTGCCCGCCTGAAGTTGAACTAAGCCCAACTGTTCACGCTCATCTCGAACAATTTCACAACCGAGTACATCACAGTAGAACACCAACATGGCTTCAAGGTTATCTGTTCTCAACACCAGATGATCTATGCCGACAATTGTAGGTTTCATGACATTCCTCGCGATTTTTAGCTAAATTGTCTCTTGGCACAGGCAAAATGTACCGATTATGTCTAAATTTAGAAGATGTGGAAAAACCTGTACCTGGTACAGTGTTTTGCTTCTAAGTCTTTGTCATAATTAACGTTAGTTTAATTCTCGGTACTGCGCCATGATGCGATTTTTGTTTTTTTCATTGCTTTTCCTCGTCAGTGTATCTGTGACTGCGAGTAATAAGACCATAGTGATTGCAGGAGACAATTGGTGCCCAATTAATTGTGGTGCAGATGACGAAGACAAAGGCTTTATGATCGATGTTGCAACAGAAGCGCTCGCGCTTTCTGGCTATCAGGTCAAATACGAAGAAATACCCTGGACTCGTGCTGTAGGTTTGGCGCGCAAGGGAAAAATTAATGCCATAGTCGGTGCATTTAGAGGCGATGCGCCCGATTTTCACTTTCCCAACATGGCGCTTTTGAATATCAGCCCTAGCAGCCTTTTTGTGAAGAAAGAAAGTAAGTGGCAATACCAAACTGTTCGTTCGTTTAACGGTATTCGGCTTGGCGCAATCAAAGGTTATGACTATGGCGACATGTTAAACAATTACATTCAATCGGTTCTCGCATCAGACGAATCTTCTATCGTACAGATATACGGAAATGACGCTGTCAGCCGTAGCATTCAGTTTTTGCTACGTGACCGCATTGACGTATTTGTCGAAACCGGCCCAGTGTTTTGGTATCAAGCCAAACAAATGGGAATTTCGGAGCAAGTTAAACCCGCAGGCAATGTCAGTGAACCAGAACCGTGTTTTATCGCTTTTTCGCCCAGTTTAGACAACTCTGAGGCCTTAACTTTGGCGCTGGATAAGGGCATCATTTCACTAAAACAACAAGGTAGAATTAAACAAATTGCTAAAAAATACGGCCTGCCAATTGACTCGCTTTAGTTCCTCGCAAACTGTTAAGGGCCTTCACTTTCAGAACAGCCCTTTTGATCTTCGCCATTTTCATTTTGCTTTTTTAGCTGCTCTTGCTTCATTTTTTCAATTTTTTTGATTTCCTGTGGTGGAATTGGGAATACCGATAACACCGGGAATATTGCCAGTAGCAACAGCGCACCTTTCGACATGCGTTTGCTCCACCGCACCAGACGGCACATAACCCCGATGCCGAGGAGTATCGCTAAAATACTGCCGCTGTAGAAAGCAAAATCGCTCAGGGTAACCGAATCAAAAATGTTCATACCATTAAACTCCCACTTCACCCATTAGGTGGGGTGAGTATTGAACAAATCAAGTCGAAGTTACTCACCACACAAACCTAATGTAAAAGTGGAAATCAAGAACACATTTACTAGCAAAAAAAAGGCCGGCAGAGCCGACCTTTTTAACTTGCGAGGATGAAACTTCGCTTAAGCGAACTGGTTCATGGTGTTGTCTTCACCTGCAGCTTTCAGTGCAGAGTCACCAGAGAAGTATTCTTTGTGATCATCACCCATATCAGAGCCAGCCATGTTTTGGTGGCGAACACACGCGATGCCTTGACGGATTTCCTTACGTTGAACGTTAGCAACGTAACCCAACATACCTTGGTCACCGAAGTACTCTTTAGCAAGGTTGTCAGTTGACAACGCAGCTGTGTGGTAAGTCGGTAGCGTAATCAAGTGGTGGAAGATACCCGCTTCACGAGCCGCATCCGCTTGGAACGTTCTGATCTTCTCATCCGCTTCTGCTGCTAACTCAGTGCTATCGTATACGGCACTCATTAGATTATCACGCTCGTAACCTGTCACGTCTTTACCAGCTTCTGTCCATGCATCAAACACTTGCTGACGGAAGTTGAGTGTCCAGTTAAACGATGGGCTGTTGTTATAAACAAGCTTCGCGTTAGGGACAACTTCGCGGATACGATTTACCATGCCGCCGATTTGGCCAACGTGTGGTTTTTCAGTTTCAATCCAAAGCAGGTCAGCACCGTTCTGCAATGACGTAATACAGTCTAGAACACAGCGGTCTTCGCCTGTACCTTGACGGAACTGGAACAAGTTAGACGGTAGACGCTTAGGACGAACCAACTTGCCATCGCGATTAAGAACCACGTCACCGTTTGCAAGATCTGCTGGCTCTACCTCTTCACAATCTAAGAATGAATTGTATTGGTCACCTAAATCGCCTGGTTCGTTTGTCACTGCGATTTGTTTTGTAAGGCCTGCGCCCAAAGAGTCTGTGCGAGCAACGATAACGCCATCTTCAACACCTAACTCAAGGAATGCGTAACGAACAGCGCGAATTTTCGCTAGGAAATCGTCATGCGGAACCGTTACTTTACCGTCTTGGTGACCACACTGTTTTTCGTCTGAAACTTGGTTTTCAATCTGGATACAACACGCACCCGCTTCAATCATCTTCTTCGCTAATAAGTAAGTCGCTTCTTCGTTACCAAAGCCGGCGTCAATGTCAGCAATAATAGGGACGATATGTGTTTGATGATTATCAATTTCGTTTTGAATCTTTTGTGCTTGAACTTGGTCACCTGCGTCACGAGCATCGTCTAGTTGACGGAAAAGGCCACCTAATTCACGAGCATCTGCTTGACGTAAGAAAGTGTAAAGCTCTTCAATTAACGACGCCACAGACGTTTTTTCGTGCATCGACTGGTCTGGAAGAGGACCAAACTCACTGCGAAGTGCTGCAACCATCCAACCAGAAAGGTAAAGGTAACGGCGGTCAGTGCTATTAAAATGTTTCTTAATAGAAATCATCTTTTGTTGACCGATAAAACCGTGCCAGCAACCTAAAGATTGTGTGTATTTACTTGAGTCTGCATCGTACGCGTCCATGTCTTTACGCATGATAGATGCTGTATAACGAGCAATGTCCAAACCAGTTTTAAATTGGTTTTGAGCACGCATACGCGCTGCGTATTCAGGATTAATTGCATCCCAAGCTGCGCCGTTTTTATTTTTAATCGCTTCTAATAGTTCAATTTCATTTGTGTAGGCAGACATAAGTTTTATCCTCGAATTTATAATTGTCTTACTAAACACGGACAAGATTGATTTTTTGGGCCCAGACAAAACTTGTTCGAATTTGTTGATGACAACTCTAGGATAATCGACTAGGATTCATCCAATAAATAATTTACATCCGTGGAATTCACAGTATGAATATTAGTAAGATCGATCTGAATTTATTGGTATATCTTGATGTACTATTACGAGAGAAAAACGTAACTCGTGCCGCTGACCAACTTTCTATTACTCAGCCAGCAATGAGTAATGGTCTAAAACGTCTCAGGGAATTGTTCTCAGATCCGATTTTAGTAAGAACCTCTGAAGGCATGATGCCAACAGCCAGAGCCTTGCAACTGCAGCCGGTGGTTCGCGACGTGTTATCAAAACTCGAAGCAACCATTCAGCCAGAAACCGAATTTGATCCGCTGACTTCAACCCGGACGTTTCGCATTATGGCGTCGGATTACGCTGAAACCACTTTACTGTCCAAAGTACTCGGAGAGCTTCGAAACAAGGCGCCTAGCGTCACTCTGGACATAGTAACGCCGTCTGACGTTAGCTTTCACGACGTTGAACTTGGTAAAGTTGACATGGCAATAAACCGCTTCGAAGAGTTGCCTCTGTCCTTCCACCAAAAAGTGATCTGGTACGATACATTTTCTTGTATGTTGGCCAGTGACCACAAAGCGCTGGAAAATTTCAACTTAGATTCCTATCTCGAATCGAAACACGTTTGGGTCAGCAAAACCGGTTTTGGCGTAGGCGTTGGTATCGACCCAAACGAAGTTCAAAAGCTAGGTTGGGTTGACGTAGAGCTAGCTAAGCTAGATAGAAAGCGTGACATCAGTGTTTTTACCAGACATTACCACATGGCAATGTGGCTAGCTCGTGAGCAAGGTCTTATCGCCACACTGCCTACTCGTGCGACCGAACTATTCGCTAATGATGACGCCGTTGTCGTCGCTGAACCACCGTTTGATATTCCACCCATTGCACTAAAAATGGCCTGGTCACCGCTGCTCCACCACGATGCCGGTCATATATGGTTGCGTCGTCTGATTGTTGACATAGGTGCATTGCAATAACCCTAATGAACTTCGCCAGGCCCTCATCAGCCTGGCCTACAACCTTATGCCACATTAATATTCACAAAATTTATGATGGGGATAGTAATACTAAAGTATATAAATAATAGTCCCTCCCTCTACAATCAGGTCATAAGAAAAATCTAACGAGGATTGCCCAAATGACCGATTCAAGCCGAATACAGCAAGGTCGCTTAAGCATAGACAGCGAATTGCACAATTTCGTAAACCAAGATGTATTAAAACCTTTAGGGTTACAAGAAAGCGCATTTTGGCAAAACTTCGAACAATTATTGGCGGACTTTGTCCCTGAAAATAAAAAGCTTTTAGCCAAACGTTCGGACTTACAACAAAAAATCACAGCATTCCACCGAACTCACAAGAGCGCTGACTTCAGTCAGTACAAAGGCTTTTTACAGGACATTGGCTACCTAGCCAAAGACGTCGCAGATTTTAAAATCTCTCCTACCGATGTCGATACGGAAATCGCGACAACGGCAGGCCCGCAATTGGTTGTGCCGGTCATGAACGCTCGGTACGCACTTAACGCCGCGAACGCCCGCTGGGGAAGCCTTTACGATGCTTTGTACGGTACCGATGTTATTCCGGAAACCGAAGGAGCAACAAAAGGCAAACAATTCAATCCAGTGCGTGGAGAAAAAGTCATCGCATACGGACGAGAGCTACTCAACCAATATGTACCGCTTGAAGGTGCGAAATGGCAGGACGTTTCAAGCTTTGAAGTTGAAAGCGGAAAACTTCGTGTTAAGCGTCCTCAAGGCACAGTTTGGTTAAAAAACCCCGAACAATTCATTGGTTTTCAAGGCGACGCTTTAGCGCCGCAAGCTTTGCTGTTTAAACACAACAACTTGCACCTTTATCTGCAGATTGATGCCGAATCCGCCATTGGCAAAACAGATTTGGCTCACATCAAAGACATCATCTTGGAGTCTGCAATCACGACGATTATGGATTGCGAAGACTCTGTAGCGGCCGTTGACGCAGAAGACAAAACTCTGGTTTACAAGAACTGGTTGGGTCTAATGCAAGGCAATTTAGAAGAATCCATTACTAAAAATGGTAAAACGTCAGTTCGTAAAATGAATCCCAACCTTCAATTTACCGCGACTGACGGCTCTATCCTTACCCTGCCTGGACGTTCATTAATGTTTGTTCGCAATGTCGGACACTTAATGACAAACCCAGCTATTTTGTTTGATGGGCAGGAAATACCGGAAGGTATTATGGACGGTGTTATCACCGCCGCAATTGGCAAGCACGACATAGACAACGTGGTCGATAACGGCATTAACAACAGCCGAGAAGGCAGTATCTATATTGTTAAACCTAAAATGCATGGCCCTGAAGAAGTGGCCTTTGCCAATCGCTTGTTTGATGCCATTGAAGACATGTTAGGGTTAACCCGCAATACGTTAAAAATGGGTATTATGGACGAGGAACGCCGAACCTCTGTAAACCTTAAAGCGTGTGTCGCGGCTGCCAAAGAACGCGTCGTGTTTATCAATACGGGCTTTTTGGATCGCACCGGCGATGAAATACATACCAGTATGGCTGCGGGTGTGTTTAAACCGAAGGCCGAGCTAAAAACTATGCCTTGGATTTCAGCCTATGAAGAATCAAACGTTAAGGTCGGCCTTTCAACGGGCTTCTTAGGCAAAGCTCAAATAGGCAAAGGAATGTGGCCTGTGCCAGACCAGATGGCGGCGATGATGGAAGCCAAGATTGGCCATCCTAAAGCAGGTGCTAGTACGGCGTGGGTTCCTTCCCCTACAGCGGCAACGTTACATGCCATTCATTACCATCAAGAGAGTGTGCCTACAGTACAAGCACACCTTCAAACCACCATTAAGAGTGACATTGACACCATTTTGGAAATACCTCTAATGGCCGATCCTGACAGTTTGACTAACGAAGAGATCACGAAAGAGTTAGAAAATAATGCACAAGGTATTTTAGGTTACGTAGTCCGTTGGGTAGACATGGGTGTGGGTTGTTCGAAAGTGCCAGACATTAACAATGTTGGCTTAATGGAAGACCGTGCAACTTGTCGTATCTCGAGTCAGCACATCGCTAACTGGCTTGTTCAAGGCGTCTGTACCGAGGAACAAGTCATTGCTGTGATGCGCAAGATGGCGGCAGTCGTTGACGAGCAAAACGCTGAAGATCCTAACTATCAGGATATGGCGCCTTATTTTGATGCATCCATCGCGTTTAATGCCGCACTGGATTTAGTACTCAAGGGAGCGGAGCAACCAAGTGGTTATACCGAACCATTGCTGCACAAGGCACGACTCGCGAAAAAACAAGAGCAACAAGCCCGCAGTTTAAAGCAGTCGGCATAGTTACGAATCAAAAACACAGTCTAATAAAGGTCAGTTTTATACTGGCCTTTGTTGTTTTCCCACACAAAAAGCCAGATCCAAACTCCTGTCTGAGAATTTTACAGCTCGATTGCTTTTCTTCTTCCTAATATTTCGTTGTCATTGAATTCTTTAGCAAAAAACATTTCGGTACAAAAATTGTGCAGACCAATGTGTCAGAACACGAATCGAGGGATATGTTATGCAACTGAACTATCAAACCTTATTTGTAGCTTTAATGTTGTTTTTGTTCTCTGCGTCTAGCGCTGCCGGCGTTATTTATGACAACGGTACAGCGACAGGGGATTCAGCACGATGTGCTGAAACAAGCGGCGCTTGCAATGGAAGCTGGACGGTTTTTGACGACTTTGTCGTTGGAGCTGACAGCGAAATCACCTCTATCTCTTGGACTGCGAGATTTTACGCGGGTTTGAGTGATTATAACTTCTCCAACATCTGGATTTACGATAACGATCCAGTGTTTGCATCGGGCACACAACTATTTTCGTTTAGCACTACGGGGACAGTGACGGCCAGCGGACTAGGCTCAAATTTTTATGACATTGCTCTATCAGGGTTTTCACAAACACTCGCCGCGGGTACCTATTGGCTTGGATTACAACACGACACAAACGCCAGTTATGCGACTGTTGCCTCAACCGGCGCAGTAAACAACTCAACACAATGGCAGAACGATGGAGCCGGCAATCGAAATTCGGGCCAACCGGAAATGGCGTTCAAAATACACGGCAATGCGATAGAAATTTCCGAGCCTGCCTATTTTGGCTTGTTCATTCTGTTATCCCTGAGTTTACTCAGTACACGCAGACACGCTTTACAAAGAGGTTAAACAAAAAAGCTCAGTTTCTTAACTGAGCTTTTTACTTCAAATAGGGCGTTTAGTCAGCAATCAAACGAGCGATGGTTCGAACCCCCATTGCTGTTGCGCCAGCGGCATAGGTCGCTGAGTTATTATTGTTGAACGCCCCCGCTAAATCGATGTGTAGCCAGCCTTTGCCATCTTCGTTGACAAATCGACTTAAGAAACCCGCTGCATTAGACGCGCCGCCCATGCCACCGCCTTTTTGCGGACGACTGTTGGCGGTATCAGCGTAGGCCGATGGGCAATTGTATCGGTGGAACTTCTCAAGTGGTAACGGCCAAGCACCTTCGTTCTCTGCCAAAGCTGCCTGTAGCCCTTTTTGACGCATATTATCGTCGAGCGCAAACATCGCATTGTAATCCGAACCTACGGCCATCATCGCCGCCCCCGTTAATGTTGCCGCATCTATAATTTGCTTTGCACCTAGCTCTTCAGCCAGTTGCAAACCATCGGCAAGCACAACGCGTCCTTCCGCATCCGTGTTAACGATTTCAACACGAGTGCCGTTTTTATACGTTAAAATGTCACCCAGTTTATAAGCATTGCCAGCGATCATGTTTTCTGCACAACAAAGAATAAGCTTTACTCGCTTATTTAATCCACGTTGAATCGCCAAACCTAATGCACCAGCCACCGTCGCTGCGCCGCCCATGTCACATTTCATTGTTAACATCCCTTCCGACGACTTTATTGAATAGCCGCCAGTATCGAAGGTGATTCCTTTGCCAACCAGCGCAGTATCAACCGGCGCCTCAGCATCACCTGTTGGGTTGTAATCAAGCACCAGCATTACCGGAGGATGAACACTGGCACGGCCGACCGTATGAACGCCCACCCAGCCGGCATCAAGCAGATCATCACCCATGATGATTTCGTGACTGATATGCTCGCCACCGATTTCAGAAAGAAAATCAACCGATGCATTCGCCAATGACAGAGGATAAATGTCTTGCGCAGGTAAATTGGTCAATTCCCGAGTCCAATCATATGCCTTTTTACGGGCTTCTAACTCTTTGATATCGCCGCCAGACCAGGTTAATTCTTGATTGTTCTTCGCAGTCACAAAGCCTTGATAAAAAGCCCACTGTTGCTCTGTTGACCATGCTCCAGACAGCGTAACTGTATTGATGCCCAACCCTTGAATCTTGCGTGCCTGGGCTTGAATCTTAGTCAATTCTTGTTTCGACTCAACGGCTTCGACATGAATTTGATAACCGTCCTGATTTGAGCTCAAAGCATTGCCTTCGCCCCATTTGGCATCAGCAGGTTGATGTGAAAGGGTCACCTGAATGAAATCGGTCATGAATATTTCTCGTTATTTTTTGTAGGGATAATCATTGATATATGGGCGGTTAGAATCAAAATTCAAACGCCAATAGTGATTTATAATAGAAAATATATTCGACTTCGTCAGTTATTGTTGAATAATGGCGCAATCAAAATGGAATAAAGGAATAACAATATGGCTGGCGCAAGCTTCTTTGCATTGTTTGATGATATCGCCCTACTGCTCGATGATGTAGCGGCTATGTCGAAAGTTGCGGCAAAAAAAACCGCGGGCGTTTTAGGCGACGATTTAGCCGTCAATGCTGAACAAGTATCTGGCGTTAAGGCCGATCGTGAACTCCCTGTCGTTTGGGCGGTGGCCAAAGGCTCTTTCATTAACAAGTTGTTTCTCGTTCCCGCGGCTCTGTTGATCAGCGTCTTTCTGCCTTGGGCCATCGTGCCACTGCTTATTATTGGCGGGTTGTTTTTGTGCTTTGAAGGCGCAGAAAAAATCATAGAGAGCAAGGCAAATGGGATGGAAGAACAAGCGCAACATCATCAGGAATTGCTGAGCGCCGTCAACTCCGAGCAAGTGGACATGCTCGAATTTGAAAAGAACAAAATTAAAGGCGCTATCCGCACAGACTTTGTATTGTCGGCAGAAATTATCGTGATTGCCCTTGGGACACTGGTAAATGCCACATTGGAGCAAAAAATTGCGGTACTGAGCGTCATCGCAATAGGCATGACCGTTGGCGTGTATGGCTTGGTGGCAATGATCGTTAAGCTTGACGATGTCGGCTTGTATTGGCAACAGCTGAAATCTGCAGGCATTGGCACTAAACTCCTCAATAAGCTCGGCACCGGATTACTGGTATTTGCTCCAAGACTGATGCAGAGTCTGTCGGTGATTGGTTTAGTTGCGATGTTTTTAGTCGGTGGCGGCATGCTCACCCACAATATTGATTTTGTTCATCACTTATCCTCAGTTCTACTGGCATATTTACCTGATATCTCCTGGTTAAAGCCCCTTGTTTCTGTCCTGTTAGACGGTATCTATGGTCTAATCGCTGGATTAGTCATTGCTTGGGGTCTACACCTGTTGCCAAGCAAACAGACGCCTGAACTATCTTAGGAGCCACATGTTAAGCCAAGGTACATTGCTCAAACGCTACAAGCGATTCCTCGCCGATGTCGAAACACAGTCAGGTGAAATAATAACGATCCATTGCCCAAATACAGGCGCGATGACCGGCTGCGCGGAACCAGGTTTCGACGTGTTTTATTCCACTAGTGACAACCCGAAGAGGAAGTACCCCAACACATTTGAGCTGGCACGTAATCAATTCGGTCATTTCATCGGCGTAAATACCGCCAAGGCAAACCAGATCGTAAAAGATGCCATTGAACAAGAAAAAGTCCCAAGTCTATTGGGCTATTCTCGACTGCAAACGGAAGTGAAATACGGCGAAGAAAACAGCCGAATTGACATATTTTTGAGCGAGGGCAAAGAGGCAGATTGTTTCATTGAAGTAAAATCGACCACATTATTAACAAACCCAGAGACCGGGCTAGGTGCGTTTCCAGATGCCGTGACAAGTCGTGGACAAAAGCATCTGCGTGAACTTGCAAGCATGGCAGCCAGCGGCAAACGTGCGGTTTTAGTATTCTTGGTACAGCACACCGGCATAAAAAAAGTGACGGTTGCGGACCACATTGATCCTGCTTATGGTGAAGAAATGAAAAAAGCTTTGTCTGCAGGGGTAGAAATTGTTGTACTGCGTACCCATATAGATGCGCAGCGAATTTTTGCAACCGAACTAGCGGAATTTTGCTATAACTAGAAGGAAAGGATGTGACAGCAATGCTAATTGCACATATCGGCCGCAACAGCGCGGTTTCCTCTTGTTACCACCACGAATTTATTGCGAAACTATTTTAAGTTTGCTATAGATAGCCGCCGCTTTTGCTTTATTCACTGGTTGCTTAATAAGAAGAACAAGAATATTGCGCCGGTAGCAGTATAAATTATTAGGAGAATAACAACGCATGGCAGATAAAAAATCTCTAGGTTTATTAGCCTTAGCAGGCGTTGAGCCTTATCAGGAAGGCCCTGACGAAGAATACATGAGTGACGCCCAGCTAGAGCACTTTAAAGTGATTTTAGAAGCTTGGCGTAACCAATTACGCGAAGAAGTTGACCGCACCAAATCTCACATGCAAGACGAAGCCGCCAACTTCCCAGATCCTGTTGACCGCGCTTCTCAAGAAGAAGAGTTCGCATTAGAACTTCGCACCCGTGACCGCGAGCGTAAACTGATCAAAAAAATTGAAAAGACGTTGGGTTTAATTGAACAAGACGAATTTGGTTTCTGTAAGACTTGCGGTATCGAAATCGGCATTCGCCGCTTAGAAGCTCGTCCTACAGCTGACCAGTGTATTGACTGTAAAACCTTGTCAGAAATTAAAGAAAAACAAATGGGTGGTTAAGGCGCAGCCTTAACCCCTTTTTCCCCTCCCCGTGTCACACTCTACTGAGTTGGTATTTCGCCAACAGCAGAGCTTTTTTCAATCCAATAAACAATACCGTGGTCGATTTGCGCCTTCGCCCAGTGGCCCATTGCATCTAGGCTCTCTCATTGCCGCCTTAGGTAGCTACTTACAAGCTAAACGCAACAATGGTCTTTGGTTTGTTCGCATCGAAGATATTGATGAAACCCGTTGCAACTTCAACGCTCAGAATCAAATTTTAGACGCACTAGAAGCTTTCGGTCTCAATTGGGACATTGATCAGCAAACAGTTTCAGAGCTACAACAAAAAGACCGAGGCTGTTTAGTCCAAAGTCAAAGAAAAGATCGCTACCAGCAAGTACTCAATGCACTAAGCGATGTCGACTTAGTTTATGCATGTGATTGCACTCGAAAACAAATAAAGGCAATGGGCGGGCTCTACGATGGCCGCTGCCGAAACGCCAACTTAAGCTCAGAAAATCGCCCCATTCGTCTGCGACAAGACGACGTCAGTACAGAATTTGAAGATGTATTGTTTGGAACACAAGTGGCTGAGAGCCACTTTGCTGCGGAAGACTTCATCATAAAACGTCGCGACGGATTATTTGCCTATCAACTGGTCGTGGTCATTGACGATATTGACCAAGGGATCACTGAAGTTGTGCGGGGTGCCGACATCATGGGGCTAACCACTCGGCAAATCGCGCTATACAAGTGTTTTGGAATAACACCACCAAGCTACCTTCATTTGCCTGTGCTCGCTTCAAAACCGGGATTTAAATTAAGTAAACAAAATCACGCAGCCGCGATCAATATCAATCAACCAAGACCTGAGCTGCTTGAAGCATTGACTCTATTAGGCTTGCCTACATCTGATGAGCTTAATGATGGTTCCGTACAAGAGATAATCGACTGGGCAGTCGCTCATTGGCGGGTAGATAATTTGCCCAAACAAACTGAACTGCTCGTTTAGGCAAATCATTCATCTTTCACTAGATCTGTGCTTTGAATTGTTTCAGGGCGTTTTGAACCTTGCGCTGATTATCTGGTCCCATGCGCAACAACAACTTTTGCAAAGGCAACAACTGCTCTAGCGCAGGGTCGGCAAACTCATACATTACTGAAGGTGATACCAACTTAATGTCGCCATCTACTACCGGAGTGTCCAGTAAGATATCAATGGTGTCTTTGAGTTTTTCATTGAAGTTACTGTCGCTATAACCAAGCTCTTCATACGCCGACTGAATCAACGGTTGTACATCCTGGTAGGTCTCAACCGCTTGTTCGATAGGCAGTGATGCAATCAAGGTTGCATAGTCGTTGTAACGCTTGTAAGTCTCTGGATCTAAGATGTAAGTGAGTTCAGGACCGTCGAGCGGTTTAACCATAAAGTCGCCTTTTGGCGTAAGTAGAGGGCTAAACTGACTAACGACTTGTCCATTGGCTGCGTTATCGATAAACACCACGAAGTTACTGACATTGTCGCTGTCACCAATTAACGCCGTGACCGCAGAATTCATTAACATCGAGGCAAATTGATCTTTCAGCCAAGTGTCACTCTCTTCCATTGGCGGATGTTTTGGTTCAATAACGGTCTCAACAATTTCTGGCTCAGGCTCGACAACTTCTGGTAAAGCCACTGGCTCTGGAATCGGCTCAGGTTCAACCACCACAGGTTCGGGTTCAATTTCCGGTTCAGGCAATACAACTTGCGCAGGCTCAACCTTTGTCGGTTCAGGTGTGGGCTTCGGCTCCTCGCCACCATTTAACAACCAGACCACTAATACCAATAAAACTAAAACCGCTGCAACATATGCAGCAACTGGGACAGACTTTTTAGGGCTTGCTTCCGAATTTTCCACAATTGACTCCACCGAAGGTAACTAAAAAACGATTGTATACTAGGTAGTTATGAGACTATACCTGAGTATCATAGTTCAAATTAAATTTTGTTTAATTGTGCAAGAAACAACCATCTAAATTGAATTAATTTCAACTTAGGGTTCCCCCTCATTCGACTATGCTTTGCGTACCTGTACCATGCGCGACCCATTTTGTTGAGAGGATTCATTTTGAACATTGTAACGTCGTTGTTAATTTGTATATTTCTTTTGTTATGCCCTGCTTCTTTCGCATTGGCCAAAAGTCAACACAGCTTTAGCATTGGCACATCAAACATTCACTTTAGTCAGGGCGACGGTCAATTGCAGGGGCAAATGACGCCTCCAGGGATACTCGCAACTGGCAAAGACACAAAGACTGTGAGCATTTCTTACGACTATTTTTTGGATGATACCTGGTCGATTCACTTTGCCTTTGGCATTCCGCCTAAAGTTGAGCTTTACGCAGCAGTTGATGGCGCAGCCTTAGGTAAAGTTGGCGACGCTCGTTCTATATCGCCAGGCGTGCTTGCTCTTTATCATCTCGATTTGAACGACACATTTAGCATTTATACCGGCGCTGGCGTGAATTATTCAACTTTCAGTGATGCCACGGTAACCGAGTCTTACACTCAGTCATTTTTTGGTACCTCCAGTGACGTCGAGCTGGAAGATCATATTGGTGGAATTTTTAAGTTTGGGGCGCAAATTAATTTCGGCCAGCGTTGGTTCATTGACTTGTCTTACGCCAAATATCAAAGTCAGTTAAAATCGACGATTACTACCGAAACTCCGATGGTTGGAGATGTCGTTCGAAGCATAAAAACCGACATGGATCCGGAAGTCACCACCCTATTGTTTGGCTATCACTTTTGACTTATGAGTGGCATTGCCACTCCCCCGCCACCAATAATCGCAACCAAGCTCTCAAGTTATTTTTATTTTCCCGCCAGTTGCTGTAAAATGCGCCGCCTTATCGCTTAATTGCGTTCAATTTCGTTAATTTAGGTAATCATTCTGTGTTAAGAAAAGTTATTTCTTGGTTGGGTAAAGAAAAGGACGCGCCAAAAGCTCATTCTTCAAGCGCTCGAAGTGTCTCCAATGCTGACTCTGTAGGCGTATCTGTGCTGCCCCGACAAGAACATCCAATTTCACGCAAAATGATCAGCCCTAGTGCGCTAAAAGTGCTCTACCGTCTCAAAGACAATGGTTATGAAGCCTACCTAGTTGGTGGTTGTATACGCGACATTTTGCTGGGCTTATCACCAAAGGATTTTGACGTTGTTACCAATGCAACACCCGAACAAGTTAAGGCGTGTTTTAATAATTGCCGCTTAATTGGTCGTCGTTTTCGCCTGGCGCATATTGTATTCGGCAAAGAAATCATCGAAGTTGCAACCTTTAGAGGACACCATGATGCGCCTCAAGACCCTGCCAAAATTCGCGATCATAAAGCCTTAGCTAAAAAAACCTCGCGCGCTTCAACCGAGGGTCAGTTATTAAGAGACAACGTATACGGAACCATCGAAGAAGACGCTGAACGCCGCGACTTTACCATCAACAGTTTGTATTACAGCATCGCCGACTATTCGATTTATGACTTTGCTGATGGCCTTAAAGACATAGACAAGGGGCTTATCGACTTAATTGGTGAGCCAGAAACCCGCTATCGTGAAGATCCGGTGCGTATGCTCAGAGCAGTGAGATTCGCGACTAAGCTAAGAATGAGAATTTCTGAACGCAGTGAAGCGCCTATTTACGAGTTAGCGCACTTGCTCCGTAATATTCCGCCAGCGCGTTTGTTTGATGAATGTTTAAAGTTGTTCTTGGCAGGTAAAGCCTATGAAAACTATCGTCAACTAAGAGAGTTCGGCTTATTCCGCTACTTTTTTCCAGTCGTTGAGCAATCCATTGCCCACAACCCAGAAGGCAAGGAAGAGCGCATGTTGGACATCATGCTGAAAAACACGGATGAGCGTATTAACGCCGGTAAATCAGTGTCGCCAGCGTTCATAATGGCCGCTATGCTTTGGTATCCGCTCGAAGCGCATGCAGATGAAATCGCCAACGAAGGGGGTCTTCATCCATACGACGCGTTTCAAATTGCTATCAACGACGTATTACAGCGTATGATCCAAACCGTCGCAATTCCAAAACGTTTTACCGCTACGATGCGCGAAATCTGGCAATTCCAACATCGACTTACAAAAACCAAAGGCAAGCGCGTTTCACAATTACTCGAAAACCCGAGATTCCGTGCAGCTTACGACTTTTTATTGTTAAGAGCCGAGGCTGAGGGTGGAGAATTAGTTGACCTGGCAACGTTTTGGACTGATTTTCAATCGACGCCAGAAGGCAAGGCAAAGTCGGAAAAAGCAGAACAACAACGTTCGCGCGGTAGTCGTCGCCCGAGCGCCAATGGCAAGCCTGGCGAAGCAAAATCGAGCCGTGGCAAATACCGCAAACGTCGCCGTCGCAACAATCAAAGCTCAGAACAGAAACAATAAGAGACTTTCATGGCAGAGTACGCCTACATTGGCCTTGGAGCCAATCTGAATGATCCGGTAAACACTGTAAAGTTGGCAATTGAACAGCTGCAACTGTTGCCAAAAACTCGCTACATTACCTCATCTGAATTATATTCAAGTGCCCCAATGGGCCCTCAAGACCAACCTGATTACGTCAATGCCGTATCACTGGTTGAGACCGAACTTTCAGCTCACGAGTTGTTTACTCACACCTGCCAAATTGAGCAAGATCATGGCCGTGTGCGTAATGGCGAACATTGGGGACCGCGAACGCTGGATTTGGATATTCTGTTGTTTGGCGATCATAAAATCAATGACGAGCAACTTGTGATCCCACACTATGGAATGAAAGAAAGAGAATTTGTAATCTATCCTCTATTGGATATTTCGCCCGATTTGGTGTTGCCTTGTGGCACACACTTGCAACAATTAACACAATCTGTGCCTTTAAACGGCATGGAAACAATAAAATAAAAACAAAGACATAGGTTATTTGAGATGGCTAAAGTCACTACCTCTACGCTACTGAAAATGAAACAAAATGGAGAGAAAATAGCAGCCCTTACTGCCTATGACTCCAGCTTCGCTCAACTGTTTGACAAACAAGGCGTTCACGTTCTCTTAATTGGTGACTCTCTGGGTATGGTACTGCAAGGTGACGACAGCACATTAGCGGTAACCAACCAGCAGATCGCGTATCACACCAAATGCGTGCGTGCCGGTGCCGATAACGCACTTGTTATCGCCGATATGCCATTTATGACGTATACCAGTGCCGAGCAAACCATGAAAAATGCCCATGAGTTGATGGCAGCCGGCGCCAACATGGTCAAAATGGAAGGTGGCGAATGGCTCTACGACACCATCAAGCAGCTGACTCAAAACGGCGTTCCAGTCTGCGGCCATTTAGGTTTGACGCCTCAATCGGTGAATGTCTTTGGTGGCTTCAAGGTTCAAGGACGTGATAACGAAAAAGCGTTAGAGATGATTGAGCACGCTAAGGGCTTAGAAGCGGCAGGTGCGCAGTTATTGGTATTAGAATGTGTTCCGACTGAACTGGCAAAAGCAATTACTGACGCTATTAGTATTCCAACTATCGGAATAGGCGCTGGCAATCAGACCGACGGCCAGATTTTAGTTATGCACGATATGTTTGGCATCAGCTCAGGTTATATTCCTAAGTTTTCGAAAAACTATATCGAGTTAACGGGCAATATGCGCGAAGCGGTTGAGTTGTATATCAAAGAAGTTCAGTCTGGCGAGTTTCCGGACGAAAGTCGCTCTTTTAACTAAGGATCGTTTATGTTGGTCTTTGATAACTTAGCGCAGTTGCGCGACTGGCGTAATCAATTGCGTCAAGAAGGCAAATCCTTGGCATTTGTGCCCACCATGGGCAACTTGCATGAGGGCCATATTGAACTAGTTAATCAAGCACACAAACACGCCGATGTTGTGATCACTTCAATTTTTGTCAATCCAATGCAGTTTGGCGCTAATGAAGATTTAGACTCTTACCCTCGCACTTTTGAAGCCGATTGCGACAAGTTAAAAGCCGCGGGCAACCACGCGGTGTTTTACCCAAAAGTGAAAGAGATGTACCCGAACGGTTTGGACGCACAAACCTTTGTAGAAGTTCCGGATACTGAGCACACCTTATGTGGTGAAGCGACACAAAGACCGGGTCACTTTCGAGGCGTATCCACCGTTGTTACTAAGCTGTTTAACATGGTTCAGCCTGACGTAGCCTGTTTTGGTGAAAAAGATTACCAACAGCTACGCCTAATTCGAACTATGGTCACCGATCTCAATATGCCAATAGAGATTGTAGGAGTGCCAACAGTCAGAGAAAGCTCAGGCTTGGCTAAGAGCTCAAGAAATGGCTATTTAAGCGCGGAAGAGCTGGAAATTGCACCTGCGCTTAATCAAGCGTTAAACGCGGTCAAATCAGCTTTATTGGCTGGTGAAAACGACGTTGCAAAACTGGAGCAAGAAGCCAGCGAGTCGATTGACGCCGCAGGTTTGAAGACGGATTACGTGACGGCAAGGGATGCACACTCATTAGAACCCGTCACATCTAAAACATCTGAAATCGTTGTGTTGGGCGCCGCTTATTTAGGCAAAGCTCGATTGATAGATAATCTCAGTTTTAAGCGCAGTTAAACTCCTCTGTAACTGAGCGAAAATAAACCAGGCCGAAATAAACAAAGCCGCTGTAAAAGCGGCTTTTTTGTGGCTAATTTTCAACATAAATTCACAGGCTTGTGGTATCCTCACGCCTCGAACAAAAATGAGTAAAGGGAATTGCAAATGAATAAAGCCATCCTATCTGCTGCCGCTATCGCCGTTGCAGCCGCTGTCGTTTCACCGAAGATCATCTCTAGTAACATTGAACAGTCGGTCCATGACGCGATTGAAAGTATTAACAAACAACCGTATTACAGTGCGCAATTAAAAGATGCCAAGTTCGGCTGGTTCAATAGTGAAGGAACAATCACTCTGTCGATTGATACCAACGACTTCACCACCGATCCAAGTCAGCCTTCTGCACCGCTAGAAATTGACGTTAACTTTAAAACTAGCCAAGGCCTAATCAACCAAGCGGGCTTAGGGTTAGCTAGCTTTGAACTCGACGTACCTGCTGCTGCCGCTCGTGATGTGATCAGCTGGGCAGAAGACAAGCCTCTATATGCAGTAAAAGGTAAAGTCGGCTTAACAGGTGGAATCGCATACACTGACCAATCTGCGGGCTTTAGCTTATTAAATGAAGGTAATGAGTTAGTTGTTTCGGCTTACAGTGGTGCTGCTGAAACCAAAAACGGCAAACTAGTTCACAAAGGCGTATTGCCTAGCGTCACTTTCAAAGATGAATCTCAAGGTGCCTTCACCATGGAAAACTTTACCGTAGACTCGGTGTTTCCAAAAAATTTATTCGAAATTTTAGGTCAATCCAGCTTTTATGACTCTGAGGTCAAGATGAACGCGGAAAAAGTCAGTGGCCAAGGTTTAGGAACAGTTTCGTCGTTAAATATTACCAACTTGTACTTGGACGCGGTCTCTAAAGTTTCAGATTCAAAAGAAGTCGGTGATGTAAGCTTCTCTTACAAAGCACAAGAAGTAAAAGTGGATGAATGGGTTGGCACTGATTTAGTTGCAGGTTTCGCTGTAAACAACCTTGATATCGAAGCATTGAACCACATCAATGAGTTAATTGCGGACTTAGACCATAGCGATCCACAAGCAGCAAATGCTGCGATTCAGTCAATCATGACGACCAGTCTGTTAAAGATTTTAAAGGTTGAGCCTGAAATCAATATTACGGAGTTAAAGGGATCGATTCCTGAAGGTCAGTTTGACGCTAAGTTGAACAGTAAATTAGTCGATATTCAAAGCTTGCCGCAAAACATCGAAGACCCAGCGTTTTGGTTATCTCATTTGAACGCAGACAGCCAAGTGTTTGTGGACAAACCTGTAATGCAGCTATTAGTTAAAAACGTAGTTAGCTCGCAGATTGCCAACAACCCTCAGGCACAAGGTTTAACACCTCAAGAGATTGAACAGATTGTTGCGCAGCAGACACCTGCAACAATTCAAATGTTAACAGCTCAAGGTGTGTTGATTGAAACAGACTCGCAGTTTGAATCTAGATTTGAATTAAAAGGCAAAAAAGCAACATTGAATGGCAACCCTATGCCATTACCTATTTTGCAGTAATTAGGTCGAGTCGATAGAGATAAAAGCTCGTTTAGCCCAGCTAAACGAGCTTTTTTATTGATTACAGTTTACCGATTTTGGCCAAAATGGCTGGTAAACTGCGCCAGCTTTCTTTGGCTATTTCTTTCTGCTCAGTCAAAATATCTTTTAAGATCTGCTCTGTCGTTAATGGGTTCGCTAACACACATCTAAATACAGTTATCGTTTGACCGTTGTGAGCCTGTGGCGTTAAGCGCGTACGAGAAACAAAGGACTTGCCCGATTCACGCTGCTTCTTTTGGATGAACTTGGTCAAATCATTCAGTAACTCGTTAATGATCTGTCGTTCATCCTGATCACAAACTTTCATATAATCTTGTACAACTTTCGGCACGTAACGGTAAGTTAATAAGCAAAGCTCTGGTTCAGACACCAATTCAAAATCATCGTCGGCTTCAATTAAATGTGCGAAATAGTTAGCCGTATTGATGCTGCGGTCAATAAGGATCTCGTATCCGCGACGTCCCATGACTTTTAAGCAGGCATACACCAACATCGACATCCCGGGACGACTGCCCTCCAACGTGTGTGAACCCAAGTCTTTTGAGCCTTTACGTAAAATATACTCAGCATGATGCTCAATCACATCTGTAGAGTGCGGATCTTTGAACAGCACCATACCGGCGCCCATTGGCACATACATTTGTTTGTGTGCATCAATGGTAATTGAATCGGCTTGTTCAATTCCCTTCAATAAATGCCGCTGATTATTCGACATTAACGTCGCGCCGCCCCAAGCTGCATCGACATGAAAGTGTATGCCATAACGTTGAGCTAACCGAGACATTTGGTCGAGTGGATCGATATTGCCTGTCTCCGTGGTGCCGGCAACGCCAACAACCGCTAAAATACCAGCGCCCTCTTGGCGAAGCGCCTCTATCGTTTGTTCGAGCTCATCGATACGGATCTTATTATTTTCATCCGTCGCAATACTGACGATGTCCTGACGACCTAAACCTAGAACATCTGCAGCTTTACCCAAAGAGTAGTGGCCACGCTCTGAAACCAATACAACCAGTCGCTGATAGCCATAGTGACTCATCGCTCTAAATAAGCCTTCTTTGGCTACCCCTTTGAATCCATCGCTTGGGCCGAGCAAGGTATTTCTCGCAATCCAAAGCGCGGTGATATTTGCCACAGTACCACCTGAACAAAAGGCGCCAAGTGAGGTATTGGCCGAGTGCATAAACTGCTGATAAAACTCATTGGCTTCGTTCTCATTGCGATTCTGTTCACCGAATGCAATTCGATGCATCATGCCAATGGTCTGACGCTCAAGTGGTGTAAATGCTTTTGACGTCTCGATCTTTACCAAGTTCTGATTGAGTCCCACCATCAACTTAGACAGCGGCAAAAGAAAATATGGCAACGCCGAGGTCATATGACCGATAAAACTCGGGCTGGAGGTATGTACTGACTGTGCGACAAGAGTGTCTAAAATGTTGTCAGCAACATCGGAAACAAACTGAGGATCTTCTGGTACTTGCGACTCAAGAAAATCTTGCTCAATTTCCGACAAAGGTTTTTCCACCGCAACAATGTTGTCGCGTAAAAAACCATCTAGATTTTGTGACACTTCTTGCTCGATACGTGCAAGGGTCGAATCTGGCGCCTCAGGAATCGTGAAGATTCTAAACAAATTTTGCTCTGTAGCGTCCGCAACTCGTTTGTTCGACATTCAGGAAAATTTCAGTCAGTTAAAAATTTTCAGTACTTTACTGTAACTCGACTGTAATGTCTGCAAGTTCGACCACAAAAAACAGTTTTTCTCTAGAAAAAATGGCCAGTCAGGAATAAAAAAAACCGCTTGCAAGGTGGGGGCAAGCGGCAAATAAAGTTGGGAAAAAACTTATGTCAACTGCGGTAACTACCAAGATAACGTCAATAAAACCAAGCCCAATTCAGCAATAGCGATAACGCCAAAAGCTGTGGTTAAAACAAATTTCTTGGGGTTATTGTGGGTCATTGTGGTCGTCTCCGTCTTCAGTATTAATAAGTTGATTAACCTATTTCAACTTAAGTGCCAAAACGTAACCCAATGATAAATAAGAATATTTAAATTATTCGTTTAAAGCGAACAATCTGCTATTCGCAAAAGTTAGTCAAACTGGCTATTTTTTGGCTAACTATTAAAATTACAGACCAATTGCGTGCTGGATTGGCCACTTGCCCAGTATTTACGCTCAAACGGCGTCATTGCCTCAGCGCTTTGATAACGCCTGACTTGCGCACTATGCCCTGCGATTTCAAGTGCTCTGGCAAATTCCTCAATATAAATCGCCCAATTGCTTCTGACGATAACTCTGCGCCCTATTCGAGGAATGTATTTAAACACAGGCGCGCCATGCCAGCGACGTCCCAAGTGTTTAGACTTAGGCCACGGGTTCGGATAAAGGATGTAGTGTTCAGCAATCGGCCAATCAACCTCGGCTATCTGACGCCACAAATCATTGAGGTCGCCTCGAACCAAAATACAATTATCAAGCGGTTGGTCATTATGATGATCTTGTTTGTCCAACCTGTGCTCTGATTTATCGATGCCAATGACCAACTTGTCTGGGTGATTCTTAGCATGATGAAACGAACTTTCTCCGACACCACAGCAGGAGTCAATGATCACTTCGCCATTTGGATTTTTTGCTAAAAACTGCGAAACCGCTTGCTGCAAATTCGCAAAGGTTTCTTGCGAATAAGGGGCGATAGGTTTTTTGAATTCAGACTTTAGGTGCTTTAAAACGACCGCATCTAAATCATCATTTAGACCAGTTTGATTACTGGTGACTGAACGAGAATTACCTAAATCCATTGATTACATTTTCTTAACAAACTTAGTGATGATTTGGATTGTTTGACCGTTTACCTTGCCCTCAACATGGGTTTTGCTCGCCGTGATTGAGACGTTTCTGACCGCCGTGCCTTGCTTTGCCGTGAACCCTGTTCCCTTCACAGGCAAGTCTTTAATAATGTAAACGTTGTCTCCAGGCTTTATGACATCGCCATTGGAATCAATCGCCTCATCGTCACCATCTGCACTGCGCAATGCTACACCGGCATCTGCCCAAGACTTTGCATCATCTTCCAAATAGAGCATATCTAACAAATCCTGCGCCCAGGTCTCACCATTCTCAGTCAATAGCGTAAGTTGTTGATAGGATAAAACTTGCACTGCCGCGACCGTGGACCACATGCTGTCATTTAAACAGCGCCAGTGAGTGACGTCTAAATCAACATCGCCGCTCAGTTGCTCATTGCATTTACCACAAACCAAGACGCAATCATCAGAACTGTCGCCGGGCTTAGGAGCAACCACATAAGTAGCAAGCTCTGTTGAGGAACCGCACAACTCACATTGGTGATTGCCGCGTTGTTGCAATGAGTCAAAGATGGACATGTATTTATCCTAATGGTTGTCTGAGAGACTGGCATAAGTGTAGATCAGCCAGTAAAAACTTGGCTGCGGATTATGCCTATTTTGACCTAAAAGATAAACCGCGAAAGCCAATTATTATGTGCCTGAAGAGCCTTGTTGAACTACTTCCAAAATCGCAGTTATCCACTCACCAATGATTGGAATGAATTCCATTTGCGAGAGTAGATAAACCACTGTCGACAAAACCACGGTGGCCCCCAAAACACTGCCGAGACCAAATGCCACACCTTTTAGTAGATGAAACCACAATAACCTGGGAATCGAATTGTAAGTAAGTACCAACTTGTGATTATTCAGTTGATGCAACTCTTGATGGATCTTTTGAGTTTGTTGATAAAGTTGCTGGTAATTTTGCTGGTTTAAAGTATCTGGCTGTTCCGTATTCTGACTCATTAAGCTACTTCGTGTTTAAAGATGATTTCTTCGACGTCTTCTTTGATGTCGTTATAGTCGTAATCCGTTAACCCTAACACATCCAGTACGGCTTTACGCAGAAATATCCAATCTCTAGATTGGGAATGATGTCGCTCCTCGTGAACGAGGTTTTCCGCCATTTTGAGTACAGCAAAACATATTTGATCATGGCTGTCATGCAGCTCACTCAGATATCCGGTTTCGTGGTGGCGCAGGATCAACTGACAGATATCCGGTGGCAAATGCCAACTGGTCGCTAAGTAATAACCGATGATGGGGTGCGTTGTGTTGTATTTCTTTTCTTCAAACTGAGTAATGCTGTAGTCCGGATGGTTTTCAGCATAATCCATTAACGCCCCGTAGTCGTCGTATTTGATTGCCATCGGTGGGACGCCACAATCGTGAAACAAACCTAAGGTGTATAAGTCCTCTACCGGTACTTGGGTCTTTACTAGATTACCCAAATACATGGAAACGTCCGCAATCAAAGCCGAGTTTTCCCAAAATTTATTCAAACTTATACAGCTTTTGGTCGGATCAAATGCCTCTTTCAGCTTTAACCCCTGAACCAGAGAAAATGCGCCTTCTAGCCCGAGGAACATAACAGCTTGCCGAATATCAGATACCGTTCGAGCCAAGCCGAAGGCCGGCGAATTGATGGTCTTTAGAATCGCAGCTGAGATAGCAACGTCTTTGGCAATGACGTCTGCCACATCTGCAAGAAGCGGCTCTTCCTGCTCCGACAACGCTTTCAAATCCGCCAATAGCTCGGGGTGCGGTGGTATGACAAATGACTTGTTAATTTGCTGCAAAACGTCTTGGTTGACTTCAATCATCAGGCTTGTCGATTACAGAGGTTGAATGTCTTTACATTGTAGGCAATAAAATCGAGTCTGATTGAAAATTCGACAAATTTTATCGCTGACTCAGGCGATTTGTTGGCGCCAGTTGTTAAGCCAGCCAATCAAATGTTTCGCCACAATCGGCCTGCTCAAGTAGTAGCCTTGGGCAATATCGCAACCCATCTCCCCACATAAACGCCACTGTTCCGGCCCTTCAATGCCTTCTGCAACAACCGTCATATTAAGCCGTTTCGCCAAAGCAATGCTGCTTTGAATCACGGAAATTTGACCTTGTTTGTGTTTTTGCGCGAGGAAATAGCTTTTATCCAATTTTAAAACGGTGAGGGGCAAACTCTGTAATCGTTCAATCGATGCGTGGTCTTGGCCAAAATCATCAAGGGCCAATTCAACACCGCGCATATTCACTCGGCTCAAGGTCGCAAGCTCCTGCTCAAGGTCTTTTGCCAATGTCGACTCTGTGATCTCAATACACAGTTTGCTCGGTGGAAAATCAAATTCCGCTAAGATTTCAAATAAGTTATCGACAAAATCAGCTTGCTGCAGACAAAACGGCGGCACATTGATAGACAGTTTTGGCTCAACCCCGCGTTTTCGCCATTTGCACCAGTCGGCAATCGCTCTGCGCGCCACTTTATAAGTCAGGGTTACAATGAGATCACACTGTTCAATTTTGTCGAGAAAACGGTCGGGGCTGATCATACCCAAAACCGCGTGCTCAATTCTGACTAAGCACTCCACACCGTATAGCTGACGCTCATGTAAGTTCATTTGGGGCTGGTAAAGCACCTCGATTTTGTCATTTCGAATGGCGCGAATAATTTCGTAGATTTTAAGGCTGGGTTCGTCCTTTTCTTTTTGCATCTTTTGCCCGAGCCTATCCAGCACTCGGTTGAAATCCTCTTGCTCAAGCGGTTTACACAATGTACCCAAATAGTTTAGTTTGTGCCGCTTGGCTAATTCCTCAACCGTCATGATAATACGGGGTGCTACGCCACTCATTATGACCAAATAGCCTTTGTATTTTAGCTGAACTAAACGTTCGAGAAACTCAATGCCATCGAGACCAGGCATATTGAGGTCAAGTAATATCAAATTAATTTCGTTTGGTTGCGACAGTGTACTCAACGCTTTCTGAGCAACTTCATCGGTCGTGATACGGTCGATGCCGTAATCTCTGAGAACAGCTTCTACGTAGTCGAGTATGGTCCGACTATCATCGATAACAAGAGCGTTAACCCATCCCAAATTTGACGTCATATGCCCTCACCTTGGCTTGCCAATAACAACTCTATTTCAAACACTGTATTTGATTAGAAATAAGTATAGGTGAAGATTTAAGAATGGCGGCTTTCTAGCACAAAAAATGCGGCATTAAGCCGCATTTTCAGTCAGGATAATTGAGGTTATGCAGGGACGTCTGCTGCCACTGCAAGCTGAAGAATGAACTTGTTGAGATCAATATTAACTGCAGTCGCTGTTACGATAGCACCTGCGCCCGGGCCGCGAATGATTAGCGGATTTCGTTCATAAAATTCAGTTGTTAGGGTAAACACGTTATCCGATGGCGTGAGTTGTGTCAGCGCATTGCTGGTCGGCAACGAGGCCAAAGCCACCTGCCCAGAAATGATTTTATTCACAACGGTTGCTTTGGCCTGGTAAGCCAACTTATGACCGCTCGCTTTTGCTTCCGCGAATTTAGCCGCCATATAGGCATCTATTTGCGGTTTTCTCGACCAAAAGTCGTTGATACTTCCCTGCAGCAAGTCGTTTGGCAACAAAGGCTCTACCTCAATATCGTCAAGGTTAATTGAGAAGCCTGCGACTCTGGCTAGAATCAACAACTTTCGCTGCACGTCTGTTCCAGATAGATCATCCCTTGGGTCCGGCTCTGTAACACCTGCTTGTTGAGCTTGTTGAACGAAATCTGTAAAGCTTTGCTCACCGTCGTATTGGGTCAACAAATAAGACAGGCTGCCAGAAAACACCCCTGAAATAGAATGCAACTTATCTCCCGCCTGTAGCAGTTCGGATAAGCTGGCTTGAATCGGTAGAGCGGCACCAACAGTTGCGTTAATGCCCCAGTAACAATCATTTTGTTTGAAACAGTTCACCAACAAGCGGTGTCGCTCTGTCGATTTGGTTAATGGAATTTTGTTGGCAGAGATCACGTTCCATCCGCGTTCTGCGAACTCTAAGTAAGCATCAGCAACTTTGGTACTGGCAGTCAAATCCAGTACGACCACGTTTGTTAGATTCAATCCATCAAGTTGCGCCAGCAAACTAGACAAATCTCCACCACTGGCAAAATCATTGAAGTTTTGCACATGCTCAAAATCGCAACCATTAGCGTCTAACAAAAACTTGGTTGAATTTGCCACCGCGACTAGCTTTACGTCAGCTATGTTTTGCAATTTGGCTTTTTGCTCGGCAAAACCATTTAGCCAAGCCGAACCAACCAATCCTCTGCCTAATACAACGACGTTAATTTGAGTTAACTTATTCATTTTTACTACCTTATAAATCAACGTTACCATAATGCCGCAAGCGCAGGACTCAAGCGGCAAGCTGCAGAATCTAGACTTTCTTCTGTCGCTGCTTTAAATAAACAGTCTTGATTTTTGGCAGGATTTTTAGGGCCATGTTCAACGGCGTTTAGTGCCGCTAATAAATCGGCGACTAAATCTGCCTTTTCTTCTACGCCAACTGACAAGCGGATGAGCTGCGACGTAATGCCAGCGGCTTTTTGCGCGTCCGCGTTCATTGCTGCATGTGTCATGGTTGCGGGGTGACATACCAAACTCTCTGTGCCCCCTAGGGATTCAGCCAAGGTAAACAACTTAAGGTTAGCAACGAAACTCTTTACCGTTTCTAAATCGCCTTCGAGTTCAAAACTCAGCATTCCGGCGTGAAACTTGTGCTGTTGTCTCGCTAAGTGATAATCCGGGTGACTTTCTAACCCCGGGAAATTTACCTTTTTTACTAACTTATGGGCTTCTAACACATCGGCAATCGCAGCCGCGTTTTTGCTGTGTTGCTTAATTCTCAACGCCAAAGTTCGAATACCTCGTAGAATCAAGAAACTGTCAAATGGTGCTCCGGTGACTCCGGTGTTGTTGGCCCACCATGCCAGCTCTTCGTGGTCTTGTTCTGATGCACAAACCACAGCACCTGAAACAACGTCGCTGTGACCGTTGAGATACTTTGTGCTGGAGTGAACGACAATATCAGCACCTAACTCAATCGGCGCCTGCCCCAGTGGTGAAAGAAATGTGTTATCAACAACCACTTTAGCTTTGACTCGTTTAGCTACATTTGAAAGCTTTTTAATGTCAGTAAGACGCAATAGCGGATTGCTTGGCGTTTCAATCCAAATAAACTTAGGTTGGCATTCTCCTAATAGTTTTTCGATGTCCTCAGCGTAGTAGTCTAGCCAAACCAGCTTGAACGCGCCTTTCCTTGCTAGGCTGTCAAATAGACGATAGGTGCCGCCGTAACAATCTTGAGGTGCAACCAATACATCTTCTTTGGTTAACAAATTGAGTACGAGGTTAATCGCAGCCATGCCAGATGAGGTAATTACCGAACCGGCGCCCTTTTCTAAATCTGTAAGCGCATTGGCTAACAAATCGCGAGTGGGGTTGCCACTGCGGCCATATTCGTAAGGCGGGCGGTTGTGCTCAAAGTCTTCGAAGCGATAGTTACTTGCCATGTAAAGTGGCGGCACTACCGAATTAAAATTTGAATCAGAATTCAGGCCAGATTGCACGGCAACCGTTGCTGCGGCAAATCCACTCTCAGCTAGTTTAGACATTTTTCACTCCAGACTTTTATACGTTTAGATGGCTAAACTATAAAGCCATATGAAATTATGTCAACCTTCTAGACGTCTAAACTTTTAGAAAGCGATGATTTGACTAATATTTTAATTCCAATACAATTTCTCGGGTCTTTAACTATAACGACTTGGTATTTTCTATTTCTTATGAAAAGTCCCGTTTTATCAATGGACTGCAGAGTTACGGTGATAAATACCAAGGCAAATTAAGTGAATTTCACAGGTGTAATATGGCTAAGTGGAACGGTGAATACATTCACCCTTACGCAGAACACGGAAAAAAAGCGGAAAAAGTAAAAAAAATTACAGTATCTATTCCGTTAAATGTCTTGAAGGTACTGACCGATGAGCGCACTCGTCGACAAGTCAACAATTTGAGGCATGCAACTAACAGTGAGTTGCTTTGTGAAGCCTTTTTACATGCGTTTACTGGACAACCTTTACCAACGGATGAAGACTTGGCTAAGGACAACCCAGAGCAGATTCAAAAAGAAGTCAGAGAGCTTCTTATTAAGATGGGTAAAGAAATCCCAACGATTGAAGACTAAGCGTAAAAATCTAATTTCAAGATCAAAAAAAGGCGAGTAATACTCGCCTTTTTTTGAGTCCTTTCAGCTCTTTCCTAAGCTTGGTTTTATTCCTGCTCGATGTTTGCTACACCAGATGCAACTGCCGCTTTTGCAACCGCACTTGAAACTCGGTCTAACAAACGTGGATCCATTGGCTTGGGAATAATGTAGTCACGTCCAAAGTTCAGTTCTTTTACTTTGGCGGCCTCTAACACTTCAGCAGGAACAGGCTCTTTCGCTAACGAACGAATCGCTTCTACTGCAGCCACTTTCATCTCGTCATTAATCTTAGTCGCGCGCACGTCCAATGCACCGCGGAAAATAAATGGGAAACAAAGTACATTGTTCACCTGATTTGGATAATCACTTCGACCTGTCGCCATGATCAAATCATCACGCGCTGCCAATGCAATTTCTGGTTTAATCTCCGGGTCTGGATTTGAACAAGCAAACACCACTGGGTTTGGAGCCATCAATTTAAGTGCTTCTGGAGAGAGTAAGTTCGCACCAGAAACCCCAACAAATACATCGGCGCCATTGATAACATCTTCTAAAGTACGCTTGTCAGTGTTATTTGCAAAAAGCTTCTTGTATTCGTTTAGGTCATCGCGACGAGTATGGATTACACCTTTACGGTCCAACATGTAAATCTTCTCACGTTGCGCTCCGCATTTAATCAATAACTCCATACATGCAATAGCTGCAGCGCCTGCGCCTAAGCAAACAATCGTGCTCTCTGCTAAATCTTTGCCCTGAATTTCTAGGGCGTTTAACATGCCGGCTGCAGTGACAATCGCTGTGCCATGTTGGTCATCGTGAAATACCGGAACGTGACAACGTTTGATCAGTTCCTGCTCAATCTCAAAACACTCAGGCGCTTTGATATCTTCAAGGTTAATACCACCAAACGTATCGGCAATATTGGCGACAGTATTGATAAACTCTTCTGTCGTTCTATGACGCACTTCAATGTCGAACGAGTCAATGTTGGCAAATCGTTTGAACAACAGAGCCTTGCCTTCCATTACAGGCTTGGATGCCAGTGGGCCTAAATTACCAAGACCTAAAATTGCAGTGCCGTTACTAATTACCGCAACTGTATTGCCTTTGGCTGTGTATTTATAAGCGTTGTTTGGGTCCGCAGCGATTTCTCTGACAGGCTCAGCAACACCCGGCGAGTATGCCAGCGCGAGATCATCGACCGTCTCTGCCGGGGTCGTCAGTGCAACACTGATTTTTCCAGGCGTCGGTTCTGCGTGATACTTCAAAGCTTGTTGCTGTAAATCTGACATGGCATGGGTTCCAAATAGGCAAAAATAAAAGAGAAAATACTGAGTTTTGCACTGTCTCAGTGCATCGGTTCTTTTTCAATTTACTACTAAAGTTGAAGATAAAAAACCACTCGCACGTAATAAGTTATATGTTTCATACCTGTTCATACCAGTTCGATGTAATTTAACAACAATTACCCACATTAAGTGACAGAGATGCAATTTTGTCGTGCGATTTGAGCAACACTACTCAAGGAAATTTAACTCAATTAGAGACATTTGTTGGCATATTGTTGCGAACGTCGTCGAAATACTAGAGCTTAGGGATAGTTACGTTTGTAGATTAATTACAACAGCTTAAATTCATAAAAATATAGAATATTTTTTAGATAAATGACGTTAAGCACAAATTATTGAGTGTTAAACAAATTTAGGCCAAAAAAAAGAGCACATATTGTGCTCTTCTTTATATATTGCTCGGCAATATTATTTTTTGCCCAACATACCGAAACGGTTTTTGAACTTGTCAACACGACCACCAGTAGTCGCGTGTTTTTTCTGACCACTGTAGAAAGGGTGACACGCTGAACAAATGTCCAAGTGTAAGTCTTTACATACAGTAGAACGAGTAGTGAACTTGTTGCCACATGAACAAGTTACGTTGATTTCTTCATACTGAGGATGAATATCTTTTTGCATTTGGATTACCTCTATTGGGCCGCATCGCCATCCGGTCTAATGCCGAATACCATACGTAGTTAATATAAATTTAGGGCGCGCATTATAAAGCAAGGAGAATAAAGATCAAGCAGTATCTAAGTGAGGTCTATCGCCTTGCTTGGCGGACATTGTCTCGCGCATCTTTGATGAGAGCGACTTGTTCCGGATTAAGATAGATGCTGCTGCCAGGGTATGGCTGACCAAACTGATAATTCCAGTTGGCTGGTTGAAATTCAGATACCAAACGATTGACCCGGTTACACAGTTTCACTTTAGGACGGAAACCCAATCGCTTTTCATACACCTTTAAATACGACTGATCTATTTGCTCAAAGGCGAGAATGCAGTATCCTTCGGTCGAGTAGTTTCTTGCTTCCTGGCCAATACCAGCAAAACTGACGCAGACTAAACCTACGCTAGTAAACAGACGAACAAACAACCGACGAAAAGAATTCATTTTGATGACGCTAAAAATAACAACCACAGTAAAAGTAAGTGATTGCTTATTTGATGTCAAGCTTCAGACAGGGCTTTAGAGTAGATGTTCGAACAAGATATTGATGTTGTAAGCGTCGCCTTACCCGTTCCATTACGGAAAACCTTTGAATACGCGTATTTGAAGTCGTCGAACAGCGCCAGTAACCCGCTGAAATCATTAACTAAAGGCACAAGAGTCTTAGTTCCGTTTGGACGTCAAACCCTAGTTGGGGTCGTGTTAGAATGCAAACAAGAGTCTGACCACCCGATAGAAAAACTAAAAGCGATTAAAGCCGTCATTGACGATCAGGTCACCTTACCTGGAGACATTTGTCAGTTATTGGATTGGGCGGCAACTTATTATCAACACCCAATTGGTGAAGTATACGCCACTGCCATACCGACCTTATTACGAAGCTCAAAGGCCATTTCAGAGCAAGCGCCACAAGTTTTGAATAAAACCACACAGTTGCCCGCCCTATCGGATATCAATAAAAACGCATCACAATTAAAAAGACTTGCGGAGGCTTTGGCAGATAAAGTATTGAGTAAACCGGAGCTTAAACAGGCCGAGATTAAATCAACTACCATAAAACGTTTTATTGATGAAGGTTGGGCACAGTGGCAACCTCTGACACCAAGCCAACCTTTAGTGCAACAAAGCCAACTTGATGATGGCTTAGCTCTTAATCCCGAGCAGGCCATTGCCGTGGCGGCCATTAATAATGTTTCGCAATTTCAGTGTTTCCTATTAGACGGTATTACTGGCAGCGGTAAAACCGAAGTTTATCTGCAAACAATCGCCAAACGTTTATTACAACAACAGCAAGTGATGGTGTTAGTTCCTGAGATTGGGCTCACGCCACAAACCATCAAGCGCTTTGAACAGCGCTTTAATGTTCCGATTGCGCTATGGCACTCCGGCATGACAGATAAACAGCGTTTCGAATCTTGGTACCAATGCCTCACCGGAGAAGCAAAGATTTTAATCGCCACCCGTTCAGGTGTTTTTGTGCCCTTTGCGAATTTAGGGCTTATTGTTATTGATGAAGAGCACGACGCCTCATTCAAACAACAGGAAGGGTTTAAATACCATTGCAGAAGTTTGGCTCTATACCGAGCGGCGAAGGGTAACATTCCAGTCATTTTAGGCTCCGCGACACCGAGCTTGGAGACTCTGAACAACGCATTATCTGGAAAGTATCACCACCTATTATTACGTCAGCGAGCAACCGGTGCCGTACTACCGGAAATGAAGCTGGTTGACCTCAACCGATGTCAACAGCAAACCGGGCTCGGCCAACCTCTCATAGATGCACTCAAACAACAACTTGCACTTGGAAAACAAGTCATGCTGTTTATCAACCGGCGTGGCTTTGCCCCCGTGTTAATGTGTGAAGAGTGTCATTGGATGACAGATTGTCACCGTTGTAGTGGTTTTATGACATACCACAAAGGGTCAGACTTGCTCATATGCCATCACTGCGGTAATCAACACAGAACAATAAAGCAGTGTATGAGTTGTGGCTCAACTCGTATCGTGCCAGTTGGCCAAGGTACCGAGCAGATCCAGCAATCATTAACTGAACTGTTTCCAGAATACCCGGTGGTTCGCTTGGACAGAGACAGCACCGCCAAGAAAGGGGAATTTGAAGCCTTACTGAACCAAATTCAAAAGGGTGAGCCACAGGTGATTGTCGGCACTCAAATGATTGCAAAAGGCCACCACTTCCCCAACGTCACTTTGGTTGGCATTGTAGATGTCGATGGCAGTCTATTCAGCAGTGATTTCCGAGCCGCAGAAAAGCTCTCGCAACTGGTAGTGCAAGTCGCAGGCCGCGCCGGACGGGGTAGTGACAAAGGTTCAGTTTGGCTGCAATCGAAATTTCCCGAGCATCCAGTGATTCAGGACTTGCTTAACAATCAATACGAAGACTTTGCTAAGTTTGCCTTATCAGAGCGTAAGATGTTGCAACTCCCGCCTTACTCCCATCAAGTATTACTTAAAGCCGAGTCTACCGACGAAAGTGCTGGCGGCATGTGGCTTCAGGGCCTGTTACCGCACCTGCAAGGATTTGAAAACTTGATGTGTTTGGGGCCTATGCCCGCCCCTATGAATAAAAAAGCCGGTAAATACCGTTATCTACTGCAACTGCAGTGTCAATCTCGCGGATATTTACATAAAGTTGTTGATTGGCTGATTGAAAACTTGGATAACTTACAAAACAATAATAAGATTCGCTGGTCGATAGACGTCGACCCCTACGAACTCAATTAGAATTAAGGCTCTCAGCCCACTAACATGAAAAATAAAGATTACGTCTCTCAGCCGAAGAAGAAGCGACCGGTTAAGACAAAAGAAGCGCAGCAAGAACACAGACCTTTCCCCATCGTAAAGTTTACGATCGTGATAGCCCTAATTGCCGGTTTCGCCTACTTCCTGTTTTTTTTACAACAACAAGACGAACCAGCAGTTGAAACCGACACTGCCAAGCGCTCTACCAGCAAAAAAACTGAACGCAAAATCCCACCACCGCCTGAAAATGAAGAGTGGGGGTTCATTGAAGAATTGAAAAACAAAGAGGTTGTTGTTGACGCCGAAGAACTTGAAGACAAAGGCCCTTTCAAGATGCAATGCGCTTCTCTTAGAAGTGAAGAGCAAGCGAACTCATTAAAAGCCAAGATTGCCTTCGCTGGTTACGAATCTCAGGTCATTCAAAGCAATGGCTCTAACGGCATTTGGTACAAAGTCGTGCTCGGGCCGTTTGAAAAGAAACGTGAAGCTGAAATGACTCGCCGTGTGTTGAGAAACAACAACATCAACTATTGCGAAATATGGCTTTGGCGCTAATCTTCAATACGCGCGGACAAACGTCCGCCCTATGTTTTAAATTGCTCCAGAACCTGTTTCAGTCCAGCCACCAACTCGTTGATTCTGCTCGACGCTAAACGCGTTTCCGCCGATGTTTCTTTAACCGATACCATCGCGTCTTGAATATTGTCGATATCTACTCGGATTTGGTTCACTTCATTTTGACTGGCTTGGCCTAATTGCGCTAAGTCTTGGTTT
>CAXRBI010000060.1:0-70239 GCA_964229075.1 Alteromonadaceae bacterium | reverse complement strand
ATTTCAACTCAAGGCGTCAACAAACACAATTGGGTATTCTCAACATACTCGAGTTCTGATCGTTCTGCAGCAGGCGGTATAGACGGAGAGTTAACGGCGACACTCAAAGTTGATCACGTTACGACAACGGGCAGCAGCAGCCAGTTGGGTCGAGTAATCGTAGGCCAAATTCATGCTAAAGACGACGAACCGGCTCGTTTGTATTACCGTAAATTACCGGGCAACTCTAAAGGTTCAATTTACCTAGCCCATGAGCCAAATGGTGGCAGCAATCAGTGGTATGACATGATTGGTTCAAGGTCCAGCTCTGCGTCTAACCCTTCAGATGGCATTGAATTGGGCGAGGTCTTCAGCTATCCAATCAAAGTCTCTGGCCATACGTTAACCGTTACGATTATGCGTGAAGGTAAGGCAGATGCAGTTCAAACAGTCGACATGAGTGGCAGTGGTTATCACACAGGTTCGGACCAATACATGTACTACAAAGCCGATGTTTACAACCAAAACAAGACGGGTACCGCCGACGACTATGTGCAAGCAACGTTCTACAAGATCGTTAATAAACACGACGGTTACAACTATTGATCGTCTAAAAAGAAGGCTCCAGATGGAGCCTTTTTTAGCTAAATCGATTGAGTAGCCAACCTAACAATAAAATCTGCGGAACAGTCACTAGAGGCAGTAGTAAAGCGATCTTCCAGCTTTTCATGGTGTCTTTTATTGCCATGATTTCGGTGTAATCTGTTGAAGCGCCAGCCATTAAAAAGGTAAAACCATTCCCCGGCGCGCCTGCGCGATTAACCAGATCGGCGGCAATTGGGGTTGAACCTTCTGAGCAAACTTCCATGATAGTCGCAACGAGCAAGGTAAATAACATGCCTGCCGCGGTCGGGCCGAAAAACTCACCAAACACGTCTTTGGGAACAAAGGCTCGAATTAAAGCTACCATGACAATGCCAAATAAAATCCATCGAATAACCATTTGCGCGCCTAATACACCGTCTTTAAGCATGTTTATAGTGGCTCTGTTGGATAGATCGGCACCTTGCCACAGTGATCTTAACTCGGTGCGAAGGCGATAATTATCGCCCACTTCTATAGTATTTGGGTTAGATCGCACATGGCCTTTTCGTTCGAAATAATCGAACAAAGAGCCACTAATCCAGGCGATTAAAACTGAAAACAAGATGAAAACTAATGTCATTTGCCACCCGATAAGACCGATTAAAATCAGCGTTAACGTGAAAGAGTTCCAAGGCGATGCAATTAGAAACGCCATCACTTGGCCCAGGCTGGCACCGCGCTCATACAATTTCATTGCAATCATTAAAATGCCGTGGTTACATAAATCAAACAAAACACCCGCGAGCGTTGCTCTAAGTAAGCCCCTTTGGGTATGCCCCGGCCCCAACGTTTTGATGACGACTTCTTTGGGAATTCGATTGAGCCAACCAACGGCAAAAATACCGAGAAAAATGCCCCACCACATAGCTTTGAGCATTTCTATTGTGGTCATGACCATGACGTTCACTTGCGGTGGAAGGGCAGTGAATTGTGACGCAGCGAGACTGATTAACATGCCTACGATGAATGCAACGGACAGCCAGGTGACCCAGTCAAATGTACGTTTTTCCTCAACATCACAACAACTACTTGTGGCTTGCGTCTTTGTGTTCACGACCGGTTCCTGTTGTTTACTATTACAACATTTACTCATTGCAGCAGCCTCCGTCAGTAAAACCCTCAATTAGATGACAGATGTGGTCGCCGGTGGGTGTGCAATCGGGTTGCGATTGCCAAAGTTCCATCGCATTTCGCATAGTGTCGAACGTTTGCTGCATTTCTTTTAATTTTATTTCGGTTTCGCGAAGCCGCACTGACATGATTTCTCTTACGTTTGGACAGGGCGATTGCCCCTCGGCTGACTGCGCCAATATCGCCTTGATGTCTGGCAGTGAAAATCCAAGAGATTTGGCTTTTAGAATAAATCGTAATTTGCTTTGTTCAGTAGGATTAAAGTATTTGTAACCGTTGGATTGGTCTTTTGTAGGCGATAATAAACCGCATCGCACGTAATGCCGTATTGTATCGGGTTTAACATTGCAGGCTTTGGCCAAGTCAGACACTTTCATAACACCACCTCTCGTCTCTTTGTATATTATGCACTATAAACCTGTGAGTAACACACAGGTCAAGAGGGTGATAAACAAATTATTGAAAGTGTTGCAAAAAACTAACTTAGCTTCTGAAAGGCAAATGTCCCTTAACAGCAGTGTAAAGCGCTGCTAGGCCCATAACAGCATACAAAGCTTCGTAGAATCCTATTTCATTTTGTCGCCCGCTGAAGATCAGCCACCCCAACATTGCCGCTAAGATCAGGCTTGGTACAGCTACTACTGCGAGCACTACTCTAATTGGTTTGCTAATAGGATCAGTTGCCATTTTGTCTCCTTTTTTATTAGTCTAAGGCAGTTAACCATATTTTATATGTGACTATATTGCGTTTAATCAGGCGCACAGACAAGGAAATAATGACCAGCTAGAGTACCTCAACAAGGAGTTAATTATGAACGATCCTCACTTTAAGTTTGAGCGCTACCCGCTAGTTCTCGACAGAGATCGCAGGTATTGCGGTAAAACAGCGTTGTTTCTTGCGGTCATGTGTCATCTAGCTTATCAAAAGAGGCAAAAAGTGCTGCATGTCGTTCGACGTCTAAATGGTCGAGGACGGTTTATCTGTAAGAAAAAAAGTATCGATGTTGATACTCAGTGTTTTGCCGCTGAATTTGAAAATGATGTTTTGGTTAGTTTTCGAGGTTCGTGGCAATGGCAAGATTGGCTAACAAATGTTCAATATCATCCGGTCAATGGTCCTTTGTTTAATAATGGGCGCGGTAAAGTGCACAAAGGAATGTGGGATGCTCTTACACCCGCTTTAAACGATTTGTTTAAGTTCTTAGATACCTGTGATTTAGCAAACAAATCTCTATGGCTCACCGGGCACAGCCTAGGCGGTGGCCTTGCGAATTTGTTTGCGGGAGTTTTAAGGGAAAAAGGCATCAAGGTTATGGGCTTGTATACGTTTGCAACGCCTAAAGTGGCGGATGACTATCACGCAAGCTGCATAGATAACTCCATATTAGGCCCTCATTATCGTCTCGAAAATAAGTTTGATCCGGTACCAGATTTACCGCCTAGTCGTTTGGTAAATTATCATCACAGCGGTGAGTTGATAGACATTCAAGACCGTTCTTATCGGCACTTTAAAAGTTGGCCACTGTTCAAAGCCAATTTAAAGGCGATAAGACGGGGTAAAGGTAAAGGCTTGTCGATTCCCAACATTTACCACCGTCACAATCTCAATTCTGGATACAACAGTTATATACCCAGATTATCCCGTCAACTTGGCAAGAGCAGTTTATAACTGCTCGAATTTGATTCTAGTTTGACCTTTAGGATCAATTTCTGCAGCGCAAGCGTAAAGGCGTTCAGAATTGATTTTGAGTTGGGTAACCAAATATTGTTTTACGCGTTGACCTTGGCGCTTAGCTAAATCGAGGGCACCCGATTTGTCAGTGCCTAGTTTCTGTGCCGAGGCGGATACTGGGCATATTTTAACTTTGATGTCTTTGTTTTCTTTGAGGGCACCGCCCAGTTGATTCAGATAGTCACTTTCATCTTTATTGAATTGGTCTGAGTTGGTTGTCATGTAAAGCGGCTCAAACGACATTTTGAGCAAGCTATCGCTGGCGGACAGCGCAATCTTTACCACCTTAGAGTATGGCAAAAATGTTGTTATTAAATAGTCCTTTGCCGCCGACATAGTGGCTTGTTTGACGATTAAGCTTACGATACCTGAGACGCCAACACTTGGGTTGTTGAGGTCGCCAGAGATGGGAACGGCCAGTTCTACGTTGCCGTCACCGTCCTTCAACATATTAAGCGCCATGTTGAGAGAAATGGCGCCTCCATTAATGCCTTTTTTCTCGCCGTCCTTTTTGATTGCAGTTAGGTCAATGGCCTTAAGATTTGCTACCGATTCGCCGGAGATAATACCTCCAGTGATTTCAGCGTCGAACTTATTGTCCAACTGACCGGTTTCAATTACATAGCCAAGCGCTTGGTCAACGTAAGGACTGAGTTCCGGAAGACTCAACTCCGTCAAGTTCCCGTCAATCACATATTTTGGCTCGGCCAAGAAGGGTAGAAGCTTCGCATCTACGCTAAGTTTTGTGTATTCATCTATGCCTCCTCTGACCGTCAGCAATGCTTGCTGCTGAGGTTGAGTACCGTCCATGTCAACAAGCGTCAACTGGTTCAAGTAAAAGTGACTGGCGAAAGCAGGTTCAACACTATTGTCTTTGAAGTAAACATCGATAGGCTCTTTTAGAGAAAACTCTCCAACAGCAATTCTGAATGGTGAAGTTGCAGAATTATCCGCGGTTTGATCAGGACCCTTTGCAGGGGGTTCAGTTTCAGCTTGCTGTTCGCTTTGATTGATTTCGGAATCACTACTAGCTACGAACATTGGTTGCAGTTGTTTCGACTCGGTCAAAAGGGTATTTACATCGACTTTTCCAAGTGTAATTTTGTCGATGCTGGCGCCGCTGGCACTTGCTTCTAGTTCATTAACAATGAGAGATGACAACTCAAGTAGGTTTTTCTTTGACTCTTCGGCAACCACCATGGCGTGTAATTTTTGCAGATTTATAGTTGCTATTTGTACCTGTGGTTCAGTGGTTGTTTCATTTTGAATAATGCGAATACTCGGTAGTTCTACGCTGCTGAGTGTAAGCGTTTGATTGTCGCCTTTTTCGTTAGTGGGTTTAACTTTGAGTCCCTGCAACACAAAACTGGCAACCCCGTCAATGGTTGGCAAGTTTTCGTCGGCTGACATTTGAAAGGTTTCAGCATCAACTTTAATAAGTTCATTCCTAACATCATAATTAGCAGCGTTTGCGACAAGGTTGCTAAGCTCTACAGAGGTGTTATCAACGATAATTTCAGATGTTGTTTCGTTGCGCATTGTGACATTGGTCTTAGCCAATGTATCAACAGCTAATGATGTTGTTGAGGTTGTTTGATTGAGTGCAGCTTCTAATCTCAAGTCTGCGTCAACATCAAGTTGAATGAGGCCAGGGGCAAAATTAAAGCTGTCTATATTCAAACTACGAAGGCCTAGGTTAGCTTTTACTTCTGCATTAGCAAATTGCAGGTCAAATTGCTCTAGGCGGATGTCTCGAACAGTAATTTGTAAGTCAGTCGGGTCGACAGCTTGTACTGTTTGAGATTCGTCAGCGGCATTTGCGTTTACTTTATTTGTGTCGCTGACGTTTTGTTCGTCTTTGCTAGCGAATCTCGCTGCCAGATCTACGCCTCCAATTAGTATTCCCTCAGCGGTTTGTTCTACTTCAGCGGCAAAACCACGGATGTTAACAAATGACACTGATACCTTTCCAGTGACAAACCGCGTTGGGTCAACATCGATGGACAAATGCTCTAATTGCAGCAATGACTTAGTGTTATCGAGCAACTCGAGATTGTTAATTTCAATCACGAAGGTGAAAGGGTTTATGCGAACTGAAGTGTCGTTGCCTAGGCTTAAGTCATAATCACTGAGCACTTTATTACCAAGGCTGCGAACTAGAAGTGGAGATGTAATCCAAATCAGTGTGAGTAACGTAGCTAGAGTAATAAAGATTCCTAACGATATTTTTTTTAGCATTCCGTGTTCAAACTGCGTTTTCTTGTCAATAAATTTGCCCAATTGTGTCGATTTTGAGCAAAAAAGAAAAGGTCTATTTATTAATTTTGAGTTACATTCTAAAGTATATACTCTAGACTAATCTCTTTTGTCATTTTGGAGCAGACATGTCCGTACCTTTGGCCTATTTACTGGTCATCTTAATATGGTCTACGACCCCATTGGGGATCGTATGGAGTAGCGAATCGATATCGCCATCATTGGCCTTGTTGCTGCGCATGGCCATCGCGGTTGCGATAGGTTTGCCTTTAATGAAGTTTCTGAAAATCAAGTTAGATTGGCGCCCACAGGCCATTAAAGTTTATTTGTATTCCAGCTTGAGCTTAGCCTTCGGAATGTTGTTTTGTTATTTAGCGGGGCGTCACATCAGTTCTGGGTTGATGTCTTTATCGTTTGGTGTTGCACCGTTTATTTCTGGGATTCTTGCCCAGCGAATTCTTGACGAAAAAGCGTTTTCAATAATAAAGAAACTGTCGTTGGTGATGGCACTTGCGGGCTTAGGCATCGTGAGTTGGGACAATTTGGCAGTTGGGCAGAGCAGTGCAATCGGCTTTCTGTTTATTTTTGTTGGCGTATTCACCTTCAGTCTCAGCGGTGTTTTGGTTAAAAGTGTTGATGTGCAACTGCACGCAATGTCGACAACTATGGGGTCATTGATCGTCAGTATGCCGATGTTTTTGCTGTTCTGGCTGGTAATGGATGGTCAGTTGAATGTACAAGATTGGCAACCTCGTGCGGTATGGTCGGTAATTTACCTCGGGGTCTTTGCCTCGTTTATTGGTTTTTTGGCGTATTTTTATGTGCTGCAAAACTTAGCGGCGAGCACCGTCGCGCTGATTGTAATGGCGACTCCCGTATTGAGCACTGTGTTAGGGGTTATCTTTAATGATGAACACTTCTCCTATGGTGTTTTCATTGGTGGTGGATTGGTCGTAGTGGGCTTAGGTTTGTTCCAGTTTGGTGATAAATTGTTCAAGAAACCAGCCAATTTGACTCAGATCACTGCAGAAGGTGACTCTAAACTAGAGCAAGGCTAAGCTTTGCACTATAATCCGCGCCATAATTATAATTATTAGGAACAAACCTATGTTATCTGTTGTCGATTTTAACGCAGACAATGCTGCGGAAGAATTCGTAAAATCCTTACATGAGACAGGATTTGGGGTACTTAAGAACCACCCGATTCAAAAAGACGTTTTAGAAGCCATCTATGAAAATTGGGCAACGTTTTTTGCCGATTCGGACAAAGAGCAATATCGCTTTAATGTTGAAACTCAAGACGGTTTTTTTCCAGCGTCAGTGTCGGAAACGGCGAAAGGTTTTAGCCAGAAAGATTTGAAAGAGTACTACCATTATTATCCTTGGGGTCAATGCCCTGAGGCGTTGAAACAGCAAGCTCAAGACTACTTTGAACAAGCCAATTCAGTCGCAGAAACCTTATTAAAATGGGTTGAAGAGCATTCGCCAAAAGACGTCGCTGCAAAATACTCTATGCCTTTATCTTCGATGATTGAATCGTCGGAACAGACGTTACTGAGAGTATTGCACTACCCACCGATCACAGGTGAAGAAGAGGTTGGTGCAATTCGCGCTGCGGCGCACGGAGATATCAATCTGTTGACTATTCTGCCGGCGGCAAACGCCAGTGGATTACAGGTAAAATTGAAGTCTGGCGAATGGTATGACGTACCTGGAGACTTTGGTTGCATCATCGTTAATATCGGCGATATGTTACAGGAAGCCTCTGGTGGTTATTTCCCAAGCACAATCCACCGCGTGGTTAACCCTGAAGGTGAAGACAAGACGAAATCTCGTATATCTTTGCCGTTGTTTTTGCACGCGAGACCAGACGTTGTGTTATCAGAGCGTTACACCGCAAAAGAGTACTTGCAAGAGCGGTTGCGCGAACTAGGTGTAAAGTAACCACACATTAAAATGCAATAAAAAAAGCCCCAACAAAGGGGCTTTTTTTATTCACCTAGCGACTTACCAGCCACATTGGCGATCTTTGTTTTGTTCATCTAGCCATTTCTTAACCGGTGCAAAGTAATCGAGTACCGCCGATGCGTCCATTCCGCCTTTGCCCGTCATTGTTGCTAGTGCTTCCTGCCAAGGTCGACTATTACCCATTTCCAACATGGCATTAAGTTTTTCACCGGCTTCCTTACTGTTATAAATGGAGCATCTATGTAAAGGTCCATCTTGACCAGCAATAGCGCACAGTTCCTTGTGGAATTGGAACTGTAGAATATGCGCTAGGAAGTAGCGTGAGTAAGGCGTATTCGCAGGGATGTGGTATTTTGAACCTGGGTCAAATGCGTCCGCTGAGCGTTCGATTGGAGCCTTAACACCTTGGTATTTTTCTCTTAGATCCCACCAACCCTGATTGTATTGTTCAGGAGACAATTCCCCAGAGAACACTTTCCAGCGCCATTGATCCACCATTAGGCCAAATGGTAAGAAAGCGACTTTGTCCATTGCCATACGCAATAAAAACGGTAAGTCGCCCGAAGCATCAGGTTCTTCTTCAATTAAGCCAATTTCTTTCAGGTACGTTGGAGTAATGGATAATGCGACAGTATCACCAATGGCTTCATGAAATCCGTCGTTGGCGCTATTTCTATACAACATCGGTTGTTTTAAATTGTACGCACGTTGATAGATGTTGTGGCCCAGTTCGTGGTGAATGACATTGAATTCTTCACCAGTAGTTTGAATGCACATCTTAATTCGATAGTCGGTTTCACTCATATCCCATGCGCTGGCATGACAAACGGCATTGCGATCAACTGGTTTATCAAACATAGATTTTGTCCAGAAAGTCTCGGGCAATGGCTCAAATCCAAGTGAGTTAAAGAAGCCTTCGGCCTGTTTTACCATCTTAATCGAGTCGTAGTCTTGCTCGAGTAGCTTTTCTGTCACATCGATACTGGCGTCGCTTTGTGGGCCAACGAGATCATAAATGTTGCCCCAAGACTGAGCCCACATATTGCCAAGCATATGAGCTGGAATTGGCCCTTGTTTTGGCACAACCTCGTCGCCGTATTTGTCGTTAAGCTTTGCTCTAACATGGCAGTGAAGTGCGTCGTAAAGCGGCTTTACTTGGCCCCAGGCGCGGTCCATCTCTGCCGCAAATGCATCTGGTGTCATATCGTAGTTACTGCGCCACATTGAACCCACATCGTCAAAGCCTAGATCCTTTGCACCTAAATTAGCTATTTCAACTAACCGTGTGTAATCGTTCTTCATTTGTGGCGACACCTCGCGCCAGTCGCTCCACGCCTTTAACATAGCCGCAGGATCATCTGAGGTTGCTAATGTTTGCGACAGGGCGATGAGATCATGTTGCGTGCCATCTGGGGTGACACCTGCACCGTACATAGCCCCGAGTTTGCTTTCAATCTTGGCCAATTCTGAGGCAAGTTCTGGCTGATTTGCTGGCGCAGGAAGGGTGAGACCAAGGCGAAGCATGTTGAGTTTACGTTTGGTGTCTTGATCAAGCTCTAAGTGATTAAATTTTGCTGCGCCGTTGGCGAGCTCTATACCGAGCAGCTTGTATTCTTCATTTGCTTTTGAAGCAAGGTATTGGGTGTCTTCTGTAATGTAGGTTTGAGCAACCCAGGCAGACTTTGCGACGTATTCGTATATTTCGGCAATGCGTTTCTCTGCATCAAGCACATAGGCTTTCGCGTCTTCAGCCGTCACTGCGGCTTTTTCCTTTGTTTCGTCACTGTTTCCACAGGCTGAAAGCGAGAGCGCAATAATACTGGCAAGCAGCAGTTTTTTAGTCTTAGGTGTATTCATTGATTGTTCCAGACGTTTTCGTTGTTGTTATTTGTTGAGCAGACTAGCTAAGTCTATTTCATAGATCAATTAGCTCGAAGGCTTTACTTTTTGTTATATGCTTATAATAATGTGATATATAAGGCGTTTCTAATTTAGGCTGGATAATGATTTTTAGGCAACTTTTCGACGCGAAGTCATCGACATATACGTATCTGCTTGCATGTGCTGAAACCAAAGACGCAGTGTTCATTGATCCGGTCTTTGAGCAGGTGAATAGGGATCTTGCATTAATCAGGGAACTTGAACTGAATCTAGTTGCAGTAATGGATACCCATTGCCACGCAGATCACGTTACGGGCGCATGGTTATTAAACCACTACACCGGTTGTAAAATTGCCTGTGCCGAGACGATATGTGCTGAAAACACCCAAACTAAATTGAAACACGGTGATGTAGTCGAGTTTGGCCATTGCCATTTAGATGTGCGTGCCACACCTGGTCATACGGATGGTTGTTTGACATTCGTAAGTGATGAGATGCGTTCTGCATTTACCGGCGATGCACTGCTGATTAGGGGATGCGGACGATGTGATTTTCAGCAGGGCAATGCCGCAGAGCTCTATGATTCCATACAGCAACAGATTTTTACTCTGCCGGACGATTTCCTTTTATACCCAGGGCATGATTATTCGGGCAGAACAGTGAGTTCTGTCAAAGAGGAAAAGCAACACAATACCCGTATCGGCGGCAGCGCCAGCAAGGATGATTTTGTTGGTTTCATGCAAAATATGCATCTTCCGCATCCCAAGTTCATTGATATTGCATTGCCAGCAAATTTAAAGTGTGGTCAACCAGAATCTGTGCCTGAGCGACCTAACTGGGCTCCATTGAACCTAACGTTTGCTGGAGTTCACGAGGTGGAGCCGCAATGGGTATTACAACATCGCAAAGAGTTGACCATCTTAGATGTACGAGCGGCTAGTGAATTTCAGCTAGGCCATATTGAAGGCGCAGTGCATATCCCTTTGGAAACGCTAGAAGATTTTTTACCTCAACTCACAAACGATAAACCCTTGGTCGTGTTCTGCCGCAGCGGTCGACGTTCAGCATTGGCGGTAAGCGTGATGGAAAAAGCGCAAATAGAGCGTGTGGCAAATATCAAAGGGGGATTACTTCATTGGCAAGAGTGTGGTTTGCCTTTAACTGCAAGCTAAAACCTGAAACTAAGCAGCGCTCGCGCCATTAAGGCTTTGGAAGATGGCTTTTTCTTTTTGAAGAAATGAAACCATTTCGTCCTGTTTTCTTATCGTACGCGCTTGCCTAAACAGTGGCTGCGCTTCACTGTACTGCATTTTCAAATAGGAAAGCCATTGTTTAACTCTATTTGAGTAATACAAGCCCTTGTCACCCTCGATTTTGTATTGTGCAAACGCCAGTAGCAAATCGTAGATTTCTAGCCATGGTAACTTTTCTGAATGGTCTTTGATCCAGGCCGATAAATTTGGAACCGCCAACGCGCCCCGGCCAAGCATTATATTTTCACAACCGGACTCTTGTTGGCATTGTTTCGCGTCGCTTGGTTGCCAAATTTCGCCATTGGCAACCAAAGGCGTTTGAATATTATCACTGATGGTTTTAATCCAGCTCCAATACGCTGGAGGATTGTAACCTTCGGTTTTGGTCCGAGCGTGCACAGCGATTTCGTTAACACCGCCAGCCTCTAGCGCTTGGGCATTTTCGATCGCTAACGACTTGTCTTTGAATCCAAGCCGCATTTTGGCTGTAACTGGCAGGTGGTTTGGTACTGCGCTTCTAACGGCGCGCGCAATCTGATACAAGCACTCCGGGTCTTGCAATAACACTGCACCGCCACGACTTTTGTTCACCGTTTTTGCCGGGCAGCCAAAATTTAAATCTATACCAGGGCTTCCCAAGTTAGTGGCAACAACTGCGTTTTCAGAGAGCCAATTAGGGTCTTGTCCTAACAGTTGAATCTTCACTGGTGTGCCATTTGGCGTTTTGCTGCCATTTTTTAATTCTGGGCAAAAACGATGGAAGACTCGTTCCGGCAATTTCTGGTCGACAATTCGAATGAACTCGGTAACACACAGATCTATCCCTCCCATGCTGGTAAGCATGTGTCGCATTAGGTGGTCGATGACACCTTCCATCGGTGCAAGAGTAATCTGCATTCTGAGTTCAGCCTAAAAAATAGAGACCGCGATTATACTGATTTGGCAAAATTAATAAACGACAGCAAGCGGGATTTTGAGTAACCTATTGTGATTAGTCATGCGTTTTGTAAATGAGGCGAAAAATGGAATACGTACATACTATGGTACGAGTAAAAGACCTAGACGAATCCCTTAAATTTTATTGTGATTTGTTAGGACTCATTGAAGTGTTTAGAAAAGACAGTGAAAAAGGGCGATTTACCTTGGTATTTCTTGCCGCACCGGATCAACTTGAAGAAGCGAAAGCGACTAAGAAGCCAACAATCGAATTGACCTACAATTGGGATCCTGAAGAATACACGGGTGGCAGAAATTTCGGCCATTTAGCGTTTAGAGTTGATGATATATACGCTATTTGCCAAAAGCTTATGGATGGTGGTGTTGTTATAAATCGACCGCCAAGATGTGGACACATGGCATTTGTCAGGTCTCCTGATGGGATCTCCATTGAGTTAATCCAAAAAGATGGTGATTTACCGCCACAAGAGCCTTGGTTGTCGATGGCAAACACGGGAAGTTGGTAAACTAAACTCCGCTTCTTATACCTTCACAATGCCAGCATAGTTCAAAGCTGCTGGCATTCTCTTCACCACAGAATTGACATGACCAGTCATTTTGGGGGCGTTTCGCTTCTCGTTCCAACTCTAGGCACAGGGCTCTGGCTTTTTCTTCGTCGTTATCGTGTAACACCCAAAGTTGTGGCCAGCTTTCATTAATGGGGATCTCGCCCAAAGCACCGCCGGTGAATTCGTTTTTCACCAGGACCTGAATCTCGTGCCGCTCAAGTAAGTTTTTATAAGGTGCAAGTTCAATGCTATTTAAACAGCTAAATACTTTTTTCATATCAGTTTTTTGTGTAGTAGTTAACGATAACTATGCGACATTTAAAAAATTCTGCCAAGCTATAAAACATTTGATGCGCGTTCACAGGGAAATTCGTATAATGCCGCCAGTTTTTGTATCGAGAGTAAAAAATGCAATTATTTGTTAACGACCTGACCGTTATTGATTTTTCCTATTTGTGCACTAAAAGAGGCATGGTTGGAGAGAGTTGGATTGTCGACTTGATTCTTCATGGTGACTTAGATGAACAAAACATGGTGTTAGATTTTGGTAAGGTGAAAAAACAAGTAAAGCGCATTATTGATGACACCGTTGATCACAAGTTAGTCATACCATCTGAATATGCGGGTGCGCAAGCGCACCACATTGAAAATACCGACTATTTGAAAGTTGAATTTACCAGTGAAAGCGGAGAGTTAATTCGTATTTCCAGTCCAGAAGATGCTTACTGTTTTATTGATGCCGCGCATATTGAAATGGATGATGTCATCACCCATTTGGCGTCAGTGATTAAACCTCAACTGCCAGCAAATGTTAAGAAAGTTGAATTGTCTTTGAGGGTAGAGGACATTAGCGGTTTTTATTACCACTATACCCATGGCCTGAAGAAACACGATGGCAATTGCCAGCGTATCGCCCATGGTCACCGCAGTAAGATCCAAATCTTTGAAAATGGTATGAAGTCGCCTCGATTAGAAAAAGAATTGTCGAGTTTGTGGGAAGACATTTATGTTGGCACAGATGAAGACGTTGTTGCACCAGATAATCTTGAGTTTATCACTGCAACAGAGCAACAAGTGTGCTTCAAATATGAATCTTCTCAAGGCCATTTCGAGTTGGCAATGGATAAAAGCAGTGTCTACACCATGAACGTAGACACTACCGTTGAGCTAATCGCCCAATACATCGCGGATAAGCTAAAGGCTGAGCATCCTGAGAATGAATACAAAGTCATTGCATACGAAGGCGTAGCAAAAGGAGCCATCGCTTATGCGTAAGCTGGTTGCGCTGGTACTGTGCTCTATCTCAATCGCTGCTGCTAGCGCGGAAATTTCGTTATCAGGGGACTTCATTCAAGGCGGCATGGTTGTTGGTCAGTCTGAAAAGCCAATTCAGTCAGTAAAGTTAGGCGGTGTTAAAGTTCCTGTACACCCAAACCAATCAGTCTTTGTGTTTGGTTTTGGCCGAGATGAAAAACTCAATGACGTGTTAAGTGTTGAGTTTGTCGATGGTTCAAGCTATTCAAAGACGATCAAAATTACCGCTCGAGAATACGAAATTGACCGAATTGAAGGGGTACCGCAAAAGTATGTGTCGCCACCGGAATCAGTTCTTTCGCGCATTCGTAACGATTCTAAAATGGTAAAACAAGCGCGCAGCGCCATGAGTCATCGTTTGGATTTTATGGTTGAGGCGATTCGTCCCGCCAAAGGCAGAATCAGTGGTGTCTATGGTTCTCAGCGGGTGTTCAATGGTGTGCCAAAACGTCCACATTTCGGCATGGATATCGCCGGCCCAACCGGTACCAAGGTCATTGCGCCGTTACCGGGTAAAGTGGTCTTGGCGGAGCCAGATCTGTATTACTCAGGTGGGACTTTAATCATCGACCACGGCATGGGCATTACAACCACCTACATCCACTTGAGTCAGTTGGATGTGAAAGTGGGTGACTTGATTGAGCAAGGCCAGAAAGTTGCCGAGATTGGCGCAACTGGTCGTGTGACCGGCCCGCATTTGGATTGGCGGTTAAATTGGTTCGACCGCCGCATGGACCCGCAATTATTGTTGCCGTAATTAGGCTGCAACCACTTTTAACCCCTATACTTTTATTATCAATTTCCCAATCTTGAGGCCTGCATGGAATACTCTGAGAAGGTACAAGCACGCATAAATTATGCGACCACGTACACAACTAAAACTGTTTTCCCCGGACGCACAAATCACCACAATACTTTGTTTGGTGGTGAAGCGTTGGCTTGGATGGACGAAGTCGCGTTTGTTTGTGCAACGAGATTTTGCCGCAAACCATTAGTCACAATTTCATCCGACAGGGTCGACTTCAAAGAACCAATTCCGGCGGGTTCTATCGTTGAGCTGGTGGCCAGCATAGGCAATATCGGTCGCACGAGTTTAGTGGTGGACGTGAATATCTATATCGAAAATATGTATCAAGACGATAAGCACAAAGCTATATCTGGTTCTTTTAAATTTGTTGCGCTTGATGAAATGCGTAAACCAACCCCTGTATTGTCCGGAATCGACCTATAGTCGTACTGAAGGTATTTATTTCTGTATTTTGGGTTTCAATTTGTGTTGTTTCGAGCGACACTTGTTAACTGGTCTGATCTTATAAGACCGAAACAAAAATAAATATAATTATAATTATAAAGCGCGAGCATACGCGGGAGAGAATCATGAAGTCTATTCAACAGTGGCTTGACGAGTACGGTGAGAGTCATCAAAACTCGTTCAATAAGATCATTCACTATATTTGTGTACCTGCAATTTACATGACAGTGGTCGGCTTGTTTTGGTCGATACCTTTTCCTTTTGCTGATTTACCGGTATGGATTAATTGGGCAACAATAATTGCGGTAGGTGTCATCGGTTTTTACTTTGTTCTGTCGTTTATGGTCGGGTTAGGCATGTTTCTGTTTACAGTTGCCGTCGTCGCGTTTCTTATGTGGTGGCAAAGTACCATGTCAGTCTCGGTGCTTACTATGTCTGTCGTTGTGTTTGTAGCGGCTTGGATCCTGCAATTTTGGGGACACAAAGTTGAAGGAAAGAAACCATCATTCTTCAAAGACGTGCAGTTTTTGCTCATTGGTCCCGCTTGGATCTTGTGCCACGGCTTCAAAAAAATAAACCTAAAGTATTAGCCTTCCTGCGATAAACGGTACATCTTCCACGCTCGTTGGAGATGTACCCTTGTTCAAACCATTTATAATTGTTTGTAAATCATCTGAAAATGTTCATTAACTGAATGTTATTTGTTGTCATTTTTTTAAGGCAGGCGTTTTTTGAATTTACAGAAACTCGTTGAAGACCGCAGACAATTTTTTTGGGTCTTACATATCGGCGGCTGGATAGGCTTCGCCCTCGTGCATTACATCGGTTCCTTCATGAACGATATGCGCGACAGTTACGTCTTTATTATCATTTCAAATGCTTATGTTGGTGGCATGCTGACGTTCCCATTGCGTTATCTTTACAGACGCGTTTGGGAGATGGCGCCTTGGAAGTTGATATTGACCATTCTCGGCGCATCTTATTTGGTCGGCACGGCGTGGGGCGTCTTCCAAAATTACAGTTACTGGGAGTTCTATAAGTTTGGGTGGAAACCTCAGGAGTGGATCTATTATTTCCGTAACACACTGGGTAGCTTCTACATCGTATTGTGTTGGAGCGGTTTATATTTTGGCATTAAGTACTACCAAATGCTGCAAAAGGAAAAGCAAAAAGCTTTAAAAGCTGCCAATATGGCAAATGAAGCTCAGCTTAAAATGTTGCGTTATCAACTAAACCCCCATTTCTTGTTTAATACTCTAAACGCCATTTCGACGCTTGTTTTATGTGAAGAAAATAAAACAGCGAACGGCATGGTGACCAAATTAAGTGATTTCCTTCGCTATTCGCTGCATACCGATCCGATCAAAAAAGTCAGATTAAAGCAGGAAATAAAAGCTCTGGAGCTTTACCTTGATATCGAAAAGATACGCTTTGAAGACCGTCTTTCGGTGGAATGGGTGGTGACAGAGGATGCGAAAGAAGCGTTGGTGCCGAGTTTGTTACTGCAACCTTTGATCGAGAATGCTATTAAATACGCTATTGCGGTCAATACCCAAGGCGGTATGATAAAGATTGTCGCCAAGACGTTTGGCCACGATCTACTGCTAGAAGTCAGCGATAATGGACCGGGCTTAACAGATACTAATGCGAAAAATGACAGTAACGGGGTAGGTGTGGGTATCGCAAATACAAAAGACAGATTACTCACTTTGTATGACGATTACTCATTCACGTTGTCTTCAAACTTGCCACAAGGTTTGAAGGTTAATATTCGTATTCCATTGGAGTTTGAAGAAGTATAAATATGGAAAATAATATTCGAACTATCGTTGTAGACGATGAGCCATTGGCAAGAAAGGGCTTGGCCATTCGATTGCAACAATTCGCCGACATTGAATTGATAGCTCAGTGCAGTAATGGGGAAGAAGGCTTAGCGACAATCACAGAGCAAAAGCCTGATTTAATTTTCTTAGATATTCAAATGCCAGGCATGACGGGATTCGAAGTATTATCTGCACTTCACGAATCAATGGAACAACTGCCTGTGGTTGTCTTCGTCACAGCTTACGATCAGTATGCGTTAAAAGCGTTTGAAGTCCACGCCTTAGATTACTTGCTGAAACCGGTTGATGATGAGCGTTTGCAAGAGTGTATCGAGAAGATTCGTAGTCAAATTGAACATGAACATCAGACCGATCACCAATCAAAGTTAGTTGATATGATGGCTCAACTTACAGGCTCCGATACCGAAACGATCTTGAAGAACCTGGCAGATGGCGAGCCCATTCAAGTAAAAGAATACAATAACTACATTTCGGTGAAAGATGTTGGTGAGACGACTCGAATCCCGGTTAAAGATGTCATTTGGGTTGACGCAGCTGGCGACTATATGTGTGTCCACTGTGAAGACGGCCAAACACATATTCTCAGAAAGACTATGAAACAGCTTGAATTGGAGCTTGATCCAAAACAGTTTGTTCGTGTGCACCGCAGTGTGTTAGTCAATAACTCAGCGGTAAAAAAAGTACTTACCTTGAGCAGTGGCGAATATGTTATTCAGCTCAGTAATGAACATGAAATTCGAGTTAGTCGCAGTTACCGAGACAAGGTCAGAAGTTTGTTCTTGTAGATAAAAGAGGCGCATGCCTCTTTTTTTTCGACAAAAGAGTGCAATATTGACAATTTTCAACAAATACAAAACCTAATCGAAAATCATTACCATTTTGTTACACCCCCTTAGATTTTGGCATTAAACTTGAAGTAAATTAGTCGAGTGTTAAAAGGTAAGTGGCGAATATACAAGCATTTATTGCTTGTGCGCCGATAATTTAACCAATACAAATTTAGTACTCAATAATAACAATAATAATAAAAATCAATGCGCTAGCAGGCCACAAAGGTATTTGCCTGAATAAGTGCCTATTACATGGAGATAGAGAACGTGAACACGGCTGAAGTTGCAGATAAGCGAATACGGCGAGCCTCGCCAGCACAACTGTTAATTTTTCTGACATTAGCAGGGTTCGTTTTTTCATCTTTATTTGTTGCTGGGTTTCTTGGCTGGTCTCTGTTCTTCGCGGTATCCCTGGGGGCGGGCGCTCTAACGTTTGGCCGAATTGCAAAAAAAGTATGGGCTAAGCTAGTCAGTCTCCGCTCCGCTAGTATCAAGCAGTTTTATCAACAAAATTATGTAGCTAGGGCAGATATATACCGATTTCTTGATGTCTATTTTGCGATGATGTTAGTGTCTGGGTTTTGCTATAGCATTGGTGCTGCAGCACAATGGTTAGTTTAACCACCGAGGAGCGGCTTTATGTCAGTTAAACGAATACGTTTTTGCCAGGTCAATGACAACAACGATGAAATGGTAAAATTTTTTGACGCCCTTGGTTTAGTTAGAAAAGGTGATTGCGAACCATCAACTGTGAGCGGTACGATTTTTGAGGCCGGTGACAATTAGCTCGAGCAGTGGCAAAGTTCGGAACAGATGCCAGCAGGACTGATCCTACAGTTAGAAGTAGATGATGCCGATGTTTACGCGTCGAATCTGCAAAATCAGGGATACGAGCTCTATGGGCCAATGGAGCAACACGGAGAGAAGATGTATTTTGTTACCGCGCCAAATGGGTTACAACTCGCCGTACTAAATAAACTTTAATCTTCAAAGTCCGCTTTCGTACGAGCGACCATTTTCTTTATGTAGAAGCTAGGAAACAGCCGAAAAATCCATTTAGCGGTACGAGCTAACATTCCAACTTCGCAAAAAAGCGTCTTCTCAGCGATGGCTGCGACTATCTTATTTGCTGCTGCTTCTGCTGTTAACGAAGTACTTGAACTCTGCTTTTTGTTGGCGCCCGGTGAAGTAATACCAGCGTTGAGGTTGGCTGTTTTATTTGGCTGGGTCGCGATGTAAGCGGGACGTATGACGGTTAGATCAAGTCCTTGAGCTTTGTATTCTGCGTACACTGACAAGCAATAAGCCTCTAGGGCATGTTTACTGGCGCTGTAAGCACTGCGTCCAAACAGAGGGGTATAGCCGGCAACACTGCTGACACCGACCAAATGACCTCTGCGTCTAATTAGCCTTGGCAACAGCGTTTGGGTTACATAGATACTAGCCATTAGATTTACATTAAGAACTTTTTCAAAGACGGTAAAATCGGTGTCGAGTGCTTTGCTTAGGTGAGTGACGCCTGCATTATTGATCACAATATCTATTTCTGGCAGTGAACCAAGCTCTTCTTCTACTTCGTGCAAACTCGTAACATCACAATGTATGTGACTGATATTGTCAGTAGTGGGTGGGGCCGAAAATTGAATGTCTACCAGATAGATGTGTTCACAGTGTGTTTTTAATCGCGCTACGAGCGCTTGACCTAAACCACCACCGCCGCCGGTGATCACAACACGTTTATTGGTAAAATATTTTGAGTTGCGATTCAGAAACATTGACGAATTTTCTCTAGTTGGTTTGAACGAATACATCTAAGACTGATAAAAGACAGAAGTATGACGACTAAAAGAGAGGTGGCGATAAACCCGAAACTTGTACTCTGGGTTTCAGCAACAAACCCCGCGAGCAAACCACTAAAGGCCGGTAAGACCTGGCTTAATATGGTGTAACTTGCCATGACACGTCCCCGCACATTGTCGTTTGATTGGCTTTGTAATCCGGAAACGATCAGACTTACTGATATGCCACCGAGACTTGCGGAAATAAACAACACAATTGAGGATACTAAAGGCTGACTGATGATGCTCAGTGAAATCAAACCTGCGGTACTCAAAGTTATGATAGCCACTAAGTAGTCTATCCGGTCTTTCCAATGTTTTATCCCCAGTGCAACAAGTCCACCGGTAATGAGCGCTAATGCCACTAAACTTAAATACAAGCCTTGTTGTAGCTGCGAGAGATTGAGTAGGTGTTGGGCGATATTGGGCAACAGTATTTGAATTGGACCCATCAACAAATACACAGCCGCAGCGAGCTGCAGATAAGTTTGTAATTGCATAGAACCTGCTATGACTGCTTTTACCTGATTTAACATGGTCACGGTCGACTGCTTGGTATCTGGTGTAAATGGGTGGGGTAAGCGCAACAGTATGGCGCTAGAAATAAAGATGAATGTCGAACTGACGGTTAACACGACCCACCAATCCAAATAGTAGCTGAGGGCTTTTACCAATATCGGCGCTAACCCAAATCCAAGCATAACCATTACGTTTAGGCTAATGGTTGCAGCGACCAGTTTGTTTGGTTCAACGTAAAAACGAACCGCAGCAAAGCGGGCTGGGGCAACAAATGACCAAGCGACTCCTAAACAAAAACTGGCTATCAGGTAAAAGGACAGTCGGTTGTGAGGTTGCAAATATAGCGCAGTACCGAGTATTACCGCCGCCAACAAGTAGGCATTCTGGGCAATGAGGATCACTCTTCTTGGCGCATATCGGTCGCAATAGACTCCAGCCAACCAACCCAAGATAATCGGAGGTCCAAACGCCAGCGCAAACCCAAAACCACTAAAAAAAGGCGAGTTGAACCACTCCAATGCTAAAAATATCACGGTGTAATTGAGCATGTGCCCGCCAATAAAGGCGAGCAAACATGACCAAAGGAAGTACCCAAGTTTCACCGAGCGTCCTCTTATCGGTGGTCGGAATAAGAGGGTTGCAATCGAATCAGCGTAGGTTGTGCATCTTCAATATGCCAGCTCGGGAAACTTGAGTTGGTGGTGTAAACGTCGCCATTTGGGGCTATTTCCACGTCACGGGTGAAAGTAACGCGTTTTGGCATCGGGTAGTGTTGCCATTTATTGGCATTAATATCGTAACTATACAAAGCATCAGAAGTGTTGCCGTTGACCCATACAATGTCTCGCTGGGTATCGACATTCAAGGAATAAGGTGATTCACTGCCAATTGGGAAGACAGGCATAGAATAATTAGTGAACGTCTCAGTGATCGGATCAAATTTGACAATCATTGACTCTGGAAAAGCTGCAATCCAAAGGTTTCCTTTTGAGTCGGTACGCAGTCTTCTCGGGCCTTTAAACGGCGTCGGATAGACTGTGATTTTCTTCGTTTTAGCGTCAATTTTGCCAATGGAATCCGCCAATAGTCTGGCAAACCAGATGTCACCGTTTGGCGTAATATCGATTCCGTATGGCATAGGTAGACCAGAACTTTGCTCGTCAATACTGACCCAGTTAGCGAGTGGAACACCCCAGTCCATCAGCTTTAAGATCACGCCCATCATCGATATTGTCATGCCTTCTTGAAAGTTGCGGCTTGGCAGGTCAAATAGCTCGAACTTTTTAGTTTGGCGGTCATACATAGCAATCTGATTTGACAACGCCATGGTAAACCAAACGCGATCTTGCTGGTCGATACGGATTGTGTGAGGGTAGTAACCTTCTTCCATTGGGTGATTGATAAACGTCTTGGTTTTGGGATTGAATTCTACGATTCGTTGTTGATAAGAGGTCGTAATGAATATGTTGCCGTCAACCGGTGACTCCGCAAAAGAGTGAATGCCTGCAAATGTCTCATGTTTGGGGAAGCTTGAAAGTCTTGCGCCCATTAAACCTCCGTGTTTGTCGTCCGGCTCTCTTTTTAAGCGATAGACGGTAAACTCACCTGTTTTAGGATCAATTTCATAGAGCCGGTCTTGTAAGTTGTCGCCGACATAAATGAGACCGGAGGAGTGGTAGAGTAAATCATGCATCTGCGAGAAAGCGTCACCAATGGGCCAAGAACGAATGTTCGCTTTTTGAATTTCTGGTGACCAAGGCGTGCCAACAGGGACCATTTCTGGATTTTCATACAACTTTTTGTATCCATCCGTGAGCAATGCCGGCAGTATTTCTCGGGCGTCATCGTGAATACGAGCGCCGTAACCTATCATTCGTTCAATCACTTCTGTCCAATTTTCTTGTGGACGTGGTCGGCGGAAAAAGTGCGAACCTTGTTGATGGCAAAAGCCGCATTGCAAGACGTAGTGTTTCATTAAATCTGAATCGCCACCTAAATCTAATGCCGCTAGCCAGGTATTGGCGGGGCGAGACTCAGCAAGCTTTAGAGGGTCTGAGATTTCCTTCATCGCTACTGATACTGGCGTGCCTCCAATCGTCTCTAGAGTGACATCTTCAAGCTCCGGAGCTCGAAATCGCAACCGTACTTTTTCATCTGGATAGGTTGAAAACGAAATTCGGCCGTTTGAATCCGTAAATTTAGTATTGATATGGATTGCTCTATTGAGCTTGCCATGCGGCGGGTAGCCCATATCTGAGCGATCGAGGTTGAAGCTTTCTAATGGCGATTGCATCACCATTACGTTAGCCAGAGGCTGGTCTTTATCATCCGTTACAGTGACTTCGTTTGCTTGTGCTGAACTGAAACTGCATGCGGCTATGCAAAGCGTGGCTATGTGACGAAACTTCATTTGGCCTCCGATGACAAGGTGAGCGTAAATTGTTTAAACGCTGATTCGCTGGTGTACTTTGGTTGATGAACAAATTCTTGGCGGATTTTTTGACTGGACAAAACCGGTCGATACTTGATGAATTTGACTTGTTCAGGACCATACTGAATTAGCCCAAGTGGTTTTAATATAGCCAACGCCGCTTGGACAAGTGGCGCAGGCAAAGGGATGTAGGGTCTACCGCAAATTTGGGCAATTCGTTTCATCGATAATACGCCTTCACCAGCGATATTAAACTCGCCACAAATATCAGTGCTGATGGCTTCAAGCAAATAATCAACCACATCGTCGACCCAGATGAAGTTAAAAAGGCCTGGGTAGCCAACAAGGCCAGTAAAAACTCGCTGTTTAAACAGATCAACGACCGGACCTTTAAAATTCGGGCCTAAGATTGCCCCTGGTCGAAACACCACTTGTTTTAGCGTCGGACAATTTCTTCGAGCCTGTTCAAGTAGACGTTCAATTTGACGTTTGTGGTCGCTGTAGAAATAATCTTCGTTGCCCAATCGGCTCCAGTTTTCTGTGATTTCCTTACCCTTGTTTCGAGGGTAGTAACCATAGGCAGCGCCGCTTGTGGTAACGATCAATTTTTTGCAGCCGATATCACATGCTTTGCTGATCAACGCTTCGGTCGCAACAACATCAATTTGGTAAGCCATTTCTCTAGTCAGTTGCCCACCAATCTGCAAAATACTGGCAAGGTGCACGATGACGTCAGGCTCTACGAGCTCCACCCAGTTGAGAAACTCTATTTGACGGATATCGAATTGCTTGAACACTAGATTTTTAAATGAGCAAGGCGAAGGCTGAATGTCCGTAGCATAGATTTGAACATCTTTTATTTGCTCTAGCTGGGCTAAAAGGGCGGAACCGAGGCTGCCCGATGCGCCAGTCACGAGTATTTTCATAACCTTGCCTCCGACCACCTTGATCTTGAAGCAAAAGCAACGATTACCCCCGAAAGCAAATGCCAAGTGCCCCAAAAGGCGCATATCAAAGCCATTTCTGGTTGGCCGCTGAACTGAGTAAATACAATGGCAATCGCAAGCGAAGAGTTTTGCATTCCCACTTCAATGACTGTCGCGATGGTGTCTTTACGGTTCAATCTTGATAGCTTTGCGGCGCAGAAACCCAAACCGTAGGCGAGGGCATTGTGGACGAGAACAATCCAAAAAATCGTGGCAAAGGATTGAGTAAAGGCTTCAAAATTTTGGCTGACAGCGACAAGGATAAAGATGGCTAATGCCATGCTGCTGGTTATGTTTAGTATTTTGTGCAGTTGTGAGGCAAAGCTCGCGAAGTGGTGGCGCAGAACTAATCCAGTAAAAAGCGGAACTGCAAGCACCAATATCAAATTGAGCATTAATTTATACTCATCAACATCAACAGCGGTCATTAGTTTTGCGGTGTCAGGGTTTTGTTGAGCCCAAAATAGGAAATTAAACGGCAGCATTATAATTGCTAAAAGACTCGCGCAAGCAGTAAGAGATATTGACAGGGCGACATTGCCACGCCCTAATTGAGTCACAAAGTTCGACACGGCACCGCCAGGACAAGCGGCAACAAGCAACATTCCAAGCTCTATTCCGGGATGAAAATCTACTGCTAAGGTCAAGCCGAACGTGGCTGCCGGCAGTATTAAAAACTGCGCAGATAAACCGGCAAAAACCGCTTTCGGCGCGGCCAGTATCTGTTTAAAATCGTCGCTTTTGATATTGAGGGCAACACCTAACACCATACTTGCAAGTACGGCGCTCAAAAGCCATTGCGCATTCATGTCATAATTGACTTGCGATAACTCCAAAATGCTACCCATTTGATTCATCATATGTCTATTCTAGACAATGACAGTGTGACCTCAATGACTGTAGGTGCCACATTTTTGGCGTCAAATGTCTGTTCTATTTTCGGTACGATATTGGCTGGGCGTTTGTTGCTCCCAACCTTTGAACGCTCTAATAAACGCACTGGGCTCTGAGAATGATAGAAGGGCAGAAACCTCTTCAATTGTGAAATCTGTGGCGGTCAAATAATATTGGCTCAGTTGATGTCGGCATCGATTTAACAGATGTTTAAAAGTGGTATCTTGTTGTGCCAATTGTCTCTGTAGACTGCGCTCACTCGTGCCTAGGTAGACCGCTAGGTCCGCTAATTTGGGTTGAGAGTTTGGTAACGCGTTGCGAATAAACTTATTAGCGATACTAACTGGGTCTTGTTTTGATAGCTTTTGCAGTAATGCGTCGGCGTAGTGGGTCAAAGCAGAGTTGAGGTCGGTATTCGCCCGACTGTTATCAAGCAATAAAACCGATTTGTCGATTCGTAAGCCATTTTGTTTGACGCCAAATGTCACCGGGCAGCCAAAATAGTTCTCATAGGCCTCTTTGGTGTCTTCACCCCGGGAATGAGAAAACATAACCTCTATCGGCTTGAGATGTTGCGCTGTTAACCGACGGCTAATTTCGACCCAACTGGTTACTATTTCTTCTGCCACATTGGGGTTGTAGGGGGCAGATGGAAGCCATAACAAACTTAAGTGCTCCACATCACTCTGGAAAACTGGCGTGCCGATTGACCCAGTTATGCTTTGATACTTCTGTTGAAGTAGAAGCGCTTGTTCGAGGTTTTTCGAGGTGTAAGCGATGTTTCCCAAAATACCCCATTTTTCTGCATCGGAGTGGCGAGCGAACTCAAAGCCTATTTTGTCGTTCTTTAACTCTCTTTCAGCTAAATCATAAAGTTCGTCATATTTAGCGGCGCTCACAAACTGGAGCTTATTGAAATCTTGCTCAGTAATACCCAACGCATCAAAACACAACGAAGACTCTAATCCTCGAAGCGATAGATAGTTGATTAACGCGCGTGTTACGTCGGTAGAAATTTGATACATGCAAGAAAGGCCAAATAGCAAACCGACGAATTACGTCATAAGTTTGGTTTGATACAAATGCATCAAGTAAGGATCAGGTGCCTTTTCTTTTAGGCCGCAGGCATCAAATCGTGTGTATTTGATCTTTCCCTGTACTAATCCAACCATCTTACCCGATAAGCCACATTGCAGAGCCTCTACAGCGGCGTCGCCTAACTTGGACGCTAACAATCTGTCATTGGCGATGGCATTGCCACCCCTTTGGATATGACCTAAAACGGTTGCTCTACATTCAATGCCGCGGTTTTTACTTAGCTCAAACGCCAGTGCGCTAGCTCCGCCGGGGTAAGTATTTTCCGCCATTACTATGATGTAGCTAGAATGACCAAAGGTTTCTATGTATTGACGATTGTGAACGGCGATATTTTCTGCAAGTTGGGAAACATCTATACGCATTTCTGGGCAAATTATCAGTTCAGCTTCTGTAGCGATACCCGTATCCAACGCTAAGAAGCCACTATTACGGCCCATGACCTCGACAATAAAAATACGTTCAAACGCATCTGCGGTATCTCGAATTTTATCTACGGCTTCTACTGCAGTTTGTACCGCCGTATAAAAACCGATGGTCGCATCAGTACCTTCTAAGTCATTGTCTATTGTCGCAGGAACACCTATGACGGGCACAGACGTTAGGCTGCTCAGTACCGCGCCGCCTCGAAAGCTACCATCGCCGCCAATAACAATCAGCCCATCCAGGTTTAGTTGGTTGAGGTGTTTCGCGGCCAATGTTTGGTATTCACTTTCCATTAACCTATGGCAGCGAGCGCTTTTAAGAATGGTGCCGCCCATGTGAATAATATGTTTTACGTCGTGATGGGTAAGGGGGTGGTATTCGTTATCCAGCAAACCATTAAACCCTTTGTCGAAACCAATGACTTCGATACCTTCGTGGTGACAAGACATCACTATGGAGTGGATAGCAGCGTTCATACCGGGTGCGTCGCCACCAGAAGTGAGCAGTGCAATTCGTTTCATGTTTTTACCTAAGTTTTTCTGCAGTATGGCAATTAATTCGAGAAGTTCATTTGATTTTGATTAAATTTTTAACGACTTGCACGCAATTAGTAAAGTCTTTCATCAAAGTACCATTGTGCACATCAATTTACTCCAATTTTTGGCAAAGCTAGGTGTAATCATTGAGCTAAAATAAATTATGTAGCGTAAGCAAAAGAATCAACCGCGGATTTTTTATCCAATTAAGTAAAACTAATCGCAATAAATCGAGACTCAAGCTTTAAATTTAGTGGAATAAGAGTTAAGTTACCGCGTTGATGCAGGTCTGCTGTAACAGTGAGTAAGTAAAGCGTGGACAAGAAAGAATTATATCGAACGATAAAAATGCAGGTGCAAGCGCTAACAGAAGGCGAGCCAAACTTAACGGCGAATCTTGCTAACATAAGTGCAATTTTGTTCGACCAAATGACCGATTTAAATTGGGCTGGGTTCTACTTAATGCAACCTGATTTAAAGAATGAGTCAGAAGAGTTAGTGTTAGGCCCGTTTCAAGGCAAAGCTGCGTGTATTCGCATTCCTGTCGGAAGGGGAGTATGTGGGACCGCAGTATCTACAGAGCAGACTATGCTAGTAGAAGATGTGCATCAATTTGACGGCCATATCGCATGCGATGCGGCAAGCAATTCAGAAATTGTTGTGCCTGTGAAGGTTGCAGGCAAAGTGGTTGCAGTATTGGATATCGATTCACCAAAGATTGCGCGTTTTGATCAAGACGATCAGGCGGGATTAGAAGCCTTGGTTGATTATATCCAGTCTATCTGGCAATCCTAGAATGAAAGAATTAATTGATGTTCGTGATTACTTGATTGGTATTGAACTGGTCGGTGATTGGGATGGTGAAGAAGAAGAGGTTACAGAGCGAATCAACAGTTTGATTTATCAAACCTACGCAATGTTACCTGACGATATCTCCGCGTATATGGCGCAACAAATGTTCGATGAACTTTGGGGCGCAGTGGCAGGGCAAGACTTCATTATTGAAAGCGAATTAGACGAATTAGAAAGCTGGTGTGACACTTTTGTGCGCCAGAAATTAGATGAAATAGAGTACGAGTAATGCAATCTCAAGAAAAAACCGATTTAAACACGGTGATTGAATTTTTAGCCAATAAGTTTCCAAGCAGCTTTAGCGTCAAAGGCGACGCAAAACCGTTAAAAATCGGAATTTTTGCCGATATCGCTGAACAGATTAGCGAAGAAGATCCAGTTTCAAAAACTCAAATCCGCCACGCTCTGCGCCGCTATACAAACAGCTGGCGCTACTTAGAGGCAGTCATTAAAGGTGGTCAACGTGTCGACCTTGAAGGAAATGATGTTGAACCTTTGACTGAAGAGCATGTCGAACATGCACAGCAACAGTTGGCTGAAAGCAAAGCAAAATTTAATGAGCAGCGCAAAGCCAAGCAAGCTAAAGATAAGAATTCTTACAAAAAATCAGCCAAAGCGGTTGGTAATCCACCGAAAAGAAAACCAAAATCAACTAACAAAGGCGCAAAGCCAAAAGCTGCAGATAAGCCGTTAGTTGCCAATGAGGACTTTTCTGTTGGGAAGAAGGTTCAAGTAAAATTAGGCGCTTCTCCGGTTGCAGCGACCATTGTCGAAACGTCCAAAGACGAAGTGTCAGTTCAATTATCATCAGGTATGACGATGAAAGTGAACAAGGATAATATTTTCCAAGCATAGGAGTGTTTATGCAGTCATTTAAGCGTATGTTTTCAGTTGCCGCCGTATCGGCGCTTGTCGCAACAGCTTTAGTTCAAGCTCAAGAGGCTGCAAAGCCTTTTGAAGCGCCAGCATTGTCTCAAGAAAGCCAGCACAAAAAAGCGATTCAGCGAATCGATAATCGATTTACTCGATATCACTATAAAAACGTACAGCTAAATGACCAACTCTCGGAAAAGATTTGGAATCGTTATCTAGAAGTCGTCGATTACAACAAAAGCTTGTTTTTAGCTGCTGATATTGAGAAGTTCGCGAAGTACCGCAGCAAGTTTGATGACGGCATCAAGACCGGCAATCTTGAGTTTGCTTTTGACATGTACGAAGAGAGTGTTCGACGCCGAATTGAGCGATTGGAACAGTCTATTGCGATGTTAGACAGCGTCATGGATTTCACTAAGAAAGACGAATTCTATTACGACCGCGAAGAAATCGAATGGGCATCTAACAATGCCGAGCTTGATGAGTACTGGCGCCAAAAGGTCAAGTACGATGCGCTCAACTTAAAGTTGGCGGGCAAAGAACCGGCCAAGATCAAAGAGACCCTAACAAAGCGTTATAAAAACACTATGCGCCGTTTGTCACAATCACAGAGTGAAGACGCGTTCCAGGTGATAATGAACGCCTACGCTCGTAGCATTGAGGCTCATACGTCTTACTTGTCACCGAGACGCGCAGAGCGTTTCCAAATGGACATGAATCTGGAATTAGAGGGCATTGGTGCCGTTTTAAGACCAGAAGACGAGTTCACAATGATCCAAAGTCTAGTGCCTGGTGGACCTGCTGATAAGACCGAGCAGCTCAAACCAGAAGACAAGATCATAGCGGTCGCTCAAGGCGAAGATGATTACGTTGATATTGTCGGCTGGCGTTTAGACGAAGTTGTTGAATTGATAAAAGGCAAAAAAGGCACTGAAGTGCGCCTGCAAGTGGTCCGTGGTGAAAACACCCCAGAGAACTCTAAAGAAGTTTCTATCATTCGCGACAAAGTGCGTCTTGAAGACCGAGCTGCAGATTCTAGCGTGTTTGAATCGCTTACCGGTAAAGTTGAGTCAAAGGTCGGTGTTATCACAATCCCGAGCTTTTACAACAACCTTCACGCCGACGTAAAAAAAGAAATTAAGAAGTTAAAAGATCAGAATGTTGACGGCATTATTGTCGACCTTCGCGGCAATGGCGGCGGTTCGTTATCTGAGGCGTCTCTGTTAACTGGCTTGTTTATCGATAAAGGTCCTGTGGTTCAGATCCGCAATCAAGTGGGCAATATCGATGTCCGAGGTGACCATGATGGCGTTACATACTACGATGGACCTCTAACGGTGATGGTAGACAGATACAGCGCGTCAGCGTCGGAGATTTTCTCGGCGGCGTTGCAAGATTACGGTCGTGCATTGATTGTTGGTGAGCAAACGTTTGGTAAAGGCACAGTTCAGGAACACCGTCCTCTTATGCGCCGCTTCGACTTGTTCGACAATAAGTTAGGCTCAGTTCAATACACTGTCGCCAAGTTCTATCGAATTAATGGCGGGAGTACCCAACATAAAGGTGTTGTTCCAGATATATTGTTCCCTTCAATGATTGAGCCAGCAGAGTGGGGCGAAAGTCAGGAAGAAAATGCACTGCCTTGGGATAACATTCGTCCGGTGAAGTATAAGTCGTCTCGTGAAATCGTGAATCAAGTCCAAGTACTTAATCAACGCCACTTATCGAGAATTGAGTCTGAACCAGAATTTAATTACTTGGCTCAAGACATTAAAGAATACAACGAAAACAAAGACAGAAAGACGATTTCGTTGAATGAAAAAGAACGTTTAGCTGAAAAAGACGAAAACAAAGCTAAGAACCTTAAGCGACTAAACGAAAGGTTGGCCCGTTTAGGTTTCGAAAAAGTAGAAAGCTTGGACGACGAAACGCCAGAGAAGCTTGATGAACTGGATCCGTTTTTAGAAGAGACGGTTCGTATTGTCAGCGACCTTATTTCTCTGGGTCAGTACGCTAACGTTTCAAAATAATAATGTAAACTTTGCAAAAAGCAGCCTATGGCTGCTTTTTGTCTATTAAAAAAATAATAACAATATCTAACTTTGTCTGAGGGGGATACATGTCAACAGTTCGTGTTGATCATGGTCAATGGTCTAGCCGTTTGGCGTTCATCTTAGCTGCGACAGGCGCGGCAGTTGGTCTGGGGAATATTTGGAAGTTTCCTTACATCATGGGTGAAAACGGTGGTGGTGCGTTTGTCATCGTCTATCTTTTGTGTATTTTTGCGATCGGTATCCCCGTGATGATGGCAGAGGTTTTGATAGGGCGGCGTGGGCGCCAAAGCCCAGGCAATTCCGTTAAAGCGTTAGCCATTGAAGCCGGTGCCAATACTAAATGGAGCATTGTTGGTTGGGTTGGCTTGATTGCTGGCTTCCTAATTTTGTCGTTCTATTCAGTAATCGCTGGATGGGCCGTGTCTTATATTTTCCAAGCAGGTGCGGGCAACTTTAACGGTGCCACCCCAGAAGAAATTGGCGGTATTTTTGATAATCTACTTGCTGATCCTGTTCGTTTAATTGGTTGGACAACCTTCGTACTTGTGGTCACCGGTATCATTGTAGGTAAAGGGTTGGAAAAAGGATTAGAAAAAGCAGTCTCTTATGCGATGCCTGCGATGTTAGTTTTATTGCTAATAATCGCTGGTTATTCTGCAATTAATGGTGACTTCGCGAAAACCGTGCATTTCATGTTCGATCCAGACTTTTCTAAATTAACATACTCTGGCGTGCTTATCGCGCTCGGACACGCATTCTTTACTCTGAGCTTAGCCTCGGGCGCTATGATGATTTACGGCGCTTATTTACCTCAGCAAACATCAATTACTCAATCTGTGGTTATGATTGCCATTGCCGATACGTTGATCGCCTTGATTGCTGGACTGGCAATTTATCCAATCGTATTTGGCAACGGCCTAGAAGCGAGCCAAGGTCCTGGTTTGGTCTTCGTTAGCTTACCTATTGCATTTGGACAAATGTGGGGCGGCACCTTATTTGGCACGCTATTTTTCGTAATGCTGGGCTTTGCGGCGTTTACCTCTGCAATCTCAATGGTCGAATCTGCGGTAGCTTGGTTAGTAGAGCGTGCTGGTTTGACAAGAATTAAAGCAGCCGCACTTTCTATTGTCATTTTATGGTTTATGTCGATGCTGACCGTATTCTCATTCACAGGTGCTGAATGGGCTAAATTAGGTTTTGTGTTTGTTGGTAAAGAAGTGTCGAACTACTTTGAGTTGATTGATCACTTAACCGCAGACGTTTTGCTTCCTCTAGGTGGTTTAGCAACTGCAGTTTTCGTAGCTTGGGTTATGAAGAAAGAAGCCGCTAAAGAAGAAATCGCATTAAGCGATGGTCTATTCAATCTTTGGTACCTGACGCTTAAGTGGTTTACACCATTAGCGATTCTGTTTGTATTTTTGAATTTGATAGGTATCGTCAATATCGGTGGCTAAGCCACCGATGACTAGAGGAAATGTTTTGAAAACGGTAAGACAACCCAATTTTTTAGACGCCAGTATTCCACTAATATTCTTAGTTTTAATGTTGGCGTTCTCTGTATTTATGTATGGCGGCGACAGTTCGTTTGGCCCTAATCAGATTATTCTTTTGATTTCTGCGGGCATCGCCGCATTAATAGGGATAAAGAACGGTTATACATGGAAGTCGATCGAAGAGGCCATGGTGCATGGTATTTCGGTGTCAATGGGCGCCATATTTATCTTGTTGGCTGTTGGTTCGTTAATCGGCACTTGGCTTGCTGCTGGTACGGTACCGACACTTATCTATTATGGTCTTCAAGTATTAAACCCAGATTGGTTTTATGCTGCTGCGTGTCTTATCAGCGCCATCGTAGCAATGAGTATCGGCAGTTCATGGACAACCGCTGCGACCGTTGGTGTAGCGCTTATGGGCATTGCTAACGGTATCGGTATGTCACCCGCGATTGCTGCAGGCGCAGTTGTTTCAGGCGCTTATTTCGGCGATAAAATTTCGCCATTGTCAGAAACCACAAACCTTGCACCAGCGGTAGCAGGAAGCGATTTATTTACTCACATTCGTCACATGCTTTGGACTACCGTTCCAGCATTTGTTATCGCGTTGATTCTTTTCATGCTTTTAGGTTTTAGCGATTCTGGTAATTCGTCAGACGTCAACATTGGCAATGTTCAAGCTATATTAGAGAACACCTACGATATTTCCATTATCCACCTGTTGCCTTTGGTTGTACTGCTAACTATGGCAATCAAAAAAGTGCCAGCATTTCCTGCGATATTCATTGGCGCGTTGATCGGTGCTGTTTGGGCCCTCGTATTTCAACAAGACTTGCTTGTACGTTTAGCGGGCGAAGATGCTCAATTTGGCGAACTTAGTGTCGTTTGGAAAGCCATGTACGATGGTTTTGCGATTGAAACAGGTAACGACACCATGGACAGCTTATTGAGTCGCGGTGGCATGTCGTCGATGCTAAACACTACATGGCTTATCATGACGGCGTTGATGTTTGGTGCAGTTATGGAGAAACTTGGCTTGTTAGCTGTGTTTGTTCAAGGCATTTTGAAGGCTGCTAAGTCCAGCGGCTCTTTGATTACGTCGACTATATTTACGGCCTTTGGCGTGAACCTAGCAACGGCTGACCAGTACATGTCAATCGTTATGCCTGGACGCATGTATCGTGAAGAGTATGAGCGACGTGGATTGGAAAGTGTCAATTTGTCACGTGCATTAGAAGACGGCGGTACGATTACCAGCCCGCTGATCCCGTGGAATACCTGTGGTGCTTACATGGCAGGTGCATTGTTAATCAGTCCATTTGACTATTGGTACTACGCTTTCTTTAATTTGATAAATCCTATCTTGGCAATTGCATTTGCCTTGCTGGGTATTAAAGTATTAAAAAAACAAGTTGCCACAGCATAGAGTTTAGAAGGGCACCTTAGGGTGCCTTTTTTGTTTCAGACCATCCGGTCCAAAGGGAAAATATATGACTGCGAAACCTACCGCTAAATATTTAAAAGATTATCAACCTTCGCCATTTCAAATCCCAACGACGGATTTGTATTTCAATTTAGACGATGAAAATACACTTGTTCGAAGTCACTTAAGAATAGAGCGCAAAAACGAGCAAGTTACAGACTTAACACTGGATGCCGATGTTAAAGACATCTCGGAAGTAAAAATAGATGGCCGATCACTTGATTCCTCTGAATACACGATAAAAGAACAGCAATTGATTATCTTTTCGGTACCGAGTCAGTTTGAGCTGGAAATAGAGTGCAACATAGACCCATTGAATAACAAAGCTTTGGAAGGTCTGTATAAATCCAGCGGAGTGTTCTGTACTCAGTGTGAGGCTGAGGGTTTTCGCAAAATAACGCCATTCTTAGACCGTCCAGATGTATTGTCAGTCTTTACCGTGACCATTTTTGCGGACAAAGCGTCCTATCCTTATATGCTCTCAAACGGAAACGACATTGAGCACGGTGAATTAGAAGAGGACGGGCAAACGACGCACTGGGTGAAATGGCACGATCCATTTCCAAAGCCAAGTTATTTGTTTGCCTTAGTCGCAGGTGATTTTGATTTACTTGAAGATCAATACCAAACAGGTTCAGGTAGGGATGTCGCTTTGCAGTTGTTTGTCGATAAGGGCAACTTAAATTTAGCGCACCATGCGATGACGTCACTTAAGAAGTCTATGCTCTGGGACGAACAAACTTATGGCTTAGAATACGACTTAGAAAAGTACATGATTGTTGCTGTCGATTTCTTCAACATGGGTGCGATGGAAAACAAAGGGCTCAACGTTTTTAACAGCAAATACGTAATGGCCGATGAAAGAACCGCGACTGACACAGATTACCACGGCGTAGAGGCGGTCATTGCGCATGAGTATTTTCACAACTGGACCGGAAACCGGGTAACCTGCCGAGATTGGTTTCAATTGAGTTTGAAAGAAGGCTTAACCGTGTTTCGCGACCAACAGTTCAGCGCAGACATGGGCAGTGAAGTACTCGAGCGTATTAGTCATGCCAACGTCATGAGAACCATGCAGTTTGCCGAAGATGCTGGACCGATGGCTCATCCCATCCGACCTGAAAAAGTTATCGAAATGAACAACTTCTACACGGTGACTGTGTATGACAAGGGGGCCGAAGTTATACGCATGATGCACAGTCTCCTGGGTGTCGAAGGGTTCCGTAGAGGTATGGATTTGTACTTTTCTAGGCACGACGGCCAGGCGGTGACTTGTGATGATTTTGTTTCAGCTATGGCTGATGCAAACAACTTCGATATGTCTTTATTCAGAAACTGGTATCGCCAGGCGGGTACCCCGGTTGTTGAAGTAACTGAAACAGTGTCCACCGATGCCTTAGAAGTCATATTATCCCAATCAATTCCGACAAGGCCTGCGGATGAAACAGTTCAGACGTTATTGATTCCAGTCAAGTTTGAGGTGTTAGATGCCAACACCGGTGAGAGCCTTGAAAGAGGCGTGTGGGAATTTAATCAAGTCGAGCAAAGCTTTAATCTTCCATACAAGCAGCCAGTGATATTGGTACTCTTTGAGAACTTTTCCGCTCCGGTAAAAGTCGTTCGCCAACAGTCCACCGAAACCCTAATAAAAATAGCTAAATACGCAACTGATGCATTTTGTCGTTGGGATGCGATTCAGCAACTTTGGCACCATTTAATTCGAACGGATTTAGATGGCGTCTCAGAGTTCATTGAATTGATGCGGTCAATTTTGCAACAAGAGAACATGTCGTCGGCGATTAAAGCACAATTGCTAGCCGTGCCGAGCTTTGAAGCTTTGGCAGAGCCAATGGCTGTTGTAGATGTTGACAAGATCTTAAGCAACCGTGACTCAATTGTTAAGCAAATTGCGAATGCTCTCAATCAAGAAATTACAGCGGCTTTACTTCCACTGCAGTCGATTGCAAATGGTTATGAGGCAACTTTAGTTGGGGCAAGAAGCCTGAAGTCAGTGCTACTTTCTTTGATTGCTGAATTAGCAAATGAGCAAAACAATCAGTTGATTCAGCAAACGTTCTTAGACGCCAAAAATATGACTGAAAAAGTCGCAGCTTTGAATGCAATGCGACAGGCGGACACAAGTGCATTTTCAGAAATGACGAGGGCGCTTGCTGACGAGTTAAAAGGTAACGTATTGGTTCTTGATAAGGTGCTGGTGAGCGTTGCTAAAGTAGAGTCTGACGCGGTTTATCAAATGATGGCGGATTGGGCTAAACACCCAGATTTCAACAGTGAAAACCCGAATCGAATCCGTTCGCTATACGGCGCATTCGTTATGGCCAATCCCAAAATGTTCCATGCCGAAGACGGTTCAGGATATCGTTTCTTAACGGAATTGCTTAAGAAAATTGATCAATTCAATCCGCAAGTCGCCTCAAGAATGATCTCACCACTGCTTAGTTACCAGCGCTACGATGAACACCGCAAGTCGCTAATGTTGGAGCAATTGAAACAGCTATCTGAGCAAAAACTGTCGGCTGACTTGTTTGAGAAAGTGACTGCCGCATTGCAATGAGAACAAGGAGCTATCGATTTCGGTTAAACCTCACTGCGCAGGAATGCATGCAGTACTACCAAGGGCATTATCAATCGATTCAGGTAATGACCCATGTTGGGCTGACGATGCAATTTCCCGCAGAGCACATAAGACGCTTTGTTACGAGCAACGGAGTGCAAGGGGTATTTGAGTTAACGTTGGACAATACCAACAAATTTATTTCATTGAGGAAATTGAACGATTAATCCCTATTATTTTGATAATAGTTAAGATTAATGACACTTTGCGCTTGCGCGGTGTTTGAAATGGTGTAATTATTACATTCACTTTCGCTCATCCGATGAGCTGAAAATCCTCAAATAATAACGAATTAAAATCCTAACGAGGACAGGGGAGATATATATGAACTACGGGGACCGCAAGCCTGCGCTCAAGCCGGTGGTGTTAGGTGTAGCTTCAGCACTAGTTGCTATGAGCTCATTAAGTGCCAACGCAGCAAGTTTTGAGTTAGCAGGGTTTGATATTACCTTCGATTCAACCTTTTCATACGGCGAAGCATGGCGTATTGAAGACAGGGACTTCGATAAATTAATCGGTAAGTCTAATAACCAATCATTCGATTGGTCGGATGCAAATCCAAATAACTTCGTTTATGACCCGCGCTTTGCCGCTCAATACGACCCAAATAATCCAAACACACCTTTCGTCTGGGGTAGCTACGGTGCTTACTCAACAAACGGCGATTTAGGTAATTTGAATTATGATCCAGGTGAAGCCTTCTCTAGAGTCCTCAAAGGTTTCCACGAATTAAAGATCGCTGGCGACAACTACGGCGCCAACGTTAGCTTCATGTACTACAAAGATTTTGCTGTTGACGGTGTAGGTGTTAAAGACCCAGTTACCATGCAAGAGTACGATGTTTGTCAGGATAAAAAAGCAAAAGAACTAGTTTGCCAAGATTTCCGTATCCTGGACGCTTATGTATACGCCGATTTTGATTTTAACGACGGCATGAACCCTGTTTCGATACGCGTTGGTGAACAAGTATTATCTTGGGGTGAAAGTACGTTAATTCCACACGGTATTAACGTCAGCCCAGTTGATATTGCACGTTTGAAAGCACCAGGTGCGGATTTAAAAGAAGCGTTTATCCCAACCGGTATGGTGTGGGCGAACATCGGTTTAACCGATAGCCTATCGTTAGAAGCTTTCTACCAATATGAGTGGCAAGAAACGTACTTGCCTGTTGCTGGTAGCTACTTCTCTACCAATGACTTTGCTGGTGCCGGTGGCGCGTACAACAACATCCAACTTAACTTTGCATCAAACCCAGACATGGATCGTGACGCGTTGATGGAACAATTGTTCTTGTTAGGTCAGGGCGTTGCAACAGGTCAAGTGTCACAAGCGGAAGCGGGTTCAGCTTTAGTTAACAATTATCCCAGAAAATACGCTATCCGCAACGAAGCGGGCGACAAAGACGCAAAAGACTCTGGTCAGTATGGTATTAAGCTTGGTTGGTTTGCAGAAGAACTAAACTACACAGAATTTGGTTTCTACTACATCAATTACCATTCACGTCGTCCTGTGATCAGTGGTGTCGCATCTGACTTTAGCGTACAAGCCATTGGCAATGACATTACTACTTTGGTTGGCGCAGTTGCAGCCGGTCAAACAGGTCTAACAGTTGAGCAGTTCAATAGTTTAGATACCTTCACTAAAGGTATTTTGGAATACCCAGAAGATATCCAATTAATTGGCTTCAGCTTCAATACCACAATCGGTACTACCGCAGTTTCTGGTGAAATTTCTCACCGTAAGGATGAGCCAATCCAGATTGATGACACAGAATTGTTGTTCGCAGCAATGCCAGAACAATTGGCAAATGCACAATTGCAAGATGGTCACTTAGGTTCAACAGCTGAACTTCTCGCTGGTATTTCGCAGATTGGCGACTATGCAATTGAAGGGTGTGATTTGCCATTAGGTGGCGCGCAACCGGGTGAAGTGGCTTCAGGTTACTGTTTGGTTGACACAACTCAGGCACAGTTCACTTTAATTCAGGCGTTCGGTCCAACCCTTGGCTTAGATAACTTGGCTGCTGTTTTTGAAGCGGGTTATATCCAAATTCACGACATGGCAGATCCTAGCCAGTTGCGTTTCAACGCACCGGGCACGCCACGCAGTGCAACAACGGGCGCGGAATTCCCAGAAGGCGTATTGAGCTTAGTTCAAAACGGTACGGCAGAAGAGATGCCATTCCCGACAGAAGACGCTTGGGGTTACCGTTTGATTTTGGCAGGTGAGTTAAATGGCGTATTCGGCCAGTTCAACTTGAAGCCAAGGTTCACTTTCTCTCATGACGTGGACGGCGTTACGCCAGATCCATTGTTCTTGTTCCACGAAGATAAGAAATCAGTTGGCGTGTCGTTAGACATTGAGTACCAAAGCGCGATGTCGTTTGGTGTTTCATACAACTCATTCTTCGATGGCGTAGGCGCGGTAAACCAGATGGCGGATCGCGATTACGTATCCTTTAACTTTAAATATTCACTGTAAGGGATACCGATAATATGAATAAAATCACCTTATTAACAGCTGCTGTGACGCTTTCATTAGCGACGGTTGCAGCAAACGCAAAAGTTTCGCCAGAGCAGGCGGCTAAGTTGAGTAAAGAACTTACTCCAATGGGCGCAATCAAAGCGGGTAACGCTGATGGTAGCATCCCTGCGTGGACTGGCGGTATTACCGAAGCGCCAGCGGGTTACACTCCTGGTATGCACCACCCAGATCCATTCTCAGCTGACAAGGTTATGTATACCGTGACCAATGCAAACAAAGGTCAGTATGCAGAGTTTTTGACGCCAGGTATCGCTAAGATGTTTGATACGTACCCTGATACGTTCAAAATGGATGTATATCCTACACGTCGAAGTGCTTCTTACCCTCAACACGTATATGATGCAACGATCGCTAATGCGACTAACGCGGAATTGGTTGAAGGCGGAAATGGAATCAAGGGCGCATCAGTTGGTGTTCCTTTCCCAATTCCGACAAATGGTTTAGAAGCAATTTGGAACCACATTTTGCGTTACCGCGGTGAGCAAGCGACTCGTCATGGCGGTCAGGCAGCGCCTACTGCAAGCGGTGACTACACTTACATCGGTTTCGACGAAGCTATTATGCTCGATTACTCGAAAAAAGGTGCGTCAGCTGCAGAACTAGAGAAGAGCAATATCTTGTTCCGCTTTAAGCAAAAAGTGACTGAGCCTGCTCGACTAGCGGGTACAGCACTACTTGTTCACGAAACCATGGATCAAATTAAAAAGCCGCGTCAAGCGTGGACTTACAACTCAGGTCAACGTCGTGTTCGTCGCGCACCAAATGTAGCGTACGATGCACCAGGAACAGCGTCTGATGGCTTGCGTACGACCGATGATTTCGATATGTACAATGGTGCTCCAGACCGCTATACGTGGGAATTGAAAGGCAAGAAAGAATTGCTAATTCCTTACAACAGCTACAAGTTACACAGTGACTCACTTAAGTACGATGACATCATCAAGCCGGGTCACATTGCAACAGACGTAGTACGTTGGGAAAAGCACCGTGTTTGGGTTGTTGAAGCGACATTGAAAGACGGTATCAGCCACGTTTACAAAAAGCGTACCTTCTATATTGATGAAGATAGTTGGCAAATCCACATTACTGACCTATACGATAATAGGGACGAACTTTACCGAGTCGCCGTTGCGTATGGTCTGAACTACTATGACGTGCCAACGCATTGGAGTACTTTGGATGTATACTACGACTTAAACTCTCGTCGTTACATCGCCATTGGTCTTGATAACGAAGAGCCAATGTATGATTTCCAATCTGAGCAACAAGCGCGTGACTATACGCCTGCAGCATTAAGGCGCTCAAACCGCTAATTTGCTTTAAAAAAACGGTTGGTTCTTCCAACCGTTTTTGTTCCACCCTACAAATAACATTATAAGAACGATATGAAGTATTCCTTATTTACACCGAGTGTAATGACGCTAGCCTTGTGCGCTGCGTTTTCAACACAAGCAAATAGTGCGACGCCGGAAGCGACGCCCGCGCTAAAAAGTGCATTGGCGGATAATGGATTATTAACGGACATCACGATCGCTGGAGACACAATTGTCGCTGTCGGAGAGCGTGGTCACGTTATCTATTCCGAAGACGGCACCAATTGGCAACAAGCGAACGTGCCAGTTAACGTGTTATTAACTTCAGTTTCGTTCAAAAATGAGAGCTTAGGCTTTGCAACCGGCCACGACGCTACTTTATTGCGTACCAAGGATGCAGGACGAAATTGGGAAATCGTTAATTATCAGCCAGAGTTAGACAAACCGCTTTTGAGCGTCGGTGTTTCCGGCGACAATGCGGTCGCTGTTGGTGCTTACGGTCTGTATTGGCAATCTAACGACGCCGGTAATACATGGACGGCGAGTTTTCACGATGAATTGTTAATCGAAGATGACCGATTGTTTCTGGAGGAAATTAAAGAGTACGAACCAGAAAATTACGAGTCTGAAAAGCAGTTCTTATTACCCCATTTTAACAATGTGTTAGTTGGCGAAGATACCTGGTACATGGTCGGTGAGGCGGGATTCTATGCGACAAGCAGCAATCAAGGCGAAGACTGGGAGATAAAAGAAACGGAATATTTTGGTTCTTATTTTTCTATTGGCGGTAACAGTGAGCAGTTAATGTTAGCGGGCCTACGTGGCAATGCATTTTTAACCGACGTTTCGTTACAGCAGTGGCAACCACTTTCCGTACCTGTCCCAGCGACAGTTAATTCTATGGCACAACAAGACGGCGTAACCTATCTGTTTGCAAATTCAGGCAATGTTTTTACCGTTTCAGGGAACAAAGTAAGCCAAAAGTTATTTGCTGATGGTAAGGCGGTAATGGCTGGCGTCGTGTTTAAACAACGATTGATTCTGGCCACAGAAGCCGGCATCAAATCCGTTGAATTGTCTGATCTACCTAAATAGTTGAGGTGTCATTTATGTTTATCGAGACATTAGAAAAGTTTTTATTCAGACAGCGCACCTTAGTAATTGGGATTTTCGCTGTCATTACCCTTGTGTTAGGTTATCAAGCAACTCAGATTCAGCTTGATGCATCGTTCAACAAAAACATTCCGCTAAACCATGAGTACATGAAAACTTATGTAAAGCACAGTGAAGATTTTGGCGGTGCTAATTCTATATATATTTCTGTATGTGACCGCAATGGTGACATTTTTAACCCCGAGTTTTTTCAAACCCTAAAATCAGTCCATGACCAGCTGTTCTTTATACCAGGCGTAAATCGAACATTGGTTAACTCTTTGTATTCGCCTTCGACTCGATTCATTGAAGTTGTGGAAGATGGTTTTGCCGGTGGTCCAGTAATTCCGGCAGACTTTAAAGCGGATAGAACGGGACTTGCTCAAGTTAAAGAGAACATAGAAAAAGCCGGTATTATTGGACGCAGCGTTGCAGACGACTACTCATGCGCCATGGTGTCGTCGCAATTGTTAGACACTAACCCGGATACTGGAGAAAAACTCGACAGTATCGCGCTAGCTGCACAACTCGAAGACGAAATACGCGGTCAGTTTGAAAATGACAAAATAAGCATTCATATCATTGGTTTTGCCAAAATGATTGGCGACGTGGCCAACGGTGCAAAAGACGTCGTTATGTTCTTTGGTGTTGCCATCGCGATTACCACCTTGATGGTGTGGATATTCATTCGCTCTGTATTGCTCACAGTTCTGCCAATCGTATGTTCATTTATTGCGGTTGTGTGGCAATTAGGCATGTTGAACACGATTGGATTTGGCCTAGACCCAATGTCAATTTTGGTACCATTTTTGGTGTTTGCGATTGGGGTCAGTCATGGGGTGCAAATGATCAACTCCATTGGTAAACGAGTTCATGAAGGTTGCACTGCTCACGAAGCATGCTGCGCGAGCTTCTGCAAGCTACTTATCCCTGGCGGTATCGCTTTGCTTTCGGATACTGTTGGCTTTTTGACCTTATTGACGATTGATATTGGTATCATTCGTGAACTTGCCATAACTGCAAGTTTAGGTGTCGCTGTCATTATATTTACTAACCTGTTCTTGTTGCCGGTCTTAAGTTCTTTTGTTGATTTCGACAACCAATTCAGAAGCCAGCCGGAAGGCACCCATGATCATGTTTGGAAGAAGTTAGCCAACTTCACTAAGCCGAAAAACGCGGCGGTTATTTTGCTAATCACTGGCGGTCTGTTTGTGTTCGGTCATTTCAAAAGCCAAGACATGAAAATTGGCGACATGAAAGCTGGTGCTCCACAGTTACATGAAGATAGCCGTTATAATCAAGACACGTTCTTGATCACGGACCGTTACGCCATTTCAACAGACATTTTAAAAGTGATTGTTGAAACTAAGGAAGCGGCGTGTACTTATCACGATGTTATGGACCGAATCGATCAATTCCAGTGGCGTTTGACCAACGTAGAAGGGGTGCAGTCGGCGATTTCACTTTCAACAGTGGCTAAGGTCGTTAATACCGGTTATAACGAGGGCAACCTTAAATGGCGTTCGCTACCAAGAAATACACAGTCGTTGGTGCAATCGACGGCGCGTATCGAAACATCTTCAGGTCTATTGAATCGTAATTGCAGTGTTATGCCGATCATTCTGTTTTTAGAAGATCACAAAGCTGAAACAATCGAACGTATTGTTGATGCGGTGAAACAAGCAAAACTTGAGCTGGATACGGACGATGTACAATTTAAATTGGCGTCTGGCTCGGCAGGCGTGATGGCGGCGACCAACGAAGCGGTGAGCGAAGCGCAAACGCCTATGCTGATTTACGTTTACGGTGCTGTTATTGCGTTGTGCCTGTTGAGCTTCCGCTCAATTAAAGCGACAGTGGCTGTCGTTCTGCCATTGTTTGTGGTTTCAACATTAGCGCAAGCTTTGATGACTTATTTAGAAATTGGTTTAACTGTATCAACTATGCCGGTTATCGCGTTGGGTGTAGGCATAGGTGTCGACTATGGTATTTATATCTTGTCGACCATGGTTGAATCACTTCGCAACAACAAGTCGTTGCATGAGTCGTATTTCATGGCGCTTAAAGAACGTGGCAGTGCGGTGTTGTTCACAGGATTAACCTTGGCGATCGGTGTCAGTACTTGGGTATTCTCAGCACTTAAGTTCCAAGTTGATATGGGTATTTTGCTAACCTTTATGTTCTTGGTGAATATGCTTGGTGCAATTATTATCCTGCCTGCGCTAGCATCGCTGTTGTGGCGAAAAAATCGATAAATAATCGAAAAAAAATTCCTGCATAAATATATAAAAAAGCGACGTTAAGTCGCTTTTTTATTTAAAGCCGCTGCATATCTTTTAAATTCCACATTAACGCCTTGATCTCACTTGGGTTCTGCACATCAGATTGGACTTCATTTAGTCTCTAAATGGGGCTACACTTAGCGGGCAAACTACAAAAAATATAAAAGAATATCAGCCCTACAACCTATTAAGGATACTGTAATGACATTATTACGTAATTCCTCATCAGTGATTCTGAACAATGTTTCAAAACTCATAATTGAGAAGTTACCAGTCGAACGTCAACAACTCGTCGAACAATTTGCCTCTCACCTGTTTTCAAACCTAGCCAAAGAAGACCTAGACAAACGTGTCGATGTTGATCTTTATGGCGCCGCCTTAAGTTTGTTTAACGATTTTGTTGAAACCGGCTCAGACTCTCATATTCGTGTTTTCAACCCAGAGCATGGTAAACATGGCTGGCAGTCTGAAAACACAGTCGTACAGATAGTGGTAAACGATTTACCCTTCTTGGTTGACTCGGTTCGTATGGCGCTAAACCGTCTAAATATTACATCTCATTTGTTGCTCCATACTCCAATGAGGGTTAACCGCGACAAGGACGGCCACCTTACCGAAATTTTAGGCTTAAAAGAAAAAGCCAAGCCTACGCACCAACAAACTGTTTTCTTAATAGAAGTAGACCGTCAAGCTGATCAAGCTCAACTTGATGTTTTGACGGAAGAATTAAACTCTGTATTGGCAGACGTCAGCATTGCAGTTGAAGACTGGAAGCCGATTCAAGCGAAATTAGCGGATTGTATTAAAGAAGCTAAAAAAGCAAAAATCAAAAACAAGGCAGGGCAAGAAACCAGTATCGAATTTTTGAACTGGATTGCTGATCATAATTTTACTCTGATGGGTTACCGAGAGTATTCGGTGTCTGCGGTGAAAGGCGACGTGTCGATTAAAGGTTTAGATGAAACGTCACTTGGCTTGATGAAGAACCGTCCAAGTTCAGAGCGCATGTTGTCTGAGCTCTCTGACCTTGCACGTACAGAAGCGATGTCAGATAACGTGTTGGTTTTGACTAAGACCGGTTCTAAGTCGCGTGTACACCGCCCGGCCAACATGGATTACATCGGCATCAAGAAATTTGACGATAAAGGCAATGTCGTCGGCGAGTATCGCTTTATTGGTTTGTATTCGGCGAGTTTCTACAACTCTTCAGTCCGTGACATTCCACTTCTTAACCACAAATTGAAGCGTATCACTGACAGTAGCTCTTTCGTAGATGGCAGCCACGCATACAAAGCACTGTTAAACGTACTTGAAACGTATCCACGCGACGAGCTTGTGCAGGCTAGTGACGAACATTTGATGGAAGTTGCGATGGGCGTGCTGCAGATGCAAGAACGTGACATGACCAAACTGTTTGTTCGTAAAGATACTTATGGCCGATTCTACTCTTGTATGGTGTTTGTACGTCGTGAGCGTTACAACACGCAATTGCGTCGTGAAACTCAAGCGATCCTTAAAAAGGCGCTGGGTTCAGAAGGCAGCGTAGAGTTTACCACTTACTTTTCAGAATCGCCGTTGGCGCGAACGCATTACATTGTTCGCGCGCCAAAACAAGATGTAGAGATTAACGTGAAAGAGATTGAAAATAATTTGATTGAAGCAGCAAAAACTTGGGAAGACAAACTCGCTACTGCACTTACCAAAACCTACGGTGGTGCAAATGGTAAGGAACTAGCGGCGAAATACGCCAAAGCATTCCCAAGAGGTTATAAAGAAGAAGTATTGCCTTCAACAGCGACCGTTGATATCTCTTATTTAGAGAAACTAACGGACGATAACAAATTAGAAATGCTGTTCTACCGCTCGCAAGAAGCAGTAGACAAAAATGCAGTTCGATTGAGCTTGTTCCACAAAGATGAGCCGATTCACCTATCTGACGTATTGCCGATTCTAGAGAACTTTGGCCTACGAGTAATCGGTGAGACACCATACGCAGTAGCAACAGAGAATGGCGAAAACTGGGTAATGGATTTCACCATGATGCTGACTAACAGCGACAACAGTGACTTCGAACGTACTCAAGAGTTATTCCAACAAGCGTTTGCGGCAGTTTGGAACGAACAATTGGAAAACGATGGCTTTAACCGCTTAATCCTCGGTGCTAAACTGAGCGGACGTGAAGCATCGGTTATTCGAGCATACGCAAAATACATGCGTCAAATAGGTGTTACTTTCTCGCAAAGCTATATTGAGTCAACGTTTGACCGTTATCCGGAAATCGCAGGTCAGTTGGTCGAATTGTTCACATTGAAGTTCATGCCAGGCAAGAACAACGAGAAGAAGTACCAAAAAGCGAAAGACGCATTGTTGTTAGAGCTAGACAATGTCGCGAACCTAGATGATGACCGTATCATCCGTCTTTACATCACCTTGATGGACGCAACGCTTCGTACAAACTTCTATCAAGCCGATGAATCCGGTAACGACAAGCCATATATTTCATTCAAGTTACTTCCAGAAATGATTCCAGAAGTACCGCTTCCGCGTCCTAAATTCGAAATTTTCGTATACAGCCCGCGCATTGAAGGTGTTCATTTACGTGGCGGTAAAGTCGCACGTGGTGGCCTGCGTTGGTCTGACCGCATGGAAGATTTCCGCACAGAAGTATTAGGTTTAGTTAAAGCCCAACAAGTTAAAAATACGGTAATTGTTCCTAACGGTTCAAAAGGTGGTTTTGTTTGTAAACAGCTTCCTACCGCTGGCGGACGAGACGCTTTCTTTGCTGAAGGTCAAGAGTGCTACCGTACGTTCATTCGCGGCTTGCTAGATTTGACAGACAACATTGTCCACGGTGAAGTGGTTCCTCCACGTGACGTTGTTCGCCATGATGAAGACGACACATACTTGGTTGTAGCGGCCGATAAAGGTACAGCGACATTCTCTGATATTGCTAATGCGATTTCTGAAGAATATAACTTCTGGTTGGGTGATGCGTTTGCTTCAGGTGGCAGCGTCGGTTACGACCATAAGAAAATGGGTATCACCGCACGCGGCGCATGGGAATCGGTTAAACGCCATTTCCGTGAAATGGGCATTGATTGCCAAACTACAGATTTTACCTGTGTTGCAGTAGGTGACATGGCCGGTGACGTGTTTGGTAACGGTATGTTGTTATCAAAACATACACGCCTACAAGTCGCGTTTAACCATATGCACATTTTTGTTGACCCGAACCCTGATTCGAAGACGTCTTACGTCGAGCGCAAGCGCATGTTCGAATTGCCGCGTTCGTCTTGGGAAGACTACAACAAAGATCTCATTTCTGAAGGCGGCGGTATTTTCTCTCGAAGTGCTAAATCCATCACTTTGTCGCCTGAAATGAAGAAAATGCTTGGTACCAAGAAAGCCACTATGACTCCTAATGAATTGATTCGTGCGGCATTGACAATGCCAGTCGATTTGTTCTGGAACGGTGGTATCGGTACATACATTAAAGGTAAAGGCGAAACTGACGCCGAAGTTGGCGACAGAGCAAATGACGCGTTACGTATTAACGGCAGCGAGTGTAAAGCAAAAGTGTTCGGCGAAGGCGGTAACTTAGGTGCCACTCAACTTGGTCGTATCGAATTTGCTCAAGCTGGCGGACGCATTAACACTGACTTCGTAGATAACGTTGGTGGTGTAGATTGTTCAGACAACGAAGTTAACATCAAAATCTTATTAAACCAGTTGGTCAACGAAGGCGAGTTAACTAAGAAACATCGCGACCAGCTATTGTACGAAATGACTGACGACGTAGCGGAAATCGTTTTAAAAGATTGTTACCGTCAAACCCATACCATTTCAATTACAGAGCTTAAAGGCCAAAGCTTGATCAAAGAGCAATTACGCTTTATTCATGAGCTTGAAAAAGCGGGTAAACTTGACCGTGAGTTAGAGTTTTTACCAAGCGATGAAGAAATTGCTGAGCGCCAAGTACAAGGTAAAGGCTTCACACGTCCTGAACTGAGCGTTTTGGTTGCTTATGGCAAGATGGTTCTAAAAGAGCAATTTGCAATCGATGAAATTGATCAAAACCCGTACTACGTACCGCTATTAGTTAAGGCATTCCCGCCAAAACTTCAGGATAAATACGCCGAGCAGATCCAGCTTCATCCACTTCGCAAAGAAATCATTGCGACGAAATTGGCCAATGAAGTTGTCAATGACATGGGTCTGAACTACGTAGTACGTATGCAAGAAGAAACCGGAGCGTCGGTTGACGAGGTGCTTACGTGTTACATGATGGCTCGCGAAATATTTGATTTGCCAAGATTCTGGTCTGAAATTGAAAAGTTAGACAACAAGATCCCTGCGATTGTACAAACGGAAATGTTACACCAAATGCGACGAACGGTTCGTCGTGCGTCGCGTTGGTTCTTGCGTCACCGCAACAAGTCGATGTCGTTAGAGCAAACCATTGAGTTCTACAAAGCGACGTTCGATGCAATGAATGGCAACTTAGACAAGTTGTTGATCAAGTCAGAGCAAGAACTATTGGCGACGGTTCAAAAAGACTTTAGCCGAGAGGGCGTGCCAAAAGACGTGGCAACTTATGTGTCGCAGCTTAGTTCAATGTTCTCAATTATGGACATTGCCGACGTTGCAAGTCAGACGAAACGCAAAGTAGAAAACGTAGCAAGTTTGTACTTCACCTTAGGCGCGGACTTAGGTCTGCACTGGTTCCTAGATCAGATCACGAATCAACCGGTAGGCAATCACTGGCAAGCGCTTGCACGTGCAAGCTACCGTGAAGAGCTAGATTGGCAACAACGAGCGCTAACCGCTGCCGTTCTGCACTTCGATCCTAAAAACAAGGATCCGCAGGACATGTACAGCAAATGGCGTGAAGAGTTCGATCACATCTTAGTTCGCTGGGAGCACATGCTTGACGAATTTAAGACGTCAGAAAGTCACGAATTCGCTAAGTTCTCAGTTGCGCTTAGAGAGTTGATGTTATTAAGCCACCATTGTGAAACATCGGTTTAATTTGAAAGTCATCTGACATAGAATACGCCCCGTTTTCGGGGCGTTTTTGTTTTTTAGATAGGAAAAATTATGTTTTATGAATTAGCAAGAAAATACATGTTTAGTCGAGATGCGGAGTGGGCCCACGATTTTGCCTTATCCAATCTAAAACGTTTTGCTAATTCACCGATCTCATTAGCCTGGAAACAAAGCTTGGCGGATAAGCCAGTTGAAGTATTCGGTATTAGATTCCCAAATCCAGTTGGCTTAGCAGCTGGTTTGGACAAGAACGGTGCCTGTATTGATGCATTCGGTCAAATGGGTTTTGGCTTTGTTGAAATTGGCACGATTACTCCGCGTCCGCAACCCGGTAACCCAAAGCCACGCATGTTTCGAATTCCAGAAAAAAATGCCATCATCAATCGCATGGGCTTTAACAACTTGGGCGTCGACAAATTAGTCGAGAATGTTAAACGCGCGAAGTACAAGGGTGTGTTGGGCATTAACATCGGCAAAAACAAAGATACACCAAATGAAAAAGGTCATGAAGACTATGTGATCTGCATGGAAAAAGTGTATCAATACGCTGATTACATAACAGTGAATATATCTTCTCCAAACACGCCGGGCCTTAGAGACTTACAATTCGGTGATTCACTGACAACATTATTATCTGCGGTTAAAACGTCGCAACTGGCTTTAGAGAAACAACATCAGAAATACGTTCCCGTGTTGGTTAAGATTGCACCTGATATGGATGAGGTTGCGATTGAGCAAGTTGTTGAGTGCATCGTGAAAGAGGGTATGGATGGCATTATTGCGACGAATACCACTTTGTCGAGAGATGCAGTGCAAGGTCTTGAACATGCAGAAGAAGCAGGGGGCTTAAGCGGCGACCCAGTTCGAGATATGAGCACTGAAGTTATCCGAAAAATTCGTTCTATTAATCAAGAGATCCCGATTATTGGTGTTGGCGGTATTAGCAGTGCTCAAGCAGCAAAAGAAAAGCTAGAGGCCGGCGCAACTTTAGTTCAAATATACAGTAACTTTATTTACCAAGGTCCTAAGCTAATCAAGGACATAGTTGAGGGTCTATAAGCGATTCACTTGCCCAAACGACATAGGTCAGTTACATTGGTATCGTCTATGTGGTTTGGGTAATAGGTCTTGCAGAATACACAGCGAAATGGTGCCGACTGGTGTTGGCAGATTAATCAAGAAACAGGGCTGTTGCACTTGTGTTTAGCTGAAGGTATCAGCTTCGAAACTGTGTTTCGAACCGAAGATCTGCAAGATACTGAATCACAATTTTGTTTTTCTACAACCGACGCATTCATTTACAGTCTTTATCGTGAAAAATTTCAGAGTCTGCCGCTTAATGAAGAACGCGCTTTTTCGCTGTCTGTTTATGCCACAATTGCACGGCATTATTTAAAACCACAAGCCACTAAGAGTTGGTATTTTCAGCCAAGCTCCGAGCCTCAACTCGGGGAAATAAAGGCCGGAGATTGGGTCACAGCTCAAGGGCTACATCCAGCTATTTATCTTGTGCTCGACGCAGATGAAAGTGCGTGTGATGTCATGCTTATTAGCCGTGAACATCACTTGGATGAGAATCGTTTTCTGACCGAGGGAAAAGTGGTTAGGGTTCACAAAGATCGAATCGCGCCGGTGTTATTTAATATTGAGGAGTCGCAATTATGAGTCGAGCGATCATTTTGGTTGCCGATGGCTTAGGTATCGGCGCCGCTCCAGATGCCGCAGATTTTAATGATGTGGGTGCCAACACATTTGGCCACATTTGCCATTACATCAAAGAAAACCAAAATCGCAACTTGGCTTTGCCTAACCTTCAGTCATTGGGCTTGTATCAAGCTTGCGAAGCTGCCAGCGCGTCTGCATTACCGCAACTCGACAACGTAGAAATGCGTGGTGCCAGTGGTTTTATGGCCGAGATTTCTTCGGGTAAAGATACACCAAGTGGTCACTGGGAAATGGCAGGTGTTCCAGTGTTGTTTGAATGGGGCTATTTTGAAAAGAAAACCGAATCTTTTCCACCTGAGATCATTGATGAGATTTGTCGTCGAGCAAACGTAGACGGCATTTTGGCTAATCGTCACGCACCAGGAACTGACGTACTTGAATGGCATGGTGAAGAACACATTAAGACCGGAAAGCCGATTTGTTACACTTCGGTAGACAGCGTCTTCCAAGTCGCTGCCCATGAAAGCCATTTTGGCCTCGAGCGGCTTTATGAGTTTTGTGAAATCGCAAGAGACGTCTTGGATGATCACAATATAGGTCGAGTCATTGCGCGTCCATTTGTTGGCGAAAATTCAAGTGAGTTTAAACGTACTGGTAACCGACGAGATTATTCAGTATTGCCACCTGCTAAAACCGTGTTAGACAAAATGTTTGATGCCGGTGGTGAGGTAATCAGCATTGGTAAGATTTCTGATATCTATGCTCACCAGGGCATTAGTCAAAAGTTTAAAGCGACGGGATTGGAAGCGTTAATCGATACGACGTTGGAGCAAATGCAAACAGCTCCTGACAAATCGATTATCTTTACCAACCTCGTCAATTTTGACCAAGATTTTGGTCATCGTCGTGATGTATTGGGTTATGCAGATGCGTTAGAGTACTTTGACAAAAGATTAGCTGACGTATTTTCAGCGATGCGAGAAGACGATGTCTTGTATATTACCGCTGATCATGGCTGTGATCCGACGTGGCCAGGAACTGATCACACAAGGGAGTATGTTCCTTTGTTGATGTTCGGTCAAAAGGTTGCGCCATTGGATTTAGGGCAACGAAGTAGTTTTGCAGATCTAGGCCAAACCATAGCTGCTCAATTTAATTTATCAGAAATGGATTATGGCGAATCCGTTTGGCAAAACGTAGTTAAGAATTAAGGACGTAAATCATGAAATTACTTTGGCTTGCTGTCGTTTCAAGTCTGTTTTTGGCTGGGTGCGCTGCGACCAATCAGTTACCACCACAACCGGTAAAAGTCGACCGGATTCAAGTCGAGATGTTGGATTATGTGGAGTATCAACTCGAGATTTCCGACTCATATCGAATAGAGCAGGTGATAACGTTAGTTAACCGCAAGAGCAAGGGTTGGGCGGAAACCTCGAGTAGCCCGTCGGCGGGCAGTTTGTTGTTGAAATTCTACAATGGCGATCGCTTCGCTGGAAATTTCTACATCGGAGATGACTATTTCCGCCGAGATTATGGCCAGGCGTTTAAAGCGGATGCCAGTCGAGAAGAGGTGTTAGCATTTGAACAAGCGCTCGGTTTTAAGTTTGACCACATGGTCGATCCTAAACAGTGTGAAGGAGACGTTGCGGTGAAACTTAGAAAAGTAATAACTGCTGGAAGCGAGAAGTCGGCTGAAATTAACATGCAACGATTCGACAAAGGTGTTGGCGAAGCTTCAGAGGTTTGTGAAATGAATTTTAAAGGCACTGACTATCGTATTTATGTCACAGATAATGAGACTGGCAGTTTCTATATCAAACAGGCGATCAACCGCTTAAGTAGTCGTTTTTTTGGCCCGTTTAACTAAATTTTAGAAAGTTTGAATTCTGGCGCCACCAAATTGGTGGCGTTTTTTATGATTTCCTGAAAACCCTCGTTTACCTTCTCTGGGTGTTTCATCAAAGATTTCAAGGTCGTGTTACTCAGTCCAACGTAGATATTTGCTGTATTTGCCTCAGCGTTTGCTGTGTAAACATAGTCATCTGTGATCTGAATCGATTGCCACACTTGCTCAGTGTCGAGTTCAAGGTCCAAAAAACGGTTCTGAGGCAACAGAACAATACTGACGTCGACGATTTGCGACTCGTCAGCAAACCAATTGGCTGCCAATGTTTGAAAATTTATCCATGCTTGCAAACGTTCGATAAGACTTTGGCTTTTGACGTCGCCAGCTTCAAACAGGTGTTTAATTTCCACACGAATTGGCAGCGGTTCCATTTAATATCCTTTTTGCGGTAAGGTCTCGGATTGACCTGACAGATTAAGCAGTAAGTTTTTTAGCAGTGAGCTAGCGCCAAATCGGAACGTATCTGCAGTAACGTAATTGTCTGACATTATTGATTTCGCCAGTTCTATATATTTGCCAGCGGTTTCCGTGTCACCGATTCCACCGGCTGCTTTGAATCCTACTGCCTTACCACTTTCGGCTATAGTTTTCAGAATATACTCGGCGGCGGGCAGGGTCGCATTAATTGGTACCTTACCCGTTGACGTTTTAACGAAATCAGCGCCATTGTCGATGCAAATCTCAGAGGCTTTTCTGATAAGAGACTCAGTATTTAGAACACCAGATTCAATGATAACTTTTAAAGGGGCGTTTCCAAGTGTCACCGAGTGGGCTGCAGAGACTGTATCAATCACTCGAATATGATCACCGCGAATAAAACTTGAATAGGGTATAACCAAATCAATCTCATCGGCGCCGTTTTGCAACGCACTTTCTGTTTCTTTTAACACTTCATCTGGCGATTGTTCGCCGTTTGGGAAATTCACCACGGTTGCAATTTTCAGCGCTTTACCGTGATTTGCCAAAGTCTCTTTGGCGAAAGGTACAAACTGACTGTAAATACAAATGGCAGCTACTTGGCCGTATGGTGTAAATGCTTTATCGATCAAATCATTGATTGTCGATTCGCTGTCATTGTCGTTTAGGCTTGTTAAATCCAAACAAGACAGGGCGAGCGACGCGTAATTAGATTCATTCACGTCTTATTGCTCGTTTAATACTTGTTTGATCAAAGCCGTAAGATTAGCTGCCGCTAATTTGCCTTGTTCAAGGGTTTCGTCATGACTCAATGAGAAACCCGCCATACCCGCGGCCAAGTTGGTGATCGTTGATAGCGCGCAAACAAGTAATCCACAGTGATTTGCGATGATGACTTCAGGTACTGTAGACATGCCTACAGCGTCAGCTCCGAGGATTGAGTACGCACGGATCTCTGATGGAGTTTCGAAGGTTGGGCCGGAAACCCAAATGTAGTTGCCTTTAAACAAATTCATGTCCATTTGATCAGCGGCGTATTCAAAGCTTCTATTTAGATCAGGGCAATACGCTTCCGTTAGATCAACAAATCTTGGGCCGATTTCTGAATCGTTTACCCCAATCAAAGGGTTGCAACCAGAGAAGTTGATATGATCTTCAATCAACATGATGCTGCCTGGAGGCATTTCTGCGTTCAGTGAGCCGGCGGCATTGGTCAAAATTAGGGATTCGCAACCAAGTTCTTTGAACGCACGAATTGGGACCGCAATTTTATCGAACTTATGGCCTTCATAATAGTGAAAGCGACCCTGCATACAAATCACAGGCTGGCCGGCAAGGAATCCTGCGATCAGCTGACCTGTGTGACCTTCTACAGTAGAACGTGGAAAGGCCGGGATATCGTCGTAAGAGATAAAGATAGGTTGCTCAATTTCTTCACCTACATCTGCTAAGCCGCTGCCAAGTACAATGGCGTATTTTGGCTTGAAGCCATTCATTTTCTCAGCAATGTATTCTGCGCTAATTTGGAAATCTTTCATATTAATGTCGATATTTTCTTATTTGAAACAAGATACCTAATTTGGGGTGATCAAGATAATGGAGATCGCCGGAGTAGGTTCTTCGGTTTTGCTTTAAAGCATAGGTCTGGAGATAGTTTATTTCCACGAATTGTTCACCTATGCCAGTGGAGTCATCCGCCACATCTTCATCTGATATCATTTTGTGGATCTCGATGTCTGCGGATGTTTTAACGCTTTGTTCTAACAAATTACCTTTCGCTAACACTAATTCAGTGTCGACAACCTGTGTGCCTAATTGGCGATAATTAAACTCTGCGTCTAAAAATAAATAATGATTCAAGTGAACCGTGATAAATCCATCGAACTCCCAGGTTTCTTGAGGTAATTCTGAAGTATCCGGGAACACGAGTTCTTGTGTTTTAAGGTCAACGACTGCACCTTGTTGGAGCTTCTCCATGAAAGCTTCTACGCTGCTTTTTTCCGGGCTGAACGGCGCTTCCATAACAGAGTAAGTTAGAACGCCGCTGTCGTCATCACTTAGGTCAGTGATTTCTTCTTCAACTAATTCTTCAGGCTCTTCAGGTTTGGCGCTGCCATCATAATGGAATTGTTCTGTCCAATTATTGCCACCGTATAGATAAACTGGCATTGCTTTGTTCTTTGCTAAACCAGGCTGACGCCAACCAATGTGCAGAAGAGGGCGGGTTGCTCGATTTTTTTGTAGCGCTTGATATTTGTCTAACAATTGCAAATTTTGTGGCGCAATCAAATAGACATCGTGAAAATCGTCGTAATCGATACCCGTCACTTGTCCAGTGATTTGACTTTCTTCTGGCAAGTTTAGGTTGAGTTTCTTAGGCGCTAATTGGCCCTGAACCATTAACTGCCAGTACGGCGGTAAATATTCATCTGGCGTCAAACACATAAGCTCATCGCTTTGCCAGACAGAACTTAGACGCTCAGACATCAACTCTAAAGACTGGAAAAACTGTTCAGGGTTAGGCGGCGTTTTTGTGACGTCGATATTGAGTGGGTCATCGGCGTCAATGCAACTAGGCAAAGTCGATAACAGCGCGCTTACGTCATACTCTCGGGTGTCATCGAGCAACGGCCAATAACGATTGGGTTTTGCGTTTTTTACTTCATTGTCAAAGGCTTCACGCAAGTCACCCGCATTTTCATGAGCAAATACTATGATTTCAACCTCAAACCAGCGGCCATCACGGGATTTTATGCCTTCAACCAATTCTTCGGTTGGAACGCGTTTGTCTTCGTTTTCGTCCGCCTGGTTCTCTATTGCTGCGAGTCCGTCGAAAGCCGTCAGTGAAACTGTTAAAAACAGAGGCAACGACATGTTATTAATGAAGTTTTTCACTCTTTCCCTTATTTTTGAATCTTGTGTTCAAAATCGTTAAGCATCGACTCAATATACTTTAACCTGTCTTCTGTGTCTTTGTTTTCAATCACAAATTTTAATTTGTTGCCGCCTTCCAATTTGTAGACGGTTGGGTGCTGTTGAATCAGACTGATCAAAAATACTGGGTCAATCTTGGTGTTATCACTGAACTCTATTGAGCCACCTTTCGGTCCGGCTTCTATTTTGCTGATACCTAATGTCTGTGCTCGTTGTCTGAATTCACTGACTTTAAATAGGTTCTTTGTTGCATCAGGTAAGAGACCAAATCTGTCTATGAGTTCAATTTTTACCTCATCTAAATCGTCCGCGCTTTCACAAGTTGCAATCCGTTTGTAAAGAGATAAACGCATGTTGACATCGTGGATGTAACTGTCAGGTAATATCGCAGGGATTCTGAGCTCGACTTCTGTTTGCTTAGAAGTTAAGACATCGAGACTCAATTCTCTACCTTCTTTAAGCGCTTCAACCGCTTGTTCTAACATTTCCATGTATAGCGAGAAACCGATGGTTTGTATTTGACCGTGTTGATCATCACCCAACAGCTCACCCGCGCCGCGAATCTCCAAGTCGTGTGTAGCCAAGGCAAATCCGGCACCTAAATCTTCCAGTGACTCAATAGCTTCAAGACGTTTTACCGCGTCTTTTGTCATAGCTCTCGGAGGCGGCGTTAACAAATAGGCATAAGCTTGGTGATGCGAGCGACCTACGCGGCCCCTTAATTGGTGTAACTGAGCTAAACCTAATTTATCGGCCCGTTCCATGATAATGGTATTCGCCGTTGGTACGTCTATGCCAGTTTCGATAATTGTTGTACAAACGATGACATTGTATCGTTGATGATAGAAGTCGCTCATTAAGCGCTCTAGTTCTCGTTCGCGCATTTGGCCATGAGCAACCGCAACACGAGCGTCTGGCATCAACTCTTCTATTTCTCTGGCCCGCTGCTCAATGGTTTCTACGTTGTTGTGAAGAAAATACACTTGCCCGCCACGGCTGGTTTCACGAAGAATGGCTTCTTTAATCAGATCTTTGTTATATGGCCTGACGAAGGTTTTCACCGCCAATCGTTTAGCCGGCGGTGTAGCAATGATTGACAGATCTCGCATGCCACTCATGGCCATATTTAAGGTTCTTGGTATTGGCGTGGCCGTAAGCGTTAGAATGTCCACTTCGGCCCGAAATTTTTTGATCGAGTCTTTCTGTTTTACTCCAAAGCGGTGTTCTTCATCTATGATCAAAAGCCCGAGGTCTTTGAATTTTATATTGTCCTGAATCAATTTATGGGTGCCAACTATTATGTCGACTTTGCCCTCAGCAAGTTGCTCAAGTACTTGGTTTTGTTGTTTGCTTGTCTTAAAGCGAGACAGCACCTCAACTTTGACTGGCCAATCCGCGAATCTATCTTGGAAGTTCTCGTAATGTTGTTGAGCCAATAGGGTGGTTGGTACCAATACTGCAACTTGCTTACTGTCGTTTACGGCAACATAAGCCGCTCGCATCGCCACTTCCGTTTTACCGAAACCGACATCGCCACAAACCAGTCGATCCATCGCTTGAGGCGACTTCATATCATTGATGACGGCATTGATTGCTTGCTGTTGATCATCGGTCTCTTCAAATGGAAAAGTGGCGGCGAACTGGCGATAGCCGTCGCGTTCTAATTGATATTGATAACCAGGCTTGGCGGCCCTCTGAGCATAGATGTCGAGCAATTCTGCGGCCACATCTTTGATTTTTTCAGCGGCCTTTTTGCGGGCTTTTTCCCAAGCATCTGAACCGAGTTTATTTAGCGGAGCAGATTCGTCGTCGCCGCCGGTGTAGCGGCTAAGAAGATGTAAATTGCCAACTGGAACGTACAGTTTTGCTTCATTGGCGTATTCAATGGTTACAAACTCATTGGTAAGGCCACCAGCGTCGATGGTTTGCAAGCCTTTGTATCGACCCACACCGTGCTCAATGTGCACTATCGCTTGGTCGAGCTTCAATTCCGCTAAGTTGCGAACAAGGGCGTCGGCGGAGATTGTTTTTTCTTTTCTGTTTTTCCGCCTTTGGCTGATTCGGCCACCTAAGAGTTCGGTTTCTGTAATGAAAACAAACGGTGTGGTGTTGCCTTTATCCTGTGTCAGTACTTCGAAACTGTGTTCTAGTGCACTAATCACTATGGTGGCGTCTGCTTCTGAAGAAACCCCTTCACCAATCGACGAGCAAGTTTTCGGTTTGATGTTGACTTGCTTAAGTAGCTCTAACAAGGTTTCACGACGACCAGCGCTTTCAACGCTGAATACGATACGTCCACGTTGCTCTTTGGTTGAAAGCATTAGTGCCAACAACTTATCGAATGGATTCTTCAGTTGCGAGTTCACCGCGATGTCTTCTATCAGGCGGGTATTTGCGTTGGTTTTACCTTTTCCTGAGGTTAAGGTGCCGTGATCTAGCTTAATGTTCGGCCAATGATTGATACTTGAAAACAACTGCTCGACCGCAACGAACAGTTTAGTCGGCTCCAGCATAGGTCTGAGTGGATCAACGTTTAAATTCTCAAAACGTTTTTGGGTATCGCTTAAAAATAGTCGAGCGTGAGATTCGATATCACCATTGAGGATGAGCTGACTGTTGTCTGGCAAATAATCGAAGAGAGTGTTAGTTTCTTCAAAAAACAACGGCAAATAATACTCGATGCCGGCAGGGAAGCTGCCCTCGGTCACTGAGCGATACAACGACTCTTTCTCGGTACGAACCGTAAAGTGCTCTCGATAATGGTTTCTAAAGCTTTCAATGCCTTTTTTATCAAGTGGGAACTCATGCGCTGGAAGCAAGTTAATTTCTGAGATTTTATCTCTACTGCGTTGTGTTTCTGGATCAAACAAACGAATGCTGTCAATCTCGTCGTCAAAAAAGTCTATTCGGTACGGGTGCTGACTGCCCATTGGGTACAAATCTAATATTGACCCTCGAACAGAGAATTCTCCATGTTCTACTACTTGATCAACATGACGATAACCATTTTGCTCAAGCTTCTTGGCCAGCTCATTGATATCGGTATTTTCACCTACTTTGTAAACAAAGCTATTGCCCAGAATGTATTGCTTTGGGGCAATAAAATGCAGAAGCGTCGCGACAGGTACAATGACGATACCGCGTTTCATTTCTGGCAATTGGAACAGGGTCAATAAACGCTGAGATATGATGTCCTGATGAGGTGAAAAACTATCGTATGGAAGAATTTCCCAATCAGGAAAGGTAAAAACGGGGATTTCGTTTGCTGGCAGAATTGAGCTTAATTCAGATTCTAAACGATGCGCTTGCGGTGTATTCTCGGTCACCACAACAGTGACACGATTTGAATATACCGCTGCTTCAGCAATTGCGTAAGCGCGACTGCTGCCCGCCAGGCGTCCCCAAGCGATCTTGTCGGCTTTTCCTTGTACTTTAGTTTCGGGTAAAGGCAACTGTAGTAGTCGAGGCAACACATTTTCAGCGCAGGTCAAATCTGAACTCACTCTTTTTCCTAATTACTAGATAAATTTACAGGTATTGTATGGTAATTGTAGCCGCCTTGTTAAGGCTAAATTTTGCCGCCGGAGCTGTTTTAGTAACGTTAATCAGCTCCAGCGGCCGAGACATGAGGCCCTGGCTTTGCCAGACTCATTAATCGCGGTATAACTTCAACAAGTCTTGGTAATGGTCGATTCGTCGGTCTCGCAAATATGGCCAGATGCGTCTTACGCTCTCGCCGCGATTCAGATCAATTTCGGTGGTGAGAATTTCATCATCTGATTCATGGGCGTGAGCCAATATTTCTCCTTGAGGTCCGGTAATAAAGGAGTTGCCCCAAAACTGAATGCCTTCACTTTGGTCACTTGGATCGGACTCATGTCCAACTCGGTTGCAGGCGATGACGGGTACACCATTTGCGACCGCGTGAGCCCTTTGAGAAATAACCCAAGCGTCTAATTGCCGCTGTTGTTCGTCTTTATCATCTCTTGGATCCCAGCCTATAGCCGTGGGGTAAATAAGAATTTCTGCACCTGCGAGGGCCATTAAACGAGCTGCCTCTGGGAACCATTGATCCCAACAAACCAACACGCCTAATTTACCAATAGACGTCGAAATTGGCTCAAACCCTAAGTCGCCGGGAGTAAAATAAAACTTTTCATAAAAACCCGGGTCATCGGGAATGTGCATTTTGCGATAGGTGCCAGCAATGCTGCCATCGGTCTCGAGGACGACGGCGGTGTTGTGATACAGACCTGCCGCCCGTTTCTCAAACAATGAGGTTACCAATACAACGTTCAGCTCTTTCGCTAGGTTGCCAAACAGTTCGGTTGACGGACCAGGAATGGTCTCGGCAAGATCGAAATTGTCTGTATCCTCAACCTGGCAAAAGTAGAGGCTTCGATGCAGTTCCTGAAGCACGATCAATTTGGCGCCTTCACGCGCAGCTTCTCGTATACCTTGAATAGCTTTTTCTAAATTGTGTTCGATGTCTGCGGTATTGGCATGTTGCACGATCGCGACATTCAATAAGTCAGTTTTAGACATTAATTTATTAACCCTTTCGGTAATTGCATGGTCAAACAATGAAGACTGCCAAATTGCTTAATGACAGCGGTACAATCGACGCCAATAATGTCTCGATTTGGATGGGCTCGGCCAATGATCTCAAGCGCAGTTGCGTCATTTTCATCATTATAGGTCGGGACTAAAACGGCGTCATTAATGATCAAGTAATTGGCGTAAGTTGCGGGCAAAGGTGAACCGTCATCGCCAAAGATTGGCTTGGGCCAGGGCAGTGGAAACAATGTGTATGCCTGGCCGTTGTTGTCAGTGAAGCGCTCCAGTTCCGCTTCCATTGCTTTAAGTTCATCATAATGAGGATCGCTCGGATCTGTGCAAGAGACATAGACGATACCCTGCGGTGCCAGTCGAGCAAGCGTATCTATATGGGCATCAGTATCATCACCGGCGAGAAAACCATGTTGTAACCACAACACACGTTTGGCATCAAAAACTTGTTTGAGGGCTGCTTCAATCTCACCTTTAGACATATCTGGATTTCGATTTTCATTTAGCAAACACTTTTCAGTCGTCAACAAAGTTCCATGGCCATCTGACTCAATACTGCCGCCTTCTAAAACCATATCAATGTTCTGATAGCCACTAAACTCAACAAAAGGTTGCTGAATCAGCTGCATGGTGATTTGGTCATCAAAGTTCGATTCGTATTTCGAGCCCCAAGCGTTGAAGTTAAAATCCAGCACTTTTGCGTCACCGTTATTGTCAATCAATGTGATCGGGCCGTGATCTCTTGCCCAGGTATCGTTACTCGGTGCCACAAAGCTGCGGACACGAGTCAAATCAACGCCAAAATCACTCAGTCGTTGCTCTGCATCCTGTTTCACTTCGTCATTGTGAAAAGACACCAATAGAAGCTGACGTTCCGTGATGTGTTTTGACAAGTGTAAATAGACCTGAAGTATGTCTGCAAGGATAGGGGCCCAATCGGTGGTTTGATGTGGCCAAGTTAGTTGAACTGCAGACTGAGGGTGCCATTCGGCCGGTAAATAAAAACTCATAAATACTAAATTGTTTAACTAGATTGGTTGGCTTTGGTTTTTTTTAACAACAATTTTGATTGTTGGTGTAATGATGCCCTTACGACGACTTCCTGGTCTTCTTCTCGAATTCTGTGAAAAACAACGGTGCTTTCGAATTTATTTTCGTCTTCTGACGACACGTCTTGACAGGACACTAATTTTCCGTAACAAAACACCGCCGCTGCATCTTCTTCGAAAAACAGCTTGCAGGTCACCCAGGTGTCAGTTTCAAACGCGGTGTCAGAATAAAATATGAATCCGCCTCCGCCGTAGCTTTTTGTAAAAAACTGCCATTGCTCTTCGTCTTCTGCCCGCAAAACGTAACTCATCATCAGGTCGATTTTACGCGACTGTGCGTTTAGGTAATCTGCCAAAGGTTCAATTGCGTCGCCAAGCGTACGCAAAGGCCTTAACATTTTTTGATCTAAGCCTTTCATTTCAGACGCGATCTTAAATGGTATGGGGATCGCCTGCTCAAACGTGTCTTGATCAGGCACCTCTGACCAAGGGCCATTCACCATGACGTTCACGCCAATTTGGTGTTCAAGTTGAAAATACTCTTCGAACAGGGTTTTATCGTCTTCAAGCATATATATCTTCTTACATAATGAACGCGGGTGCGTACCTTGTACTTTATAGTCGAAACACATATTATCCAATCTTGTCCCTTGCTTCATCTCTTTAATTAAAAGATTCAAAACCTTAGATGAAATTTTCTACAAACTTTCTAATTGCTAACCGCTATGCACGTTCGAGTAAAGGCGGTAAGTTCGTCAGCTTTATTTCCCTATTTTCTATGGCGGGCATATGTTTGGGTGTCATGGCTCTGATTATAGCGGTTTCTGTCATGAACGGTTTCGAAGCCTTACTCAAACAACGTATGTTGGGCGCGGTTCCTCATGTTTCTTTAGGTATGTCGCAGTCGCAAGATCAACTGCAAATAATAAAGTCAGAATTGACGGAAAAAAAATCGCAACTGGGTCTCTTGCAAGTTCTGCCTCTGAATCAAGCGCAAGCGATAATGCAATTGCCCTCTGATTTGAGAGGCGTTTTAGTCCAAGGCATAGGCGCAGAATCTGAAATACCCCTCGGTGTTAAACCCTATTTGGTGTCTGGCGATTGGCCAACATTATTAGAGCAAAAGTATTCAATTTACATCGGTCGTTATCTTGCTATGGAATACGGGATCGGGGTAGGCGATAAAATTCGATTGTTGTTAAGCGGCGCTTCTCACTACACGCCGCTTGGTCGTATGCCCGCTCAGCGCAATTTTACGGTACGCGGTATTTTTGAGACAGAAAGCGAAATTGATCAGCAAGTTGTCTTTGTTAAAAGTCGAGATCTAAACAGATTGTTAAAGCAGCCTGCAACCGCGTCACAGGGACTACGATTAGTGTTAGAAGATCCATTTGCGGTCTCTACGGCTCGACAAAAGATTAGCGAAACATTAGATCCCGGTGTCGAAATCGAAGACTGGCGTAAAACTCATGGCAAGTTGTTTGAAGCAGTTCGGATGGAAAAAAACATGATGTGGTTCATGTTGAGTTTAATTATCGCAGTTGCGGCGTTTAATATTGTTTCCGCCTTAGTGATGATGGTGACAAAAAAACAGAACGAAGTAGCTATCTTAAAAACGTTGGGTATGACATCGAGCGATGTCAAGTGGATTTTTACCTTGCAAGGCGCTTACAGCGGTATATTTGGGGCGATCCTCGGAGCCATCCTTGGAACCATAGCGACGTTAGGTCTAAACCCTTTTATTGCTGCGACGGGACTAAACCTTTTGGGCTTACCAGGTATGGGATTACCTGTTGAATTTGATCTGAGCAAAGTGTTTTATATCGTCATTTTTGCTTTTGTTTTGGCAATTGTCGCGAGCATTTACCCAGCGAGACAAGCGGCCAATCTTAAACCCTCCGAAGTATTGAGGTATGAGTAATTACTATGGAATACGCAATTCATTGCCAAGATTTGTACAAACGCTACGCGGATGCAAATGGCGCTAAGCAGAAAAATGTTATCGAAACTGAAGTGTTAAAGGGCGTTGACCTAAAAATTAAGAGCGGCGAGCAAGTTGCGATTTTAGGCCAATCAGGCTCAGGTAAAAGCACCTTATTACATTTGTTGGCAATGCTTGATGACCTTTCATCGGGCGATTTACACGTTTGCGGACAGAGCGCCGCCGAGTTAGATGAAAATCAAAGAGCTCAATTTCGCAACGCCAATATGGGCTTTATCTATCAGTTTCACCACTTGTTAATGGAGTTTAGTGCTGTTGAAAACGTCGCGATGCCGCTTTTAATTAATGGCATGGATAGAATAAAAGCGCTGAAAGAAAGCGAAAATATGTTAAATCAAGTGGGCCTTGCACACAGATTAACGCATTTGCCATCTCAGCTTTCGGGCGGAGAGAGGCAGCGAGTTGCTATCGCTAGAGCACTCATTAATAAACCCAAGTTAGTCTTGGCGGACGAACCTACGGGTAATCTAGATAAATCGAATGCAGAGCAAGTATTTGAGTTGTTTTTGAAACTCAACCAAACTCATAATACGACGCTTGTTGTCGTGACTCACGATCAGGAGTTAGCGCAACGTTTTGACCGTGTCATTCGTTTAGACGATGGAAAGGTTGTGTAATTCATGTCATTAAAACTGGCGTTTTCCTTCGCATCTCGATATTACAATGCGTCTTTCAGCAACCCTTACATAAAGTTTATAAACCGAGCCTCTCGTTGGGGCATAAGCATCGGTGTTGCTGCGTTGATCATCGGACTCTCGATCATGAATGGGTTCGAGAGGGCACTGCAAACATCCTTGTTGTCCGTTATTCCCGACGTCGAATATGAAGCAGTCAATGGCAAACTGCCAGATTGGACTAAAACCGCAGAACGCGTTTTGGCTTCGCCCGACGTCGTCGGTGCGGCACCTTATATAAAAATGAACGCGATGGTGCAAAAACAAAATGTTTTGGAAGCGGTTATCGTTCACGGTGTCGAACCCAGCTTGGAATCCACTGTTAATAAAACCACACAGCTGATTGTCAAAGGGCAATGGTTAACGAATAAAATTTCGGGCGCTGTCATCGGTGCGGGACTAGCGGAAAAATTGTCACTGCAAGTCAGTGACCGGATAGAAATGCTTATTCCCAGTGCCAATGCCGACGGTAAGTTATCTGCGCCAAAATATTTGAATTTGGAAATTGTCGGCATTTATAAAATTGGTGGTCAGATGGATTATGGCCAAGTCTATTTACCCCTAGCAACGGTGCAGTCGTTACAGAAGTGGCAAGCGACAGAGGCAGAAGGAATAAAAGTAGCTTTAAAACAACCATTTGAAGCACGAAATTTGGCTCGTCAGATTGGTCAAACATTGTCTGATTACGTCTATGTACTTGATTGGTTTCGCAGTCATGGTCACGTATACAACGACATCGTCTTAGTAAAGGACATCATGTACCTTGCTATGTTTTTAGTGATGGCTGTTGCAAGTTTTAACATTGTTTCGTCATTAACCATGGCCGTTCAAGAAAAACACTCCGACATAGCGATCTTAAAAACGATAGGTTTGCAGGGCTCTGTAATGAAGTCTGTGTTTGTACTTATGGGTTTGCTTACGGCCAGCAGAGGGGTGGTCTGGGGGGCCGTAATCGGTGTTTTGATCACGTTAAACTTGTCAATGATTATGGCGACGATTGAAAATGTGCTTGGGGTTAAGACGCTCGATGCTGACGTGTACTTTATTGATCATATTCCAACCCAAATTGAGCCTTTGCAGGTGTTGTTAGTGGTGCTTACTGCATTGATCATATCATTCTTGGCAACCTTGTATCCTGCGAGCCAAGCAGCTAAATTGAAACCTGTGGAGCTATTAGCGAGTCACTAGGCTGCAAACGTGGAGGATTGAATGTTCAAATGGTTAACTTCGTTGTTTAAAGACGATACACCTGCAGAGATGGAGCATTTGATCGATTTAATTGCGGTGGCGAGACAAGATGAGGATATCTATCAACGTTTATATGCCTTGTTAAACCAACCAAGAGCACAGCGGTTAGACGCAATAGAGGTTTGGTTGGTTCATTGTGAAAAGCAACACGCGCCTGAGTCTTTCGTCGACGCGTTGGCGAAATTGAAGGACGATGACGTGGCGAAAGTCGCGTTAGCGTCTCTGCTTATGAAGACTTAAAAAAAGCCGCGATAGCGGCTTTTTGTTTAGTCTTGAATCTTCCATTCACATGGCTGTCCACCAAAGAACGGAACAATCGGATTGCCATTTGGCAGAGTAATTTGTTCTGGAATAGTCCACTGTTCACGAACTAATGTCACCGTGCCTTCGTTTCTCGGTAAGCCATAAAAATCAGGGCCGTGATGAGACGCAAAACCTTCCAGTTTATCGAGTGCCCCTAATTCGTCGAATACTTGGGTGTATAGCTCAAGTGCGCTCCAAGCGCTGTAACAACCAGCACAACCACAGGCGCTTTCTTTGCGATGTTTCTCATGCGGTGCTGAATCAGTGCCAAGGAAGAACTTTTTGTTACCTGTGGCGACTACTTCACGCAGTGCTTGTTGATGAATATTTCGTTTTAACACTGGCAAGCAATAGTTGTGCGGTCGAACTCCGCCGACGAGCAGATCGTTTCGATTTAACAATAAGTGTTGCGGGGTAATGGTTGCCGCGACATTGTCTGAAGCGTTTAAAACAAACTCAACGGCATCTTTTGTTGTAATGTGCTCGAATACGATTTTTAAACCAGGGAATGCATCGACTATGCGAGTTAAGTGGCGGTCAATAAACTCTTTCTCACGGTCGAAGATGTCGATGTGGTTTTCAGTGACTTCGCCATGAATCAAAAGCAACATGCCCTGGCGTTGCATTTCTTCAAATATCGGGAATAGGGCATCAAGCGCACTAACGGCAGCGTCAGAATTGGTCGTTGCACCAGCCGGATAAAGCTTTGCTGCTATTGTGCCAGCGGCTTTTGCATCCGCAATGTCTTGTGTTGTCGTGGTATTGGTAAGGTATAAGGTCATCAACGGTTCAAAGTCACTGCCTTGAGGTCGAGCCGCTAGAATTCTGTTTCTGTATTCGTTGACCATTTCAGCATTCGTCACTGGCGGCACTAAGTTTGGCATGACAATCGCTCGTTTGAAACAGCGTGCGGTTGCAGGTACTGTTTCCTGTAACATGTCGTCATCGCGGAAATGTAAGTGCCAGTCGTCTGGTGTTTGAATGGTAATTTGGTTCATTTTGCTCCCTTATACCGTTAACGCAAATTTACGCCGCGTAGTATGCCAGAAAATTGGTTCGGACTGAACACAAATCCAAAGTTAGTCGTTGGCCTTGTTTCGGTTTGCGCGCTCAAGTTGACGCATTTTCCATGCTTTAGCGACGCTGTAGCGCCATAACCAGTTGATCCCGAAGAAACCAATGATGGATGAAATCACTGAAACGACTAAACAACCGAACAAAAATGTGGGGCCTATGGTACTAAGACTTTGTACTAGCCAATCCCAACTTGGCTCAAAGGCAAAGTCGTGTCCAGTTTCACCTAATATCCACTCTCCAACCAAATAGCAGCCATAAAACATCGGCGGCATAGTCAAAGGGTTACTGATCCAAACTAGCGCCACCGATAGTGGCAGGTTTACTTTGAATACAATGGCTGCAAGAGCCGATAACCACATTTGAAAAGGTACTGGCACAAAGGCGTTAAATAAACCAATAGCGAAAGCCCCGCGGGCAGAGCGACGATTCAAATGCCAAAGGTTGGCGTCGTGAAGCAGATCACCAAAAATATTAATCGTTTTATTCTGTTTGATCTTTTGATGATCAGGTAAGTACTTTTTGATCAGTTTTCTAGGCATATCGCTTTGAACTCATTAAAACTGGACGGTTAATCGCCAGAGTCATTCCTATAATATTTTAAGGTGCGTAAGTTACCGGAATTTCTTCAACTTGTAATTAAGGAATTGTGACAAATTTCTAATTCGACCTGAGTTCTATATGTGGGCATGGATTGCTTTTCCAATAGGGATATTAATAACAACTCGATTACCTGTGTTACCGAGTAATCAAACGTTAGTTTGTTTGTGGATAATTTTTACCGCAAGTTTGACTTTGTGCTGGCGCTACAGGAAACGGAATAATTCAAGCCGTTTCTTTCTAGTCGGTTTTTTTGCTGTACTTTACTTGTTAACAAGAGCGGTCATTGATTATACAAATTGGGCTCCTCAGCCTGGAAAACAAAGGTACATTATTGAAGGCACTGTGGCTTCTCTTGCAAGGCCGTCGGCTAACAGCGGCTACGACAGTATCGTTGTTAGTCTTTCACGAATAGACAAACAGCGCTTTGGCGTATTCACACGACCCAAGGTCAAGCTTGCTCTTTATAACAACATCAGTGAAAAGGCCAGAGTACTGGGTTTAGATCAGCAAGGTATGAAGTTGTCGGCAGAGGTCAAGTTACAGCCTCTATCAAGTTTAGAAAATGGGGTTGGTTTTGACCAAATAGCGCATTTTCGTATCAATGACATCAAAGCGAGAGGTTACATAGTCAAATTAAACTTTGTAGATGCTGGGGTAACTCCTACTTTTCGTCAGCGGCAAGTGACGATTTTTTCAGAACAACTAAAAAATTTGGCTGGCTACGAACACATATTAGCACTGGCGTTGGGGCAAAAATACGAACTCAGCTATGAACAAAAGCAATATCTCAACAAACTTGGGATTAGCCACCTTTACGCCATTTCAGGGCTACATATTTCAATCATCTTTGCGTGTAATTTTCTCGCTTTCCGTTTTGTTCTTTTGCGTCTCAAACTATCGACTAATTACGCGCAATTTCTAAGTATGGCAGTGGTTTGGTTCTATGTGATTGTTATAGGTACGCCAATATCGTCACTAAGAGCCGCTACGACTTTAAGCGTTTGTCTAGGATGGCTAGCTCTAAGACAAAAAACAAAAGCTCTGGATGTATTTCTCCTTGCGTTAGTTGCTACCTTATTAATCTCTCCCTATTCAATTTTAGGGCCCGCATGGTGGCTCAGTTTCTCCGCCGTCGGTCTGATCCTTTGGTTTGTTCAAACTCATCGGCCTGCCGATGTGTCTAATAGATTGCTACAGCGAGTTCGTCAGGGACTGAGTTTACAGTTTTGGTTAGGTTTATGGTTGTTACCGATAACTGTGTTGTGGTTTCAAAATATTTTTCTAGCAGGCTTTTTAGCTAACTTGGTCGCGATACCAGTGTTTTCGATTTTGTTAATCCCGTTAGTGTTTTGCGCGACCTTGTTGCTTGCGCTGTGGCCGGAAATAGCACTTTGGTTGTTTAAAGGTGTTTCTTGGGTTCTGGGATCTCTCGATAAGATATATTCATTGATTCCAGTGGATAAGTTGACCTTGTCACTGTCTGATGGGGCTACATCGTATCTAATAACAGCGTTCATAATGATTTGGCTTTGTGGACTGTTCAAAGCGGGCAGTTTCAAACGTCGCACTAATGTGCCATTGCATCTTATACTAATTGCTCCGTTGTCATTAGTGTTCATTGACCTCCAAGGCCACCGCGAGCAAACACGCGCTATGTTGCACATTTTGGACGTTGGGCAGGGCACCGCCGCGGTAGTGGAGAAAGGAAGTGAGGTATTCTTATTTGATCTAGGTCCGGATTATCCGTATGGGGGAAGTGCAACCGAACGCGCAGTTGTGCCTTATCTAAAGCATTTGGGGGTTAACAAGATATCTTTCGTGTGGGTTTCTCATGGTGACTCAGATCATCGCGGTGCGTTAGCGTCATTGTTGGACTTTCCCATTGGTAGACTCCAATTTGGTTGTCATTCCATTCCTGTGTCTTCAAAACTGCAAAAACTTCAACTAGAAGTGTTGTGGCCTAGAGTAGGAGACGAAATTCCACGTACAAGCAATGACAGTTCATGCGTTGTAAAACTTAGGTATGGCAAGCAAAGCGTTTTATTTCCGGGCGACATCAGCAAACGCGTCGAAAAAAAATTAGTCTCATTGCACCGCAACCAGCAAATTGATTTGCAAGCTGACATCTTATTGTCACCGCACCACGGCAGTAATTCGAGTTCCAGTCAGATATTCATCAAATCGGTAGCGCCAAAATTGGTAATACACACCAACGGCGTATTAAATCGTTATGGATTTCCAAGTGAGAAAGTAAAAGCCCGATATCGTCTAGCGTCTGTAAAACAGCTGGAAACAGCTAAGAGTGGTCTAATTCGGGTGGACCTAAACGCGACGAAATTGGATGATCATACTATTCGCTTGTTTTTGGATAAATGGACGCCATATTGGAAAAGACAAAATCCTTTTAGTTTTAATCAACAAATACGTTAGAATACCGGACTTTAACGTATTTTTATCTGCAGGTTCGATTTTGACGCAAAAATACACAAGCACGTTTAAGCGCTTATTTTCTTACGTATTGCCTTACAAACTCATTTTCGCGATAGCCATCGTGGGGATGATAGGTAATGCCGCTATCGATGCTTTATTTATTTCCCAAATTGAAACCTTTATTGATAAGGGGATCACGGCGCAGGATGAAACAGTGCTTACCTATGCTCCAATCTTCGTTATTATCGTATTTATGTTTAGGGGTATCACAAACTATATTGCCGCCTACGGTTTAGGTTGGGTTGGCTCTAAAGTTGTAATGAATTTGCGTCAAGCCCTGTACGAAAAAATGATGGCGCTGCCGGTTGAATACCACGATAAAAACTCCTCAGGAAAGTTAATCTCCAAAATCACCTTTGATACAGAGCAAATCGAACAGGCGTGCAGTAAAGCATTGATGGTTTTGGTGCGCGAGGGCGCATACGTTATCGCTTTGTTGGGGATTATGTTTTACAACAGTTGGCAGTTATCTATCGCGATTTTAGTGTTAGTGCCAATCGTCGCTATTGTCGTAAGTTACGTGACGAAACGGTTTCGAGTCATATCCAAACGCATCCAACAGGCAATGGGCAATGTGACCCGTCAATCTGAACAGATGATTACCGGCCACAAAGTGATTTTGGCCTTTGGTGGACAAAAGAAGGAAACAGAAGAGTTTCAAACGGTGAATAACAACAACCGACAGCAACGAATGAAAATGGTCGCAACTAAATCTCTGAGTGTTTCGTCTATTCAGGTAATTGCTTCTTTCGCACTCGCCGCCGTTTTGTATTTTGCCGCCCAACCACAGATGTTAGAAACGCTTTCTCCAGGCACGTTTACTGTCGTAATCACCGCGATGATGACGCTACTTCGGCCATTAAAACAACTCACCAATGTGAACGCTGAGTTTCAGCGTGGCCTGACCGCTGCCCAAAGTGTATTTGAGGTGCTAGACGAAGCGTCAGAACCAAATAAGGGAACGCATAAGTTTGCCGAGGTTAAAGGGAAACTCGAATTCAGCGACGTATCTTTCTCTTATGCCGACAGTGAGAGTTCTGTAATATCTCAGTTTAATTTATCAGTCGAACCAGGCACAACGGTCGCGCTTGTAGGCCGCAGCGGCTCTGGCAAAACGACGATTTCCAACTTGGTACCGCGTTACTATTCTCCTAACAGTGGGTCAGTAAAACTCGACGGAGTGGATATTGAGGATGTTGAGTTGGTGAATCTGAGACAACAAATCGCTCAGATGTCGCAAAATGTGGTTTTATTTAACGACAC
>CAXRBI010000059.1:0-65025 GCA_964229075.1 Alteromonadaceae bacterium | reverse complement strand
CAAATTCATAACCTTAATTTCAGTCCTTATTTTAAAAGGATCATTTCGAGTATCTTGGCTGATCATCGGCCTTGACAATGTTGACTTACCGCGCCTAAACTCTCATTTTGTGGGAAAAAGTGGGATTTTCTGGATCCTCATCCCCAAAAAGCGTAAGTGGACATAATAACCACAATATGGAGAGCAGATGTTTCGCGGTGCGAACCCCTTATCACTTGACAGTAAAGGCCGTCTATCGATACCTACAAAGTATCGAGATATTCTGCTGTCTGAGTCCCAAGGGAAGTTGATCTGCACGGTGGATCTCCACCAATCCTGTTTGTTGGTGTACCCGCTGGTGGAGTGGGAAGAGGTTGAACATCGTTTGCGTCAACTGTCTTCAATGAATCCGCACGAGCGTCGAGTTCAACGCGTGTTATTAGGTAATGCACATGAACTTGAGATGGACAAGAGTGGTCGAATTCTCATTCCTGCTCAATTACGTGGACACGCGGCGCTTGAAAAGTCCTCAATGTTAGTGGGGCAACTGAATAAATTTGAGCTTTGGTCAGAAGCAAAATGGAATGAACAGATGGCCGAAGACATTGAAACCGAATTAACCGGAAACTTTGAACTTACGGAACGTCTTCGCGACTTTTCGTTTTAATACTTGGTAACACAATGGCAGAGTCACACGTATCAGTCCTGTTAGACGAGTCTATTGATGGCTTGGCAATCGATCCTGATGGCATTTACATCGATTGCACGTTTGGGCGTGGCGGTCATTCTGGTGAAATTCTAAAAAAATTAAGCGACAACGGTCGTTTGTTCGCAATCGATCGTGACCCAACTGCGATCGAAGCGTCAAAAAAATTCGACTCAAACCCCAGTTTTAATATCGATCATTCGCCATTTTCCGAACTCGCAAGCATCGCTGAAAAACACGGAATCACAGGTAAAGTCGACGGCATTTTGATGGACCTTGGGGTATCTTCGCCACAGTTAGATGAGGCGGACAGAGGTTTTAGTTTCATGAAGCCTGGGCCACTGGACATGCGCATGGATTTTACCCGCGGTATCAGTGCTGCGGATTGGTTAGCAAAAGCCGATGAGTCGGATATTGTTTTTGCACTTAAGACTTACGGTGAAGAAAAGTTCGCGAAGAAAATCGCCCGAAAGATCATTAATGTCCGTGAAGAAACCCCGATTACCACGACGACGGAGCTGGCCAATTTAGTAGCGGCGACTGTGCCAAAAAGCAAAGTCGAGAAAAAGCACCCGGCCACTCGCACATTCCAAGGCATTCGAATCTATATCAACAGCGAGTTGGTTGAGATTGAAAAAGCCTTAGACGCTTCGTTAGATGTGTTGAAGCCCGGCGGTCGTTTGTCAGTGATCAGTTTCCATTCATTGGAAGATCGCATCGTAAAACAGTTTATTCGCAAGCAGTCTCAAGGCAAACAAGTGCCTCGTGGTCTGCCTGTCACCGACGCGGAATTGAACCGCGGCATTAAAATAAAACCCGTAGGTAAGGCAATTAAGCCTTCGGAACACGAAATTGCTAGAAATAGCCGTGCGCGTAGCTCCGTTCTCAGAGTGGCTGAAAGGTTGTCCAATGAAAATTAATCTAAATATCGACAATCAATTAGCGAAAAACATTCTGCTAGACTTAAGTAAGTACAAACTTACAGTGGGGCTCCTGTTGCTCAACGTCATCGCAGCAGTTGCTGTGGTACATTGGGCGCAGTTAAATCGACAAATGGTGATCCAACAAGATGTCTTGCTGCAACAGCGTGATGACATCGATGTACATTGGCGCCATTTGTTGCTGGAACAAAGAGCTTTGGCTGAACACAGCCGCGTGGAGAACATTGCGCGACAAAGGCTCAACATGGATCGTCCGACAACCGATGAAGAAGTGGTGGTTACTCTACCATGAAGGATTGGTTGAATAAAAATTTGAACCCCAAAGGGCCGAAAAAGCCCGGCGTTAAAAAAAGCGCCGCAAAGCCCAGGGGCAAACAAGCCAAACAAATCGCAAAGCCAACGTTTAACCGTTGGCGTTTTCAATTTGTAATAGTGTCATTAGCTGCAGTGTTTACTGTATTGGTGTCTCGCGCCGCCTATCTGCAAATCATTCAACCGGAGCGCCTCATTAAAGAAGGCGACAACCGTACGGTTCGAGTGAAAAAAACCTCCGTACAACGCGGCATGATCACTGACCGAAATGGGGTTGAGTTAGCAGTGTCTGTGCCGGTTCAAACGATTTGGGCCGACCCTAAACGCGCTCTGGAATACCCAGAATACGAAAATGACGTGCGCTGGAAAGCGTTAGCAAAAGTCCTTGAAATGGAAGAAGAAGAGCTCATTTCACGGATCAACATCAATCAGAACAAACGTTTTATTTATCTTAAACGCAAAACAAATCCTGTGGTTGCAGATTATGTCGATGCGCTCGATATCCCTGGTGTCCACTTACGCGAAGAGTCCAAACGTTATTACCCAGCAGGCGAAATTGCAGCGCACGTTGTTGGCTTCACTAATATCGATGGCAAAGGTATCGAAGGGGTGGAACTGAGATACGACGATTGGTTAGTGGGCACGCCGAGCCGCCGGAAGGTTATCAAAGACGCCAAAGGCCGTGAAATTGAAGTGCTTGAGGAAGAAAAGGGCTCAGCACCGAAAAATGTGCGTTTAACCATAGATCAGCGCATTCAGGCGTTGGTTTATCAAGAATTAAAAAAGGCGGTGCAAACCTTTGAGGCCGCCTCTGGCAGCGCCATTGTTGTTGATGTTGAGAACGCCGAAGTGCTTGCCATGGTAAACAGCCCGTCGTTTAACCCGAATAACCGAGTTAACGTCGCTATTCACCGTTTTCGTAACCGCGCCATTACCGATACTTTTGAACCAGGTTCGACTATGAAGCCGTTGTCGGTTATCAATGCGTTGGATTACGGCTCGTTCGGTACATTGGATTTGGTTGATACATCCCCAGGTTACATTCGTATCGGCGGCAGACGAATTCCCGATGCCAAAAACCGCGGCATGATAAGCCTTGCTGATGTTTTAAAATACTCTTCGAATGTCGGTTCTACTAAACTGGCGCTATCGACACCAAAAGAGTCGTTCTTGAGCTTGTTTTATCGCATGGGACTTGTCGACAGTAGTGGCATTGATTTAGTCGGTGAAAGTACTGGTTTGTTTAATGACGCACGTCGTTGGTCCGATTCTGAAATCGCATCCTTGTCCTTTGGTTACAATATCTCTGTGACGGCCGCACAACTTGCGCGTATGTATACGACGATCGCTGCTGGCGGTGTCAGCAAACCGTTATCGATTGTCAAAACAGACATTGAAAAGCCACAAGAACAGATCTTCTCTGAAGATATCGCCCGCGATGTGTTGAACATGATGGAGAGCGTTATCTCGGCCGAAGGCAGTGGCAAAAATGCGGTGGTGAAAGGTTACCGCGTAGCGGGTAAAACCGGTACTAGTCAAAAAGCCACAGCTGGCGGTTACGGACACGATTATGTCAACACCTTTGCTGGTATTGGCCCAGTCTCCGACCCTAGGTTGGCAGTTGTGGTCGTTATTAACGATCCGAAGGGCGATTATTACTACGGCGGTGAAACCGCAGCACCAACTTTTGGCAAAATCATGCGGGAATCGCTGCGTATGTTAAACGTTGCGCCAGATGCCCAAGGTGACAAGAAAATTCAGTTGGCTGAACTAAAAGGACCTTCGAGCAATGTCAATTAGTTGGGCCGACATTCAAACACAACTAGACCAGCGCCAAATTTCATTGGCGGCGAATGCCAAGCTCGTGCAAGACAGCCGCAAGATTCAACCTGGCGATGTGTTTGTTGCGTTGAAAGGTTATGAGCAAGATGGTGCGGCGTATGTTTCCAGTGCTTTAGGTTCAGGTGCGGCCTTTGCGTTAGTGTCTGACCGGTGTGATTTATCACTTTATACTGGTGAATCAAATAACCTGCTCGTTGTGGCGGATTTGGAAGATGTCTTACCTGATTTGGCTAAAACGTTTTACCTTGCAGATGGCGCATATCTTCCTAACATTGGCGTGACCGGCACCAACGGCAAAACATCCATTACTCATATGTTGGCGCAGTTAGCTGCTCTTAGTTTACAGCGCAAACTTGCAGTCATTGGCACCATGGGAAACGGCGCGATTGATGATTTACAGCCCAGTGCCAACACCACCCCTGGTGTAACTGACGTGTATCGCTTAGTCAAAGGGTTCGTTACTGACAAAAATCACGACTTTGCAGCGATGGCAATGGAAGTTTCGAGTCACGCGTTGGAGCAAAATCGAGTTAAAGGTTTATCCTTCGATGTGGCTGTCTTTACCAACTTGACCTTAGATCATCTCGATTACCATGGCACCATGGACGCCTATTTTGAGGCGAAGGCCAAGCTGTTTCTGGATTACCCTGTCACACATTCTGTGATCAATCTCGATGATCAATACGGCCAACGTTTAGTGCAACGATTGCCTGAGGGCGCGGGTTGCATTGTCTATGGTCGTTCAGAGCAAGTGAAATCTTATGCCCAGTATTTGTATATCGCGGAAGTCGAATGCCATGTACACGGTTTAGCGATAAAAGTTGAGCGCCAAATTGCAGGTGTGAAAGACACCATGGATTTACAGTTGCCAATTTACGGTGAGTTTAACGCTTATAATCTCGCCGCGGTGTTAGCAACAGCTACGGCATTAGGGTGGTCGGTACAAGCAAGTGACTTTTGCCAAATTAAGCCAGTGCCCGGGCGATTAGAGTTGTTTGTAAAGCCATCGTTGCCAGTGGCTATCGTCGATTACGCCCACACGCCTGACGCCCTAGAGCAGTCTTTAATGGCAGTTAAAGCGCATCTGGATGGTGACTTACATCTCATTTTTGGCTGTGGAGGCGACCGCGATACCAGTAAACGACCAGTGATGGCAAGCATCGCTGAGAAACTTGCAGACCAAATTATTGTCACAAATGACAACCCCAGAACGGAACCACCAGAACAGATCGTTGCTGACATTCAGGCCGGCTTTGAACAGCCTCAACAAGTGATCTTAGATCGCAAAAAGGCAATTCAATGGGCCCTTGAGCATGCAACAGATAAGGACGCCATTTTAATTGCTGGCAAAGGGCATGAAACTTACCAATTGATTGGTACTCAAACAATAGATTACGATGAGCGAGTATTTACCGAGCAACTAGTTGCCCAAATGGCAAAGAATAGACTTTCAGCTCACTCGCAAGGTGAAAAATAATGATCCAAGCAGACATTCAATGGTTAGCAACCACATTAGACGTCAACGCCGAGAAGTGCGCCGACAGCAAACAATCTATTACAACGATCTCTACTGACTCAAGAACCATTGAGCCTGGCCAAGCGTTTTTAGCACTAAAAGGGCCAAACTTTGATGGTCACCGATTTATCGAAGACGTCAAACAAAAAGGTGCGACCTGCGTCATAGTAGATCACTTGGTCGACGTTGATATCCCTCAATTAGTGGTAAAGGACACACTGCGCGCGTTGGGCAGATTGGGTGCGGAAGTAAAACGTACGGTTAACCCAAAAACGCTGGCGATCACCGGCAGTGTGGGTAAGACCTCCGTGAAAGAAATGTGTGCGGCTATTTTGGCGCAAAAAGGTGAAGTGTTAGCAACCGGCGGCAACTTCAATAATGAAATTGGCGTTCCACTGACGTTACTTCGATTAGAACCGAAACACGAATACGCCGTTATCGAGCTTGGTGCCAATCATATTGGCGAAATTGCTTACACTACGTCACTGACCCAGCCAAATGTCGCTATCTTGAACAACGTGGCGGAAGCGCATTTGGAAGGTTTTGGCAGTTTAGACGGTGTCGTTACAGCCAAAGGCGAAATTTTTCAGGGGCTTAAGCAAAGCGGTGTTGCCGTTGTAAATGCGGACTCCCCGTACAAACAAATCTGGCTCGATGAACTCGAGCAGAAGTTCTCCAACCAGTCCGGCTCTACGGTTCAATTTTCATTGCAGCAAGGACCTCAGCAAACCCCCGTTTTCTATGCCGACAACATTGAATTGAACGCATTGGGTTGCGCGGAGTTTGACCTCAAGTTTGAGCAGCAAATTGTGAAAATTGAGCTCGTAGTCCCCGGCAAACACAACGTTGCAAACGCGCTCGCTGCAGCCACCGCGTGTTACAACTTAGGCGCAAGTTTTGAAGATATTCAAAACGGCCTGAAAACGATGCAGAAGGTCAAGGGGCGAGTCAATCTCAACCAAGTATCTGAGCGACTCTCTGTAATCGACGATACCTACAATGCCAATGTCCGCTCTGTGAAAGCAGCGATCGATTTAGTGACAGGTTTTGAAGGCAAAAGCATGTTGGTATTAGGCGACATGGGCGAGTTAGGCCATGAAGCGAGAAGACTGCATCAAGAGGTTGGTGAATATGGATTGGAGCAAGGGCTCGATTATTTAATCAGTTTTGGCGTGCTGAGTCAGAGCGCGTCGAAAGTATTTGAAAACAATGGCGAACATTTTTCTACCAAACAGTCTTTGATTGAATCGGTTAATAAACTGATCCAGCAAAACTCAGAAAAAATGACGATTTTGGTGAAAGGTTCACGCAGTGCCAAGATGGAACTAGTGGTGCAACAGTTGATCGAAGATAACCAGTAATAACTTAATAAAAACAATAAAGGCAGATAAGCATGTTAGTTTGGTTGGCGGAGTATTTAACCCAGTTTTACACTGGCTTTAACGTTTTTTCCTATCTTACGTTTCGAGCAATTTTGAGTGTTCTCACCGCTATGGGACTTTCCCTGTATTTTGGCCCTAAACTGATCCGCAGATTGCAGCGCATGCAGATTGGACAAACGGTGCGCGACGACGGCCCAGAAAGCCACTTTTCTAAGGCGGGCACGCCAACGATGGGCGGAATTTTGATCCTCGGTTCCATCCTCGCGGCAACCCTGCTGTGGGCAGATTTGAGCAACAAATACGTTTGGGTTGTATTAACCGTTGTCGTTGGTTACGGAATCATTGGTTTCGTCGACGATTATCGCAAAGTCATTCGCAAAGACAGTGCCGGTCTTATTGCCCATTGGAAGTATTTCTGGCAATCAGTTATCGCTGGTGGCGTTGCTTTGTATTTGTACTCGACGACCCAAGACCCTGCTGAAACCGCGCTACTGGTACCATTTTTCAAAGACGTTATGCCGCAACTCGGTTTAATGTATTTGTTGGTCGTGTATTTCACCGTGGTAGGTACCAGTAATGCCGTGAATTTAACCGACGGCTTAGATGGTTTAGCGATAGTGCCTACTGTTATGGTCGCTGGTGCGTTGGCCCTTTTTGCCTATGTAACCAGTAACGTCAACTTCGCCGAATACCTGCACATACCTTACATCGCGCCAGCCGATGAGTTGGTGGTTGTCTGTACCGCTATTGTCGGTGCGGGTTTAGGGTTTTTATGGTTCAACACTTACCCTGCACAAGTCTTTATGGGCGATGTAGGTTCCCTCGCGCTTGGTGGTGCTCTTGGCATCATTGCGGTTCTAGTTCGTCAAGAACTGGTTCTGATTATAATGGGCGGGGTATTTGTGATGGAAACCCTCAGCGTAATTTTGCAGGTAGGCTCATACAAATTACGTGGTGAACGGGTGTTTAAAATGGCTCCGATTCATCATCACTACGAGTTAAGCGGTTGGCCAGAACCACGGGTTATCGTCCGTTTTTGGATCATCTCATTAGTGCTTGTGCTTGTGGGTATTGCAACCTTGAAGTTGAGATAAAGATTGATGAATGCCGCGACTAAGTTTCTTGAACAACTGCGCAACGCCAAAGTGGCGGTCGTAGGTTTAGGCCTGTCCGGTTGGTCGACGGTGCGTTATTTGACGAAGCACGGCGTCATACCCGATGTGTTTGATTCGAGAGAACAGCCGCCAATTTCTGAACAACAAAGACAAGCCCTGGCTGACTTAAGCTGTCAGTTTGGCGCATTTACTGACGATGCATTTGTCGGTTACGACTACGTCATTGTCAGCCCCGGTATCAGTTTGATGATTCCAGCTTTGGCCAAAGCGCGCGCACAAAACGACAATGTATTCTGCGATGTCGAACTGTTTGCCAGAGTCAATCATAAACCTGTACTAGCGGTGACAGGCTCCAATGGTAAGTCGACAGTAGTGGCTTGGCTGGAAGATTTTCTCAACCGCTGCCAAATGAAGACTGTGGCATGCGGTAATTACGGTGTGCCCGTGTTAGATGTGGTTGATGAGGACTTCGACGTATACGTATTGGAACTTTCAAGTTTTCAGTTGGAGTCGGTTTCAAGTCTGCAGTGTGCAGCGGCCACGGTGTTGAATGTCACTGAAGATCATATGGACCGTTACCACAGCTTTGAGGATTACTCTCGAGCCAAAAACAATATTTATACCCACGCAGAGATGTGCCTGTATAACCAAAACGACTTTGAATCAAAACCACTTTTGAGTCACGAGAATGTCGAGTCATTTGGTTATATTGGCGAATGCCATGAAGGTACGTGTTGGCAGTTTGATCCGCAAAATCAATACCTGTACAAAAACGGTCACGCCATAGCGGATTTGGACTTGTCGAAAATGACAGGCGCGCATAATGGATTAAACGCTTTGGCGGTATTAGCTTTGTCCAATGTTTTGGACTTCGACTTACATGCGAACATTGAACATCTTTATGCATTCTCTGGGCTCCCACATCGCTGCAAATTAATTGCAGAGCACCGTGGGGTGCAGTTTATTGATGACTCCAAAGCCACAAACATCGCTTCAACGCAGGCGGCAATTGTTGGGTTAGGTCAAAACGATAATATCGTGTTAATTGCCGGCGGCGACGCCAAAGGGGCAGACATTAGTGAGTTAGCGGAAAGCCTGGCCGGAAAAGTTAAATCGATAGTGGCACTAGGCCAAGACAAAGAGCAGTTTCTGTCTTTGTTACCTGCTGGAAAGGTGCAGTTGGCAACATCAATGACCGAAGCTGTGTCTATCACACAGTCGCTAGCCAAATCAGGTGATATGGTGCTGTTATCTCCAGCCTGTGCCAGCATCGATATGTTCTCAAACTTTATGCAGCGCGGTCAGCATTTTGCAGATGCGGTCGCCGAGGTGTATGGCAGTGAATAGAATTGGCTTTGGATTAGTCTCATTAGCGAAAAAGCGCGACGTTGAAGATACGCCGCCTTCGCCTTACGACAAGAGTTTGTTGCTTTTGGTATTCGGCTTGATGTGCTTCGGCTGGATTATGGTGACCTCGGCATCGATGCCTGCCTCTGAGAAAATCTACAACAACGAATATTACATCTCAATCAAACACGCCGTGTTTATTTTCATTGCCTCATTTGCCATGTTTGTGACGTTTTTCTTCCAGATGGACTGGTGGAAAAAATACAACATGGAGCTTTTGCTTGTTGCCTTTGTGTTGTTATTTGCTGTCTTAGCGGTGGGTAATACCGTCAACGGCAGTCGCCGCTGGCTGTCGCTTGGCTTCTTTAACCTACAAGCGGCGGAAGTTGCAAAGCTGTTTTTCTTTGCTTTTTTAGCGGGCTATCTGGTGCGACAACATGAGCAACTGCGTGACAATGTTCTGGGCTTTGCTAAGCCACTGATTATATTCTTTGTATTGGCTATTTTACTATTGATGCAGCCCGACTTAGGCACCGTGATTGTTATGTTTGTCACCACAGTCGCTTTGTTATTTCTGGCCGGTGCCAAGTTATGGCAGTTCTTTGCTTTGATTGGTGTTGGTGCTTTTGCTGTGTTCAGTCTCATTATCATCGAACCCTATCGGATGCGCCGAGTTACCTCGTTTATGGACCCTTGGGCTGACCCATTCGGTAGCGGTTATCAGTTGACACAATCTTTGATGGCGTATGGTCGTGGCGATTGGTTTGGATTGGGACTTGGCAACAGTATTCAAAAATTGGATTACTTGCCGGAGGCTCACACCGACTTTATCGCCGCGATAATTGCTGAAGAGCTAGGGTTTATCGGTTTGTGTGTGTTGGTCTTGGTGATGGGCGTATTGGTTTATAAGATGTTGCGAATTGGCCAAGCGGCAATGGAGCAAGAGCGCCATTTTGACGGTTTCTTTGCATATGCAATCGGCATTTGGGTGGCGTTTCAGGTGTTCGTTAATATTGGTGCCAGCGCAGGAATGTTGCCGACCAAAGGCTTGACCTTACCGTTTGTATCCTACGGTGGCAGTAGTTTGATTGTTTTTGCTGTGGCCGCTTCGATTGTTATGCGTATTGATTTTGAAAACCGCCGACAATCCAGTGATGAAGCCGTCACAGGCGAGGTTGCATATGGCCGCTAAAAAAGTCGCATTGATCATGGCCGGTGGCACCGGCGGCCACATATTCCCTGGTTTAGCGCTAGCGGAGTCACTTCAGGCTCAAGGCTGGAATGTGCAATGGATGGGCACCAGCGATCGAATGGAAGCGGATATCGTGCCACGCCATGAAATTTGCATTCATTACATTGAAGTGAAAGGGATTCGTGGCAACGGCATTTTGCGTAAGTTATCAATGCCCTTTATGTTGCTGAAAGCGGTCAGCCAAGCAAGACGCATCATCAAAAAGGTACAACCGAATATTGTGATTGGCTTTGGCGGTTATGCCTCCGGACCCGGCGGATTAGCCGCTAAGTCTTTGGGGATTCCACTGGTCATCCACGAGCAAAATGCGGTCCTTGGAATGACCAATCATTGGTTGAGCAAGTTTGCGGCTCGCACGCTGTTGGCGTTTCCTTTGACCCGTGGCAATAAGATCCCAAGCGCAGAGATCATCGGAAATCCAGTCAGACAGCAGATTCAAGATCTAGCAAAGCGCGGTAAACGCAAAATATACCCAGACACACCAGTACGTATTTTGGTGATTGGCGGCAGCCTTGGCGCCCGGGTCTTTAATCAGAATTTACCTGAGGTGTTTGCCAAGGTGGCAGAAACCGTGAAAATTGCCGTCCATCATCAAAGTGGCAAAGGGAATGAACAAGAAGTTCGACAGAAATATCAATCAACATCACAGAATTTGTCGGAACTTCAAGTAGATGAATTTATCAATGATATGACCACTGCACTTGATTGGGCTGATCTGGTAGTATGCCGAGCAGGTGCTCTGACTGTGTCAGAGCTAGCGGCTTCAGGCAATTTAGGAATTTTTGTTCCATTACCCCATGCGGTGGACGACCATCAGACAGCGAATGCAAACTGGTTGGTATCAAAAGAAGCGGGACGATTGGTTCCGCAAACAGAACTGGCAACTCGATTGCCGTCGTTAATCACAGAATTATGCCAAACGCCGAGCAAAATAAGTGAAATGCAAAACAATGCGAAGCAGTTGGCCTATGACAATACAACCCAACGTTTGGTTGAGTTGTGTCAAGAATTGGAATTAAGTCATTGAGTATTGAAGATTACATCGTTAACCCAGCGATGAGACGATTACAAATTTTACACTTCATCGGCATCGGCGGTGCCGGTATGGGTGGTATCGCTGAGGTTCTTTTAAACGAAGGTTACAAGGTGACCGGCTCGGATATTAACGAGAATGCGGTCGTTCAACGATTGGTTGGATTGGGCGCCAAAATCAATATTGGTCATGCCGAAGCGAACGTTGAAAACGCCAGCGTAGTCGTCGTCTCGAGCGCGATTGATGAGACGAACGTTGAAATTAAAGCAGCTCGTGCCAAGCGTATTCCGATAGTGCGCCGTGCCGAGATGTTGGCAGAATTGATGCGATTCCGTTTTGGTATTGCGATAGCGGGAACTCACGGCAAAACTACGACAACGAGTTTGATCGCCAGTATTTTTGCAGAAGCTGAGCAAGACCCGACGTTCATTATCGGCGGTTTGTTAAACAGTGCAGGTACCAATGCACGTCTCGGCAAAAGTCGCTACCTAATTGCTGAAGCGGATGAAAGCGACGCGTCGTTTTTGCATCTGCAGCCAATGATTTCAGTTGTCACCAATATCGAAGCAGACCATATGGAAACTTATGGCGGTGACTTCGAACAAATGAAGAAAACCTACGTCGAATTTTTACATAACTTGCCGTTTTATGGCCTCGCTACCATGTGTGGTGATGACCCTGTAATTCGCGAGTTGATCCCAACCTTGGGTCGTCGTGTGGTGACCTACGGATTCGAAGCACACAACGACTACGTTATTTCTGACTTCACCCAAGAACAGACAAAAAGTTACTTCACGGTTAAACACGGTGATAAGTCGCTACAGGTCACATTAAACCTGCCAGGTGTACATAACGCCCTCAATGCAACCGCGGCGATGGCTGTGGCGCACGAGGAAGGCATTGCTGACGAGTATATCGTCAGCGCACTCAATAAGTTCGAAGGCATTGGTCGTCGTTTCCAGCAGTATGGAGAATTCGATACCGGCAAAGGCATAGTGAGTCTAATGGACGACTATGGTCATCATCCAACCGAAGTGGCTGCAACGATCAAAGCTGTTCGCGCTGCATGGCCAGAAAAACGCATCGTAATGTGTTATCAACCGCACCGTTACAGCCGTACTCGAGATTTATACGACGACTTTACTAAAGTGCTATCGCAGGTCGACTGTTTATTGTTATTGGAAGTCTATGCGGCGGGCGAAAAGCCGATCAGCGGCGCCGATGGACGCAGTCTGGCGCAGTCGATTCGTCAACGAAATCAGGTTGATCCTATCTTTGTTGCGCAGCCGTCAGAGTTACCAGCAGAGCTAGCCAATGTGATTCAAGACGGCGATGTCGTCATCACTCAAGGCGCCGGTAATATTAACTCAGTGATTAAGACTCTGATCGCGTGCGAGATGAAGGTAGAAAAACTTGCCGAGGTGACTGAACTATGAGTGAAACAATGAAGCTCGATTTTGGCAAGGTCGCGGTCATGTTTGGCGGTAAATCCGCGGAACGTGAAGTGTCGCTTAAATCTGGTCAAGCGGTGTTAGAAGCATTGCAATCAATTGGTTTGGACGCCCATAAGTTTGACCCAAGAGACAAAAAAATTACGGATCTCATTGAAGATGACTACGACCGAGCGTTTATTGTGTTGCATGGTCGTGGCGGTGAGGACGGCAGCCTTCAAGGGGCTTTGTCGTTATTCAATATTCCATTCACCGGCAGCAGCGCACAGGGCTCAGCTCTGGCCATGGACAAGGTTCGCAGCAAGGTGATGTTTGTTGGTGCCAATTTGCCAACCGCACCGTTTGAAATCGTTCGCAAGAATGAAGACCACAATTCTGCCAAATTGCTCAGCGCATTGGGCGGACATGTGATGGTTAAACCGGCAAATGAAGGTTCCAGCATTGGCATGGCACAAGCCCAGACAGTGTTGGAGCTTGAAGACGCTTTAGTGACTGCATTTGAGTACGACGACGAAGTATTGGTTGAGCAATGGATAACAGGCCGAGAGTTGACTGTGTCGATATTAAACGACGAAGCACTGCCGATTATTGAGATGCGCACGCCGAACGAGTTTTACGATTATGACGCTAAGTACAAGAGCGCTGAAACTGAGTATTTGTGCCCCGCACCAATTGACCAAGAGGTCACTGCAGAAATTCAGAAGTTGGCGGTAGAAGCGTTTAAATTGCTTGGCTGCAGCGGTTGGGGACGAGTGGACTTTATCTTGGACGAATCGGGTACGCCAAATTTATTGGAAGTAAATACCGTGCCGGGAATGACCACTACTTCGCTAGTACCAAAAGCGGCGAAAGCGAAAGGTATAAGTTTTGAACAACTGGTGCTGAAAATTTTAGCAGGTAGCCATTAGTGACAACCAGCGTTTATGCCAAAATTAAACAATCGAGCTTTATTGCTGGAATTGTTTTCTTTCTGACGGTGATTTTACTCATCGTATGGGGGTATAATGCGCTGTTGAATTGGGCACAGGATAAAAACGATGTGCCAATTAACGAAGTGGTTGTTCACGGCGAATTAAAATATTTGCAACGTGGGCAACTGAAAGACCGAATTATTCAGAAATTAGACGGCAGCTTTTTCACATTAGATGTGGACAGATTGCGTAGCCAGATTGAAGAGAACCCGTGGGTTTACGCGGCTTCAATAAGAAAAGAGTGGCCTCGTAAAATCCATATCTTTGTTGTAGAACAAGATGCATTTGCGGTTTGGAACAACGATCTGCTGCTGAATAAGTTTGGCGATGTATTTTATGCTGATGGTATCGAGGTATCGTCGGAATTACCGCGTTTGTTCGGGCCTGAGGGCAACGAAAAAGACGTGTTAAAGGGGTATGTGCAAATGCAGCATTTGCTGGAGTTGCACAACTTCAATGTAGCCGAGGCAGTGTTGTCTGAGCGATTTGCTTGGCAGTTGTGGCTAGACACCGGGATCCATCTGAATTTGGGTCGTGCAGATAAAATGAAAAGGGTGCAACGATTTGTTGATTTGTATCCGCTTTTATCTGACTATGGTGACAAGGACATTGCCCGCGTGGATTTGCGTTACGACATAGGATTAGCTGTGGCGTGGCGGGACAAAAATAATAACGATAGTTAAGTGCGTAGATAAAATGAGTTCAAGTGCGAAAGCCGTTGACAGAAATTTAATCGTGGGCCTGGATATTGGAACATCTAAGGTGTCTGCGGTCGTCGGCGAAATTACCCCAGATCAGCAGATCAGCATTGTTGGCGTAGGCCATCATGCCAGCCATGGCATGGATAAAGGTGGTGTGAATGACTTGAACTTAGTTATAGGTTCAGTTCAACGCGCCATTGACGAAGCCGAGTTAATGGCAGATTGCCGTATATCTTCTGTTTATCTTGCCATCAGTGGCAAACATATCTCTTGCCAGAACGAAAGCGGCAAGGTGCCTATTCACGATTCTGAAGTGACTGCAGACGACGTTGAAAACGTCATTCATACTGCCAAAGCAGTACCAATGGCGGCAGAGCGTAAAATGTTGCACGTATTGCCGCAAGAGTTTGCGGTGGATATGCAAGAAGGCATAAAGAGCCCAATCGGCATGTCTGGTGTGCGTATTGAATCTAAAGTACACATCGTTACCTGCAGCAACGACATGGCAAAGAACATTGTTAAATGTGTTGAACGCTGTGAGTTGAAAGAAGACCAGTTGATTTTTGGTGCTCTAGCATCAAGTTATTCAGTTCTTACCGATGATGAAAAAGAACTGGGCGTCTGTGTTGTAGACATGGGCGGTGGAACACTGGATATCGCAATTTATGCCAATGGCGCAATACGCCATTCGGCAGTGCTACCGATTGCTGGTAATCAAGTAACCAATGACATTGCTAAGATTTTCCGTACGCCTATAAGCCATGCGGAAGACATTAAAGTGAAATACGGCGCCGCTTACCGAGAGTTGGCGAGCGTTGAAGATAATATTGAAGTGCCGAGTGTTGGCGGGCGTCCAGCCCGTATCATGTCTCGTCACACCCTGGCTGAGGTTATCGAACCTAGGTATCAGGAAATTTATGAGTTGATTTTGGAAGAGATCCGCAAATCTGGATTGGAAGATCAAATAGCAGCGGGCATCGTGTTAACTGGCGGTACAGCCAAGATGACAGGGGCCGTTGAATATGCCGAACAGATCTTCCAAATGCCTGTGCGGGTTGGGACACCGGTGGGTGTCAAAGGACTAACGGAATATGTGCAAGACCCCAGCTATGCCACAGCGGTAGGTTTGTTGTTATACGGTATGGAAAAGCAGCAAAGTACTGAAGAAGAAAAGACGCAAAGTTTGTGGCAGCGGATTGCAAGTTGGTTCAAAGGTGAATTTTAAAAGATTTTTTGACGGAGAGTATGACTATGTTTGAGTTGATGGACGATCATAACGAAGAAGCGGTCATCAAAGTATTTGGTGTTGGTGGTGGCGGCGGTAACGCTGTAGACCACATGGTTACCGCTTCTATTGAAGGTGTTAACTTTATTGCGGCGAATACCGACGCACAGGCTTTACGTAAGTCTGAAGCGGGTACGACCTTGCAGTTAGGTACAGATGTAACAAAAGGATTAGGCGCAGGTGCCGATCCAAACATTGGTCGTCAATCGGCCATTGAAGATCGCGACAACATCGCAGCGGCGATGGAAGGTGCAGACATGATCTTTATCGCTGCCGGTATGGGGGGCGGTACAGGTACTGGTGCTGCTCCTGTGGTTGCTGAAATCGCAAAAGAGTTAGGCATTTTGACAGTTGCGGTAGTGACTAAGCCATTTAACTTTGAAGGCAAAAAACGTTTGTCGTTTGCCGAGCAAGGTATTGGCGAACTATCTCGCAGCGTTGACTCATTGATCACAATTCCAAATGACAAACTACTGAAAGTTTTAGGTCCAAAAACCAGTCTTTTAGATGCGTTTAAAGAAGCAAACAATGTATTGCTTGGTGCGGTGCAAGGTATCGCTGAGTTAATTACTCGCCCTGGCTTGATCAATGTTGACTTCGCTGACGTAAAAACCGTGATGTCAGAAATGGGCACAGCAATGATGGGTACTGGCAGCGCTGGTGGTCCAGATCGTGCGCAAGAAGCGGCAGAAGCGGCTATTGCATCGCCATTATTGGAAGACATCGACTTAGCGGGTGCCAAAGGTATCTTAGTCAATGTTACTGCGGGTATGGACTTGACTATTGAAGAGTTCGACACCATTGGTAATACCGTAAAAGCGTTTGCTTCTGAAAACGCGACTGTTGTTGTTGGTACGGTTATTGATATGGATATGCAAGAAGAGTTGCGTGTCACTGTGGTTGCTACGGGTATCGGTGGTGAAAAACGCGCGGACATCTCTTTAGTTCAGCCGCAAGCGATGAGCGCGACTGGCACTTTGGGCAGCCCGGCTCCATCGACAGCGCCAGCTCAAGCGGTAGCGCAGTCGAAGCCACAGGTTCAACCGGAACAACAACCGTTATTAGAGCCTGAAGTTGAGAAGAAAACGGAAGAAGAAAGTTACTTCGATATTCCAGCATTTTTAAGAAAACAGGCTGATTAAAAATTGAACACTTGTAAATTGGTCGGACATCTTGTAAGATCCGCGGCAATTATGTGTCGAATGAATAACATAGCGAGAATTTTTTAGAAATATGATTAAACAACGTACAATCAAATCGCCAGTGAGCACCACTGGGATTGGATTACACAAAGGTGAAAAGGTTCAGTTAACTCTTCGTCCAGCGCCGGAAAACACGGGTATTGTGTTCCGTCGTACTGACCTGTCTCCAATTGCGGAATTTCCTGCGAGCCCTGAGCTTGTTGGCGATACGCAGATGTGTACGTGTTTGATTAATGATGACGGCCAACGCTTGTCTACGACAGAGCATTTAATGGCCGCTATCGCATCTCTTGCTATCGATAATCTAATTATTGAGGTAGACGCGGCAGAAATTCCAATCATGGATGGCAGCTCGTTACCGTTTATCTATTTGATGCAAAAAGCCGAGATTGAAGAGCAAGGCGCACTTCGTCGTTACATCCGTTTGACCAAGCCTGTGCGTGTTGAAATCGGTGACAAGTGGGCAGAGTTACGTCCATACGACGGTTTTAAGATTGATTTTGAAATTGAGTTTGAACACCCAATTATCTCTCAGTCAAAGCAACGCATCAGCTTAGATGTTACTGCTGACTCTTTCATGAAACAAATCAGTCGTGCCCGAACGTTTGGTTTTATGCGTGATATTGAATATTTGCGTGCGAACAACTTAGCGCTCGGTGGTTCAATGGACAATGCCATCGTATTAGACGAATTCCGTGTGCTTAATCCAGACGGTTTACGTTACGACGACGAATTCGTTAAACACAAAATCTTAGACGCGGTTGGTGACTTATATATGGCGGGTACACCATTACTTGCTGAATATGTTGCATTTAAATCGGGCCACGACTTAAACAACAAAGTTTTGGTTGAGTTAATGAAGCAAAAAGATTGTTGGGAATACGTCACTTTTGGCGAAGAAATGCCAGCATGGGCAGGCGAAGCATTGCCTTCAATGGCCTAAACTGCAATTTGTTTTAAATTAAAAGCGCGAATTTCGCGCTTTTTTTGTGCCTAAAATGTGCGTATTTGTATACCCTCTTGAAAATTATGTAAATTTAAGTTTACAAAAGCGTCCGCGACCTCTAGAACTCACCTATTTAGACCGTTTTTTTTCGTAAATAATACTTTCCTAAACGCCTGTAAGCCTTAATTACTAAGGGATTCGAAAGGATAGGCAGCTCTGCTATATTGCCAGCCATCATTTTATAGAACTGAAAGTTTCTGTGTTTGATACAGGAATTTTTAATCTTGGCTAAACTCCACAGTACATCACTGTGGAAAAACGAGGATCAAACAGTGGCTGATTTATTTGAAAACCCAATGGGTTTAGACGGTTTCGAATTTGTCGAATTTTGTGCGCCTGAGAAAGGTATTTTGGAAGCGGCGTTTACTGCAATGGGTTTCACATTAGTTGCGCGTCATAAATCAAAAGACGTAGAGTTGTGGCGTCAAGGTGATATCAACTTTATCACTAACTACGAAAAAGGTAGCCACGCAGACTATTATGCCGAAGAACACGGTCCATCTGCTTGTGGTCTAGCGTTCCGCGTAAAAGACGCGCAGTTTGCTTACAGTGAAGCGTTAAAGAAAGGCGCGCAACCGGTTCAAATCGAAACTGGCCCAATGGAATTGCGCTTACCTGCAATTAAAGGTATCGGCGGTGCGACGCTATATTTGATCGACCGTTACAAAGACTCCAACACAATTTACGACATCGACTTCAATTGGATTGAAGGCGTTGATCGCAATCCTAAAGGTTGTGGTTTCCACACTCTAGATCACTTAACGCATAACGTTTACCGCGGTCGTATGGATTATTGGGCGAAGTACTATGAAGATCTGTTCAACTTCCGTGAAATCCGTTACTTCGATATCAAAGGCGAGTACACAGGCCTATTGTCAAAAGCAATGACGGCACCAGACGGCAAGATCCGTATTCCATTAAACGAAGAAGCAGCTGGCGGTGGCGGTCAAATCGAAGAATTCTTGATGCAATACAATGGTGAAGGTATTCAGCACATTGCATTTGCATGTGACAACTTATTAGAGTGTTGGGACAACCTGAAGAAGCAGGGCGTGAAGTTCATGACCCCACCTCCAAACACGTATTATGAAATGTTGGAAGAGCGTCTTCCTGGCCACGGTGAGCCAACAGATGAATTGCAAGCTCGTGGTATCCTGTTGGACGGTACAACCGAAGGCGGTACGCCAAGATTGTTGCTACAGATCTTCTCTGAAACAACATTAGGTCCAGTATTCTTTGAATTTATTCAACGTAAAGAAGATGATGGTTTCGGTGAAGGCAACTTTAAAGCATTATTTGAGTCTATCGAACGTGACCAGTTAGCGCGTGGCGCCATCGGTGAAGAAAAGTAATTGAGCTCATAAAAGGAGCAAGAAATGAAGATTAATCGAATTCACCATGTGGCATATCGTTGTAAAAATGCGAAGGAAACCGTCGCTTTTTACCAAGATTTGTTAAACATGGATTTCATGTTGGCGATCGCGGAAGACGAAGTGCCTTCAACCAAACAGCCTGATCCATACATGCATGTATTTTTAGATGCAGGACAGGGCAACGTTTTGGCATTTTTCGAAATCCCGAACTCTCCAGATATGGGACGCGATGAAAATACGCCGCTTTGGGTACAACACATTGCGTTTGAAGTGGGTTCTATGGACGAGTTATTGGAAGCAAAAACTCGATTAGAAAACGCCGGTATCGACGTATTGGGTCCAACCGACCACACTATCTTTAAGTCGATTTATTTCTTTGATCCAAACGGTCACCGTATTGAGCTTGCTGCAAATACTGGCAAGCCTGGTATGTTAGAAGAGTTAAAACGCGTGGCGCCAGCGATGTTAGATGAGTGGGACAGAACGAAAAAAGCCCCACAACACGCTGCTTGGTTACACAATGGCGAAGACTTCGAGTCGTCGAAGTAAGCCAAAGATTAGGAATATTTAAATGAAATTAGCGAGTTTAAAATCGGGTCGCGATGGCAAATTGGTCGTCGTTAATAGCAAGCTAACTAAAATGGCTTCTGTTGAAGATATTGCACCAACTATGCAATCAGCACTAGACAACTGGGCGGATGTTGAAGCGAAATTGGCGGCACGTTTTAATGAATTAGAAAACGGCGACATCAGTGGCGAAGACTTCAATCAAGCGGAATGCGCGTCACCTTTGCCACGTGCATTTCAATGGGCTGACGGCAGTGCGTATGTAAACCATGTAGAATTGGTTCGTCGCGCTCGTAACGCAGAAATGCCTGACAGCTTCTGGACTGATCCATTGATGTACCAAGGCGGTTCTGACAGTTTCTTAGCACCGCAAGAGCCAATTGTTATGCCACAAACCGACGGTTTTGGCGTTGACTTTGAAGGCGAAGTTGCAGTTATCGTTGATGATACCCCTATGGGTGTTTCTGCTGAAGATGCGTTGAACCACATTCGTTTGGTTATGATCGTGAACGACGTATCGCTTCGTGGTTTGATTCCAGGTGAATTGGCGAAAGGTTTTGGTTTCTTCCAATCTAAGCCAAGCAGTGCATTCTCTCCAGTTTGTGTCACTCCAGAGCAATTGGGTGACGCATGGAAAGGCGGTAAATTGTCATTGCCACTAGTATCACACTTAAATGGCGACATGTTTGGTAAGCCAGAAGCGGGCGTTGATATGACGTTCCACTTTGGTCAGTTGATTGCGCATGCGGCGAAAACGCGCCCATTGTGTGCAGGTACCATCATTGGTTCAGGTACTGTGTCTAACAAGTTAGACGGTGGCCCAGGTAAGCCTGTTGCACAAGGTGGTGTTGGGTACAGCTGTATTGCTGAAATTCGCATGATTGAAACCATCGTTGAAGGCAAGCCTTCGACACCGTTTATGCAATTTGGTGACACTATTCAGATTGAAATGTTCGATCGTGACGGTCAATCAATCTTTGGTCAAATCAATCAAGTATTGACGAAACAAGACTAAATCATCTTTTTTAAAAGCCTCATATTTGGTGTTTCCTTCCCAGTTTGTGACTGGGAATCCCAACCGGAAACTCCGATAGAGGCTTTTATATTTCCACTTTCAAAAACTTACTAGTCCCATTATTTATTAGCAATCTCCATTAAAAACAGGGGCTTGCATATTCGTATTTGTATTCAACCATCTCGGTTATTGGCAATAGCAAAAACTTACACAAAAACGTCATAACTCCCCCTATCTTAAGGCATTCAACTTGGGTAGAATCGGCCTTTATTTTTTTGTCAGCGCTAATTTGAGAGAACCTTAAAACAATGGTAACCATTGGAATTGATTACGGAACTTCAAACTCGGAAGTTGTATTTTTTGACGGTCAGCAGCATCATTTTATTGAGCTTGATCAGGAGTCCAAAACACCATTTAAAATTCGCTCTTCGGTCTTTATTTATTATGAAGATGATTTGCCGATGCCGCCGGTGGAAGTGATCCAGCAAAAAGTGGAACACATTAAGACAAGCATCACGGCGCAACTCGACAAGGCAAAAGACAAATACGAAGAAGCCACCACGCCTCAAGATCAGAGACGTTACCTAACTCAAATTGATCAACTTCGCGGCGAGTTTCACAATACTCCTAAGCTGCAACGCCGCGCCATCAACGAATTGATGAAGAACCAGTCGGTCGACGACTTGCCTTTGCATAAGATGGTTGAAACCGGTACGTTTCTATTTGGTGAAGCGGGTTTCAAACAATATTTGAAGACCCCGGAAAAAGGCCGTTTAATCTATTCACCGAAGAACTTTCTCGGTGCTAACCTGTTAGCTGGTCAGCAAGACGCGTTTGTTGGGCTCATCGCCAAACAACTTGGATTTTTCAGACAGCAGGCGGAAGCGCAGCTGGGTCAATCGGTCACTGGTGCTGTGATTGGCCGCCCTGTTAAGTATCACGGCACTCGCGGTGAAGCGGGCAATCAGCAAGCGATTGAAATCATGCGCACGGCGGCATTGCAAGCGGGCTTTGAGAAAATCGACTTTCTAGAAGAACCGATTGCCGCGGCCTATCGTATCGAGCAGGAATTACCAGAAGAAAAGATCGCATTAGTGGTCGATATTGGTGGTGGTACCACAGATATTTGTTCAATTCGATTGGGCACACAAAAGCAACAAGATTACGATCGCCAACAAGACGTTTTGTCTGTGACCGGTACACGCTTGGGCGGCATGGAGTGCGACAAGAACTTAATCTTGAAGTCCATTGCGCCATCGATGGGCATGGGGACAGAAACCACGACTGGCATTCCAATTCCGCCAATGTATTTTAATGACATGGTCGCGGTGGATGATATCCCTCGACTCAATAGCTTTTTCTCCGATGATACGGGCTTAGAGATCGCTCAAACCATGTCGATTGCGCGCGAACCAGAAAAGTTAGAGCGACTATTGATGGTTCAGGAAGAGAAGTTGTCGGCGAGGTTAGTGAACTCTTCTCGTATGGCAAAAGAGATGCTTTCTGAAAAGCCACACATAGTTCTGCCGCTGAAATACATTGAGAGCGACTACACGGTTGAGCTAACAGAAGCGGATTTGCGTCGCTCTATGATCGGTTGGATGGCACGTGTGAAGTCTTTGGTGAAAGAGTGTTTAGAGAAGAGCGCTGAAGCACCTGAGATTTTGTTTATCACCGGTGGTATGAGTTTGTCACCGATTGTTCAAGCGGAAATCAAAGCCATGTTGCCAGATTTACCTGTGGTGACCGCCGATGCTTTTAAATCAATTTCGGAAGGCTTGAGTATTCAAGCTGCAAAACTCTAAAAATATCCCCGCAGGTCGGGGATTTTTTTTGCCTAAAGTGGCCATCTTTGATTATGGTAGATATCACGTCTAATTAATCATAAGAACAAAAATATGGACACTAAATCTCAGTTTTCAACGCCAACCGTCATCTTACATTGGCTGATTGCCCTCACCATGATCGGACTCTTGGCCGTTGGGTTTTACATGGCAAATACCAAAGCCTATGACCTATATCCAATCCATAAATCGGTTGGCGCCATTGTTTTCTTTTTTGCCATTTTAAGGCTTGTTTGGCGGTTTATGAATGGCTGGCCAACACCACTTAGCGATAACAATAAGTTGGAGTTGCTTGCCGCGAACATCAGTCATTGGGTATTACTTTTGGGCACTTTATTAATGCCTTTATCCGGTATGACCATGAGTGCGGCAGGGGGACGCGGGGTTTACATATTTGGGCTTGAACTTATTGGCCGAAACCCTAACCCGGCAGACCCATCTAAGATCGCACCAATTAACGAATCGTTAGCCGCTGCGGCGTCGAACATGCATACCCTAGCGGGCTATTTGGTGGCTGCAGTAGTGGTGCTGCACATAGCCGGGGCGATGAAACATCATTTAGTTTATAGGGATGGCACCTTGCATCGAATGTTTGGGAAACGGGTAGATTCTTAACTACTAATATTTGCCAGCGGTAAACGGCTGGTTTAAATCACCTTTTCGATTTCAGAAATCGCGTCGCTCAAGTCATCAAACTTACTCTGCAATATGGCTTGAGCGTCATACAGACCTTGGTTATAAAACACTGCGCCCATTTCTTTGCCAATAAACTGCAATAGAAACTCTGCATCAAATTGGCCAAGTTCTATGTCGAGTTCTTGTTCGCAGTAGTCGATCAGCTTTTTCACCATTTCGTCGTTTTGTTTTTTATTGAAGTTCATAACGTTACTGCTTAATTCAAAGTTAGTTTGTAGCCAACGCCATAGACCGACTGGACCAATTCTTGGTTTGGGTTCATGTCGTGAAGTTTTTTCCGCAGTTTTTTGATGTGACTGTCGATGGTTCGGTGGCTAACGATTCGGTTATCATCATACATGTGTTGCATCAGTTGGTCGCGATTAAAAATTCGGCCGGGTTCTTTGTGCATTAAAGACAATAATTGAAATTCAATGGCGGTGAGCTCGGTACGCTTGCCTTGCCAAGACATCTGATAGGTGTTGCTGTCTAATACCAAAGCACTTTCATCATTTGATGGTGTACCTTGCTCGCGAAGGTTTTGGCGTCGCATCATAGCTTTGACTTTTGCCACGACTTCTCTGGGGCTGTATGGTTTACAAATGTAGTCGTCAGCACCCAGCTCAAGACCCAACAAACGGTCGATTTCTTCAACTTTGGCGGTAAGCATAAAAATTGGCACATGGCTAAATTGGCGTATTTCCTTGCACAGTGTGATTCCATCTTTTCCTGGCAACATCAGATCCAACAGTACTATGTCAACGTCGTGCTGTTTAACGTACTCAACAACGCCTGTGCCTTCATTAAATATATGGCATTCAAACCCAGCTTGGACGAGGTAGTCATTCAGAATAGACGCCAGTTTCTGTTCATCTTCAACAATTAATACTCTATTTAACATCATGATTCCTTGTTTGAAATGGGTAAGGTGATGACAATCGCTAACCCGCTTGGACTTGCGTGTTTTGCACAAATTGAGCCTTCATGCCCTTCAATTATGTGTTTGCATATTGCTAACCCCAGACCTGAGCCACCGAGCTTACGGTTACGTGACGACTCTTCGCGATACAGGTATTCAAACAACAATGGTAAGGCGGCATCACTCACGCCGGCGCCGTCGTCTTCAATGGTCAGTGTGCAAGTGTCTTTTTCCGCCGCTAATGAAATCAAAATGCGATGACCTTGCCCTGCGTATTTCACACTGTTTTGCACAATGTTTTCAATCACCTGATTGAGGCGAGTGCTGTCTATCATGGCGTAGACTGGGTGATTTGCTGCTGTCAGTTCAAGTTGCATCTGTTGGCCGTGCACAAACCCCTTAAGCGCTTCGAATTTTTGACTCACCAGAGCGTTCAGATCACTGCGGGTTTTATACAGAGTAATACCACCGAGTTCGGCTTTGTTGAGCTGCTGTAAATCGTCTATCAAGGTTTGTAAGTGACCGACTTCTTGCAACAGGGATTCAATGTTTTCTCGACTGTTGCTGCGAATGCCATCCAGAATCGCTTCTAACTCGCCTCTGAGCACAGCAATCGGCGTGCGCAGCTCATGGGATGTATTTGCCAGCCAACGTTTTCTGGCTTGTTCGTTTTGCTCCAATGTTTTGGCGAGTTGATTTTGATCTTGTTGTAACTGGCCAAACTCGTCAGCGCGTGCAGGATAATCGTGGCTTTGATAATTGCCTTGGGTTAAGGCATGAATGTTTCGTGTCAGCGCGTTGATTGGCGCAACAAGGTGTCGAGCCATTGGAAAGCTCAACAGCAATACAACCAAAGCAATAACTGCTGCACTGAAAAACAGGACAGATTTTTGCTGATCGATGAAATCTAAATCGTAACCTTGTGTCAGCACATGGCGTTTTGAAATAGCAAGGTAGCCTAGGATTGTTTCGCCGTCAGCAATAGGATGATGACCATACTCAAGCTCTTGTCGAAACAAACCTGCAACGTACGTTTTATTAGCGTCTAGCACCATGTAACTGGCGCCAGGGGAACGACGATGCTCTGGTGGCCCGCCCCGGCCGGGACCTCTTGGTGGTGGCCTGTGCTCGGCATCAGACGTGGCCGTTGGTTTATGAGGACGAACATCGCTTGGTGGGCCAGGACGTCGCTCATGAGGCGGCTGAAGCCGCTGTGGCTCTGGTGGCGATAAAGCTGCGACATCGCGTAACCGTTGTTCCAGTAGTCGCTTAAACTGTCTGGGGTTATCTTGCAGACTTTGCCAACTGTTCTGCTCCAAATACAAACTGCGAAGGTCATCGATGAGTGGCTCTAGCGCCTGCGCTTCTTGTGCATTAGCGTATTCAACGATGCCCTTATCAATACTCCACTGCGCAAGCAACACAAAGGCTATCAGCAAGGTAATGCTGAACCCTGTGAGCAACAGAAAGAGTTTGCTTTGGATTTTCATTGTTTAGTGGTGGTGATGACTGTGATCTGTCATCGGCTGCGAAGAAAAGTCATGCACTACTAACTCAGGTTTAGAAAAGTCGATAAACACAGAACCAACAATGTTCTGACCTTTTTTTGTATAGTTTTCATGTTGGTGGCTGTTTAACGACACCGCGATTTGATTAATACCTTGTTTGAATAGGTCTTTTGGCAGGTGAACATACTGAGCATAGACGCGTTGCACTTTTTTGCCGTTCACAAACAAGTGGGCGTGGCCCGATAAGTAGTTGCTGTGTGGTTTGGCATTTGGCGAGTTCAGTTCATAGCGATTTGTCCGAATGTGCAAGTTGATGCCATCGGTTTCGTCACGAAACACGGCAAGGGCGATTTCAGGAACTGGCGTACTGGCATCTAATTCCAATAGTTTGTGTTCGTGAATCTCTTTGCTCGCCTGGACTGGAGACGAGAGTGAAAGCGATAGTAAAATTGCGGAAAGACATAAAAGTCGCATAAATATTCCTTAAACAAAAGCCGGGCGAGGCTGCCCGGCGAGAACAATCATTAAGGTCTTAGGCCGCCGCCTCCTTGACCTGAGCATGAAGATACTGCGTTATCCGCCAATTTTCCAGCGTATCGGTCACCGACAGTGAACGGATAGTAAGGTATTAACTTGCCGTTTTCCTCGGTCACTGTGACGTGATAGTGGTATCCCCGAGTATCGTCGGAGTGGCCATTGTATTGGTCGAGAAACGGCGCGCCCTGCGCTGTAAGTCCGCTGTCCCAATAATAATCTTCACGGTAGTAACCATTGTAAGCGTTAAGCGGGTTGCCTGACATAGTCGTAACGGCCGCATCCAGATCAGGACCGACGTTTGATGATGTTGTGCCTTGGGCGACGTCATAAGGATCGACTAGCGTGCACGAACGCTGTCCATCGTCGCAGCCAGTGTCGCTATTGGCTGAATAATCCCGCACTATCCATGAGCTGACCGCAAGTTGCCCTTGTGCTTCCCACGGGCCGTAAATAGGGTAACCGTCAGCGGCATAACCATAAATGGGCGAGTGGCCATTACCTTGGTCGCCAACTAAATCGGCCAAACAAGAAGAGTAAAAATGATGATGATAGTCTCCTTGTGCAGAGTGACCACCACAGATATCAACATCGTACTGCTCAGCAATTGGTGCAAGGTTCCACCAAGTTTGTTCGTTGTTGTAACTTTGGCCATCGCCCCAGTTGTAAACCGAGGTACCGTTAACCCAGTAGCCATTGACGCCTAATCCAGTATCACATGCTTCATCGGTTGGCTCTGGTTCTATTGGGAAATAACCCGCCTTATCTATAACCTCTGGGCATTGCAGGCCCGGTGGCCAGTAACCTTCTCCAGCGCTGTTTTGGCATGGACCAAACGTGTCGTAGCCAATGTTTTGGCCAAATTCAACCACATCGCCGACACTAACAGTCGGCAAGCCACTGAAAAAGTCATCGTCAGCCAGTGGGCGATTGACCAAGTCGTCATATATTTCTTCCGTGATAGTGACATCGTATTTAGGGATGCCGGTAGCTGTCACGAGGGCATAGGTGGCACCAGAATTGGTTTCGGCACTGACTGATTGGACGTTAATAAGAGCCATTGTGACGCCGTCACTTTCAGTGATTTGGCTCGAGCGTTCACCTGTGTTGTTAATAACCCAGGCATTAAACAGGGCGGTGTCGGGGTTTTCAGTGTTGCCACCGTTGGAAGTGCCATCGCTGGAATCGTCACTCGAGTCATCACTGCCATTGTCAGTCGAGCCGGAGTTGTCGTCGCTTTGCTCAGTCTGCTCATTATTGTCACTGCTGTCGTCACTTGAGCTGCAGGCGCTGATGGTGGTGCTGAGCATAAAGCTAAGCAATAAGGTTTTTAAAAGTGGGTTCATTTCACGGCTCCCTATCTGGTTTCACCTTAGATATACCGGATGAATGTGTAGAAATTGTGTGTAAATTTCGCAAACATTGTGCAACTGCTTTGAGATTTTCAAAAAAAATTTGTAACGCGTGTCAACCGAGCAATGGCGTTTGGGTTAGTAGGGTTAGATTCGATGCGCAGGAATCACTTTTTGAATATGAACAGGAATCAAATTATGAGTGGTAAAAATTTAGCAATCTCAAATCAACAATTTCAATTGGCGCCGACGGCGAAATCATTAAAGCTGATTTTAATGGCGTCTGTTTTGGCGACGACAAGCTTGCTCACAGCCTGCGGTGGTTCAAGTAGCAGTCAGGAAACTCAGCCAGAAGTTGAAGTCGCGGATAAAAATGATGATCAGAACGCGATGGACGGTCAAGGCAACGTGGTATTAGCGTTAACGGATGCAGAAGAAGATTTCGTTTCCTATACCATAGGTGTCAGCTCCATTTTGTTTACGCGTGAAAACGGCGATCAGGTCGAGGTGCTTGCAGATAGAACTGAAGTGGACTTCGTTGAATACCAAGAATTAACAGAACTTTTTTCTGTCGTCAGTGCCCCGGTTGGTAAGTATCAATCCATTACCATGGAGCTGGATTACAGTGAAGCCTATATTCTTATCCAAGACGAAGACGGTGCGACCTATGAGGCGCAAGCAGTGGACTCAGAAGGCACTTTGTTAACCAGCCACACGGTCACTTTTCAATTGGCCGAAGATCAAGCTTTGGAAGTCGAAAACGGTCGTTTGCGTCACCTAACCCTAGATTTAGATCTTTCGGCGTCAAATACAATTGAGTCTTACGACCCGGCCATTGTCACCGTAGAACCCTTTGTCATCGGTTCTGTCAGCTTGGATGATGAGCGAGAGCACCGGGTAAGAGGCACGATTGTAAGTACGGATACCGATGCGCAAACGTTGACATTAGACGTCAAACCCATGCGCAAAAAGCAGGGTGAATTTGGTGAATTTGTCATTGAGTTTGACGATACAACTACCTTTGAAATTGATGGTGAGAGCCTAGAGCTAGCAGACGCTTTGACCAATCTCAGCAACCAAGGCGACGACTTTGCTGTGCTTGCCTACGGCTTAGTCAGTACCGATGAAGAAACCGGTGAAACCAGCTTTGTCGCCCAACAACTATTAGGTGGTAGCAGCGTTCCTTGGGCGGGTAAAGATGTATTTAAAGGTATGGTTAGCAAACTTGAAGAAGGCGTCAGCTACGTCAGTGGCATGGTGATAGACACCGACGCGCAAGGGCGCAGTCACGCTCTGGATGTCGCTTTGACAACAGATGATACAACCACCTTTAACTCTCGCTTAGACATGACGTTAAACGCCGATTATCTAGTGCCTGGACAAAAGTTGAAATCCCTTGGTCAATACGATGACAGCACAGAGCTAGCCAGTTACAACGTCAGTGGCGAGTCAGTGCAAATTGTACTTTCCCAAGTCTTAGGTCAAATAACTGCAATGGACGACAGCGGTTTGGTGACACTTGATGTTGAACGTCTGAACAAGCGCCCAGGAAAAGTAATTAAGAAGCACACCAATGCACTGGAACTCGACTCGTTAGTGGCAGATATTTCAGACGCCCAATTACTGACAGTTGAAGTTGGTGATTGGATAAAAATTACCGGTTTGTTTAACCCTATTGCAACTGCAGAAGAATCAGGAGCTGACATGCAAGCTTACGCCATCGCCAAATATGAAGTATCAGAAAGTGATCTGAAATACGGCGGTAATTGGTCTAGAACCGGAACAACGCCAGCAATCGATTTGACTGAAAATACCATGACCGTTGATTTGACCGAAGGGCGTCACAAGCTGAACTTCCGTTTCAATCCAGTGAACATGTTACCTGAAATTGACAGCATGACCTTTGTATCGGCAGCGGAGACTGGTCATTTTTCATTGCGTCAATCGGGTCAAGATACTCTGTTTTACGACACGTTTGCTGAGCTATTGACTGCGGTGAGCGCGGCAACAGAGGGAGATACGGTCAATTCAGTCGCGGCAAAAGGCACATTCGATAGCGACACCAATACCATGACGGTGACCGACCTAGTAGTAAAATTAAACTAGCTCGGGTACATTAAACGCAGTAGCGGAGGCCGTTGGTCTCCGCTGATTTTCACCCACTATGGTAGAGCATTTTTTTGATTGAGCCATTTTTACAAAGTGTCGAGAAAAAAGCGTTTCGTATTGCTCTAATGGCAACCAAAAGGGAACAAGAAGCGCTGGATATTCTGCAAAATGCAATGATGAAATTGGTTGAGAAATACTCAGATAGACCAGAGCATGAATTGAAACCTTTGTTTTATACCATCTTGCAGAATCAAATTAAGAACTGGTACAGGAAAGAAGCGCAAATTTCAAAGTGGTTCTTTTGGCAAAAGTCCGCCTACGATGACGATGAATCCAGTGAACATGTTGCCGACATTGAAGGTGTTGATGAACGCTCGCCGGAGCTGGATTTATCGAATCAACATATGTCTGAGCAGCTGATTCAGGTATTAGAATCGTTGCCGGTGAAACAACAACAATGTTTTTTGTTGAGAAGTTGGGAAGGGTTATCAGTTAAGGAAACTGCGGAAATCATGCAGTGTAGCGAGGGAACCATCAAGACCCATATGAGTCGCGCTAGCCAGAAGTTACTGGCGGCGATAGAACGACAGGAGCAAGGCGAATGCACAATGACAAGTTAGAGCAACAAGCCGAGTTACAAGCACAGGTAAATCAGGCCTTAGACAAGGATATCGCGAACCTGGACGGGTTTACCGAAGCGCGTATTCAGGCCGCTCGATTAAATGCCTTGGCCAATGCGAATCAACATTGGTGGCAAAAGCTCACTTTGCCACAAGGTTTGGCTGCAAGTGCGCTGAGCGTGGCAGCAGTGGTTGCAATAGTTAATCCATTGCAGAGCGAGAATCCTGCAAACGGAATTATCAGCGAAGAGCAGCTGATGGCATCGTTAAACCCAGTGCTGGTGGAAGATCCCGAGATGTTGGAACAGTTGGAGTTTGTTGCTTGGTTAGAGCAAGAAGCTGTGCTGGATGAGGACGGTCAAAGTTGAATTTGATTTACCCTCTGTTGCTTGTTGGGATGTTAACACCGCAAGCACATGCAAAAGACAACGACAAAGTGGATTCGGCGAAAAAGCAGAAGCTTGCGCCGTTATCCGAAGAGTTTTTGTTGTTTTTGGCGGACATGGAAGACGTAGAGGGGGAGTTGATGCATCCAGTAGATGTTGCCGTCTCCGAGACTGAAAAAGATAAAGTGAAAGTAGAAAAACAACAGCTTGATAAACAAGTTGTAGGTAAGCGTGATGAAGATATTGAATAAAATCAGCGGTTTGATTGTGTTGGTTGTGAGCTGTTACTCACAAGTGGCTTTCGCTCAGGTTGATTGGGCCAGTTTAAGTGCGGAGCAACAACAAGTCTTGGCTAAGTTAGAGTCGAGATGGAACAACTTGGACCAAGAAAAACAGCAAAAGTTATTGAAGGGCGTTGACCGTTGGATCAATGCGACGCCAGAGCAACAGCAGCAAATGCAGAGTCGGATGCAACGTTGGCAAACTGCGTCGCCAGAGCAACGAGCGCAGATGACAAAACGTTTTCAGGAGTTTAAGAATATGTCTCCTGAGCAAAGACAAAAGGTGCGCGATACCTTTAATAAATTTAAGAATTTACCGGATGACAAAAAACAGAAGTTAAAACAGAGGTTTAAAAACCTTTCTCCGGCACAGAAACAAAAAATTAAGCAACGAATGAAAAATCGTCGTAACGGCTAACTTATTTCGAAAATAATTAGCCGCATCGACAACTTTTTTGAACTTGGATTTATTTCGAGTCAATACACCCGCACTCATTCCTCGTCATGCCCACCACACGGGACTTTCAGCATTTAAACTAAATGCTAATAGATCAACCATTTATCCTGCAAGGCCAGCGATTCGTCCCCAGAACACTGGAAAATACATACTTTTTTACATTCTTACACAAACTTTTTGCTTTTTAATTGCGACTCTATAAGCGGATTTAAAACTTAAGAATGGAACTATGTTTAATTTTAATAATTATAAAAAGTCGCTTTTAACGATAGCATTGTTGGGAAGCTGCGGTGCCGCAAATGCAGACGAGACGGCGGACTACCACTTTTATTCAAGTGATGAAGCAGCCGTTATCGACGGCGAACTAAATGAAACGGTTTGGCAAAAAGCCACCAAAATTGAATTGCCATATAACATCAACCCTGGTGACAACACACCAGCACCGGTCAAAACCGAAATGATGCTGTATGAAAATGGCGCGAGCATCTTTGTCGCCTTTAAGGCATACGACCCAGACCCGTCAAAAATCAGAGCTTACTATCGCGACCGCGACACTATGTTCCAAGACGATTTTGTTGGCATCATCCTAGACACATTTAACGACGAACGTCGTGCGTATGAGTTTTTTGTTAACGCTTATGGCGTTCAAGGCGACTTGATCAAAGACGATACCCAAGGCGGCCGAGAAGATTCAAATTGGGACGCAATTTGGGACAGCGCCGGTCAAATTACCGAAGACGGTTATGTGGTTGAAATGGAAATCCCATTTAAGGCTTTGCGTTTTCCAAGTGACCAAGAGGCAATGACCTGGGGCATTGACGCACTACGCATCTATCCGCGTGACAGCAGAATGGTGTTATCGAGCAACAAATCTGACCGAGACATTGATTGTCACCTTTGCCAAATCACGAAGATTAATGGATTGAAAGATTTGAAAGAGGGCAATAACTTCCAGATCACCCCAACTCTGACAGCCTCTGCAGTTGAGAATCGTTCTTTTGATTCTGACACTGGACGATTTGGAGATTGGGAAGACGAGTCGGACGTCGAAGCGGGTGTCAGTGTTCGTTGGGGTATCAACCAAAACCTTTACCTCAATGCGACACTAAACCCAGATTTCTCTCAAGTGGAAGCAGATGCTGCGCAACTTGACGTAAATAATACGTTTGCGCTGTTTGTCCGAGAAAAACGTCCGTTTTTCCTCGACGGCAGAGATTATTTTAATACGCAACGTTATAACCTAGTGCATACGCGAAACATTAATGCGCCTGATTATGGGGTGAAATTAACCGGTAAAAATGAAGAGCATACTTACGGCTTACTTGCAGCAAACGATGAAACCACCAGTTTCCTGATCCCGGGGAACTCAGGTTCGAGTGTTGCTGAGTTAGACGAAGAGTCAGAGGTACTGATTGGCCGCTACCGTTATGACGTTGGTGAACGCAGCAATGTCGGTGTACTTGTCACCGACCGTCGTGGCGGCGATTACAGCAATACGGTGACGTCGATTGACGGCCGACAGCAATTTAACAAAGCCAACAGCATCAATTATCAGGTGGCGTTCAGTGATACCACCAATACGCAAACCATAATGGATGATTTTGATTTAGCCAGAGAGCAACAAGATCACGCAGTTTCTGTTGGCTATAACCACAGAACCAGAGACTATTCACTGCGAGCGTCGTACGACAATGTCGGTGAAGACTTCCGCGCGGATTTAGGTTTTATGGGGCGTAACGATTTTGAGCGCGCAGTATTAGGTGGCCGTTACACTTGGTACGGTGAAGAAGGTTCACGTTGGACACGCTGGGGCGTCTTTGGTGACTGGGATAAGACCTATGACCAAGACGGTAACATGCTTGAAGAAGAGTGGGAAATTCACGGTAACCTGCAAGGCCCAATGCAGTTCTTCACCAATTTTGGTGTAGTGACCCGCAAAACCTTATGGGACGATGAATATTATGACGTCACTCAGTTTATGGCCTTTGCTGAATTCGACCCACTACCGAATTTAAGAGTTTGGACATTTAACCGCATTGGTGACTCGATTGATTATTCCAATAGCCGCGCTGGTGACGGTCAATATTCAGAGTTGGGCGGCAACATCAAAATTGGCAAGCACATCAACTCTCGTATGAACTACAACTACAGTAGTTTAGATGTCGACGAAGGTGAGGTATTCACGGCTAATCAATTTGATGTGCGGGTAAATTATCAGTTCAACCTGAAAAGCTTTATTCGTCTTTCGATTCAATACACGGATATCGACCGCAACTTGTCGCTATACAACGAACCGGACGATTACAACGCGAAATCAAAGTATTTCAGCTCTGAGTTGCTTTATGCCTACAAAATTAACCCACAATCTCTGTTTTACTTGGGTTACACGGACAATGGATATCAAGACGATAGCTTTGACGACATTGAAAAAGACAACCGTAAGGTTTTCATGAAGTTAAGTTACGCTTACCAGATGTAATTGGTTGGACAAAGAGGATAAAAAAAAGCGGCTTATAGCCGCTTTTTTATTGCAATTCTGATTTAGAAGCTGGAGCCGGGCATTTTCAAGAATCCCAATTCGTCCAACGTCGATTCGCGTCCTAAAATTTGGTTACGGTGGGGATAACGGCCAAACTTTTCGATAATCGCTTTGTGTTTGACTTCGGCTTCATAGTTGCCTTCCAAGCCCGGTTGGTCAAAGACTTTCATTGCGGTGTCGTGCAGTTGCAAAGATTCGCTATGCATCAACGGCATGTACAGAAAGCCGCGTTGTTCAATTGGCAGTTTTTTGTCGTCACCGCTGCGAATTGCTTCTTGGGTTAAGACAACGGCCAACGCATCATAAGCGAAGGCTTCAGGGCGGTCTCGGTAAATGTTGCGAGAAAACTGATCTAACACGATGATCTCTGCCAGTCGGCCTTCAGGGGTGTCGCGCCAATCCGATAACTCACCTTTAACGGCGGCATCGTGCAAGCGGCCAAAGCGAGCCGCTATCTCACGATCAAACTGTTTGTCTTTCTGCCACCACTGACTTGGTTCGATTTCTTCGAACCAAAACTTAATTACGTCTTGAACCACAAGTTTATCCTCTGCTCAAAAGCGAATGGTCGCCGCCTACTTTGCCATTGTTGGTACAGGAATCAAACAAAATCTGTTCAATTGGTAACTAACCGATTGGTTTTTCAGCAAATTATATGAATTTTGAGCGATTTAAAGAGGAGGGAATAGACCACTGAAATAGACTAGGGTGATGCTAGCGAAAATGGCAAACACGCCAGCTGGGCGAAACCAGTGGCGATAGCGCTCCGCGGCGTTTTTTGCGAATGCTCGATGGCGTTTCTCGCCAAAGCCAATTAAGCCAACGCCGACAGCCACAAGAAAGTAGCCCATGTAATTAAAAAACACAGGCGCGTGAGTCGTCGGTGCTAGCCATATCATTAAACCGCCCGCGATAATCCGCGAGCTAATTTCAAACAGGTGAAAAGGTCGCCAACGGCCAAAACGGGCAACGTCTCGTGCCCACAGTTCGGGGGACAGAGCCATCCTGGCCCCGAAATAAGCCAACAAAACAGCGAATAAAAGGACAATCAGCACAGTAAATGTAAGGCCTACATCTGGGCCAATGCAGCGACTTCTAAGGTGCCATTTATGTCCAGGAATGGGCAAGACTTCGCGTGCTCTAGGGCTTGTTCCACTGACTCTGCAGCAATCACTGTATGCCCCATCATGGCCGCCTGGCTGCCAGCAGAAACCTGGCCATCAGCGCCAACGACATGGGTATTTTTGTAAGGCACCATGGGATTAACTGCAGCGTCTCCGAGCTGTGCTAACCAAGCTTGATATTTGGCAAAATGCGCCTGTTGCTGCTCTGGGGAATTTGGGTGTTCGCCACCAAAATATGTGATTATGTAGTGTTACATGTTCGCTCCTGAATCATTCCCTTAATACGGCGCGGGAAGTTAGTTTAACTTTGGGTTTACGTACTCTAAGGTGAAACCTTTACCTCTATTATCACTGACATCCACGGTCACTTTGTTGGGAGCGACTAATCGATATTCAATGTTATTTGGAAAGTCATGTTCCGGATTCTGAAATCGCGCCAACGAGTCGCTGCAAGCTGTTAAAGTGAAAAACACGGGCTTTGGGTTGGATTTGAGTTTGGCGATGTAATAGATCGCCTGATCCATGGCGGCAATCAAAAGTGTTTCTTGATTCTGCCAATGGCCGTCTTTGCGCAAGTCACCAACCCCGGCAAATGTTGAGTCACTGCTTCGGTGCCAATGCTCACGCATTTCACCATCTTCGGTTTGCCATTGGCCTTCCAGCCACTGAATTTGGGTCAAATTATGACAATGACTTGGCGTATCGAATTGCGCGATAACCGAACTTGAAGTGCCTGAAATGGCAAAATATAGGAAGGCCAGAGTGCGCCACGAGCGACTATTTTTGTTACTTGAAGTGCCCGTAAAGCGCATAAGCATTAATCTACCCAGAGTTATTGGTTCGATGTGCGGTTAGCCGCATCTGCGATATCGTATAAAATGCTCATCGCTTTTTCTGTTGGGTAAACGGCAATGATTCGATTAACACCATTGTCGTAACGTCCGGCCACGACAAATTCTTGATCGACATCATCTGGCCAATAGTTCTCTGTTAACGGACTATTTACGCCACACCAAGAGCTTTGCTCTGCCTCCATGTAATCATAAGACGTGCCTTTGATTAGCTCGTCCACGTAAAAAACGTAGCCGTTGTAATGAGGGAAGGAAGCCGCGGTATCCGGCAGTTGATACAAGCGATATACTTTACCAAAGTAAACAAAATCAGCGTTTTTCACCGCATCCAAAAACTTCTTATCGTCTCCTAGACCTTTTAAGTGCTCACCACAACCAAGGGCAACATTCGAGACCAACATAATAAGAATCAACAAATACTTCATTAAACATCCTAACTGGAGGGGTATAACATTTAGGTGTTCGATTATAGCCTTGTCAGCGCAATTAGAAAAACACCTTGTTGTTACAAGGTATTAAGTCGGCTCTACCTCATATCACGATGGACAGAAGCAACTCGGTGACGGCTGCGGGCCATAACAAACAACAACATGCAAACACGCCAAATTTCATCGTCGCAAAACGGTCTTCAGCATATTCGCCTTTTTTAATTGAGGTCCAATCATTTTGATACAGGTAGTGCAAAGTCTCACCCAGTGTTTCAAGCTGTTGTCCAAAAAATGCTTTTGCGAGCCGAAAATAAACGGGATAACTGATAAAAGCGATGACAATAAGCAACACTGGGTGTTCTAGGAATAGCAAATCCATTTGGTCTTATGCTCCGGTTACAAACAAGCCGAGAGTTTACTCTTGTTTTATTTAACGATTGCGAGTGTACAGTGATAACACAGGGAACTTATTTTCACCTAAATTAATGGTCAGTGACAAGGTCTCGTCGCCAGCAAAACTAGTGTTAAAAGCCTGAGGGTGAATTCGACTGCCGTCTGCCAATAGAGCAATCAATTGTTTCTGGCTCAAGGTTCTGCGGCCACTGGATTGGTTTTTTAGGGTAATGACCGACCAGCGTTCGCCATTGTCGTTGCTCATTAATACAAAGTTTAGAACCGCAAAATCACTTATCTCCGGTTGAATATTGTCATCATTCGGAAACGCCAGTTGCAGGTTTTGCGAAACAACCCTATCGACCGACAGAGCTTCTTCCTTGGCTTGTAAACCAGTAGTTAAAAGTGCCGCAATCAGCAAACCGTACTTTTTCATCGGTGTTGTCCTCTTTGAAAAACTCTCTTGGTGATTTAGATATCGAAGATTACAAAAGTTCAAATCCAGTTGCACTCGGCGACGGCTAGATACAACTCTCTTTAGTCGCCGCTGAGATCGTACTTTCAAGCTTGAGCTACATCTGGACTATATTTGAGAAGCCGCCAAATATCATGCGCTTACCATCAAAAGGCATGGCACTCATGTCCCAGTCTTTAAATCGCTCATCCGCCATTGCCGCTTCATTACCTTTGTCACGGGCCTCTCTTGAGGGCCAGACTATCCATGAAAAGACAACTACTTCGTCTAGCTCGCACTTAACCGCCATTGGCAAGGACGTTACTTTGCCCTCAGGCTCATCATCCCCCCCAGTTTTCGACGACCGACAGGGCACCATGATCTTTAAACACTTCCGCAGAGAGCTCCGCAAGTTTGATGTATTCTGCTTTTTTGTCCTTTGCCACTGGGATTACATAACCGTCGACATATGACATAGGTGTCTCCTTTTTGTCTCGTTTATCCAGTCAAACTAAAGTCTTTTCTTGGCAAACTTGCAAGCAAATTCTGCTTTGTTGCCGATATTTCGCGAAATTCACTTTGGTTAGGGTCAACCTCTTTGTGAACACACATTGTGTTGCTGCATTCGCTGGGCTAATGTTCTCTTATACAAAGAAAAAAGGAACCATCTGTTATGGAATCAAATGCAGGCGTTGCACTCCTACCTGCGCCGCCAGAAGTAGCGGAAGAGTTGACGCAGATTGCGATGACATCAAAAGCGCATTGGGGATACTCCGAAGCCTTTATGCAGTCTTGTTTAGAAGAACTCACTGTTCATCAGGACGATTTACTCGATCCATTAAATATTTGCGGTATAGCCAAGCTGGTTGATACCGTGGCTGGCTACTACTTGTTAACGCCAAAACTAGATGCTGAACGTCCATGCATGGAGTTAGAAGCATTGTTTGTCTTACCTGAGTTTATGGGACAAGGAGTGGGCCGAACGTTGTTTGAAGATGCCGTGGCGCAAGCCAAAAGTCGAGATTGTGAAGCGATAGATATCCAAAGCGATCCTAGCGCAGAATCATTTTATATAAAAATGGGGGCAGAAAAGTACGGAGAAACCCCGTCACACAGCATTGCTGACCGTAAGTTACCTCAATTACTGTACCTCGTGCAGTAGAAATGAGTTTACAAAAATGTTCTTATTCAATAGCTTAGATTGTCAAAATGAAAAGTAGGGAATAGCAGTGTACGACGTCGTTGTCATAGGTGGTGGGCAAGCCGGTTTAACCGCAGCCTATATGTTACAACATCAAAAATTGAAATATCTGGTATTGGATGCTGGAGATTGCATCGGCGCTTCGTGGCGCAAAAGGTTCTCCAGTTTAACCCTGTTTACGCCAAACAACCTCAATCGTTTAGCCGGATTTGTGGCACCACACGGACGAGGTGAGTATTTAACGAAAGAGGAGTTTGCCGATTACTTGCACGAGTACGTCGAGCACTACGAACTGAACATCCAGCTCAACTCTAAAGTCACTCGAGTTCGCCAGTTACAGAGTGGGTTTGAAATAGAGGTGAATGGTGAGGACGTCATCACCGCTAATCAAGTGGTACTCGCGTCCGGCGCATTTCAAACGCCTGTCGTCCCCACCTTCGCCCAAAACATGCCGGCGAATGTACAACAGTACTCTCCTGATAATTTGGCTGGTGTCAGTTTCGACAACAAGCACATTTTAGTTGTTGGTGACGGGGCCAGTGGTCGTCAAATCGCGAAACAGTACGTCGGCAATAACATGGTGACCTTGGCGCGCGGTAAAAAAAGACATTTGTTCCCGCAACGTATTTTAGGCTTTGAAGTCTTTGCGATGCTAAAACGTTTTGGTCTCTTATTTAAAGACGCAGATACCAAAGCGGCTCAGCGCATGCGTCAGCGAGATCCTTTTCCAGATACTCAGATTAATGATAAAGCACTGAAAACCGCTGGCGTTGAGTTTGCGCCGCGACTCATGTCTTTCTCTGAAGGTGCAGAGTTTGAAGGTGGTCACGAGCAAAGTTTTGATGTGGTCATTTGGGCCATGGGGTATGTCAATCAGTATGACTTTTTAGATATCCCCAATGCTTTTGAAAATGGCAGATTAGTGATTAAAAACGGCTTTACCAATATTGAAGGTTTATACACCTTATCAACGCCATGGCAAACGTGCCGAGCGTCGGCGCTGGTGTGCGGTATAGAACGTGATATGAAACTGATTTTCCCAACGCTGGTGAAACGAAACCGCAGTTACAAAATTCAGTCGGCGGCATAAATGCAATTAACCATTGATATCGTTGATGCATTTACCTCTCGACAATTCGGCGGCAACGCAGCGGCGGTAATCGAACTGGATGCTTGGTTAAGTGATGAGGTTTTGCTCGCCATTGCCGCACAAAATAATCTGTCTGAAACAGCCTACCTGCGAAAGCGCGACAAAGGCGTTTATGAAATTCGTTGGTTTTCACCGATAACCGAAATCGACTTTTGCGGACACGCCACATTAGCGGCGTCATTTACTGTATTTGAGCGACAACCGAGTTTATCTAAGCTTGTCCTAAAAACGACGGCTGTAGGAGACTTTACCATCGAAAGACAGCCCAATGGCGACATTGTGATGGACTTTCCGGCGCGCCCCCCTGAGGAAGTGCGTGATGTTCCGTCATCGCTATTGTCAGGTTTGTCTATTCAGCCGGAGGCGGTCTTGCGAAGTCCACAAGCCTATTTCGCGATATACAGTGATGAGCAACAGGTTCGAGCTTTGCAAACCAACAGTGATGAGTTAAAACGGTTGGCGCCATATGATGTCGTGGCGACAGCTCCAGCCACGGACTATGATTTTGTGTCTCGCTATTTTTGGCCAGCCAATGGTGGCGATGAAGATCCGGTGACGGGCTCGATTCATACCGGCCTCGCGCCTTATTGGGCAGGGCGCCTCGGCAAAACGCAGTTGATGGCATATCAAGCGTCACATCGAGGTGGGGAATTAACCTGTGACGTAAAGGGCGACCGGGTACAGATCACCGGCCGCTGTGTTTTGTATTCTCGTGGAACCGTCTTTCTCAGTTAAGCGGCCAGTTTCTCAGCCAAGGCTTTTACTTGTTCATTGGCATTGGCTACGGCGTCGTCCAGCTCGCCCATGTTTAACCCTTCTGCATATACAAATTCAACATCGGTAATCCCGACAAAATTAAAGAAGTCGGTGAGGTATTGCGTCTGAGTGTCTTTTGGCGTGCCTTGATATTTACCACCACGAGTTGCGACGATAACCACTTTTTTACCGGTAAGTAGGCCTTGTGGACCGTTTTCTGTATACTTGAACGTACGTCCGACGCGGGCGACACGGTCAATCCACGCTTTAAGCGTCGAAGGAATACCAAAGTTGTACATAGGTACGGTTAAGATCAGCAGGTCTGCATTTTCCACTTCAGTGATCACTTGATCAGACAGTGACTCAAGCACTTGCTGATGTTCATCCAACGAATCTGAATCGCTCATCCAGGTCGCCATTTCTTCTAGCGATAGGTGTGGTAGCGGCAGTTGCGCTAAATCTCGGCGTGTTTCAAACACATTGTGCTTTTGTTTTAAAGTGCCCAAAAGCGTTTCTGCAATGGCATACGAGTTTGACTCGGTTGAGTTGATTGATGAGTTAACCACCAACACTTGCGTTTTTGAATTTGACATTTTGTTGTCCTCTTTTGGAATTTGCCTTAAGTTTAATTCTTAAAAAGCGAATTAAAATCATCAAAAAGCATACAAATTGTTCGAAATAAGTTAATGTTTGGTTGGGTGAACCATTCGAGTCGTGAGAACGTAAAACGTCTTTTTATTCAGCTTTTGTTTCGATAGAGCGAACAATCAAAAAAACAACGAAGGTAGATGAACATGTTGAGGATCAGTTTAGAGCAATGGCGCATGTTTAAGGCCGTGGTGGAATACGGTGGCTTTAATCAGGCTTCCGCTGCGATATACAAGAGTCAATCAAGTATCCACAAGGCGGTGAGTAAGATTGAAGAATCGCTTGATATTAAGTTGTTTAAGATTGAGGGCAGAAAAACTCTGTTAACAGACGCTGGCCACCTGATGCTGCGGCGAGCAGACTATTTGCTCGAAGAAGCACAGAAACTGGAAAACATTGGACACACCCTAGCGCAAGGGGTGGAAACACACTTAAAGATAGCGGTGGATGAAGTTTTTCCGAAGCAGGTTCTGTACAGAGCCTTAGACCAGGTGTCTGAAGCATTCCCCCACTTGAGAATTGAGCTGGTGGAGTCGGTATTATCCGGTGCCAATCAGCTATTGAACGACCTCGAAGTAGATCTCGCGATTTCCGCTTTCCCGTCCCAAAGTGGTGTCAATAAAGAGCTTTGCACAATAGAATTTATTGCCGTGGCGTCGCCACTGCATCCGCTGCACGAAAGTGACGTAGCTCTGAGTTTTGAAGATTTGAAACACCATCGTCAAATCGTAGTAAGAGATTCAAACACTCAACAAAAGACCGACGCGGGTTGGTTGGAAGCGCAACAGCGCTGGACGGTCAGCCATATGAATACCTCCGTTGACATGATTTGCGCTGCCATGGGCTTTGCTTGGTTACCAAAGTTAAGTGTTCAGCATCATTTGGATCAAGGCCGATTACTGCCGCTTAAATTGAAACAGGGGCAGACCAGACATGCGTCTTTGTATCTGGTGTTTAACGACAGCGACCAGCTTGGTCCGGCGACGCAGGCGTTTGTCGATGCGCTTGAATCGGAAGTTCGCTGTTAGTGCCCTATTAAATTCTCTTTAATGAAATGATTGGTTTCTTATTTTCTAATTTTATTCGTGCAAAGCGAATACTAAGCTTACCCCATCAAACCAGTTTAAGGGGTAAGTTATGAAATACATTCGTACAGCAGATTCACGTGGTAAAGCTAATTTTGGTTGGTTAGACAGCAAACATTCGTTTTCGTTTGGCAGCTACTACGACGCAGAGCACATGGGCGTATCAAACTTGCGGGTAATCAACGATGACGTTGTCGCGCCAGGGCAAGGCTTCAGTACCCATGGTCACCAAAACATGGAAATCATTTCCTACGTTATAAAGGGCGCGCTTGAACACAAAGACAGTACCGGCAATGTTTACACAGTGCCAGCAGGGGAAATCCAACGCATGAGTGCAGGTAAGGGCATCATGCACTCAGAGTACAATGCGTCAAAACAAGACGACGTTAACTTTCTGCAAATTTGGATTCAGCCCAATGTCGTAGATATTGAGCCGGAATACGAGCAAATCAAAGTTCCAGAGGGAAAAGGTGTTACGCCTTTGGTCAATCCAAACGGTGAGCAAGGTGCTCTGCGAATCAACGCTGATGCGACTATTGATCGCTTGCAGTTGGATGCGGGTGAAACTCACGTGTTGGATAACCCTGGTCGGGTTGGCTATTTACACGTAGTTAAAGGTCAGTTAGTGGCAGATGACGTAGAATTTGGTGCAGGCGATGCATTTGCGCTAAGCGCTGAGGAAGCCACCGAGTTGGCCATTACTGCAGACGTTGAAGCGCTCTGGTTTAATCTCCCTGCCGCATAACACGCGACAATGAATGTTTAAAAGGCTTACCTCGGTAGGCCTTTTTTATTTTTAGGGAATAGAAAAATAAACTTGATTTAAACCTAAATGAGAATTATTCTCAATTGGCGTTCGGGTTTAAACAAGGAAATTATCAATGAAACCTTCATTTTTATGTGTCAATCATCGCCAACAGCTGCAAGCGAATCCTCAACAAGCCCTCAAGGCTTGGGCAAAAAGTTACGAAGCCGGGCAGACCTTTATAGCGTCTGGGTTGGAAGTTGACGCGCTTGCACATCTCGGGTGTGCGTTTGAAACGTCTGAATTGATCTTGTCGCAAAAATTTGCTGACTTCTATGACTGCATTTTGATGGTCACCGCGTCCACCGCCACATTCGCAAAAACACTGAAGCAACTGAGTCACTTTGCTGAAAGTGAAAAAATGGTCGACTTGGCAGTTGATAGACTCCACAAAGAGATTTTGACTGAGCCCGAACATGCGGCGTTTATCCAAAATCAAATTGTGACTCTTCGTTATTTTCTCGCTGATCCACAAGTGACTGACTTTCCGAGCATCGCCGACCATTTCCATTGGTTCGACGCCACGGCGAGTGGTCTAGTGTCCAACGCAACGGTACATTAGGAGCCAATTATGGAGCCACATCAAATTGCCATCTCGGTCAGTGCTAAAACCGTTAAGAAGTTGATTGAAGCGGGTGAGCTTTGTCTACAAGACCTAACTTGTTTGGATAAGAACTCGAAACAAGCAGTTCAGAAGTATTTTCTGACTAGCTTGTTGGTGAAAGGAAGGAATTAGTCTTTCTATTTTTATTTCAGGGGGTAACATAGCGGCGAATTGTTTTTCGAGAAGCGTTATGACTGAAGTAAAAAGTGTACTGATTACAGGATGTTCTACCGGAATAGGCTTAGATGCAGCAAAACAGTTGCACGACAAAGGCTTTGACGTTTATGCCACTGCCAGAAAGCCGCAAGACGTTGAACAACTCAGAGCGCTTGGGTTAAACGCCAAGGTGTTAGATCTCGATGACGAAATCAGCATCAGCAACGCACTTAAATGGGTGTTAGAACAAAGTGGAGGTGAACTGCATGCGTTGTTCAATAATGGCGCCTACGGTCAGCCGGGCGCCATCGAAGACTTACCGACGGAAGCGCTTAGGGCTCAGTTCGAGACGAATCTATTTGGTTGGCACAGTTTAACCAAAGCGGTGTTACCCATCATGCGCAAACAAGGCTTTGGTCGTATTATCCAGTGCAGTTCCGTGCTCGGGTTAGTTGCAATGCCATATCGTGGCGCTTATAACGCCTCAAAATTTGCTTTGGAAGGCTACACCGACACATTACGTCTTGAGCTCAGAGGCACAGATATTCACGTCAGCTTGATTGAACCCGGCCCTATAGACACTCAGTTCAGATCCAATGCTTTAGAGAAAATTCATCAATACATCGATATCGAGCACTCGGTTCATCGCAGCAACTATGAGCCGCAAGTAAAGCGGCTAGCCAGTCGCCAAACCAGCACCCAGTTTACTTTACCGGCCTCCGCGGTAACAAAAAAGCTGGAACACGCATTGACCGCGAAACGCCCTAAAATTCGTTATTACGTGACCTTCCCAACGTATTTAATGGCGGTGTTAAAACGCCTAATTCCGTTTTCTTGGCTAGACTCAATTTTGGTCAAAAATTAGTAAAGTACAGGTTAAATGTAGAGAACTTCGACAAATGTGGATAAATTGTGGAGTTCTCTGACCATCGGCTTTTTCATCATTTTGTCTTTTACTTATTCGCGGTTGAAAATTAAACTAGAGGCTGTCTAGGGTAAAAAAAAGAAAATGGAACTATGAAAAAACTGATGAAATTGAGGACGATGCTTGCATTGGCCGTTCCTCTGATGGTTGCCGGTTGTAACGACAGCGACAAAGTTGATCGCAGCGAGGGTGCAAACTTAACCATCTCCAAAATCGATGCTAACAATTTGCACTTCTATGAAATGGGCGACACCATCAAAGTCGACTACCAATTAGAAGTTCAAGAGTTAACTCAACCAGACGTGGTTATCGATTTCTATCTTGTTCATAACGAAGAAGCGTTGGCCGACGATGAAGAAGTAACAGAAACCCACTTATTGGCGAGCAAGACGCACATGGCCGTCGACAATGGTTCTCACATCGAGTCTTTCTCTGCCGAAATTCCATCGGTTGATCACACTGGCGACTATTGGATTGTTGCGGTTGTTGACCCTGAAAACGATGTTGTCGAAGCGCATGAAGACGACAACCACCCAAATATCGATAACGAAGATCACGTAGACGGTGAATTCCCTGCGATCGTCATCGACATCGAACAGTCACCACAACACGAATTTGATTTCGTAAAAAGCTACATCGATGGCGGCTTAGTGGTTCTTGATTCTCCTGCTGCCCACGAAGGTACTGGCGAGCACCACTCTGATATCATCGGTCACTTGGACGCGATATATCACGGTCCTAACGCCGCCACGGCAGCGTTGACGGCTGAAGTTATGATTAATGGCGAATATCAAGCAGCAGAACTTTGGGTTGCAGACGATGTTGCCACCACTGACGTTGATGAATCTGGTTATTACGATCACCAAGACATCGAGTTTGCTTACAATGGTGATGAGCACTTCTTTGGTTTTGACGTTGGCCTAACTGATGCGCAATTAGAAGCGCTTTATGCAGCGTACGATGCGACTGCTGAAATTAACGAACTATCGATTCGTTTAACCCTGACAGACACAACATCGCATGGCGATGAGCACGCTGACGACAACAACAGCGTAGAAATTACCGTTCCATTATTCTTCTTTGAAGGCACTGAAATTACGCCGGATGACGAAGACGCAACATCAGCAAACTTGTTTGCGCCAACGGCAATGGCCAATGGCAGCGATGCAAAATCTGCGAAAGACATCACGTTTACTGGCAACAAGCTGAAAATTGACGGCTCTTACGACAAGTCTTACGGTGACGCGAGCAAGTTTAAAGTTGGCGTTGAGCTTGGCGGTGAGATGCAAGTTGACTTGCTTGATAAAGCGGCGTCTTTAGAAGCAGGCGGTTCTGTTGATATGTGGATTTTCAACGCTAAGAATACGATTTTTGGCGCGAGCTTCGACGGTCAAGCTTACTTAGCGGGCGTAAACACTGGTTACGACGCTGAGATGATCATCTTCAACGCAACGGTTTACGAACAATCTAAATGGGTTGCGCAGTTTGAAAAGACCTTTGAAAAGTCTTGGGAAGAAGAAAGAACACTTGTACAAGCGCGTTTCACTGTTGGTCCAGTTCCAATTAAGGTTAGCGCTGGTGTTGACGGTTCTGTTGGCTTTGAATTAACCATCGGTTATGCATTAAGCGAACTTTACGCAAACGGTGACCTATTCTCGACTCAGTTCGGTGGATTTGCTCGCGGTGGTGTTGACCTACTATTGGTTGAAGCTGGTGTGACTATCGACTTAACCATCATCGACAACGTTCTTGCATTTGATTCATCTGCAGAGTTAGCCTTGCTAGCAGACGGTGTGGTTGACCCTCGCGTTGAATACAGTTTTGAACTGACCGACGATATTGATGTCATAAGTGGTAGATTTGGTCTTTACGCCGATGTACGAAGCGTGAAGTGGTGTAAGAAGTGGGGTATTCCTTATCCGTGTGGTAAGAAAACCACGACTTATTACCTGTGGTTCTACCAAACACCGAGTGTGTTCAAGAAGTCTTGGACCTTGTACTCGAAAGAAGGGTCGTTCTCACTATAAGTTAGTGTGAATCATCGCGAAGCGCGGCCTTAAAAGCCGCGCTTTTTGTTACTGAGGAAGTTTCCTCAAACCTACGAAGTGGAAATATGAAGAAGTTGTCTTTAGCGTTGTTGTTAGCCCCTGTGTCTTTATTTGCTAACGCTCAGTCCGATCAATCTTGTTATGCCAGTTATGCGCTTAAGGTGAATACTCAAACTGTGTTTGATTTTCAAGGTGCAAACGTAACACGCCATAGGTTCACAGGTTTCTTATCGGTTCGTCCGTTGCCGCAATCCTACACGAATGTTGATGGTGCGCATTGGTGGGGCATGCAGATGACCGAGGTCACTCAGCTTGGCAATGGCCAAAAAATGCCTGAGGACATGACTTACAGCTTGCCGTTTGCGGTTTTACGTGGCGCAGAAGGACAGTTATTAGATTTTAGATTTCCGGCAGATATTGATGAAGGTGCACAGGATAAGCTTAAAGGTTTAGCGTATTACCTGCAGTTCCCGACCAACAAAGCACAAGTTATCGAAAACCAATATCGCCAAGAATTGGATACCATCGGCACCATGCAAGTGGCCTATTACGATGAACAGTCGAAGGCAAGCGTTGCCAAATCCGATCCGAATTTATACGAGTTTAAGCGAGTTAAATTGAAATACGACTCGTTTGAAAATGTCAGAACCACATCACACCAAGTAGGCACGGCGCTGCAGGCCATTGATGTGGTTGACTCCGAGCAGTTTGTCACCGTCAATGATTGTTGGTTGGAGTCAACCCGCGGTGCAGAAAAGTTGCATATCGCCAGCCCAGGTGACGGTTATAAAATGGATACAATCCAGTCGTACAGCCTGATCAAAAAATTAGATTTGGTAGATAGCCTGTTATGGCAAATGCCAGAAGATGTTACCGCCTGGAAAGTGCAAGAAACCGAAGAGGTTGAGTTAACTCCAGAGCAATTGAAAGCCTTAGCTGCGAAGTTAAGAAACGACCTGCAACAGCTTAACTTGTTAGAGCTGCGCGGCAGTGAATTGGGCGAATGGTTGAAACAATATGAACCTGTGATTCACGTGGTCGGTGACATGATCAAAGAAGGCTTGTTTGACGACAAACAAAACATGCGAGTCATGAACGCTCTGGGTCAGATGGACACTGCCAATGGTAATAACCTCTTGGTTGACCTAATGTCTGATTCCGAGCTTGATGAAACCAACCGTTTCCGTGCCATGCGTGCGATTACGACAGGAACCAGCGCACTGACGCCAGAGTTAACCGACAAAATGGTCGACATGTTGCTCAATGAAGACTTCCCTGGCAGCGAAACCATCCGCGGTTCGGCGCTCATGGCGCTTGGTGCTGTGGTTGAGCGCAGAGAAAGCAACGAGCAGTCAGAGCGACTTCTTAACGAGCTTACCAACAAGCTGACGGCATCATCTAATGAAGGTGAACAGGCGGCGCTTGTGGCATCGCTGGGTAACTCAAGAAAGCCAGAAGTGGTCGAGACCCTAGAGAACTACTCTCAGTCTGACAGCCCGAGAGTACGCGCTAATGCGGCAGCAAGTTTGGGACAAGTCGGCGATGAAAAAGCGCATAAGGCGTTAAGTGCCATGTTGCATCAAGAGAAGAATGCCAAAGCGCAACAAGCGGTTGTGGGCGCGATGGCAAACTTTGAACTGTCGCCTTCCGACATCTCAATGGTCACCGACATTGCCAAGGGCAGCCGCAGTGAGCGGACCCGCGGAAACGCAATCAAAGCACTGGCCAACCAAGGACACGAAGGGGCATTGGTTCAGCAAAAATTGAAAGAGTTAATGAAGAGTGAAAATAGCCGTAAGAACTTTGCATTGGCGGCACGCTCTCTCACCGCAATCCGTAAAAAAGCCGAAGAGAAAGAACACGGCGGTAACGACTAAGTCAGTAAACTTTAAAAAAAGAGGTCCAAGTGACCTCTTTTTTTGCCTTGAAATCCACACCAGTTTACTCGTTCTCATACCAATTCAGTTTTTCCAATGGGTAACCTAGATGCCACTTTGTGCGGTTTAGAACAACGCGAGTATTGATGCGTTTAATGCCCAACGAGGTTTGTTCAGAGAGCGCGTTGCAGACTTCATTAGCGATTGGCGAAGCTTATCGACGAGCGAAATCAGAAGGAAAAGATATTGCCCAAGCTGTGGCCGAATTTGGTGGTGGCCAAGTCCAATTTCGAGGCAAAGTTTCATCATTTGATTTCAAAACACAGGACGGCTTCACCTTGGGAACGGTCGATATTGAGGGGCAAGGCAGTGACCAAGGCAACCATTATCGCCTGAACGTCAAAAATGAAAACTTGTCGTCGGAGCTCAATGGTAAAATTGACGTCACCATTCCTGAGTTGATTTGTTGTTTTGATATGGACTCTTTGCAGCCGGTCACCAACCCACACTTTTCCGAAGGAATGAACGTGGCGATTGTGGTGTTGCCTGCGCCATCCGAGTTTACTACTCCACGTGGCCTTAAAGCGTTTGGCCCACAGTACTTAGGCCTAAATACGCCATATCGTCCCGTGGTGAAAGGAAGACAGTAAAGGATTTGCTAGGTATCGTGGCGACTGCCGCATACGGCGCAATCTGGATCTTTATTGACTTTGAATTTACGGAACTGCATGCCCCATGCATCGAACAAAGTCAGTTGATGCAAATTGTCGTTTTCGCCGAGGCACAGCCTTAACGCTTCGGTCGCCTGCAAACTGCCGAGCACTCCCAGCACCGGACTGACCACGCCGGCGGTTTGGCAGTTGAGATTGGACTCACCATCTGCCGGGAACAGGCAGGCGTAACACGGCGCATCTTGCTGGCTAAAATCGAAACTCACTAACTGGCCATTGGCTTGTATCGCTGATGCAGAAATCAGTTTAGATCCGGTTTCCACGCAAATGGCGTTGATAAACTTTCGAGTTTTTGGGTTATCGGTGCAATCTAAAATCAAATCCGCTTGTTGGCACAATTCGTAAAAATCGACGTCAAACACCGACTCTTCAATCGCATCAATGGCCACCAGTGGATTCATCGCTAAGAGTTTTTTTTGGGCGGTCGCGACCTTGGTTTGGCCGATGTCGTCATTGCTGTAAAGCACTTGGCGTTGCAAGTTGCTTAACTCAATGACGTCGTGATCGATAAGGGTCAAATGGCCGATACCAGAAGCGACCAGGTATTGCGCCGCTGGGCAACCTAACCCGCCCATTCCGACAATGATTGCGTGCGTCTGTTTAAACTTTGCTTGGCCTTGTTCGCCAATTTTACCCACCATTACATGGCGGTTATAACGCAAAAACTCTTTGTCGGATAATGCACTCATAGGTCTAGTTTGTACCGTTAATGATTTGGTTAAACGCTTGCACAGCTGCTTCCGGATCGTCGGCTTCTGTTATAGCCGTGACCACAGCGATAGAGCCAACGCCTGTGGCTACGACTTTGCTAGCTCGTTCTAATGTAATGCCGCCAATCGCCACCATGGGAATGTCCGGATTGAGTTTAACCAGATCTTGTAAGGTTTTCACGCCTTGAATTTGCCCCGTCATGTCTTTGGTTCGGGTCGGGAAAATGGCGCCTACCGCCAAATAACTTGGCTTGAGTTGCATGATTTTTAGCATTTCGTAGTGGCCATGGGTACTGACGCCGAGTCGAATGCCCGCAGACTTAATTTGACTTAAGTCGCAGTCGGCCAAATCTTCCTGTCCCAAATGAATGCCGTAAGCGCCGAGCTCGATAGCCAATTGCCAGTGGTCATTGATAAACAACCGCGCTTGGTGTTTTCTGCCAAGCTCAATCACTTCAGCAATCGCTTGTTTGAGAGTTTCGCCTTGTAACTGTTTCTCGCGGTATTGGATGGTCTTGACGCCCATTTCTAACAACCGACGGATCCAACTAACACTGCTGACGACTGGGTATAGGCCCAATGCGTGGGTATCAGTTGCGGCAAAGTCGGATTCAAAGCTCTGCGGAAGCTCAGAAGATAATTGCCGACACGACAGCGCCGGCGCCCAATCAAGTGTTACTGCAAGCTCTGAACCTGGGACTAATACTTCAGGATAATCGCTTTGTTGGGTTGGCCACGGGCCTTGCCAAATTGGGCCATACGGACCTTCGTAATTCATCGCCCCTTTGATGCCTTGGTTGATGTAGGCTTTGGCGATGGTAAAGGCGTCTCGTAGCAAGTAGCCTTGCGCCATCAGAGTGGCCAGCGCCGAAGCAAAGGTACAACCGCTGCCGTGGGTGTGTTCTGAGTCGATACGCTCGCTGGCGAGCCAATAGTGATGATAACCGTCGGTGGCATAGTCGACACTGTATTTGTCATCAATATCGATATGACCGCCTTTGATGACGACGCTGCTTACCCCTAAGTTCAATGCTTCTTGCCCGGCGCGCTCCATGCAATCCCAGCTGAACACGTAGACGCCAGTTAACTGTTGTAATTCTTTATTGTTTGGGGTCAGAACATCGACTAGCGGTAGCAGGTGCGATTTGATGGTCGGTAGCACGTCCTCTTCGGTCAGGTTGCCGCCGCCAGTGGCCACCGCCACTGGGTCATACACAACAATCGGAGCTACGTCCCATTCTTGCTTGAAGCGGCTTAAGTGTTCTGCAACAAGCTCGATTTGTTCACTGTTAGCCAACAGGCCAATTTTGATCACCTGTGCTGGTTTGTCTTGTTCAAGCGCCAATATTTGAGATTCAATTGCTTCAAGAGAAACAGCGTTAATCTCGATCACACCGCCCGCGTTTTGTGCGGTTACGGCCGTCACCACATTGCAGGCGTCGCCGGCAAGGTTATGGATGGTTTTGGTGTCCGCTTGGATGCCCGCACCGCCGCTGCAATCCGAGCCTGCAATACTCCAAATGATGGAATTAGATAACACTGATTTCTCCGAAATTGATTATGTCTCTTGGTGCCAAAAAGGCATGCCCATTGTTGGTGTACTCGGTTGGGCGATTTGTTTCTCTGGCATTCTACCAGCCACATAGCCTTCGCGACCGGCGATGGCTGCATGTTTAAATGCCGTTGCCATTTTAACCGGATCTGTCGCTTGAGCAACGGCGGAGTTAAGCAATACCGCGTCATAACCCAATTCAAAGGCTTGCGTCGCATGAGAGGGCAGGCCAATACCGGCATCAACAATTAAGGTGGTATCAGGTAAACGCTGGCGAATGTTTTCCAGTGCGTAAGGGTTTAACAAGCCTTGGCCTGTGCCAATGGGCGAACCCCAAGGCATGACAACTTCGCAGCCCATATCCGCGAGTCTGCGGCATAACACCAAATCGTCGGTGCAATATGGCAAGACCTTAAAGCCATCTTTGATCAGAATGTCCGCCGCTCTGACCATTTCAATTGGGTCGGGTTGCAGCGAATATTCATCGCCGATCAGTTCCAATTTTATCCAGTCGGTTTGAAACAACTCGCGGGACATTTTGGCTAGATTCACCACTTCTTTTACGCTGTGGCATCCAGCGGTATTTGGTAACAGGGTCAGGTTCAACGATTGGATAATTTGCCAGAAGGCTTCGCCGCCATTGTTCTCTGGTGATTGTCGGCGCAGAGACAAGGTGGCAATTTGACTTCCGCTGGCCTCGATGGCCTGGCGCATAATATCGATAGATGGGTACAAAGCGGTACCTATCAATAAGCGGCTGTCGAATTCTTGGCCGTAAATGGTCAGTGTGTTCATTGGTTAGCCTCCAAAAATGGGCGAGACAACGTCCAGTAAATCAGACGGGGAGACACTGGTTTCAGCGTATTGGGACTGCGCAATAAATTCGCCGTTAATGGCGACCGCAAACGGTGGCTTGGCGCCGTATAACTCCAAAACCTGGGTAAGGCTAGGGGTATTGGTCTCTGCGTCGATTTCGAGCAGTTCACCATTGATTTTAATCTTCATGGAATTTTACCCATTGCCCACTTAGGGGCAATTCTATATCAGCAAATGTGTCGAGTTGAACCGAATGATTTTGCAGTGTTTGCAGCAGTAACATCAGCACCGATGGCGTTAACAAGTAACCGTGACGGTACAAGCCATTCACTTGGATCTGATTGGCTTTTACATAAATCTCAGGCTCGTTGTTGAGCAGTGTCGGTCGCAGTCCAGCTTGTACGTCCACTAATTCCGCTTCGGCAAAGCCTTTATGCACACTGTAGGCCGCACTGAGCAGCTCAAGTGTTGAACGGACACTGGGCTTTTTGCCATCGCTAGATTCAATCTCGGTGGCGCCAATCACATAGTGATGATCCGCCTTAGGCACAATGTAAATCGGATACCTCGGGTGCATTAAGCGCACAGGCCGAGTCAGATTTACTTCCGGAGCTCGCACTCTAGCAACTTCCCCTCTGACGCCACGCAAGGCATTGTCGCCATTAAGGACATTGGCTTTAGCGCCCATGCCTCGGCAGTCAATGACCCAGTCAAAAGGGGTTGTTTGTTGCTCGCTTACAACCGTATTGTCTGTGATTGTCACCGGCGTGTGTTGGTAAACCGACAACTGCGATTGCTGGAGTTTCCGTTCTAATTCTGAATACAGCTGATGATTGTCGATATGACCTTCGGTGGGCAGAAACAGCGCTTGATGGAAATGATTTTCCAACTCCGGTTCAAGCGACTGCAGTCTCGCTCGGTCGAGGACTGAACATTCATTTTGCTGTAAGTGATTGAGCCGCTGCTGAAAGTGAGCTAAGTCGTTAGCATCTTGGCGGTGAGCCAAAATGATGCTGCCTTGTTGCTGTAATTCGGTTTCCATTTCGAGAAACTGCAACAGTTTTGGCCAAATTTGCAATGCCTGACGGCCCATACTGACAATGTTTTCAGTGGCAATCACCGATTCTGCGGCAGGTGCCACCATCGCCGCAGCCAATCGGCCAGTGGCGTCTTTTGCCGTAAGTGCACCTTGTTCATACAAGTGCACTTGATGGCCATTTTTGTCGAGTAGAAGCGCGGTGAAGCGACCTAATAAGCCGGCTCCAACCACTGCAAACTTAGCCAAAGTTAATCACCTATTTCGCTTGGTGGTAGATTTCTGAGCCTTTAGATTTAAATTGCTCAGACATTTCCGCCATGCCTTTTTCCGCTTCTAACGCGGCTTGTTCGGCGGCGATGGCTTTTTCTCGATCGCCTTCAAAGTCGACCATCTTCACTTGAATACCGTTCTCTAAATCACGGGCGTAATCACGAACTTCTTGTGTGATTTTCATCGAACAGAACTTAGGACCACACATAGAGCAGAAGTGGGCCACTTTACCAGACTCTTGTGGCAGGGTTTCATCGTGGTATTCACGAGCGCGGTCTGGATCTAGACCAAGGTTAAATTGATCAATCCAACGGAATTCAAAACGAGCTTTAGACAAAGCGTTGTCACGGATTTGTGCACCAGGATGGCCTTTGGCTAAGTCGCCTGCGTGAGCCGCTAACTTGTAGGTAATTAGGCCTTCTTTTACGTCTTCTTTGTTTGGCAAACCTAAGTGCTCTTTTGGCGTTACATAACACAGCATGGCACAGCCGTACCAACCGATGTTCGCCGCACCAATACCAGAAGTGATATGGTCGTAACCTGGCGCAATATCCGTGGTCAGTGGACCTAAGGTATAAAACGGCGCTTCGTGGCAGTGTTTTAATTGCTCTTCCATGTTTTCTTTAACCATGTGAAGAGGTACGTGACCAGGGCCTTCAATCATTACTTGTACATCGTGTTTCCAAGCAATCTTGGTCAACTCACCAAGGGTACGTAATTCGCTGAACTGCGCTTCGTCGTTGGCGTCAGCCACAGAGCCTGGACGTAAACCGTCGCCAAGCGAGAAAGAAACGTCGTACTTCTTACAGATTTCGCAGATATCTTCGAAGTGGGTATATAAGAAGTTCTCTTTGTGATGCGCTAAACACCACTTCGCCATAATTGAGCCACCGCGAGAAACGATGCCAGTGACACGTTTCGCTGTCATTGGCACATAACGGAGTAACACACCGGCGTGAATGGTGAAGTAGTCGACACCTTGCTCTGCTTGTTCGATTAGGGTGTCACGGAAGATTTCCCAGGTAAGATCTTCGGCAATGCCGTTCACTTTCTCAAGGGCTTGGTAAATTGGCACGGTACCGATTGGCACAGGTGAGTTACGAATGATCCACTCGCGAGTTTCGTGAATGTAACGGCCAGTCGAGAGATCCATTACGGTATCGCCACCCCATTTGGTTGACCATACTAACTTCTCTACTTCTTCTTCGATAGACGAGGTAACCGCTGAGTTGCCGATGTTGGCGTTAACTTTGATCAAGAAGTTGCGACCAATGATCATTGGCTCAGATTCAGGGTGGTTGATGTTCGCTGGAATAATAGCGCGGCCACGGGCGACTTCATCACGAACGAATTCTGGGGTAATTTCATCAGGAATATTGGCCCCGAAGCTCTGCCCCGGGTGCTGCTGAGTCAGGGTTTCGTCTTTGAACTTTTGCAGCTTCATGTTCTCACGAATGGCAATGTATTCCATTTCTGGAGTGATGATGCCTTGTTTCGCGTAATGCATTTGAGTGACGTTTTGACCGTCTTTTGCTCGGCGTACTTTTGGCAGGTTTTCAAAACGAATGTGGTCTAAACCTTCGTCCGCTAAACGTTGTTGGCTGTAACCCGAAGTTGCACCGTCTAACTCTTCAGTATCTGCGCGCTCGGCAATCCACTTGGCTCGAAGTTTCGGTAAACCAACGTGAACATCGATTTCTGTTTCGCCATCGGTGTAAGGGCCCGAGGTGTCGTATACGCGAATCGGTTCGTTCGGTTCAAATACTGGGTTTTTCTCATCGCCACCGACAAGTGAGTCCGAAAGTTCAATTTCACGCATGCCGACTTTGATGTCGTGAATGGTGCCTTCAACGTAGACTTTCTTTGAATTTGGGAAGTTCTGGTTAGAACAGTTTTTTAAGAACTCTTCCGCCTGTTGGCGGCGTTCTCTACGGGTTAGTTGCGTCATAATCAGCCTTTTGTATTTGTTTGATTTGGTTTTTACAAAAGACGGAGTGTAGATCTGGGGTAGGATAACCGATTGATTTGGCTTTGTTTTATCTAATTTTATCTTACCTTGTTTCCTTCGCTGATATTAATCAGATCAGGTTCTACGGATCCCGCAAATGCGATCTCAGCCTTAAATTGGCACTCCGACAAGTCGCAGACAGTCTACGACAGCCACGCCAAGGCTTAAAGTACTAAATGTTATAAATTACAAAAAAGCGGTTATGAAATAACAACGAAAGGGGCGATGGATGGTTGCGCAGGGGCAACGAAAGTGCGAGGTTGCTCAGCAGACTATTTGCTGCTGAACATCCAGTGTAATAATAAATCCGCGGTGCGAGAGAACGGCGCAGATAATAAAGAGAACGTTTGCTGTTCAGCGTTTTCCTGATCTTTTTCAACGTATAAAGAGTCGGATTTGAAGACTAGAGTCTTGTTCTCGTGAATCGCTTGAAGTTGGATATTGGCCAATTGCGCAGGCGTCAGCAAGTTAAGGCTATAGACCTTATACTTGTCCTCTGGATCTTGGTCACCAACACCCATGGCGACAAATTCAGAAAGCAATAATGTTGCTGTTAATACCAAAATTAGAATACGCATTTGTTTTCCCGAGTCTTTCCTCTATGCGACTTTTCGCAGACTCAGATCCTCTAAACGATCAAAAGTTCCCCAATAGTTAAACATTTTTTCTTCAATTTCAATTAATTTGTTTCAATGCTTGCAACAAACTTGGTTGCATTTGGTTTAATTTGGGGTGGTCATTGCTGGCGACGATCTTAAACAGCTCCAGCAGGAAGTGCCGTGTATTATGGCGTTTGCTCAATCCAGCCTCGCTTTTGTAGCTGCTTCCCCAATCCGAAAGAGGGGCAGGCGATGCTATCTTGTCCAACCAGTTTTCCATATCATTTTGTTGGTGCAAACCGCTCATCCAAGCGTATAAAAATGGCATCGCTAATCGTTTACTCTCGCCATCGACGTATCTGTGATTGGCCGGCGAGACTTGACTGATCAGGGCTTGAACCAGTTGGTTACTTTGCGCTTTGCTTAAACGTTTGTTTAACACCAGCTGTAACACCGCGTCTGCGGTGTGGGCAATTTGATGACGCCAGCCAATGTCGTCGTTGAACCCGCGATAGTCTTTTGTTGCCGTTAAGGTGGTGGCCACCAGTGATACGGCCTTGTTCAGCTCCTCATCGCCGAGATATGGCGTCACTCTATCGACCCGAAGTACCTCGGCATAAACTAAAATCGCAAAAGGCAAATAGACCCCGTGTTTGTCGTTGGTTTGACTGAGTATGTCTTGATAGAGGCTGTCATGCAGTTGGCGTATTTGCGCCTTAGACAGTTGCTCGTTGCGCAACCAGTGGCTAAAGGCGGAGTAGGTCAGAGCATCACGGATCTCCGAGCGTGTTGAACTCAAACAAGCGGTAAGTTTGATCGGGTCTTGGAGGTTTAACTGGGCAAGTGGGTAGCCACTGGCTTGATATTGTTCCACTTGTTGTTTTGACCATTGTTCAGCGGCGCATTCCTGTGCCTGAGTCGCAAAACTTAGGGCCGATAACGTTGCTAAAACGCTTGATATGATTGCAGATTTCATTATTGCCTCCTTTCAATTTACTGTAATCAAAATAGAAACAAAACGGCAGAGTAACGGTCGGATAAAACCCTGAGTTGGTCTCGCGTTGAACTCAGGGATAGAAAGCCATCGACAGAAAGCCATCGACAGAAAGCCATCGACAGCTTATTACTAGAAGTTGTGGAAGACGCTCAATTGATATTGAGTATCGAATGCGTCGGTGTCGTAAACGCTTAAGGTCAAAGACGTTGCTTTGCTTATGTTCACACTGGCATCGGCGCCCAAGGTTAACAATTGGTCTTCGGTTTCGGGGGTGTTGTCGTTGCCGAATAAAAAGGGTCTTGGAATGGGGGCTCTTCCTCGGCCAGCGCGGGTTAACGTGAGTTCGCCGTCGCTGATTTCGTAACTGCCCCAAAGTGAATAATAGGCATCGAGTTCACCTATTTGCCCGGCGTAGTCCAGACTGCCGCTTAAGCTCACTAAGGTTTGTTTGCCATCTAAGTCAAAGGTTTCAACGTTCTCTACGCCCAGTTGCAGACCTGTACGCTGGGCAAATCGTTGCAAAAACAAGGTGGCTTGCTCGGACTCCACGGTTTGGATCAGCTCCGAGCTCAACAATTGCAGCCCTGTCGATTGATAGACAGTGGCGGCAATTTCAATCGAGGCGGCGAGGTTGGAGTTTAGTTTTGATAAATCAAACCAACGGCTGGCGGCAAGTTCAAAAAACGTGTCGTCGTTGTCAAATCCGGTGCCGATATTGGCCTCGGCAAAGTTAATGCCGCGGGTGGAGCCAATAAACGTTTGTCGTGTATCAAACTCATAGTCCGACTGACCATAACTGGCAGACACGCTCCAGTTGTCAAAGTAGTGGCTGTAACTCAACTCCCAATTTTGCTGTTTAAAATTGGCCGCTTCTTCGCTGTTGCCATTGAGCCATTGATTATCGTCGCTGGCGTGGTTAAAAGATAAAGTGACAGAGTAATTGTCTTGTGACAGGCCAACTTGCAGGCCGGTGGCGAGTGCAGACAAAGAACGATTGGTTGAAGTCTCTGAGTTGCTAAAGAAACTGACCTCTTGCTTGGTTTGACTCAAATTGGCACCAAGGTACCAACTCGGCTCTGCTTGGCAAGGAAGCGCAAACACAAGAACAAGAGGGGACAATCGCTGTAATTTATTCACTGACTTTCACCTTGATGTCGCCGTCGGCCACTTTGATTTTCATAACATCGCCACCTTGTACCTGTGCCACCTTATTCACTATGGTGCCGTCTTCTTTACTGGCAATTGCATAGCCCCTTTGCAGCGTTGCCAACGGGCTGACGATATTGAGCTTTTCAACCAAGTTGCCAAATCGCGTGTTTTGCTTTTGCCAAGCACTCTCGAATCGAGTCACTAGCGCCTGATGTTTCTGGCGCAATTGCGTTTCCGCTAATTGAATTTTGCGCTGCGGTGACTGATTTACCAGTTTTTGTTGCAGTAACGAGTGGGCTTGATTCGACTGTGACAGTTTAGTTTGCATTAGCGCGTTGAGGCGCATTTGTAACTCGTCGTTGCGCTGTTGCGCCATTCGAATCTGATGATTTGGGTGCAGTAGATTTAACGCCTGTTTTAGACCAGAGAATTGTTGCTTACGATTTTTTAAACCATTGGCAAAGGCCATCAACAAACGGGAATAAAACTGCGTGGTTTTCTGCTTTAACTCGGAATTATCGGTCGAAACAATCTCCGCCGCCGCAGAGGGAGTGGGGGCGCGCAAATCTGCGACAAAATCCGAGATAGAAACATCGACTTCGTGGCCAACCGCCGAAATGATCGGTAGCGCGGAGTTATAAATTGTGTGCGCCAAGGCTTCGTCGTTGAAGCTCCATAAGTCTTCCAGTGAACCACCGCCGCGGCCAACAATGAGGACATCGACTTCGTTGCGATAATTGGCGGCATTAATGGCCCAGATGATATTTTCCGACGCGTGTTCACCTTGCACCATCGTAGGGTAAACGATGACTTCCGTTTGCGGAGAACGTCGGTTTAATACGGTCAGGATGTCGTGAATGGCGGCCCCGGTAGGAGAGGTGATGACGCCAACTCGCTTGGGACTATCTGGAATCGGGCGCTTAACGTCTTGGTCAAATAAACCCATTTCAGCAAGACGGAATTTGAGCTTTTCAAATTCTTGTTTTAGTAGACCTTCACCTGCCGGCTCCATGGTTTCAACAATCAGTTGATAATCGCCTCTCGGTTCGTACAAGCTCAAACGCCCGCGAACAAGGACTTGGCTGCCGTCGCCAATTTGGGCTCGAACGTTGCGATTGTTGCCCTTAAACATAGCGCCTTTGATCTGAGCGCGATTGTCTTTTAGCGAAAAGTACCAATGCCCCGAGGATGCACGAACAAAATTGGAGATCTCGCCGGTGATCCAAACGTTCATAAACTCGGCTTCTAACAACATGCGAGCTTTTTGATTCAGTTCTGAGACTTGGTAAATTTTTTGTTGGTTGTCTAACACGGCGAGTCAATATCCAGATGAGATGCCGCCACTTTAGCAAATTTACAGTCGATGACAAAGCGGCATCCAAAGCACGTTTTTAGGTTTTCCTTAAATCCGCACTCTGTATTGTCGAGTGGATTTTTATAGTGGCTCTTTACTTTTGGAGAATGTAAACCGAATGTTTATCAAGGGAATAAAACAAAAATTGCCGTAAAGAGTATACGGGTAGCCAAGGTTAAGCTCTGAGGTTAACTCTGCAGGTTCAGAATAAAAAATGTCATTCCCACGAAGGTGGGATTCTTGCGTCATCATTTTCGGTGCTGGCTGCGTACCACGAAGGGTCACTGGCAATACTAAGCTAAGTGTCTCCGCTTGTTTTCGCCGATGTTAGAACGGCTCGTTAAAACTAATTAGCCACTGGTTTTTCAGCAGCAATTCTTGTTTCTTCAAGCTCTTCTCTTAATTTAATCGTCTCAGTTTTCAATTCAACAACTTCTTCTTGAAGGTTTTTCAGTTCAGATTTGACCGAGCTTGTACTGCATGAATTTAAAAGATAAACGATTACGGCAATTATTATAAAATCGAATCGTTTTAGTACAGAGGTTGGGAAATTTGATGTTTCTTCCATTGAGAGTTCCATTTGTTATAGCGCCTGCCGAATGCGCGTTGCGCTGGCAGGCTATTGCCGTGGTTTAGTTAAAGTGTGAAAGCAAACCAATTGATTTTTGTCTCTTCTAAAATTGGCTTGATACTTATTGAACCTTCTCCCCGAAGTTTAGCGAAATACTAAACTTCAAGGCGACCAAACCGAAAGGAGAAAGCTCAATGAAATTTTATACCAAATTACACGATTTTTACTGTGGGATCGACTTACATGCTCGAATTCTTTACGTCTGCATTTTAAATGACAAAGGTGAAAAGGTTGTACACCAAAAAATAAAAGCAGAGAAAGAAGCACTATTAACCCTTATTCAGCCATATATAGGTCAAGTCGTTGTTGGTGTTGAATGTATGCATTGCTGGTATTGGGTTAGTGATTTATGCAAAGAACATAATATTGATTTTGTCCTCGGTCATGCGCTTTACATGAAAGCGATTCACGGTGGCAAAGCCAAGAACGACAAAATTGATTCCTACAAAATAGCCAGTTTGTTACGCGGTGGTAATTTCCCTCTTGCTTACGATTATCCAAGTGAGATGAGAGCGACTCGTGATTTACTTCGCCGACGAACAAAGCTGGTTCAGCACGGCGCACAGCTTAAAGCTCATATTGTTAATACGAACAGCCAATACAATTATCCCGCGCTTGAATTACATATGAAAAACAAAGCCGTGCGGGAAGAGTTCAGAACACGTTATGACGATCCGGTTGTTCAACGCAATATCAATTTCGATTTGGCAATCCTTGACAGTTACGCTCAAGAATTAAAATACCTTGAATGTTTTTTAGAGCGTAAAGCTCAGCAACATCGACCCGATTATTATGCCCAATTAAGAACGGTCCCAGGTATTGGTCTTATTCTAGCGATGACCATACTTTATGAAATTGGCGACATAGAGCGCTTTGGATCAGTCCAAAAGTTTGCCTCTTATTCTCGGTTAGTTAAATGCAAAGCGGAGTCGGCAGGTAAAACCTATGGAACAAGTGGCAATAAAATTGGCAACGGTCATTTGAAATGGGCATTTAGTGAAGCCGCGATTCTGTACTTAAGAGGTAACGACAAAGCTCGCCGTTACTTAAATAAACTGCAAAAACGCATGAGCAAAGCCAAGGCTTTATCGGCTTTAGCACACAAACTCGGTCGTGCAGTTTACTTCATGCTAAAAAATAAAACGGTCTTCGACGATGAACGGTTCTTAAAAGCTTAAGTCGCACAATGGGGTGAGCTGAACGCCTAACTAGATAAGTAAGAACTATCACGAGTTATTTGTGGCCGATATGAAAACAGCATGAAATTGCAGGTAAATATAGTCGCAGTATAAGCTACTTGGCCTTGATTAGACTCCCCATTGGTGCGCATTAACAATGAGCAAAATTGTTTACACCTTCGTTGAGCCTGAACCTAACTGGATTAATGAGCCAATTGACTTGAATAGCGCCTTCGTAAGGTTAACCGATGAATGTCTAGTGCCCCTAATCAACTAATGGAATGACCGAGTTAGGCAGTGATTGATGTCACAATAAGAGAGCCTCTATATGTGTTTGCCGTAAACAATTTATTAACGGCCACAATGACAAAGCGAAGTAGATTATTTTGCTGATTGAAATACAATTAGCTGCCTAACGGCAGCTAAAAAAGATCTTATTGTTCATTTGACGGAAGAAGGTTCATATGTGTTATATTCACTACCACTGATTATGCTCTGGAAGATAAGAAAGTCTCTTACCTATTTTCAACGAATCGGCACAATTAAATTTTTTAACTATTTTGGGGCACTGAAGGTTTCTTGTTCTCCGACTAGCGTAAAAATGGTAATGCATCTCTCCATTTTTTATATAGCTAATGAAGTAGTCTCCAAATCTATCTTGATCACTTATAGTGATATTTGGGTTTTCTTCCAAAAACTTTAAGTTCTTTAAATAATATAACTCTTTGTCATTATTTATCTGATTTTGCTAACCAGTGCTCATGATACTTGCTAATGCTTTTTTCTACTTCTCCTTCTTGCTTCAACTGTATCAGCTTTAAGTCGAATTCATTTACAATTGAATTACACTCTTTAGCATAGTGACTTGAAAATCCATTGTGAATTTCTAGTTCATTTATCTTAAATGCTATTTCAAAATACTTATCCAATTCATTAGCTTTTAGGTAGTCGTACCCTGTGTAATACCCAGTGATAAAGTAATCAGTTCGGCCACGCTTTAACATTTGAAAGTTTTGCTTCAGGCCATGAATAAACTGCATATTGGATTGGTTCGATATAAAGGAGTCTATTTTTTCACCATGTTTGTCACCTGCATTGACACTGCCAAACAAACCGTTTAAGTCTTGTAGCAAGGTAACCGCTTTTACTTCGTTCTTTCTAACAAATACAGCAATAGGGTTTGAAGAAAATGAGTTTTGGGTAAAATGCAGATAACCTTGCCTTTCAGAAGTTCTTTTTAGAGCTGGAATAAAGTCTACTTTTCCTTGTTTGGCAGACATTAATACTCTTTTCCATGGGCCTTCATAACTGACTTTTACATCAACACCTAGACTCTCAAAAATTCTTCGGCTGATTTCAATAGAGGCTCCTATTAGAGTGTCTTCTGAATTCCAGTGGAAAGGAGGATAGTTTGGGTGCGCCGAAATAATAACTTTAGAACAATTAATAGGGGCAGCATAGATGAATTTTACGGGCAATAACGCTAAGCCCATGCAAATGAATAAAAATCTTCCCATGTAATAAAACAATTTCCAATTTCTGTTAAATTCAAAAAATCATAACTAATGCTATACGGTTAATGCAAATTAAAATGGGGCATGAATGAGTTAGCCAAACGTCCGCTTTGGAGTTTGAAGTCTATAGAAATCAATTACTATGACCGTCTCTCGATCGCTCTTTGCCGACACTGAGGAGGTTTGATGGATTCCCAATCAAGTTGAGAATGACGGTTGATGTTGGGAGTGATGATTGGTGTTGGGAATGACAGTTTCTACAGAGAATGTCGGCAACTGATGGAAATCACTGCGGATTTATACTCAAGCACGGCTTGCTCTTTTGTCACTGCTTTTTATTTAGCACCAGTGCCGAGTAGCGGCCTTTTTCAAGAGTGGTTTTTAACTCTATCGTTTTCTTCAATCGCTGGATTGTACTCTTCATTTACGCACCAAACCGCGCCGCCAATCGCTAGTGTCGTCACGATTGGACTGCCGGTGAGCAGCCACGCAGCAGCACCTGCAATACAGTAGTTAGAGTTTATCGTGCTTGAATCTTTGTTTTCGTCGGAGGAAGGGTTAGATGGCGTTAATGCGCATCCTTGGGCGGCCAATATCGCGGCCGACAGCATGATTACTTGTGAGAGCTTTTTACTTTTCATTTGAGTTCCTTTCTAGAGGTGTCTGAAAATCATATGGTTTTTGCAAAAGTTGTCAATGCCGGCTGTTCGCCTCAGGGCAGTAGGCATCCACTGTCTAAGGAAACTGGTCTCTAAACAACCAGCTTTCCACAAGAGACGCTCCAGTCATCACTTAAAATAATTTATTCGAACTCATTCATTTCGGTTCTATAAAGTTGCTGCTGAGGGTGGCAGGTAAGTACAGTCAAAGCGCCGCAGGAAAGGGGGAAGGGCATTAATGATGTTTGTCTCTTTGAAAGGAGCTGTGATGGATAAATTTTTTTATAAATTAAGTTTACCTTAGCGCAAGTTTCGATTAAAATGCCGCCGCAACATAATCACCTCCTTCCAGATATTAAGTTAAGGTAAAATTTCATGTTGCGCATAGCTAAAGAAGCTCTAACCTTTGACGATGTTTTACTCGTCCCAGGTCACTCAACAGTACTTCCACACGAAGCGGATTTAAAAACTCGCTTAACTCGTAATATCGAGTTGAACATTCCTATGGTGTCCTCTGCTATGGACACGGTTACAGAGAGCCGTTTAGCTATTGCACTCGCCCAAGAAGGCGGTCTTGGTTTCATCCATAAGAACATGTCTATTGAAGCGCAAGCGAACGAAGTTCGTCGCGTTAAAAAATACGAAAGCGGTGTTGTTTCTGACCCAGTAACGGTTCCAGACACAGTAACCGTTGGCGACGTTATGCGATTAGCCGACGAACACGGCTTTTCTGGTTTCCCAGTTGTTGATTCTGAAAACAACTTAGTCGGTATCGTGACCGGCCGTGACTTACGTTTTGAAACAAACTTAGACGCCGCCGTAACCACAGTGATGACGCCGAAAGACAAACTTGTCACAGTGACAGCTGATGCCGAGCGTGAAACCGTATTAGGTTTGATGCACGAGCACCGCATCGAAAAAATCCTAGTGGTTGACGACGCATTTAAGCTGGCTGGCATGATCACCGTAAAAGATTTCCAAAAAGCGGACGACAAGCCAAACGCATGTAAAGACTCATTTGGTCGTTTACGTGTAGGTGCGGCAGTAGGTGTTGGCGCAGGTACAGACGAGCGCATCGCAGCACTGGTTGAAG
>CAXRBI010000058.1:0-11639 GCA_964229075.1 Alteromonadaceae bacterium | reverse complement strand
GGCGTCTGCGTTGAGTGAAAACGTCTGTTCGAGTGTAATCGCGTCCGGGTGATAAATTCGAGGAATTCGCATTGGCCTTGCCTAGGTGATTTTTTTGTTAAGTTTATCAAGCCTTTTTGTTTATGCCTATGAGATATCTAGGGGCGGCAACTAACTGATTACTTTTTGTCGGCATCTGCTCTTGAATAAATCTGTTTCGGCGTCACAATGGATTGAGAACAAAGGATTTAATAAGGGTATATGTTCAGTATGAGCGCCATTGTTGAAGTACAAAACCTGACCAAACAATACGGTGACTTAACAGCCGTTAATGGCATCAGTTTTGGGGTGAATCGAGGTATTTGTTTTGGGCTGTTAGGTCCCAATGGAGCCGGTAAAACTACCACCATCGAAATGATGGAAGGCTTAATCCAACCGACCTCAGGAGAAATTGCATTTTTTGGCCGAGCGTTGGATAAGGAAGCCCTAAAGCAAATCGGCATTCAATTCCAAAGCACAGCTCTACAGGATTACTTAACCGTGAATGAGACGCTAGAGCTGTTCTCTTCATTTTATCCAGAGCCTGCGGACAAAGACGAAGTCATGAGCCTTTGCGACTTACACGAGATTGCCGATAGGCGTCACCAAAAGCTCTCTGGAGGGCAAAAGCAAAGACTATTGTTGGCATTGGCACTGATCAACGACCCACAGATATTGTTTCTCGATGAACCAACTACTGGACTTGACCCGCACGCCAGACGTAATTTTTGGGATCTCATCAGTGATATCAAAAAGCGCGGAAAAACGATTATTTTGACCACTCATTACATGGATGAGGCGGAATACCTATGCGATGAAATAGTGATTATGGATCAAGGCAATATCATCGCGCAGGATACGCCGCAAAAATTGCTCACCGATCATTTTTCTGGCGCCATCATGCGGTTGCCGATTGCGAATCTAGGCGACATCGCGATATCTGACATCGGCCGTCCCTTTGGCGAGCATCACGTCGACATTGATGCGGCAGACGTTGAACAAGTGATCAGCGACTTATTGAGCCGCGGCATCAAACTCGAAGGGTTACAAGTGAAATCGGCGAACCTTGACGATTTGTTTATTAAGTTAACCGGACACCAGCTACAAGAGACGTCGGAAACCGAGGCGGGAGAATGCATATGAGGCAGTTTTATCGAAGATTTTCCGCCATCTTAAAGGCTCGTAATTTGGAGTTTTTCCGCGATCGTTCATCCTTGGGCTGGAGCATTGTGTTTCCTGTTTTGTTATTGGCGGGTTTTGCCTTGGTGTTTAGCGGCGATGGCAAAAGTCAGTACAAAGTGGGTGTTGTTAACAAAACATCAGAAGTCAGTGAGTTTTCCCAAACTAAGTTTGTTGAGTTCGTCTCATACAAGTCTGAGCAAAATGCGCTAGATAAATTGCGCCAACACCGTTTGGATCTATTGGTAAATTACCAGTCGAAAACATACTGGCTAAACGAGTCTTCGCCAAACGGTTATTTTATGGAACAAATTTTATTGTCTAAGGTAAACGCAAACGACTGGAAGAAAGATTCAGTTGACGGTCGACAAATCCGTTATGTTGACTGGGTGCTGCCGGGAATTTTAGGGATGAATATGATGTTTTCATGCCTCTTTGGCGTCGGCTACGTGATTGTTAGATATCGAAAAAACATGGTTCTAAAACGGTTAAATGCGACGCCGGTAACGGCTTTTGAGTTTTTGACCGCGCAGATCGTCTCTCGGTTGTTCATTGTGATGTTTTTATCCTCGGCGGTATTCATCGGTTGTAACTGGATGTTTGACTTTTACATGTTGGGCAGCTATTTCGATTTGTTTTTAATCGGGGTATTGGGCGCGTTTTCGCTGATTTCATTGGGGTTGCTTATCGCGTCGCGCAGCCGCAGTGAAGAATTAACCGGTGGCCTGTTAAATATGGCAACTTGGCCTATGATGATACTCTCTGGCGTTTGGTTCTCTCTGGAAGGAAGTCCGGAGTTCATTCGTCAAGTCGCATACTTTTTGCCATTGACTCATTTAGTGGAAGGGGCAAGAGCGGTTATGACCGAAGGAGCAGGGCTTATGGAATTGAGCCATCATATTGCCGTGTTAGTCACTATGACACTTGTCTTTTTGGGTCTTGGAACCGTCCTTTTCCGTTGGGAAGGGGATGGGCGTTAACTCGCTATTAACTATTGATGAAAGCGGCGCTATAATCGCCGCCCTTTTTGACGAAACGCTACGGGATTAGGTGTCAACCATGCAATTGCACGCTTCATTGATGTTGGAAAGTCGCACTTTTCAAATGATGTTGAAAAAAGTCTTGGACGATTATCACATCGATACTCAAGTCTATGATGACGGTTTGTGTTTATTGGCAGATACGGCGGAGGATTATGATCCCGACCTCATTTTTATCGGCAAAGAGTCAGCGATCAAAGCGGGCATGAGCCCGACTGAATTTATCTCGCATTTACGCCAACATTTTACCGGTCCGATTTTACTTGTTAGTACCGATCAGGACATCGATAACATCGAACATTATGTCAACTCTGGTGTGACTGACGTTTTTTCCCCTACAGAGTTTGTTCAGATTGACAACTTTGTCAGTAATTTTGTTTCGTTTAAGAGTGCGGCGGCCAGTGAAACTAAAGCCAAAGTTCTGTTAGTTGAAGATTCAAAAGCGATGACCTCAATGGTCACAGACTTGTTTGAAAAGAACAACATTGAGGTGATGTTCATACCAACCGGCCGTGAAGCTCTGACGGTGTTGCACTTTGAGCAAATAGACCTAGTGATCACCGATTACATGTTAGAAGGTGATATGACGGGACTTGGCTTAATTCGAAACATCCGTCGCACCACTCAGTGGTATTCGTTGCCAATTTTAGCAATCACAGGTTATAACGACCCAGAGCGCAACAAAGAGCTAATGCGCAACGGCGTTTCGGATATTTTGCATAAGCCGTTTGATATAGAGTTGTTCCTAATCAAATGCCAAAACTTGATCCGCAATAAACGCACTTTCCAACGTTTGATGGATAAACAGCAAGAGTTGGCAGAGCTACTGCAAACAGACCCATCCACAGGTTTGTTGAATCGCCAGTACTTGATTAAGCAAATTGAGCGCGTAAAGAGCAATCTCGCGGGCAGCGATAAACATTTCCATTTGATTCACATCGATTGCGATAACTTTAAACTCGTCAACGAAGAATATGGCCATGTGGCCGCAGATGGTTTGATAAGACGCATTGGCGAGTTCATAAAACAAACCATTGGCGAATCGAACACAGTGGCGCGTCTGGAAGGGGATGAGTTTATGGTGTTGTTGCCAAGTGCTCCGCTCGATACGGCACTGCAGATCGCTGATATGGTGCGCGAGGGCATCGCCCAGAGGGATTTTGACGGTATTCGTATCACGGTAAGTGTTGGGGTGACCGGGGGCGACAGCGAGTCAGAGTATACCAACTTGCACCAGGATTCAGATCGCGCAATCGGTGAAGCCAAACTACAGGGCAAAAACAAAGTGATTCTTGGTCAATTACTCGAATTTTAAACAAAAAAAAACGCCGCGATTTGCGGCGTTTTTGTTAGCTTCTTATAAGCCAGCGTCAGCGCGCAGAGCGTCAACTTTATCCGTTTGTTCCCAAGGGAACTCGTTGCGACCAAAGTGGCCATATGCCGCAGTTGGCTTGTAAATCGGGCGTTCAAGATCAAGCATTTGGATTAAGCCGTATGGACGAAGGTCAAAGTGGTTACGAACTAATTCAATTAACTTCGCTTCTTCTAGCTTGCCTGTACCAAAAGTTTCAACGCTGATAGACGTTGGCTCAGCAACACCAATGGCGTAAGACACCTGAATTTCAGCTTTATCCGCAAGACCAGCAGCCACAAGGTTTTTAGCAACGTAACGCGCTGCATAAGCCGCACTGCGGTCGACTTTCGAAGGATCTTTACCCGAGAAAGCGCCACCACCATGACGAGCCATGCCGCCATAGGTATCAACGATGATTTTACGACCAGTCAAACCACAATCGCCCATCGGGCCACCAATCACGAAGCGACCGGTTGGGTTGATAAAGTATTTGGTGTTTTCGTTTAGCCACTCTGCAGGTAGGGTTGGCTTAACGATGGTCTCCATCACGGCTTCAACTAAATCGTCTTGCGAGATTGTGTCGCAGTGCTGCGTAGAAAGAACAACCGCATCGATGCCTACAGGCTTGCCGTTTTCATATGCAAATGTCACCTGAGACTTAGCGTCCGGACGCAACCAAGGCAACGTACCGTCTTTGCGAACTTGGGCTTGGCGCTTAACCAAACGGTGAGAGTATTCAATCGGTGCAGGCATAAGCGAGTCGGTCTCGTTGCACGCATAACCGAACATCAAACCTTGGTCACCCGCGCCTTGCTCACTTGGGTCCGCTCTATCAACGCCTTGGTTGATGTCTGGAGATTGTTTACCTATGGTGTTTAAGATGGCACAAGAGTCGGCATCAAAGCCCATGTCTGAGTGCACATAACCGATTTCTTTGACGGTGTTACGAGTTAACTCTTCAATATCAACCCATGCAGATGTAGTGATTTCACCACCAACCATAACCATACCGGTTTTAACGTAGGTTTCACACGCAACTCGTGCCTTAGGATCTTGCTCTAAAATTGCGTCCAAAACAGCATCAGAAATTTGGTCCGCGATTTTATCCGGATGACCTTCGGAAACAGATTCTGATGTAAATAAATGTTTTGCCATTAATAATTCTCTCAAATGAAAACTTAGTGGGTGTATACGTGTTTGATTCGTGTTTGGTTTAACGACTCAAAATTTTGCTAATTTTAATCCAAGATCGGTAAAAACACCTAATACTTTTTCATGTCTAGACGTCTATACGTTTTTTAATCAATGGATTTGGCCGAATATGGCATTGTGTTTACCGAATTTCTCAACAAAAGTTTACACAGTCAGTTACAATTTTATTTTTTCGTGATATTAAAATTGCAGGCAGCATGTCGTATGGTTGCAAACAAATGGAAATCCTCAGTAGGAAAATAACAATATGAAGAATAGATTGATGGCCAACACCTTCTCGAAAACGCTGATTGCGTCGGCAGTCGTTTTTGCCCTCGCAGGTTGCTCTGCGACTCAAAATGAAACACAAGCAGTCGCTAACCCAAAAGTGACAACGGAAATTGCTGACATAAACTTTGTTCGCAGCGTTGAAGGTATTGAAGAATATCAACTTTCCAACGGCCTGAAAGTTCTATTATATCCAGACCAAGCTCAGTCAAAAGTCATTGTAAATGTGACTTACAGAGTGGGCTCTGTGCATGAGCATTACGGTGAAACGGGTATGGCTCACTTGTTAGAGCACATGCTATTTAAAGGCTCGACCAACTACAAAGATATCGACAAAGAATTTAACAAGCGTGGAATGGGCGCGAATGCGTCTGCGTGGTTAGACCGTACAAATTACTATCAATCGTTCGAAAGCAGCCCAGAGAATCTGGAGTGGGCGATTGGTATGGAAGCTGACCGCATGGTCAACGCGACCTTTACCAAAGAGCAACTAGAAAGCGAGATGACGGTTGTTCGAAACGAAATGGAACGCGGTGAAAATAGCCCTATTCGAATCTTGATGGCACGCATGAATTCATCAGCGTATTTGTGGCACAACTACGGTAACTCGACTATTGGTGCGCGCTCAGACGTCGAAAATTTCCCATTCGAACGCTTGCGTCGCTTCTATGACAAACACTACCGTCCTGATAATGCCGTTCTAACGATTGCTGGACGATTCGACAAGCAATTTGTTTTGGACCAAGTGCAAAAACAATTTGGCCGTTTAGCGAAACCTGAAACACCCGTTGCGCCACTGTACACAAAAGAGCCAACACAAGACGGCGACCGCGAAGTAAACCTACGTCGTGTTGGTGAGGTGCCAGTGATTGCATTGCACTACCATATCCCGTCGGCTCTGCACTCAGACACCGCAGCATTGCAAGTGTTTGAGCGAATCTTCTCAGATACAGCTCGTGGGCGTATGCAAAAGACCCTGGTTGAGCCGGGCAAAGCGCCATTTGCAGGCACTTGGTCAATGCCTCGAAATCAGCCTTCTGGCATGTATTTCATGGCCAATGGCTTCAAAGGCCAAGACTACACCGACTTAGAGCAGTCGTTGGTCGAGATGGTAGAGAGTGTTAAAGAGAATAAGATCACCGAAGAAGAGTTAAATCAAGCTAAAACGGCGATGTTGAAAGAGAAAGAAGACGCTCTGAGAAATGTTGTTTCTGTTGGTAGCCAGTTAACTGAATACATTGCAATGGGCGACTACCGTTACATCTTCTACCTTCGCGACTTGATTGAAAAGGTCACCTTAGAAGACGTACAACGTGTTGCTGAGAAGTATTTTGTTAAGAGTAATAGAACCCTGGGCCGCTTTATTCCAACTGAAGCACCGGTTCGAGCGGAGATTACCGAAGACGCCTCAATTAAAGAACAGCTCGCGACTTACAAAGGCCGCGCCGTAGTTGAAGCCGGTGAAGTTTATGACAACACCGTAGCAAATATTGAAGCGCGTAAGAAAGAGTTCAAATGGGATCTTGGCACCACAGTCAGTGTGTACCCTAAGAAACTTCGTGGTGGTGAAGTGAATATCACAATGAAACTGCCAACCGGTAACGTTAACTCACTAAAAGGCTACGTAGCGGATTTCAATCTGATGGGCGGCCTAATGTTTAGCGGCTCAGAAAAATACAGTAAAGAACAGATCGCGACCAAACTAGCTGAATTGAAAGCGTCTATTCGTTTCAATACTAACAGCGTTGGAAATATCTCAGTAAACGTAAAAGCGGTTAAAGAAAACCTAAATGAGACGCTTGATTTCGTTGCTGAGCTTATGACCAATCCACTGTTTGAAGAGTCAGAAATTGCGATTGACCGCAAGGCAACCATTACAGGTTTAGAAACTCAGCGCAGCGAACCGAGAGACGTGGCGGCAAATGCGTTCCGCAAAGCGTTTTACGGTTATGCAGAAGGGCATCCAAAAGCCTATCGCGATATCGATACAAAGATTGCAGATTTAAACCGTGTTACTCAAAAACGTCTTAAAGAGCTGCATAAGTCACATTGGAGTTTCTCTAACGGCCACATTGGCGTTGTAGGTGACGTAGATGCAAAAGCCATCTCGGCAGCGTTAGAGAGCAAGTTCTCTCATCTTGCTGGTAAGGTGGCTTATGAGGAAATGGAACCGAAACTGAACAAAGTAACAGGCGCTGACAATTGGATTGAAACACCTGATAAAGCCAACGCACAGTTATACATTGTTAATCGTTTGGACTTAAATCAGCAGCACCCAGATTACTACGCAGCTAGCATTGCTAACTCTATCTTCGGTGGCAGCGGCTTTGCCTCTCGCTTAATGCAGCGTATTCGAGTCAAAGAAGGTTACAGTTATGGCACAGGCTCATGGATGCAATTAGAGTTCGATAAGCCAAGTGGTATGTATTTCATGTATGCGATTGCCGCACCTGAAAATATGAAACCAGTGGTTGCCGCCTATAAAGAAGAAGTAGAGAAAGTGCTAAAAGATGGTTTTACTGACGAGGAAGTTAAAAACGCAATCGATGGCGATTTAAAAGCGCTTTGGTCTTCGTGGGCAAATGACGCCAGAATTGGTTCAGTTATGGTTGAAAACCAAGACTTGGGTCGTGAGTTAAGCTGGTTTAATACCTATGAAGAAAAACTCAGAGCACTGACAACTGAAGAAGTTAATGCCGCATTTAGAAAGTACATTGGTGAGCAAGAGTTGAATATTTTTGCCGCCGGCGACTTTGCAAAAGCTGGCAAGAAGTAATTTCTACTTTTTGTTGAAACAAAGCGGGCTTGATGCCCGCTTTTTTGTTTTGCTATTGCCGGGGTTTTTGGGTTAGGCTCAAGACGTTGGAATAATGATATTGGAATAGTTAATGGAAATTCCTGAATTGGAAAAGGCCAATGGCGCACCAGCTTGGATGGCTACTTTTGCAGATTTGATGTCCTTGTTGTTGTGTTTCTTTGTGCTTTTGTTTTCTTTTTCGCAAATCGATGCGCTTAAGTTCAAACAGATAGCAGGTTCAATGAAAATGGGATTTGGCGTGCAACGGGAAGTGCCTGCAGAGGAAATCCCTTTGGGTACCAGCGCGGTGTTAGATCAGTTTAGCCCTGGTCAACCAACGCCCACACCATTTGATGTCGTCAAACAAAACTCTCAACAGCCGACACAACCGGTACTGCAGTATACCCCGGGTGAAACCGATGCGTCTGCTGGGCACAGCAATCCGAAAGAAGCCTCAGCTCGTCCAAGGCAGGTGCCGTTAGAAACCTTCAACTCAAACCTCACTCGACAGAAAATCGAGCAAAGGCTAGAACAATACATTGAGAATGGCGCGATGGAATTAGACGACCTCGGCCAACAACTAATTATTCGAATTAAGGAAAACGGGGCGTTCCCATCGGGCTCCGTGTATTTACAAAATCAGTTCAAGCCAGTTCTTACGGCTGTTGGAGAAGCGCTCGTTGATATCCCAGGTGCCATAACGGTAGCGGGGCATTCAGATAATACTCGGGTGAATACCGAGTTGTTTCAAAATAATTGGGATTTGTCAGCAAGCCGCGCAGTCGCCATCGCTTCGGTGTTAGAACAAGTCCCCAATATTCAGCCCAATCGAATCGAAGTAAAAGCCTACGCCGATAAAAAACCGCTGGTTGCCAACGACAATGCGGAGAACCGCAGTATTAATCGTCGGGTCGAAATAGCAATCTCTCAAGGCGAAGCAAAAGAAGTAGGCGAAGTTACATTTGGAAATGAGGAATAAACATGGATAAGAATTCAATCATAGGTTTTATTTTAGTGGTATTGGCGGTAGCTGGCGCAATCGCGTCAGGTGATTCGCCGGTATCCGCTTTCATCAATATTCCGTCCTTTCTAGTGGTGTTTGGCGGTACGTTTGGTGCCGTTATGTTGGCGTATCGACCAACCACTTTTTTCTCGGCCCTTCGTAACATAGGGCTAATATTTCAATCACCAAAGTTGTCTTTGGATGATGCCATCGACAAGTGTATTGCGCTGTCGACTTTGGTGCGCAAAGAAGGCTTTATTGCCGCTGAGAAACTTGATGTTGAAGAGCCGTTTTTTAAGAAAGCCGTGGATATGTTAATGGATGGCTACGACCGCGACTCAATGGATGAAGCGCTAAGTAAAGAAATGGTGCTAAGCGTTAAGCGCAACAATATGTCGATAAAAGTGATGAACAGTTTCTCTGAGATTGCTCCTGCGATGGGCATGGTAGGCACTCTGATTGGCTTAGTCGCTATGTTAGTTCAGTTGGACAATCCAGATACGCTCGGCGGCAGCATGGCCATTGCCTTAGTCACTACGCTGTACGGTGCGATTATCGCATTTGGCGTTGCAAGCCCGATAGCAACCAAATTGGATCAACACAATCAAGAACTGTTGGTGTATCAAAGTTTGGTGCGGGATGCGCTGATCCAAATCATTGATGGCAAAAACCCAAAAATGACGTTTGAGTTGCTGCAGAGTTATTTGGACGAAGGTGTGCGTCGTCCAACAGACGTCGTAAAAAATATCAGTAATCTAGCGCCATAGGTGTTGGCACTTTAAAGTTGAAAATTGGCAATTGAACTCATTCTGATTGGTTTCAAACGATTCTGGAATTAAGGTAATGACCTCGCAATAAATCTTAAGGAAAGTGATGAAAGTCTTGACTCTCTCTAGCCTCATTTTGGCTAGTCTGTTAGCGAATGGCGCAAGTGCTAAGCCATCGGCTGCAACCTTCCAATCCGAAGACATTTTTAATCTCGAAATTGCGGCAGATCCGCAAGTGTCACCTGACGGTAAACAAGTTTTGTATTCCCGTCGTTCGAACGACATCATGACGGACGGTGCCAACTATAACCTTTGGTTAGCGTCGGTCGACGGCAAGAGTCATCGGCCATTACTGTCGAGTAAAAAGCAATTCTCGAATGCACGTTGGTCTCCTTCGGGCGACCGTATTGCCTATGTGTCAAATACTGACGGCTACCCGCAGCTGTACGTGCGTTGGATGGATACCGGTCAGACGGCACTTGTAACCAACTTGCAAAAGCGAATTGGCAATATTAGTTGGTCACCTGACGGCCAGACCATTGCCTTTACCATGAGCGTTCCAGAAAAACTGAGACCGCTAAGTGTTAAAATGCCTGCTAAGCCGAAAGGTGCAAAGTGGGCACCTAAGGTTGAATACGTTACTAAGGCACGTTATCAAGCCGATGGACGCGGTATTTTGGACCCAGCCTACACCCATATTTTCTCAGTTCCTGCGGAAGGTGGGACGGCGAGACAGTTGACCACAGGTAACTACAATCACAGAGGGCCGCTGAGCTGGTCAGCGGACAGTAAAAAAATATACTTCTCAGCAAATCGCAGTGATAACTGGGAATATGAGCCAAGAGAGAGCGACATCTTTTCTGTTGTCACCTCAGGTGAAAATACCGGTGAAATCGCTGCGATTACCTCGGCACCTGGCGGCGAATATTCGCCACAAGTGTCGCCAAATGGCAAAAAAATCGCGTATCTGAAAATTGATGATAAAAAGTTGGCGTATCGCAACAGCTACTTGCATGTACTTGATATAAAAACTGGCGATGACACAAACTTGTCTTCTGACATCGATAATAGTTTAAGCAATATCCAGTGGGCAGATAATTCGAAAGGTGTTTATTACCAATATCTTAACCGTGGTTATATTGAAGTTGGTTACACCTCACTTAAAGCCAAACACAAAACATTAGTGAAAGAGCTTGGCGGCAGTACGATGGGACGTCCGTATAGCTTCGCAACGTTCAATCAAGCGGCGGACGTTATTGCAGTGACGAAAGGCACTCCGCAATCTCCGGCGGATATCCACGTGTATAGAAAGGGTAAACTCAAGCAACTGACCAATCTTAACGACGACGTCTTGGGCCACAAAACTTTAGGTCAGGTTAGAGAAATCGTTTACAACTCGTCAATCGATGGCGAGGAGATCCAAGGTTGGTATATTTTGCCGCCGAATTATGATCCAACTAAAAAATACCCACTGATATTAGAGATCCACGGCGGACCACATCTGTCGTATGGACCGCACTTTAGTGCTGAATTACAGCGCTTTGCAGCAGAGGGCTTTATTGTGTTTTATGACAACCATCGCGGCAGCACAGGCTACGGCGAGCGCTTTGCGTTGTTATTGCAAAACAAATACTCAAGTGAATACGATTTTGCCGATCACATGTCGGGCATCGATGCATTAATCGACAAGGGGTTAGTCGACCCAGAGCAGCTTTTCATCACTGGCGGCTCAGCTGGTGGTATTGCGTCTGCCTATGCGATTGGCCTAACCGATAGATTTAAAGCCGCTGCGGTTGCCAAGCCGGTAATCAACTGGCTGTCAAAGGTATTAACCGCCGACAGCTATTTGTCGCAGATTCCTTTCCAATTCCCAGGAATGCCTTGGGAGCATGTGGAGCACTATTGGAAACGTTCACCGCTTAGCTTAGTGGGTAATGTAACTACACCAACGCTTCTGATCACATGTGAAGCGGACCGCCGTACGCCAATGTCAGAAACAGAG
>CAXRBI010000057.1:0-18204 GCA_964229075.1 Alteromonadaceae bacterium | reverse complement strand
GGGAACAGATCAAAATAAAGAAGTGGCTCCCCCTCCCCGACTCGAACGGGGGACCTGCGGATTAACAGTCCGTCGCTCTAACCAACTGAGCTAAGGGGGAACTACGATATCAGACTTAAAAGTGGCTCCCCCTCCCCGACTCGAACGGGGGACCTGCGGATTAACAGTCCGTCGCTCTAACCAACTGAGCTAAGGGGGAACTTTGTCTGTCTGACAACGGGGCGCAATGTTAATTATCCCTGTATACTGTGTCAACCTATTTTATTGGCTAAATTCGACATTTTTGCTCGTTTGTATAGATCCTAATCAATTTAAAGATCCGTGCCGGAATTTTGTGCAGGATACTCGTGATTCGACCAGTGAATCGCTTTGTTAAAATTGAGTTAAGCGTCATTCAAGGTCTGCAGGACGTTATCCACCGAATCTGTGGATAACTCTGTGTACGAGTTTGTAATATATTGCGCGAGGCCAGTAAAAACGTGTGTCAACACCCGATCCACAAAAAAAATAACAAAAATTAAAAGTTTTTGTATATCAATGGTTTATTTTGATTTTGAGTTATTTTACGACGAATGGTTTGATTTTTGACCGACTCAAGAAAATTACTGAAAAGCCTTGTGTACAAAAGCCAATTTTTGTCAAAAATTGTACCGATTTTTTCGAAAGTTGATTGTCACACTCCGGTCTTATTGGAAGCGGTTGAGTTTATTTGTAAAAAAATTTTAAACATGTGGTGAACCAAACGCAGAGTTTAATTAGAATAACGTTTTAAAATTAAGGCTTGTTAAAACCTCTATGTCAGCATCTCAGGATCTTCTTACTGCCCCGATAGCACCAACACTTAAAAAAATGACTCTGCAAGTGTTGTTTGGCATGGTTATGCTGATGTCGTTTAACTTAATAGACACTTATTTTATTGGTCTGTTGGGCACAGAGCCGCTCGCTGCCATAAGTTTTACTTTCCCAGTCACCTTTACCATCATTTCTCTTTCTATTGGTTTGGGCATTGGCACGTCGGCTGTCATTGCTAAGGCCAGAGGCAGCGGCAATGATGAAGAAGCAAAAGATGACGGCTTAGGTGCGTTGGTTTTGTCTTTTATATTGGTGGCCATACTCGCCTATGGCACCTATTTATGCACAGACATTATCTTTACTGCGTTGGGCGCCGGTCCTGACTTACTGCCGTTGATCCATGATTATATGGATATTTGGTATATCGGTGCCGTGTTCTTAATGTCGCCAATGATCGGTAATGCCGTCCTTCGAGCCTCAGGAGATGCAAAAACACCAAGTATGGTTATGGCCGCCAGTGGTTTTATAAATGCGGTGTTAGACCCTTTGTTGATTTTTGGTATTGGTCCATTCCCTGAATTGGGCATCAAAGGCGCGGCGATTGCCAGTGTTATTGCATGGGCGGCCGGTTTTGTCATCATCCTTTATATCCTTACCGTAAAACGCCAACTGATTTCAGTTCGAGTTTTGCCAATGGCAGAGTTTGTTGCGGTGAGCCGAAAGATCCTTACCATCGGCTTGCCAGCAGCGGGCGCGAATATGTTAACCCCAATCGCAATGGCCGTTTTGACCGCAATGATCGCCGTTCATGGAAATGCCGCTGTCGCCGGTTTTGGCGTGGGCACACGAATCGAATCGATAGCGTCAATGGTTGTGTTGGCGCTGTCTATGACCTTACCGCCATTTATCAGCCAAAATTTCGGTGCTCAGCAGTGGGACAGGGTAGAGCAAGCGTATAAGAGCATTATGAAGTTTGTCATGATTTGGCAAGCAGGTGTTTACATGTTGTTATTGATTGTGGCTGGATTCATTGCACAGGCGTTTAGTAAAGAAGATCCTGAGGTTATGAACGTCATTAAACTGTTTATTTGGACATTGCCACTGGGTTACGGCCTACAAGGCATTATCATCTTGTCGAACTCATCGTTTAACGCCTTACACAAGCCTATGAGCGCGTTGGCGTTATCGATTATCCGACTGTTTGTGTTCTACATTCCATTCGCCTACGTGGGCTCTGTGTATCACGGATTAACCGGTTTGTTTGTCGGTGCGCTGATTGGTAACGTGTTTACTGCCATCATTGCCTATGTTTGGTTTACCCGAGCATTGCCAAAGCCCGAACAACAAGCGACGCCAGTATAAGGAAGTGACTGTGGAGAAGTTGGAAAAACCGTTTACGTTAAACAGCCAATACAAACCTGCGGGTGATCAGCCGGGCGCAATTGAAAAGCTGGTGGATGGGCTTGAGTCTGGGTTGGCATATCAAACGCTTTTGGGCGCTACCGGCACAGGTAAGACATTTACCATGGCCAATGTGATTCAGGAAATGGGCAGACCAACGCTCATTATGGCCCACAATAAAACCCTGGCAGCGCAATTGTACGGGGAAATGAAAGAGTTCTTTCCTAACAATGCGGTTGAGTATTTTGTTTCGTACTACGACTACTATCAACCGGAAGCTTACGTCGCCTCTACAGATACGTTTATCGAAAAAGACGCCACCATTAATGAACACATAGAGCAGATGCGTTTATCCGCGACTAAAGCGCTGATGGAGCGTCGAGACGTTATCATTATTGCATCTGTTTCGGCGATTTACGGCTTGGGTGATCCTGAGTCGTATATGAAAATGTTGCTGCACGTGAAAGTCGGTGACATGGTCGACCAACGTCAAATATTAAGGCGATTGGCGGAGCTACAATACACCCGAAATGATGTTGATTTTCAACGCGGCCATTACCGAGTCCGTGGCGATGTCATCGATATATTCCCAGCCGACTCCGACAAGTTGGCGGTGCGGGTGGAGTTGTTTGATGAAGAGATCGAACAAATTACTATGTTTGATCCGCTCACCGGGGCGGTTGAACGCAAAATTGCTCGTGCCACCATTTTCCCAAAGACCCACTATGTCACACCGCGTGAGAAGATCCTCAAAGCCATTGAAGAGATAAAGGTTGAGCTGCGAGAGCGCAAAAAGCAGTTAAAAGACTTAAACAAGTTGATTGAAGAGCAAAGGATCAGCCAGAGAACCTTGTTCGACTTGGAAATGATGCAGGAGCTGGGCTATTGCTCGGGCATTGAAAACTATTCCCGTTATTTGTCGGATAGAAATCCCGGCGAAGCGCCTCCGACGTTAATCGATTACTTCCCGTCCGATGGTTTACTGATCATCGACGAGTCTCACGTGACGGTCTCGCAAATTGGCGCCATGTACAGCGGTGACCGCTCGCGAAAAGAAAACTTAGTAGAGTTTGGCTTCCGCTTGCCATCGGCGCTGGATAACCGACCATTGCGTTTCGATGAATTCGAGCGTTTGGCACCGCAAACCATTTATGTATCGGCAACACCGGGCAACTACGAATTAGAAAAGTCCGATGGCGATATCGCCGAGCAGGTCGTGCGGCCAACGGGATTGTTAGACCCAGTATTAGAAGTCAGGCCGATTGCCACCCAAGTTGATGACTTGATGTCAGAGATTCAATTGCGAGTAGCGGACAACGAGCGGGTTTTGGTGACCACGTTAACCAAGCGCATGGCTGAGGACTTAACGGACTATCTATCAGATCACGACATCAAGGTGCGCTACCTGCACTCTGACATCGATACCGTTGAGCGAATTGAGATCATTCGAGACTTAAGAGCCGGTAAGTTTGATGTTTTGGTTGGGATCAACCTTTTACGAGAAGGCTTGGACATGCCGGAAGTGTCATTGGTGGCGATATTAGATGCCGATAAAGAGGGCTTTCTTCGTTCTGAACGTTCTTTGATTCAGACCATTGGCCGAGCGGCACGTAACGTTAAAGGCAAGGCGATTCTGTACGCCGATAAAGTCACTAAATCGATGCGCAAAGCAATTGATGAAACAGAACGCCGCAGAGCCAAACAGGAAGCGTACAATAAAGAGCATGGCATAACGCCAAGAGGCGTTGTGAAGAAAATCACCGACATTATGGATGTGGGTGACGCGCAACAGTCCACCAACGCCGCCCAACGCATTTTAGTGGCGGAAGGTTTAGCGGATTATAAAGCCAAATCTCCACAAGAAATTGGCAAAGAAATTAAAGCGCTCGAAGCTCAGATGTTAGAGCACGCTAAAAACTTGGAATTTGAAAAGGCTGCCGAGCTGCGAGATAAAGTCCAGTCCTTGCAACAACAGTTATTAAAAAGTTAATAGGCGCCACGGCGCCTTTTTTATTTCAATAACATTTCCGAACTTGGGTTTTGATTCGCCAGTTCTAAGATGATCCCAACTTTCCTGGCCGAGGGTTTGGATAGGCGCGTTATGGCGTTTAAGACTCGGTCTTGTTGGTCAAATGGCATATGCATGTCAGTCATAAATTCCATCGCTTCCAGTCCTTTGTCGTGGCTGAGATAGTCATTGATGACTTCTGCTTGGCAACGTAACACTTCGTTCATGGTACCCCCTAGATGTGTAACTGCACAATAATAAGCCTAGTAAAAGTAGGGGGACTGGTTAGATCGTTTTTATAGGTACAAATGAGCGGTTGATTACTCGATAGGTTATAGACTGTTTTTTAAGCAAAAAAAGAGGCCGATTTTTCTAAAATCGGCCTCTATTCATTGAATTTAGGGGCTTACCCTACAACTCTTGCTCCCAAATGGCTTTGCCACCTTTGAGTTCATCAACTCGCTCAGCGTAACGTTCATGCAAGACATGGCGTTTGATTTTTAGCGTTGGAGTTAGCACATCATTTTCTGGTGTCCATGACTCGTCGACTACCACAATCGCACCAAGCTTTTCATGGCTTTCTAAGTGACCGTTGACGTTTGCCAATGTCTCTTGAAGCGAGGTACGCACTTGCTCTCTTGGCAACGCGGCAGCGCCTTCTGAAATTTGCACTAAACAAACTGGCGCCGACATACCTGCACCGACGATACATAACAGCTCGATGTGATTGTCTTGCGCCAACATTTTCTCAATTGGTACAGGAGAAACGAACTTACCTTTTGCGGTTTTAAAGTTGTCTTTTACTCGGCCAATCAGGCGAACTTCGCCTTTATCACCAATTTTCGCCAAGTCACCGGTTTTAAAGAACCCGTCTTCAGTAAAGGCTTCTTTGGTCGCTTCTTCGTTTTTGTAGTAACCCTCGAACAAGCCGCCGCTTTTGAACAGTAATTCGTCTTCGTCGGTGGTTTTGATTTCGCAACCTGGTAGCACTTTACCGACAGAGCCAATTAAATCGGCGTCGAACGGGAAGTTACCCAGTGCGTAGATGCAGTTTTCCGTCATCCCCCAAGCTTCACAAATATCAATGCCAATTCTCTGATACCAATGAATGATGGCTGGAGAAATCGGCGCAGAGCCTGACGCCGCTAGCTTGGCGTGTTCTAAACCTAATCCTTTCTGAATTTTCTTTTTGATCAAACCACGTACCACTGGAATCGACAGCAATAAGTTCAGCTTGCTTTCGCCCACTTTGTCGATGATGTTTTTCTGGAACAAGCTCCAAAGACGAGGGACTGAGAAAAATACCGTTGGTTTTGCGTATTGCAGGTCAGATACAAAATGTTCCAACGATTCCGTGAAGTAAAGTGTCATGTTGCTGTGATAGGCCGCGCCTTCAACTAAACAGCGCTCAGTAATGTGCGCGAGCGGCAAATACGATAAGAATCGGGTGTTAGTATCAAACGACAGATAGTCGGCAATACGGTCATTGGCCCAATTATAAGCGCGGTAGCTGACCATGGCGCCTTTTGGATTACCAGTACTGCCCGAGGTATAGATGATGGACATGATCTCGTCCATTTTCGGCAGATGCGGCTCAAGCGGTTCGCCTAAACCGTCCAACTTGTCCCAAGCGTATTGGCACGGCATTGTAGGGTAATGCATATCGATGCGTATGACGTTGCCAGTGACACCTGGCTCAGCAATTTGCCAGTTGTCGAGTTTACCGACAAACACCGCTTTGGATTCGGAGTGCTCTAATACGTATTGAATGGTGTCCGCGTTTGCAGAAGGGTAAATCGGTACAGAAATCATGCCCGCACGCATGATGGCTAAATCAGCAATAAGCCACTCAGCACAGTTTTTTGCCAAAATGGCAACTTTATCACCTTTCGTTAAACCTAAGTGATGTAGAGCCGATGCTATACTTTCTACTTTGGCGTTTATTTGCGCCCAAGTATGGGTTTCGACTTTGCGGTTGACGGGTTGATGAAGAAAGATTTTATCCGGAGTCGTTTCGGTCCAGTGGTTTAACCAATGTACCGGCGTATTAAGAGATGAATCCATCTTTGATCCTTTATATTGTTATTTTATCGTTATTTTTATTATCAGTAGCGTTGGAATCATTATGAATAAAAAAACTCAGTTAAGCCAACGTTTCGCGAAATTTATGATCATATTTATTTGTTTTAGCTGTAGTTTACCCACATTTAGCTCAAGCAAAGAATATCTTCAACTCTGGCGCGGCGTACACACATATCACGTCGATAGAGCGAACGACGAAGCAGATTTTGAACAAAATCAGATCACGGCTATTTTTTATCGGCGTTGGATATTCGGAACGTTCATCAATAGCTATTCCCGTCGCAGCGAGCTTCTTGCCTATAACGTCTTTTATCGTGGTTACGATCACACTAATTTATACTGGCATTATGGCATGTCGGTGGCGGCAGCCACCGGTTATGGTCGTGAATTAGCCACGAACATAGACGGCCGAATCACAATTGGGATAAGCCCATTTATCGGCGTTAAATATCACATATCCAATAAATGGGCGGTTGGGATAGACAGTATGTATTTACCCACAGACAACGGTGGCGTTTTTGTCAGCGGGTTGAACATCAATTATCGACTGGATTAATTCTTTTATACGACGGTGTCGTCTTTTCGATCGTCGGTTTTCACTTGTGCTTGTTTGCTGTCATCTTTGTCGTTTTGGCTTGGCCCAGGCTGCAAAGACAAAAGGGGAATGAGTGCGAGTAAGGCGATTGCACCTCTGTGCAATTGGCTTATTAATGCAAGGAGCTTATACACAGCAATAATGGACAAAGCGCTGCCAAGAAGCAGAGCGACCATTAATAAATACGGCTGTGATAAATAGTGCCAATCCATGACGCCTCCAAATGTTGTTTTATCTATAATGGGTAATTCTTGGGGCATGTTCAAGCAATGCAAGCCACAGATAAGACAAAACGCCAGAATCCAGCGATAAAATTAGAGTAATCACGTTAAATTGTTGCTTTCGCAACAAAAAAGCACTCGCCGTTAGAATTTCTTTTTATTTTTTTAGAGCCCCGTGAAGCGCATGTTTTCTATGATCTGGGACAATAGTGAGGCTTTGTTTCGAAATTTACTTGGCTAGAAAGGTATGGTTTTCCAATCAAGATAAAAATTTAGACTAAGATTATCAATATAACCCGACTACAAAATAGTCGTTGTTTTTTATCCGCTTGCTTGCGCCTTCCGGCGAAAAAGGGTGATATGCGTGACCAAGTGAATAAAAAACAGTAGTTACCGCCGGGCGATTTAATTTGTGCATCGCTAACACGCAACTGCCTTTGCTTAACCGCTATGCAGTGGGCGCGAAGTGTTAATGCACTTAGATAAGTTAAATATCAGTGGAGTGTAACGACATGATAAAGCTTGTGCAGTGGTCTACCACATTGAAAGCATTAACAGTGGCCGGTTTACTAATCGCCGCTTTTTCAACTTTCTCGGTTCGGAGTAACCCGCAATTATCCGCAGCTTGGGAATCCTGGTACCCCTATCAATTCACCAATGATCAAGGCGAGCTCAGCGGCGTGGACATACGTTTTTTCGAAGCTGTTATGATGAAATCAGGATTCAGTTACAGCATTGATGAAGTCAGTTGGAAGATGCAGTTGTTTATGATCAAAGCCGGGCAATTGGATGTTGGACTCGGAGTGTCAAAAACGCCTGAACGTGAAACCTTTGCTAAATTCTCCATTCCATATCGCCAAGAGCGAGTTAACTTATTTATGTTGAAAGGCCACAGTGACAAATACCCACTCGCTAGCCTCAGCAGTTTAACCAAAACCAATTTGAAGATAGGCACAGAGCAGGGCTATTACTATGGAGACGAGTTTGATCGGCTGTCGGAAGATCCAGATTTCAGTACTCGCTTTCATGAAGTGGAAGACGTTGAAGAAAACGTCAGCCTGCTGTTAAAAGGCAAGCTGCACGGGTTACTGGCGGATCCGCACACGATGAAGTCCATCGTTGACCGACTTAACCTCAACGGCAAGATTGAACAACACCCGCTGTTGATATACAGCTCCGATATTCACTTTATGTTCAGTAAAGAATCTGTTTCGGACAACACCATTAAGACCATTAATATGGTGATATCTGACATGAAGCGAAGTGGTCAGGCTCAGCAGTTGCTGGGGATTTAAAACAAAAAAGGAGCCATGGGCTCCTTTTTCTTTTGATGTATTAGATGTACCGTTTACATCACTCGCATTCCTGGCTGTGCGCCTTCGTGCGGCTCAAGAATCCAAAGATCTTTGCCACCCGGACCTGCCGCTAAGATCATGCCTTCAGACATACCAAAACGCATCTTACGAGGTTTTAAGTTGGCAACAACAACAGTGAGCTTGCCTTCCAAATCTTCTGGTGAGTACGCGGCTTTAATTCCAGAGAAGATTTGACGAGTCTCGCCGCCAATGTCTAATTGGAACTTAAGCAACTTCTCAGCGCCTTCCACGTGCTCAGCTTTAACGATTTTAGCGATTCGCAAATCGACTTTGGCAAAGTCGCCAAACTCAATTTCGTCGGCGATTGGTTCGTCGGCAAGAGGGCCAGTTGCTTTTGGTTTGGCAGCTTCTAGGCTCTCTTTTGAATCTTCAACCATAGATGCAACTTTATCCATATCAACGCGCTGCATCAGTGCTTTAAACTTGTTAATCTCATGACCGACAAGCGGTGAATCAACCCCGGCAAAGCTCAATTGGTCGTTCAAAAACGCTTCTACGTCTTTTGCCATGGCAGGCAGAACTGGCTTGAGGTAACTCATTAGAATTCGGAATAAGTTGATACCCATAGAACAAACATCATGTGTTTGTTGCTGCAGGTTCTCGTCTTTCACTGTAACCCAAGGGGCTTTGTCATCGATGTACTTGTTGGCTTTATCCGCCAACGCCATGATTTCACGTACCGCTTTGGCAAATTCGCGATTTTCGTAACTTTCAACAATAGACGTTCTCGCCTGTTGGAATTCAGCCAATAGTTCTGGTTGGTCAATGGTCTCTGACAACTTGCTGTCAAAACGCTTTTTGATAAAGCCAGCGCAACGACTTGCGATGTTAACTACCTTACCGATTAAGTCTGAATTTACTTTTTGACCAAAGTCATCAAGGTTTAAATCCAGATCGGTAATGCCGCTGTTTAACTTAGACGCAAAATAGTAACGCAAGTATTCTGGATTTAAGTGATCCAAATAAGTACGCGCTTTAATGAAAGTACCACGTGATTTAGACATCTTCTCGCCGTTTACGGTAACAAAACCGTGAGCAAACACGTTGGTCGGCTTGCGGAAGTTAGAACCTTCTAACATCGCTGGCCAAAACAGGCTGTGGAAGTAAATGATGTCTTTACCGATAAAGTGGTATAGCTCAGCGTCAGAATCTTCTTTCCAAAACGAATCAAAGTCTACATTGTTGTTGTCACAGAAGTTCTTGAAACTCGCCATATAACCAATTGGCGCGTCTAGCCACACATAAAAATATTTACCTGGTGCGTTAGGAATTTCGAAGCCGAAGTACGGTGCATCACGACTGATGTCCCATTGTTGTAAACCGGCTTCAAACCACTCTTCTAGTTTGTTAGCCATTTCCGCTTGAATGCTGCCGCTGTGCAACCATTCTTTCAGCATTGGCTCAAACTTAGGCAGGTCAAAGAAGTAGTGCTCAGAGTCTTTTAATACCGGCGTCGCACCTGAGATGGCAGACTTCGGATTTTTCAAATCTACTGGGCTATATGTCGCACCACATTTGTCACAGTTGTCGCCGTTCTGATCTTCGCTGCCACATTTTGGACAAGTACCAGTCACAAAACGGTCTGGCAAAAACATCTCTTTTTCTGGGTCAAACAGCTGGCTGATGGACTTTTTAGCGATGTAACCTGCGTCATTCAACTTGTTGTAAATCAACGAAGCAAGCTCGCGGTTTTCGTCGCTATGGGTGCTGTGGTAATTGTCGAATTCAATGTGAAAATCAGCAAAATCTTGAATACGTTCTTCACGAATTTTGGCCACCATTTCTTCAGGTGAAATACCTTGTTGCTGAGCTTTCAACATAATTGGTGTGCCGTGCGCGTCGTCTGCACACACGTAATAACATTCGTTGCCTTGTGCTTTTTGGAATCGATACCAAATATCGGTTTGAATGTATTCCATCAAGTGGCCTAAGTGCAATGAGCCATTGGCATATGGAAGGGCACTTGTGACAAGAATTTTACGATTTGTTGTCATAATTTTGATAAAACCTTTTAAATTCCGAAAAAGGAATGGACGTCGTGAAATAAAGGATATGTGCTAAGCACTACTAATTAAAGGCGTGATGTTACATAATTTAGCCCTATTTTGCACCCAAGATTCACAGCCAAACGATTTTTACGATGAAACTATCCAATTTGTTTTCAAAGCCGGACCTCAGTGAGCAAAAACGGCAATTGCGTGAGCGATTGCGCAATCATAATTCCACAGCATTTCCAGATGGCATTTCTGGCCAAATTGAAATAGAACAAAAGGGCGCTCGACTGAAGGTGGCCCTGCCGTTTCATCCTCAATCGGTGTTGAGTGAGCTGGAGCAAATAGCCTCGGAGCTTGAGCTCAAGGTGGATTATGAATACAAGCCAGTGGCGGGATTGCAGCGTGATATCAAGGTAAAGACCATAGTTGCTATTGCATCTGGCAAAGGGGGCGTGGGTAAATCCACAGTCACTGCAAACCTCGCAGCAACATTGGCCAATCAGGGCCACAGAGTTGGGGTTATCGATGCCGATATTTACGGTCCCAGCATGCCATTGATGTTTGGTTTGCAAGGGCAGTCGGTGGCGACCAAAGATGAAAAAACCATGGAACCCATGTTGGCCCACAACGTCTATCTCAACTCCATTGGTTTTCTGATCCCAGAAGACAAGGCCGCTATCTGGCGCGGACCGATGGCTTCCAGAGCACTAATGCAAATATTGAATGAAACCAACTGGCCTGAACTCGACGTGTTATTGGTGGACATGCCACCGGGGACTGGAGATATTCAATTGACCTTGTCGGAAAACATCAAATGCGATGGCGCGGTTGTCGTAACAACCCCACAAAATGTGGCCCTTGCTGATGCCGAGAAAGGAGTGGCGATGTTTAAAAAGGTCAATACGCCAATATTGGGTGTGGTTGAAAACATGAGCCAATTTGTCTGCGACAGCTGTGGCAAAGTTCACGACCTATTTGGTACCGACGGTGCAGCGCGCATTTCTGGGGCCGAAAATGTGCCTCTGCTTGGACAGTTGCCCTTGGTAAGAGACGTTCGTGTTGCCGCGGATTCCGGTAAACCTTACGTTTTGCAGCAAAATCAACAAAATGAGTATGCGCCATTGGCATTTTCACTTATGATGCAGCTTTCAAAACAAACTCAACAAATTATTGCCCTGAGTTAATAGGGTGAAAATTAGGTAAACAGCCATGCGTCTTTGCGATTCAGACATTATCAAACATTTAGATCAAGGCGACATCAAAATCGTTCCTCGACCAACCGACGAAATGATTTCGGGCATTACGGTCGATTTAACGTTAGGCAATAAGTTCCGTGTGTTTCAAGACCATGCCGCGCCATACATCGACTTAAGTGGTCCAAAAGAGGAAACTCAAAAAGCCCTAGAATCAATCATGAGCGATGAAATTGTGATCGAAGGAGATAAAGCCTTCTTTTTGCACCCTGGCGAGTTGGCACTGGCTATCACGCACGAGTCCATCACTTTGCCAGATAACTTGGTTGGCTGGTTAGACGGTCGTTCGTCACTGGCGCGTTTGGGTTTGATGGTTCACGTAACTGCGCATCGAATTGATCCAGGTTGGTCAGGCAACATCGTTTTGGAGTTTTACAACAGTGGCAAACTGCCGTTGGCGCTGAAACCGCACATGAAGATTGGTGCGCTAAGTTTTGAAACGATGACAGGGCCAGCAGCCAAGCCGTATACGTCGAGGGAAGACGCCAAGTATAAGAATCAGGACGGCGCCATTGCGAGCCGAATCAACCGCGACGGCAAGTAAATACCATTCAATATTGTGGCAAAACGAGATGGGTGACGGAATATCACCCATTTTTTGTTTGTAGTTGTTGATTTTATTGGAAATAAATTGTTTAAAATAATGTTCACGGCAACAAAAACTGAACTAGACTTATAAAGTGAAAAAGTTACCTTGTACGGTACACCTTAGTTTTGACAATGGATCAAAAGGAGTTGGGGTCAAATGGCAGCGCTATTAAGAAAATTGTGCACCTTATTTCTGCCGCTATTGGTTGTGTTTTCGACCTTAGTTTTTGCCTCGGAAGAAAGTAAACAGGAAGACTCAAAATTTATTCGTGAGCAGCTTGATATTTTGTTCATTGACGATACGGCAAATCGTCTCAACCTGGAACAAGTGAAGAAGTTGCCTAATGGCATGTACGCAAATGCCAAATCGTCTATTCATAATCCATCCACGTTAGATTTCAGCGTTTGGTTTCGTATCTCGTTGAACGACTATTCGTCAGGTATTGAGTCGGCGTTTACAGTGACAATTGATAATCCAACCTTGGATTACATCGATTTTTACTTGATGTCGAACGATAGGGTGGTCGCAACTAAGTCGCTGGGCGACATGTCAGACAATCAATCGGCGTTGGATTTTGTGGTGCCGCAAATGAGTTTGTTTGACGGTTTTCAGTCGGACAAAGTGTTGTACGTTCATGTACGCACCAATGGCGCCAGCGCTACTCCAGTGATCATTGAAACGGTGAACTCGTCGCAATACCGAGCCAGCGCTCAGTTGATGTTACTTGGTTCATTTTTTGGCGTGGCCATGATCATGATCATTTATAACTTCTTCATGTTCAGAGGCATCGGTGATCCGTCTTACCTAAATTACATTGGTTATGTATTTTTTGCTGGTTTCACCATCTCGCTTATCAATGGTTTCACTTTCTACGTATTCCCCCACGACTTAGCTAAGTGGATAAATCAGCACTTAATGATTGCCCACTTCTGCGGTTTGGCGTTTGCTATTCGTTTTGCAATATCGTTTCTACGATTTGACGTGATTAAACCTTGGTTTGTCGCCTTGGGTAATCGCCTCGCTCAATTAATGTTTGTGTTGGCGTTCTGCGGCATTTTCGTCAGTGAAGCGAGTCTCACCCCGATTTATTTTATGTCTGTGTTTGCGGTCTACGTGTACGCCATTGTATTGATGGCCAATGTCATAAAAACCCGATTGATGTGGGTGAAGTATTACTTGGCGTCTTGGTTACCCTTGTTTGTCGGTGTCGGAGTTGGCATTGCCGCCTTTAATGGCGCTATCACTTATAACTTTGTTACTCGCAATGGCGCGGTATTTGGCGTACTTGCAGAGATTTGCATTATGGCGGTGGCATTGATGGACCGTTTCCGCGCCAACGAAGTCGACAAAGAGTACCGCATTAATCACGACCCTGTGACAGGCTTGCCAAATCAGATTGCCCTTGAAGGTGCGCTGAGACGGTTGTCCGCAATGCGGAGCCAGTTTACTTTGGCGATTTTCGAGGTGCCACAGGCCAAGGAAATTATTCCTGCGCTGGGGATTGAGAGTGCCAACAAGTTCTTCCGCAGTTTGTTCAGCAACATTGAAAATTATACGGAAGGCTTGTCGTCCGTGTACAAATTTGAGCGGGTCGGGCAAAACTTAGCGTTTCACGTCGCCCGTGTATCAGACTCGAATTTTGCCATTATTTTCATCGGTGATTTGGCCGATGAGTCGTTAGAGTACAATCTTTTGACGGTTCAAGAAGCTGTATCAACATTGATTGATATTAATGGCGTATCGATTTCAGTCGGCTGTGCTGCCGGTGTGGTCAGTTATCCAGTGGACTCAAACGAGTCGGGCAAGTTGCAAATGTTGGCGCTGCAGGCGCTTCGTGAAGGCAAAAAGTCAGACCAACACTGGGCTCGATTTGATCAAAAACGCTCTGAAAATATGCGCAAGCGTTTTGAGATTGCGGCGGATCTGCAAAAGGCGATTGAAGAGGACGATTTGGAACTGTTCCACCAACCGCAAATCGATATCAACAGCGGCGAGATTCACGGCAGCGAGTTGTTATTGCGTTGGATTCACCCGGAAGAAGGATTTATATCTCCTGAGTACATCATTGAAATTGCAGAGGAAACCGGTGTTATTCACCAGCTTACAGAATGGGTTATCGAGCGTGGTTTAGCGCAACACGATAAACTCAGAAAGCTCGGTTTTAATCACTGCATATCGATCAATATCTCAGGTAAAGACTTAAACGATAACGGTTTGGTCGCGCACATTTTGACGGCGACCTCTCAATACAACGTTGAAGCAGAGTCCATCACATTTGAAATTACCGAGTCAGCGACAGCGGAAGATCCTAGGTTGGCCAAACGCATTCTGACTGAACTGTATGAACAAGGATTCCGCATTGCAATTGACGACTTCGGTACTGGCTATTCAAGTTTGGACTATTTGAGCCAACTGCCATTTCATGAACTCAAAATCGATAAATGTTTTATGAATTTGGATGTGTCTGATCGCAATAGAACCATTACTGAAGTAACCGTCGCCTTGGCTCGTCGGTTGGGCGTTAAAGCTGTAGCAGAAGGCATTGAAAACAAAGAAGTGGAAAATATGTTACGTCAGTTTGGCTGTCCAATTGGTCAGGGTTATATGTACTCCAAACCTATGCCGTTCATTGAATACATGCGTTGGTTGCAAGAGACTGACAAGGTGGTACAACACGGCTAGGCGGTCTGAGCGCCTAGTCAGCATTGATGCAATGAAACTGAATAAATAATAAACGAACAAATACCTTCGAGTTATTAAGCAGTTGCATTTCCACTTAAGTTTTATATTATGCCATTTCTGCTTTGTGTCGGACTGTAGCGCAGCTTGGTAGCGCACTGTCATGGGGTGTCAGGGGTCGCTGGTTCAAATCCAGTCAGTCCGACCAATCTTATCTTCGTTTTATGTTATTAAATCTCAATGAGTCCTTGTTTTTCATAGAACAATGCATTGATAACCACCTGTTTTTAAAGCAAACTGAACGATTAGCTTCACTAATAAAAATAACAAGGTGAGAGTATGGACGCTGAATTTTTCTCATTTCTTTTTAATGTTTTCTTGTTTATTGGCGTTGTCATCGCAATCAAAGATCGTGGCCAAATAAATTCATTGCTTCAAAAGATCAGCCACCTGCAACGCGTATTAGATTTTCAAACCAATCAAATTGAAAAACTTAAACGTAAAGTTGCTGAAATTTCTCCGCCAACAACCGAAAGCACCTCACCTGACGAAGCTTCTCTCATAGCCGAAATCCAAGAGAGAGTAGTAGCAGAATCACAAGAGCAACCCTTAAACGTCGCAGCTAAAGAAGAAACAAGAAACCCGTGGTTTGCTCGTGGGGAAAATGACGAACAAGATATCGAAGTGGCTTCAAACAGTATTGCAAGCGAACCTAAAACCGAGGCAGATGCGTCTTCTTATGGTCTTGAAAACCTACTGAAGGGCAATGGATTGTTTTGGTTGGGCGCCTTTGTACTCGCAATTGGCGGCATATTTTTGGCCAAATACTCGATTGAAGCCGGTCTGTTGCCGCCGAGTGTTCGCGTCATAATGGGGTCAATATTCGGCGTGTTGTTGGTTGTTGCCGCTGAAACTGTTAATAGATACAAAGAAAAGCTTAATGTAAACACGCCTTATATTTCTGCAGCACTAGCCAGTGGTGGTGTTATCACATGTTTTTCTATGGCCTTGGTTTCATTCGACTTTTATCAGTTTATAACACCAAACATCGCATTTGCTCTATTGGCGGTTATATCTTTGGTCTCTACTTATCTGGCGCTTAGGTTTGGTCCGGTATTGGCTGGGATTGGGATCATAGGTTCTTATGCCGTTCCAGCTCTAGTCTCGACTGGCTCGAATAACGTCTTAGCGCTACTACTTTATGTATCCTTTGTTTCGTTGTCTGCTGTTTGGGTGGCGGAATACGTAAAACAAAAATGGCTTTGGTGGCAAAGCTTCATTGGCCATTTTATCTGGTTTGCAGCAGCAATCTTAATTGGAAACAAAGCCGAATTTGCCATCATATTGGCGTTCGCAGTAATGACTTTATTCCTATACGTATTGACCACTTTGCTTGGATGGCGATTGTCTCAAACAAATGTTAAGGCACTACCTCTTAAGCTGCTGTTAATGCCAAGACGGGAACATGTGGTCATTCTGTTGGCGCTAGTGTTAACCGCTGTCCACTTAACCCTATACAGTGAATCAAATCACGTTGTTTGGGCCAGTTTATTGTTGAGTATTGTGATAATGGCCTCTGCATATCGACACAGCGCCTTAGATTCTTGGCCTTATCTAATGTTAGCTTTTGGTTTGTATGCCTATAGCTTGATGCCTACAGTCACTGATTTTACAGATAACCTTTTCCCGTTTAGTGGCAGATATTTGTTTATTCAACTCGCCGTTGTCGTGGCAATGTTATTTAGCTTGTTCATGTCGATTAGGTTTAACGGACGCAACGCATACTTATTGTTGCTCGTAACGGCGCCGATTGCGCTATATGGCGTTAGCTACATTACGGCGCCAATTGAAGCTGAAACCTACCTTTACCCTGTCTGGGCATTAGAAATGCTTTTGATTGGAGCATTGGCGTCCATTGGGGCGATGAGAGTAAAGGGCAGGGTGGAAGATAACTTACGTCAAGTAGCTTACTTGATACTCGCCAACTCAATGTTATCGTTGTGTTTCACCATGCTGCTTTCCGCCAGCACTTTAACCGTTGCCTTGGCTGCCCAAGTCGCATCAATGAGCTATCTAAGTTGGAAGTACAAAGTAAGAATCCCGGACTGGATTTATAAACTGGCACTTTTGGTTGTAGTAACCCGTTTAACATTTGCGCCTTGGCTGGCCGGTTATAAAAACGAATCCATTCTGAGTATACATTGGACATTGGTTGTGTACCCGATGGTATTAGCCATCATTTGGTTTGCGACAAAATATAACCCGTCCAAGCAACTGAATGCCTGGTTTATGGGCGTATTCATGCATGTTCTAGCTCTACTGGTGACAACCGAAACAAGTTATATGTTGATTGGCAAGTACCCAGACTTCTTAAATATGTCTTATCAGGAATCCATTTTGTTAGCGTTTAACTGGTTAATATTGGCAGGGGTCTACTTATGGCGAAGCCAATTAACCGAGAACATGACGAGGCTATATCAAGTGGGTGGCTTAATACTCTTAGCCGGCTCGGCAATTATTCACTTGGATATTTCACTGTTCAACAACCCGTTTATTGAGCGTCATTTTGTTGGAACAGGGCTCATAAACTGGACTGTTCTTCAGTGGTTATTGCCAGCGCTGGCTTTATCAATTATTGCCATCTTTAAGCTTGTTGAAGAGCGTTTGACTTCCGTCCTATATGCTATTAGTGCTGTTTTTGCGGTGTTTTTCATTAATGGTGAAATCAGGAATTTGTTTAATGATGGCTACTTATTCTGGGTTACTCCGTTGAAACAAGCAGAGTTGTATACCTATTCTATTGTCTGGCTTATCGTCTCTACAGTGACCATTTTTGTGGCCCAACATCTAAACCACAAGAAATTCATTAATGCTGGATTCATCGGCCTAGCGTTAGTCATATTGAAAGCATTTGGTGTCGATATGTCGCATTTAGAGGGGCTGCTTAGAGCACTGTCTTTCATCGGCCTAGGATTATGTTTGGTAGGAATAGGCTGGCTATTCCAGAAAATGCAGGAGAAGCCTCAAATAGAAAAGGCTGTTTAACCCATAGGAAAACAGGAAACTATAAGGACTTTGACAAAGTAAAAAGGGTAAGATACTGAGGTATCCCCACAAATAATCAAATAAAATCAATAGTTAGGGAACATTCATAGTGATTGGTGATCAGATCTATCGCCAAACAAAACCAACCATCTAATCACTATGAATGCAG
>CAXRBI010000056.1:0-82660 GCA_964229075.1 Alteromonadaceae bacterium | reverse complement strand
GTTGAAAACGCGGGCATGGTTGATTTACAAGGCGCGATTGGCAATGACCTAGTTGTTACAGCGTCAACGGGCGTAACGGACTCAGGCTCTGTGAGTGTGGCAGGGACCACCAACTTGACGACGACAGGCGATGGCAGCGTGGTATTAGACGATGACGGTAATGCGTTCACAGGCGCGGTTACGGTAAGTCTGGGTAATGGTGATTTAACCATAGATAACAATACGACGGCGTTAGGCTTAGTCAGCACAGGCGCTGGAACCGTGACAGTGGAAGATGCAGGCGCATTGACGCTAGAAGGTTCAATGGCGAACTTAGTGGTAACGGATGCGGACAGTGTGGATGACAGTGCGACGTTAACAATAACGGGTACGACGGACATTGATACGAGTGCAGGCAATGGTGCGATTACCTTGGATGATGCGGCAAACGCGTTGACGGGTACTGTGACAGTCAGCTCAGGCAGCGGTAATGTGACACTAGATAATAATACGACAGCACTTGATTTAGTGAGTACCTCTACGGGCACGGTAACGGTTGTGGACGCCGGCGCAGTGACGGTTTCAGGCTCAATGGGCAGCTTTGTGGTCACCGATGCGGACAGTGTCGATGACAGCGGCACAGTGACGGTTACAGGCGCAACGACAATAGATACGAGCGCAGGTAATGGTGCTATTACATTAGACGATGATGCCAATAACCTAGGTGGTACAGTAACGGTGACATCGGGCAGTGGCGCGGTGACGTTAGATAACGCAACCAATGCATTAGATGTGGTCAGTACTTCAACGGGTGCGATAACGGTAGAAAACGCGGGTGCGTTAACCGTAGCAGGCTCAATGGGCAGCTTGATGGTGAGCAATGCGGCCAGTGTTGATGACAGCGCAACGTTAACAATTACGGGGACAACCGATATTGATACGTCAGCGAGCAACGGTGCAGTAACCTTAGATGATGACGCCAACAGCTTGGGCGGCACTGTGACGGTAAATGCGGGCACTGGCAATCTGACGGTCGATAACGGAACAACGGATCTTTCTTTGGCTGTCACTTCTGCGACCGATGTAACGGTTGAAAACGCAGCCGCTATATCCTTAGGTAGTTCTGCGATCGCAGGTAATCTAGTGATAAATTCTGACGGAAACATTAGTCAAACTGCAGCGATATCTGTATCCGGCACCACAACAATCGACGCTGACTCAGATGACGATGCCGACAATAGCGTTACTCTGACGGATGCAAGTAATGATTTCATGAGCACTGTAAGCATCGATGACGGCTCCACGGTTTCTGTTTCAGATGCAAACGATCTTGAGATTGGTACAACAAACGCCAGTACGTCACTCGCGTTGGTTGCGGGAGGCGCAATCAGTGACTCAGGAAACATCGTTACATCAACGTTGAGTTTTGATGCGGGCGATAGTGTCACCTTAAATACATTGGATATCGCAACCTTGGCGGATTCCCAATCTGGTGGCAACGTGACTATTACCACAAATGGCACCTCTAACGCAGGGCTTACTGTTAATGACATCGTCGTAATGACCGATGTTATGGACGTCGAAAATGGTGATGAAACGTCTTCTACCGTATCGATAACAGATACGTCTGGCTCAATGACCGTGGCGGGCTCGATAAAAGGCTCTGACGGTACCGATGATTTATACCTATCTAACATTGCTTTGAGCGTTGGCAATACGGATGAAAACTATATTCTTTCCTCTCAAGCTCAAGACAATTCCGAGTTCCTCAAGTCAAAATCCTTTGACTTCACCTCGCACGGCAATCTAGGTTCGGCCAGCAGTTCATTGTTTGTCGACTGGAAAGCGAGCAGTGCGTCCAGTTCGAATGATATTGATATTTCACTGGGCGACTTAGACGATACAGATCTTAACGGCGACGGCGATGGAACCACAGGTGAAAATGATGATTCTGGTGTCTATCTTGCGACCACTGATGGCAGTAATGGCAGTGGAACCAGTTACCAAATTGTTACAGATGATTTCACTGGGCCGAGTCGAAAAGTTGCATTATCGTTCTCAACTACTGAAACCAGCACAACGTCAACGTTAGTATCAGCCGGTGACTTGTCTGGTAACAAGTTGGCCATGAACTTATACAATCGCAATACCTTTGATTATGTTAATAATCAAATTGACGCGATTTTAGAAGTTATTGGTCAAGGGTTTGATTCGACCAATACGATTGCGGCGTTTATTTCTTACATCGTCAACGGCTCAGAGGGGATAGAAGGTTTTGTTGGCTTCGATTCAAACGTAATCTCCGGATCCTCAGTGACCACTTCTGACTTCTTCAGTTCTGGAAATTCGCTTTATAGCACGGATTTGAAATTTGACTTATTAGCCAACTTTACGGACAGCGACATGGATGATGTCCTAGATACCGCAGAGCTGCTTAACTCGGTTAATCTTGAGACTGGCGGTGCTGCAGGCACAGTTTCTGGAGACGTAGCGACCAATTCAACATCGATAACAACATTGCAAGCGGATGTTGACCAAAACGAGTCCGACGCGGATACAGCGATAGCTGCGGTACAAGCGGATGTGGACCAAAACGAATCCGATGCGGATACAGCGATAGCTGCGGTACAAGCGGATATGGACCAAAACGAATCCGATGCGGATACAGCGATAGCTGCGGTACAAGCGGATGTGGACCAAAACGAATCCGATGCGGATACAGCGATAGCAGCGGTACAAGCGGATGTTGACCAAAACGAATCCGATGCGGATGCGGCAGTAGCAGCGGTACAAGCGGATGTTGATCAAAACGAGTCTGATGCGGATACAGCGATAGCAGCGGTACAAGCGGATGTTGATCAAAACGAGTCTGATGCGGATACAGCGATAGCTGCGGTACAAGCGGATGTTGACCAAAATGAATCAGATGCTGATATGGCGGTTGCCAGCAATGCAACAGCGATTGCCGCAAACAGTACTGCAATAGATGCAGAAGTTGCCCGTGCCGTTGCCGCAGAAGCTGTAAATGCGACCAATATTGCAGCGAATGCGAGTAATATCATGGTCAATACTGATGCAATTACAGCAGAAGCGACAAGAGCCATGGCGGCCGAAAGCATGAACGCGGATAGTGCAGCAATGGCTAATGCCAAGGCTGATGCGCTAGCGACCTATACCGACGCTGATGGCAATATGGCAACAGCAGCGGATGGCTCTGATATCGCGGCGGCAGCCCTGAAAGCAGTTGATGGTTCGAATTTAAGAGCTGGTCAAGACGCAACGAACTTAGGTGATGAACTTGACGCACTGCAACAAGATGTGGAAAGTGGTAATGGTTTCCTAGACTTCTTTAGAAAGTTATTCGGCTCTGATTCAAATCAAGAGCAAGGAAGTGGCGACAGCGACGGTGGGAACAATAACGGTTAATCCCACTGAGCAGTTAACATGCAGTTTACAGGAGAAGTTATGAAAGCATTGCAAAAGCTGATTTTGTTAAGCTTAATCTCAACCCTAGTGGTTGGGTGCAGCAAACCTGGAGATTCTTCGGTGGAGGAGCCACCGGTTGTCTTTACCTATAGTTTCGTTGCTGAGGATGCAAGGATTGTTGGTTTGGAAGTCATTGATGATGCAGGTACTCGGGCGACGGAGTCAAGCCCTGGGTTTTACGAATTTGCTGCATCATATGAGCCTGCTTTGCCTATTTCATTTTTGTCGCAGAATGACGCTGATACCGCGGTGACCTTTCAAGACTTGGATGGTGACGGACAGTACAGCAGCGCAGATATACGGTACAATGTTGGCTTTGAAATTGCCTATATTGGTAGCTTTTCCAATTCGGGTGAGCGCCAACTATTTGCAAACCCATTAACGGCGTTGATTCCTTCTGACGGCATTCCAGCAGATGGTATCGCAGGTATTCCTGAGGGCGTATTGCAAGAAGCATTATTGGTTGGCGTTGACAACGCCAGTATTACTGAAACCGTTACGCTAGATGATGGGACCTCAGTGACTTATCGTCAGTTGATAAGGCGAAGCGTATCTGTCCTTGCAGCCATTCAAGAGTCGATTGTATCGGCACAAGGATTGACAGCGTCTTCAAAAAATACGGCAAAGCAATTTTTAGCTGAGCTTCGCAAGTCAGAATTGAATACTGGGCTGAATGATACGCGTGATTTAATCGGAAATTCAGCTGACTTAATTGATATTTTAACTCAAGACCAGAGTCCAGTGATCAATGCGGTTGCAACTCAAGTCGGGGAAATCATGGCGACCGCCGGTGGTAATGACCTAACTTTTTTTGAGTCACTGGTGTTAACTGTTCAAAAGGTTGTATCGCCACAAGTCACAGCTTCCGAAGTGACTAGTACCTTGACCTTAGATGCGACTCAAGCCACTGACAATGGGGTCGAGTTGGCGATAAACTTGGTCGAAGAAATTGAACAAGCGGGAGGGCTGGAAACGTTTTTAGCCAGTTTGGTGGCTGTGCCAATCGATATTGCTCCAAATGGTCGGTCTCTGGTCGATAATATGGTAACTGATTTTAACTTGGAATTAATGGCTGATACAGGCGTTGTAAAGTTGAATGCGACCAATGCATTTTTTGACCAAGCTAATTTTGATTACTTTTTTGCTCAAGACGTTTATGCCGTGAAAGTGGACGACAATCATGCCGTTATGATGGTGTTAAATGCAAACGCAACCAATTGGTTAGGTGACGCGGCTAGAGACGAAGGTGCGGCCAGATTACTTGCATTGTGTTGGAACGAAATTGAGCAGAATGAGCAACCTGATGACGTGTGCGGCGCAAACAACATCAACTTAGAGTATTACGCATTGGCTACGGCAGCAGAAATTTGTCAGGCGGGCTTTGATGAGATTTTGTTGGCGGAAATTAACTCTCTGAATAGGTTACAAATTTCGTGCAACTGATTGTATTTCCATGTTAGGTTAAAACGGTGGTTGATATACCACCGTTTTTTGTTTGGGAAGGGAGTTTATCAATGCCTAAAAAACATGGGTTGCTGTTTGCTGTTTGTCTAAGCTTGAACTCGACATCATGGGACTTATTCGCGAATCCGACGTTACCTGAAATCAAAAAACAACAAGAAGAACTGATCAAAAATACTCAACAAGAACAACTTAATGAAAACAAAGTTGAGCGTTTGGAAGTTGAGCCCAGTCAACAGACTCAACAAATTAAAGATGATATTTTTTTCGTACTGCGTGGCATCACCATTACGGGCAACAACCTGTTGACCAAAGAGGATGTTCAAGACCTCATTCAACCCTTGTTGAACCAGTCAGTTTCTAGTTCCGTCTTAAAACAATTGTCACAACAGTTAACTCAAATTTTAGTCGCTAAAGGTTACGCTTCCTCACGAGTGTTTGTTCCGCCGCAACAAATAAAGGATGGAAAAGTAGAGTTTAGAGTTGAAGAAGACAAACTCGTTAATATTCATGTGTTAGGCAAGGACAGTTTCAAGTATGAAGAGGCTTTGTTTTATCAATACTTTGCTGATTTGAAAGGAAAAGTCGTACACACGCCAACCTTAATAGAACGCCTAAAGTATTTAAATTTTTTACCTGCCAGTAAGATAAAGCCAACTTTGAAAAAGGTGGAGTTTGGTAAAAGCGCCTTAGTGTTAGTATTAGAGCCACTGCAGGATTTGACAACACTCACCGTTAACAACAACGCGTCTAAGTTTCAAGGTGACGCTCGTGTGACATATTCAACCTTAATCGCCAATCCAACAGGACGCAGCGATGTATTTAATTTCTTCGCGGCTGTGAACCCTGAATACCCGAAATACTTTAACTCAATGGTTGCGAGCTACTCAGTACCTTTGGGAGATAAAGGGGCAACCCTGTCTTTGTCGCACTCAGTGCTTTATTACCAACTCGACCCAAAATCGATAGGTGAGGGCGAAACTGAGGGCGCGCTGCAATACGAAGGCGACGCAACGACATCGGTTTTACGCTATCAAAAGCCTTATTTGCTCGATTGGGGAGCAAACAGCTGGAGTGTGGAACTTGAGCGCCGTTCCGCGGCTGCGAGACAAATAACCCTGTTTTCCGACTCACTCTTTGGTGGCGCTTACGGCAGTTTGTATGTCGATCAAAGTGAGATATTGTATTCGTTGAATTTTTCGACCCAGCACATTTTTGGGGATGCCTGGGTTTCTAAGAGCTTACCTGCGCAAAATATTGCAAAGTTCAAAGTTGCAAAAGTACTAGAGGGATTCCTGGATGGCCTTACTCAAGAAGACATTGACTTAAAGTATCTCAATGATGGTTTACCAGTCATACCTGCGCAAGGGCCTGTGGGTAACACCGACGACGCTACGGCAAACTTCTGGAAGGTGTATTTCAACTATTTACGACGTCAGGTATTACCCTGGAACATGAACCTTAACTTCAGCTTAAATGCTGAATACGCAAATTTTGATAACATTCCATCGTCATACGATTATGGCGGGGCCGATTCTGGGACCTCTGGTCTGGATTGGAAGCTGAGTTTAGTTCGAACATTTAATTTTGATGCTTATGTCGACTGGTTAAGCGTGGAGTTTGGTTTTGAACAGCAAAACGCGTACAGCGTTTTTATTCCTAATCGATTTAACCCGCTGGATAGAAGTGTTGAATCTTGTGGCGGCAAAGTGGATTTAATACCGGGCGAAATGTATCGTTGTTCTCTAGAGAACCCTTATTTATCACTGCGGGCAAAATCAGGAGACCATGTTTTGTGGTTGAACTACCAAACTAATCTTAAGGAATATTCGCTAAAAGAGCGCGAGGTCACGCTCAGTTATACTTACGTTTTTTAGAAACGTAACTCAAACAACTTCACGTGGTCGTTTGCTTCGAGCTCAATCAGGCCTAAATCTGAAAACTGCAATTTTATAAGCAGTTTGATCGATGCTGTATTATGCGGAGAAACGACCGCGCATACTCCTGCCTTACCCTTATGTTCCGCCCACTCAATAAGCGCTTTGGTCGCTTCTATAGCGTAGCCATTACGATAAAACTCTGGAATTAGAGCATAACCAACGTCGTCTAACTCTAGGTTGTCACGTTTTAAGAAACTCACGCCACCGACAAATTGGCCAGAAGACTTTAGTTCTAATGCAAACAGCCCATGATCTGGGTAATCATACATGTAACGTTCAGCCATCATCTCCAATGTCTGCGCTTCATTCGAAACGCCTCTATCACCGATGTTGGCAATGAAATCATCACTGGTGACAAGCTTTAATACTGAAGCAACGTCTGACTTTTCTAGTTCGCGAATTATCAGTCTTTCTGTTTGTAGGTACATAAAATTCCTTTTTAGAAACGGCTAGCTATTCTGCCTGCAAGTTGAAGTTATGACAAGGCACAAAAAAAGCGGGTAGAAACCCGCTTTTTGTCTGCTATTTAATGCCTATTCTAATTCGCTTCAACCGCTATCTATAGTGACTTTACGAACATCTGAAATTAGGCGAGTAGGGCAGCGGCAACTTTTGAGTTGGTTGGCTTTTCTAACGCTTCGCAAATTGTTTTGCCTGTTTGAGCTAGGGCGTCTAAATTTACGCCGTGTTCAATGCCAAGGCCATTTAACATGTATACAACATCTTCTGTAGCAACGTTGCCTGAAGCGCCTTTAGCGTATGGGCAACCGCCCAGCCCAGCGACAGCTGAATCAACCACACTAACACCTAACTCTAAGCAAGCATAGATGTTGGCGAGAGCTTGACCATAGGTGTCATGGAAGTGAACCGCCAGTTTTTCAATTGGCACAGCTTGGGCAACGGCAGCCAACATGAGCTTGGCTTTCTCAGGAGTGCCAACACCTATGGTGTCACCCAATGAAATTTCATAACAACCCATTTCATACAAAGTGGCCGCGACTTCTACTACTTTGTCGACTGCAATTTCGCCCTCATAAGGACAGCCTAGAACACATGAAACGTAACCACGAACCTTAACGCCGTCGGCTTTAGCTCGTTCCATGATAGGTTGAAAGCGTTCCAAGCTTTCTGCAATCGAACAGTTGATGTTCTTTTGACTGAAGGCTTCACTCGCGGCGCCAAAAATAGCCACTTCTTTCACACCAGCCGCCATCGCCGCCTCATAACCTTTCATGTTCGGGGTAAGTGCAGGATAGTTTATATTTGGCTGTTGCTTTATCTGTTGGTAAATCTCTGCAGAGCCTGCCATTTGTGGCACCCACTTAGGGGACACAAAGGAGCCTGCTTCAATCACGCTCAATCCGGTTGCAGACAGCTGGTCAATCAAGCGCACCTTATCTTCTATCGATACGGGTACTTCATTTTGCAGCCCGTCTCTCGGACCAACTTCAACTATTTTGACCTTATCAGGAAAGCGATTACTCATCACGATTGTCATAACTATTCTCCGTCAGCCTCAAATGCCAGAAGTTCAGAGCCACCATCAACCATATCACCTTCAGCGAAATAGACAGTCGTCACGACGCCGTCGGCAGGTGCTCGGATTGTATGCTCCATTTTCATCGCTTCCATAATCACCAGAGCTTGGTCTTTTTCCACCCGTTGACCATTCTCAACCATCACGCTGACCATAGTGCCATTCATAGGTGCAGTTAGGCCCCCAGCTGATTGATTGTCATCGACTTCGCCCATGTCAGGTAACACGCGATGGAAACGGAAGACACCGTTAGCTCGGTAAAGGTTTAACTCGGTGCCAGATTCAACTAACTTGGCGTTACTGCGATAACCATCGATGTAACAAGAAAGTTGGTCGCCGTTTAGCTCGCCTTGGCAATCGATGCTACTGCGTTGATAGTTGTCACCAACAATTGAAATTAGGTAATAGCTGCGATTCGCAAGGCGCTTTTTCTCAACGGTCATTTCGTACTCGTTGTTATTGTGCGCTAAGGTGACAACTTGGCTATTGGCTTCATTTAAGCGCCAAGCATCGGTCGCGTGCCAAGGTGAATGAGGATCATTGCTACGAGCCGCTTTTTCTTTTGCTAAATTGGCTTCCTTTAAAACTAACGCTAGAGCGGCCATTGGCAGTTCGTCTTCAATGGCTTGGTCGGTTTCGTGGAAAATCTTGTCTTGGTGTTTTTCAATGAAACCGGTATCAATTTGTTCGTTAACAAACGGCTCGCAGGTTGCTAAGTTGTACAGGAAGTCGATATTTGTTGTAACGCCGTTAATTCGATATTCCGCTAACGCTTTCGCCATTCGCTTAAGGGCTTTTTCACGATTTTCATCCCATACAATCAGCTTAGCAATCATAGGGTCGTAGAAAACCGAAACCTCATCACCTTGGCGAACACCGGTATCAACACGAACATTCTCGCTTTCTTCTGGTGTTGAGAGATACTCCAACAAACCGGTCGCTGGCAAGAAGTCGTTATTGGCATCTTCGGCGTAGATACGAGCTTCAAACGCATGCCCAGAAATACGCAGTTGCGCTTGTTCTAATGGCAAAGTTTCATTGAACGCAACACGCAATTGCCATTCAACTAAATCTTGGCCTGTGATCATTTCTGTCACTGGGTGTTCAACCTGCAAGCGCGTATTCATTTCCATAAAATAGAATGAACCGTCCACGTCTAACAAAAACTCGACGGTGCCCGCACCGCGGTAGCCGATCGCTTTTGCCGCTTTGATTGCAGCTTCGCCCATAGCAGCGCGCAAATCTTCGCTCATGCCAAAGGCTGGCGCTTCTTCGATAACTTTTTGATGACGACGCTGAACTGAACAATCTCGTTCAAACAAGTAAACGGCATTGTCATGATTGTCGCAGAACACTTGAATTTCAACGTGACGTGGTTGAGTCAGGTACTTCTCGACCAGCATGGTATCATCACCAAAAGAAGACATTGCTTCACGTTTGGCGGCAGCCAAGCCCTCGGCAAACTCTTTTTCAGACCAAACCTGTCGCATACCTTTGCCACCGCCACCAGCTGCGGCCTTAAGTAAAACAGGGTAGCCCATGTCATCAGCGGCTTTTTTGATGATAGCTTCGTCTTGATCGTCGCCGTGATATCCCGGCACCAGCGGCACATTCGCTGCTTCCATGATGGTTTTGGCGGCGGACTTACTGCCCATAGCTTCAATAGCGGCCACTGGTGGACCGATGAAGGTAATGTTTGCTTGTTCGCACAGCCGACAAAACTCAGAGTTTTCTGACAAAAAACCATAACCAGGATGGATTGCCTGAGCTCCCGTTCTTTTTGCTGCCTCGACGACTTTGTCGGCTAACAAGTAGCTCTCTCTTGAAGGTGATGGACCTAAATAAATGGCTTCATCAGCCATAGAAACGTGCAGAGAATCTTTGTCGGCATCGGAATAAACCGCAACTGTGCTGATGCCCATCTTTCGTGCTGTCTTTATAACGCGGCAAGCGATTTCACCACGGTTTGCAATTAGTATTTTAGTAAACATTGTGATTAAACCTCTTGTTGCCATTTAGGAGCGCGTTTGTCGAAAAATGAGCCCAGACCTTCTTGGCCTTCTTCTGATACTCGAATCGCTGCAATCTTTTCACTGGTGGAGGCCATTAGGCTGTCATCAATGGTTTTGTGAGCCACATCAAACACCAGTTGTTTCGCGGCTTTAACAGCCGTTGGACCATTAGTCAAAATAGCAGAAACCATCGCCTGAACTTCGTCCTCAAGTGTTTCCGGTGAAACAACTTCGTCAACCAAACCAATGTCTTTTGCTTTTGCTGCAAAAAATCGTTCAGCAGTAACAAAATAGCGGCGTGCCGCTTTCATTCCCATAGCATTAACAACGTAAGGGCTGATAGTTGCTGGGATTAAACCCAGTTTTACTTCGCTTAGACAGAAGCTGGCTTTTTCACTCGCAATTGCAATGTCGACGCAACTCGCTAAGCCAACTGCACCGCCAAATGCGGCACCTTGAATCTGAGCAATCGTTGGTTGGGGTAAAAAGTTTAAACGGTGCAACATGGTTGCTAACGCGTTAGCGTCTTTGAGGTTATCTTCGTAACTGTATTGCGCCATCCGCTTCATCCAACCTAAGTCGGCGCCAGCACTAAAACTTTTACCGTTTGAGGCCAATACCATCAGTTTGATGTCACTGCGAGAAGTAATATGTTCAAACACTTGAGTCAAAGTTTCGATAATTTGATCGTCAAATGCGTTGTGTTTTTCAGGATTGTTCAACGTAACAGTTGCGACACCGCGACTGTCCACCTCAAACAAGACTTTGTCATTCTGTAATTCCATCTCAACGCATCCTTACATTCTGAAAATACCAAATTTGGTATCTTCAATTTCTTTATTTAAGGAAGCTGATATCGCCATACCAAGCACTTGACGGGTGTCAGCCGGATCGATAATGCCATCATCCCACAAGCGCGCCGAAGCGTAATATGGATGACCCTGATGTTCGTAGGTGTCAATGATCGGCTTTTTAAACTCTGCCTCTTCTTGTTCAGACCAAGCTTCACCGCGTTTTTCTTTCTGATCGCGGGTTACTTGTGCCAAAACGCCAGCCGCTTGTTCACCGCCCATTACCGAAATTCGTGCATTTGGCCACATGAATAAGAATCGTGGATCGTACGCTCGGCCACACATGCCGTAGTTTCCGGCTCCGTAACTGCCACCAATTAAGATGGTGAACTTAGGGACTTTGGCACAAGCGACAGCGGTTACCATCTTGGCACCGTGCTTGGCAATGCCGCCAGACTCATACTGCTTGCCGACCATGAAACCAGTTATGTTTTGTAAAAACACCAAAGGAATTTTTCGTTGGGCGCAGAGCTCGACAAAGTGCGCGCCTTTTTCAGCAGATTCGCCAAACAAGATGCCATTGTTGGCAACGATACCTACAGGGTAGCCATAAATGCGAGCGAACCCGCACACCAGAGTTGAGCCGTATAGTGCTTTGAATTCATCAAATTCACTTCCATCAACTACACGAGCGATAACTTCGCGCACATCGTAAGGTTGTCGTGGGTCTTTAGGAATTACGCCGTAAAGTTCACTTGGGTCGTATGCTGGCGCTTGAACATCTTCAATCGACACCGACATTGGCTTAACTCGATTCAAGTTCTTGATTGCATTTCGAGCAATTTCTAATGCGTGATTGTCGTTTTGTGCGTAGTGATCAGAAACCCCTGAAGTGCGACAATGCACATCTGCACCACCGAGTTCTTCTGCGCTTACGACTTCGCCTGTTGCTGCTTTTACTAATGGTGGGCCGGCAAGGAAAATTGTCCCTTGTTCTTTTACAATAATTGACTCGTCCGCCATCGCCGGAACATACGCACCGCCAGCGGTACAAGATCCCATGACCACTGCAATTTGTGGGATGTTTTGGGCAGACATATTGGCCTGATTGAAGAAGATTCGACCGAAGTGCTCTTTGTCTGGAAATACATCGTCTTGGTTCGGCAGGTTGGCGCCGCCAGAGTCGACTAGGTAAATACACGGCAGATTATTTTCTTGGGCGATAGTCTGCGCTCTCAAGTGCTTTTTTACCGTTAACGGATAGTAGGTACCACCTTTCACTGTTGCGTCATTCGCAACAATCACACATTCCTGTCCACCAACGCGTCCAATACCGGTTATGATTCCGGCTGCCGGAACATTGTCTTTGTATACTTTGTGGGCCGCTAATTGCGACAATTCCAAAAAAGGTGAACCTGGATCCAACAAGTGAGCGACACGATCTCGAGGAAGCAGTTTGCCGCGAGACAAATGACGTTCTCGGCTTCTTTCACCGCCACCAAGCTTAATTTGTTCTAATTTTTCGTTTAAGTCGTCGACTTGAGCTTGCATATGAGCGGTGTTTTCAACGAAGTCTGGGCTACGTGGATTTAGCTTACTGACCAGCTTTGCCATAATTATTTCCTTTTGCGAGTACAGAGTAGGGCTGTCTGCCTTTCAAAATAAAGAATGCCGGCACTTGAGTTGCCGGCAATGTTTGCAATACAACAAAGCCATCCGTTGATGACTGTGCTGTGCTAACCATTATTTAGATTCGTTGAATAATTCGCGGCCAATTAACATGCGGCGAATCTCTGACGTACCAGCGCCGATTTCATATAGCTTAGCGTCACGCAACAAGCGGCCAGTAGGGAATTCATTGATGTAGCCATTACCGCCTAACAACTGGATTGCATCTAATGCCATTTTAGTTGCTAACTCGGCTGAATATAGAATCACAGCCGCTGCGTCTTTACGCGTAGTTTCGCCGCGGTCACATGCCGCCGCGACTGCGTATACGTATGACTTAGCTGCGTTCATTTGGGTGTACATGTCTGCGACTTTGCCTTGTACCAATTGGAATTCACCAATCGATTGACCAAATTGCTTACGGTCATGAATGTAAGGAACAACAACGTCCATGCAAGCGTCCATGATGCCCAAAGGACCACCAGATAAAACCACACGCTCATAGTCAAGACCAGACATAAGAACGCGAACGCCTTTGCCTTCGTGGCCCAAGATGTTTTCTTCTGGTACTTCACAGTCTTCAAACACAAGCTCACAAGTGTTTGAACCGCGCATTCCCAATTTGTCTAACTTTTGATGACGAGAGAAACCTGGGAAGTCACGCTCAACGATAAACGCTGTGATACCTTTTGAGCCGGCATTGACGTCAGTTTTTGCGTAAATCACGTAAACGTCAGCATCTGGACCATTGGTGATCCACATTTTGTTGCCGTTTAGAATGTATTTGTCGCCTTTTTTCTCTGCACGTAACTTCATGCTGACGACGTCAGAACCAGAATTAGGCTCTGACATCGCAAGTGCGCCAACGTGCTCACCTGTACACAGCTTTGGTAAATACTTTAATTTTTGCTCGTGGCTGCCGTTTTTGCGCAGTTGGTTCAAACAAAGGTTTGACATTGCACCGTATGAAAGGCCCACAGATGCAGACGCGCGGCTGATCTCTTGCATGGCAACTACGTGCTCTAAGTAACCTAAACCACTACCGCCGTATTCCTCTTCAACGGTCATGCCCAAAAGACCCATATCGCCAAATTTACGCCATAAATCGCTTGGGAATTCGTTGTCGATGTCAATCTGCTCGGCGCGCGGTGCAATTTCGTCGCGAGAGAAGGCATTGACTTGGTCACGGATCATGTCGACGGTTTCGCCGAGATTAAAGTTTAATGATGAAAAGGTACTGATCATGATATGTCTCTTTCTTATATTTATTCTGTTGATTAATTTTGTTCATTCAGTTTAGTCAAAGACTCTACACAGCTCTGCTCTAAACTGGATAAATCGTGTAATAGATCTTCAAGGTCACGCTGCTGCTGCAAAAGTTTTTGTTTTTTATCAGCAATTAGCTGGACCATTGTTTGCAGTTGTTTCTCTTCGGTCTGTTCGTTGTCGTACAAATCGAAGATGGTTTTGGTTTCGCCAAGAGAAAACCCTAAACGTTTGCCTCGTAAAACCAGCTTGAGGCGGGTTCTGTCTTTGGAACTGTAAATTCGAGATTGGCCTTTGCGCTCAGGGTGCAATAACCCTTCGTCTTCATAAAAACGAATGCTTCGAGTGGTGATATCAAACTCTTTTGCTAACTCACCAATACTGTAGGTAACGGATTTTTCGCCCATAAAAATGCCCAATCTGTAGGATTGCAACATAATATAGGGGAAGTTTACGTAAACGTAAACTTGTGGGGGCAGAGGTACAAGCAGTCAATTTACATCGGTTTTTATCCAGATTGTAAATTTTACCTGCCAGTTTTGCGGTTTGTCATTTATCCACCGGCTAGCGAATGTTATGCAACCATCGTAGTATGCCGCTCAAAATCAATAGCCGTTAAACTAGATGAATAACAAATTAGCGGCCTACAATTATATTAACGCCCTTAACCATTCAACAGGAAAGGTAGAAAAATATGTCTGATTTAGATCCAATTGTCATTGTCTCTGCGAAGCGCACACCATTAGGTGGTTTCCAAGGCTCACTTGCTACTCAAAGCGCACCAGAATTAGGTTCAGTTGCAATAAAGGCTGCGTTGGAAGACGCTGGTGTGAGCGGAGATGATGTCGATGAAGTTATCATGGGTTGTGTTTTACCAGCTGGTTTGGGACAAGCGCCTGCGCGTCAAGCTGCGATCAAGGCTGGGGTTAGATTGGCCGCTGGTGCGACGACGATCAACAAAGTATGTGGCTCTGGTATGAAGGCCGCGATGATGGCAAATGACTCGATTAAAGCGGGTAGCATTGATGTTGCTGTTGTCGGTGGTTTTGAGTCGATGACCAATGCGCCATATATGTTGCCAAACGCTCGTGGCGGTATGCGCATGGGCCACAATAAAGCGATGGACCACATGTTTTTAGATGGTCTTGAAGATGCTTACGAAGGCAAAGCAATGGGGTGTTTTGCGCAAGACACCGCAAATGAATTTGAGTTTACTCGTGAATCATTGGACGAGTACGCAATTCGTTCTTTAACACGCGCTCAAGAAGCGATTGCTTCAGGCCGTTTTGACGGCGAGATTGCACCAGTGACTTTCTCGACGCGTCGTGGTGACGTGACAGTCTCCGTAGATGAGCAACCTGGTGCAGCGAAACTGGATAAGATCCCAACTTTACGTCCTGCGTTTGCTAAAGACGGTACCATTACTGCGGCAAATTCTTCATCTATCAGTGACGGTGCTGCGGCTCTCGTTATGATGAAGCAGTCTGAAGCGGAAAAGCGTGGACTTAAGCCAATGGCAAAAGTTGTCAGTACTGCGACTAACTCAATCGAGCCGGCTAAGTTCACTACCGCGCCAATTGGTGCGATGAACAGTGCGTTAGAGCAAGCGGGTTGGAACGTAAACGACGTTGATTTGTTTGAAATCAATGAAGCGTTCGCTATGGTTACTATGGCTGCTATGCGCGAAATGGACTTACCGGCAGAGAAAGTAAACGTGCACGGCGGTGCTTGTGCGTTGGGTCACCCGTTAGGTGCATCTGGTGCTCGTATTATCGTTACTTTGTTACATGCGCTTAAAAATCACGGCAAGAGCAAAGGTTTAGCGTCTTTGTGTATCGGTGGTGGTGAAGCGACTGCAATCGCGGTTGAAATGCTGTAACAATTTAAGCAATTGTTTAATGAGAAACGCCGCAATAAATGCGGCGTTTTTTGTTTGTGCCGAAGGGGTCAGTCTCCGGCGTTTTCTATCACAGCTCTGATGGCATCAGAACAGTGAATAAGAAACACTGAGTTTCATACTGCGGGGCAGAATGTAACGGCCGTTAGGCGATGAAGGGTTGCGAGGGTCGCCTTCAGTGATGCCTTGCTCGTCAGTAACATTGTCGATGGCAAACTGTACTTTTACCCGTTCATTTGGCTCGTAAATCACGCCTAGATCGAGCTTTTCGTATCCTTCAAGTACTACCGTATTGGCATTGTCACCCCAACGGTCGTCGACCGCCGATAAGGTGCCGTAGAGAGTTAGATATTGCTCTGCGGCAATTTCGAATTCATAGCTCGGTGTCATTCGCAACTGCCAACCAGGCTGACGCTGCGCTTCATTGCCCTGATTATCAGCCGATGCTGTGATCTCTGTATCTTGAATTGTCGCGTTTAGGTTTAATGCTAACCCTAAATCTGTGCGATAGTTCACGTCCAACTCGATACCGCTTGCTTCGTTGGTTAAGATCTCTGCTGGTTCACCTGGGCGACGAACAAAGGTGTCACCTTTGACTTCATTTGCGAAATAAGTGGCATAAATCTGCAGAGGTGAAGTCATGTATTTGTAACCCAATTCGTATTGGGAAACTTCTTTGATCAGCGCCTCACCCGATTGATAAACCCCGTAGTTATCACGGAAGTCATCGAAGTAAGGCATTTTGTAACCTTTGTTTACTCGAGCAAACACCGCCATGGTGTCGTTCAAGCTATAGTTGGCACCGGCTGTCCACGACGTTTTTGACTCATCGTATTCCACTGCTTTTGTGATTACGCCGTCCAAACCTTCGTCAACCGTGTAATGGACTTGGTGATTCTCGCGACGAATACCGGCATCCAAAATAAGATCATCATTAACGTAGTAGCTGCTGGTGGCATAAAACGCCGTTGTATTGGCATCGCCTGTTGACGCTATATCGTAATTCCAACCACATCCGTCTACAGTGTCGTTACAGGCGATACCAGAAAGCACTTCGCCGCCAGATTGCAATACGTGGTAAGCATGATTACCCAGTGCCCACCAGTCATTTGCTTGAGTATTCGCAGTGTATAAACCAACCGCAAACTTGAGATCTTCAAATGACTTGCTTAATGCTAAATCGTTGGTAAACGCTTCAATTTGCTTCAACACGACCCATCGACCGATTTGTTGCACTGGCGTATCGCCACCGTATTCTGTACCCGTTACAGCGCCATTCGCGCTTGCCCCATTGTCAGCAACGCTTGCAATTGTTGTGGCAGAGCCATTTGGCACTAGACCATAAGTATTGGCGTCGCCTTTGGTGATGTTGAAGCGATTTATGAGGTTCCAATCGTCAGCCAATTCCAATTTGAGGCTACCGCCAGACACGTGGCCATCCCACCCGCGACCATTAGCAAAGTCGAAGGTTTCTGTGTCTTCGTTGGCACCGAAGGTCAAAGTTGCTTGGCGATTTAATGTACCAATTTGAGTGTATTCAGCGTCTATCCCTTCGACATTAAGCGGTGTTGGCAGATACCAAACGCCAGTATCGTCGGTTTGACGGGTGTAAAGGTTCAACTCACCTTTTTCGAATTCCTTGGTGATATTGACCGTGATTTGTTGACCTTGCTCGGAGGTAAAACCGGCGTCTCTTATACCCGGCGAGCGTTTTACGTATCCGCCAACCATGTAATATAGATCATCCGCCAAAGCACCACTTAAGACCAGATCAACACGCTGCAAACCATAATCACTGGTGCTGTACTTCGCGAGTGCCTCAGTATCCACGCTTCCTCGCTTTAAGCGAAAGTTTGTCGTTAAACCCGGTTGACCGTTAGATACCACTGGGTTTGGGCCACCGCGAAGGGCCTCCATTGTTTCAAGAGTTTCATCCAGTCTGAAAATGGATGAGTTTTCCAAAAAGGATAATGTCGGTGCAGGGTAAATTGGCGAGCCTTCAATTGAGACTGTCAAGAATGGTGCGTCACCGCCACCTGGAAAGCCGCGGACAAAAACGTTTGCACCGGACTCACCACCCGAACTTTCAACCCAAACACCAGGAACCGCTTTGAACAGATCTGCTGTGCTTTTAGGGGCGAGTTTTTCAATTTGGCTGGCATCAATGTTGGTGATTGCAAAACTTGCATCTTTTTTGCTGATACCCGCACCTGCAGGCGTACCACTAACCACTATCACTTCGTGATCTTGCTCTTCATCTTGGGCCAGTACCGGAGCATTCATCAGTGAAATAGCGACGCCAACGGCGATAGCACTCTTACTAAACTTTACCGACATTATTGTTTCCTCATGTGTTGTGCAGTTGATATCCACCGACAATGCTGACCCACTCGGCGGTGTTTTTTTATTGTTCGTTATTTAACATAGGAACTTTTGCAAACGATTGCAAATTATTTTTTCAAACGTTTGCATTTTTTCTGTTTGAGTTGCAAACTAAGAATCAAACAAGCAGAACTGAATTGGAATTAAGTTTGTCGCAAGAGTCTAAATTAACGTTAGCTGGATTGGCGAAATTGGCTGGGGTATCAACCTCAACAGCGTCGCGGGCACTAAACGATAATCCTCTGATCAAAGAGGAAACACGTCATAGGTTGCAGAAGTTAGCCCAAGAACACAATTTCAGTCTAAACCGAGCTGCAAGTCGGTTACGTACGCAAAAGACCAATGTGGTTGCGGTGATATTGAACCTAACCGACTCGACCGAGCAAAGCATTTCAGATCCCTTCTTATTGAAAGTGGTCGCGGATTTGAATCAAGCATTAAATGCCCGAGGTTATGAAATGCTGCTGTCAAACAGCTTGATGGCAAAAGGCGAGTGGGCCAATTATTTTATTCATAGCCAACGAGCAGACGGTTTGATTATTGTTGGCCAAGGAAAGTCGTCAGAAAAGATCGATGCAGCAGTGAAAAACGCAGCGCCATTAGTTGTTTGGGGCGACCCAACCGCTAAAACTGACTACCCCATTATCGGCAGCGACAATCGTTTAGGCGGTTACCTTGCTGCACAAAAGTTACTGTCAACGGGTTGTCAGAAACTGATGTTCTTAGGCGACCCAGAACATGCCGAGATGGCTCAGCGATATCAAGGGTTTAAACAAGCTCTCAAAGACCATCAAATAAGTGAGGACGACGCGATAACAGTGGCAATAGACATTACCAGCCATGCTGCCTATCGCCAGTTGAATCAACACATTGTTAGCAATGGCTTGCAGTTTGATGGGATAGTGGCATCGAGTGATATGGTGGCTCTAGGCGCACTTAAGGCGTTAAAAGAGCGTTATATCAACGTGCCGAGTGAGGTTGCAATCGTTGGCTTTGATGACATCACAATGGCTGAATTGTTTCACCCCGCATTAACGACAGTTGCTCAAAACACGAAACTGGCGGCGGAGCAGATGGTGGAAACACTAATGGCTAGACTCGCAGGAGAGCCTGTGAAATCTAAGATGATAGATATTGAGTTAGTAGAGCGCCACTCTACTGCTCGATAGCGCGGCTTTACGGTCGCGAGAGAAAGCGGGTTAGCCGTTTTTCTTTTAAAATAAAATGCAATCGTTTGCAATCTTGTAGGTGCGAACTAAACTGAACGTAACTGAATTAAAGGGGATTTCATGCAGCGCGTATTACCAATTGTCGCTTTGGCTGCGACCTATTTTGTATTCGCTATTTTATTAAATAGTGTGGGGGTTGTGATCCTACAATCGATAGAGACGTTTGATGTCAGCAAGTCACAGGCGAGTGTCCTAGAAGGGTATAAAGATTTATCGATTGCCATAGTGTCATTTTTTGTAGCATCCATTCTTCCTAGAGTCGGTTACAAATTGGCGCTACTTGGTGGCCTGTTACTCGTTGTATTGGCAACCGCTCTCACCGCCAGTATCCCAAGCTTCGTGATGATTAAGTTATTGTTTGCAGCCATCGGGGTTGGTTTTTCTTTGGTAAAAGTGGCTGTGTATTCGTTAATTGGTGAACTAACTTCAGACCAGAAGCAACATTCTGCGTTGATGAACACGATAGAAGGCGTGTTTATGCTGGGAACGTTATTTGGTTATTGGCTATTCAGCCTTTTTGTGTCTGACGACCCAACAAATGGTTACGATTGGCTCAATGTTTATTGGCTGTTGAGTCTGCTCATTGCCATCATTTTTTGCATAGTCATTGTGGCTCAGGTATCCGAGGGTTCGGTTAAGCAAAAATCGGGTTCCAACGCCGAGGCGTTCTTGGCGATGTTAAAGCTCGCTTATCAGCCACTGGTCCTGATTTTTGTCATTTCGATATTTCTTTATGTTTTAGTCGAGCAGGGCATTGGTACTTGGTTACCGACGTTCAATCGAGAAATCTTAGGTTTGTCGCTGGAATTGAGCGTACAGATGACCAGTCTTTTTGCGGCAGGCTTGGCCTTTGGCCGATTAGCCGCTGGGCAAGTTCTAAAGACAGTGCACTGGTTTCATTTGGTTGTCGGATGTTTGTTGGCGATGGCCGTCTTGATCCTCATTGTTATGCCGCTGGCGAGTGGCAGTGAGCAAACGTCAGTGGCGACTTGGTCAGACGCGCCGTTGGCTGCCTTTATCCTGCCAATGATTGGCTTTTTCATGGCACCCATATATCCAGCGATAAATTCGGTTATGTTGTCCTCGTTGGAAAAGCAGCAACACGCACCGATGACAGGGCTCATTGTTGTTTTTTCTGCGCTTGGAGGAACCACGGGTTCTATAATCACAGGAAATGTGTTTCAGTATTTTGGTGGCCAACAAGCGTTTTACACAACGTTGGTTCCGATCATTGCATTGCTAGGGTGTTTGTATCTTTTCAATCAGAGAACGCTAGCTCTATGCAAGGAGCAGGCTCATGGGTAAGTCCTTCAAACAATCCGAATTTGAGCGTTTTTTTGCAAGTGAGTTGTTTCGTCAAGTTCAACTAAGAGGCCTGTTTCCAGACAGCAAGACATTTGCCGATGCAATAGCCAACTCTGCTTTAGATGAGGTGATGGCTGAGTATCAAAAAAACTCCGTCCGAGATGGTTTCGACTTGCAAGATTTTGTAGCAAGCCACTTTCAACTACCAAGAGAGAATGAGCTGAACAGCACTTTGTCCCACGAATACATCGATGAGCAAGTTCAACACCTATGGCAGGTCTTAAGAAAGCCGGCAGACATTGGCAGAAATGACAGTTTGATAGCACTGCCCAATGCGTATACTGTGCCAGGCGGACGATTTCGTGAGGTGTATTACTGGGACAGTTATTTTGCCGCCATAGGTTTACTTCACTCTGGGCAAATCGCTGCGGTTAAAAATTTACTGGAAAATTTCATTTACTTGCAAAATACCGTTGGTTTAATTCCAAATGGCAATCGGTGGTATTACGCCGGGAGAAGTCAACCGCCAGTTTTGGCATTGTTGGCGGAGCTGGTGACAAAAGAAACGGAGACTACATTAGCAGAGCGAAAACGTTATCAGTTGGCTGTAGAGCAAGAATATGAGTTCTGGATGAGTGGTGTTGAGAAGTTAGAAACAAACCAACAACACAGAAGGGTTTGCAAATTGGCCAATGGCATGGTGCTCAATCGTTATTTTGATGATGACGATGGCCCTCGACCCGAATCTTACGCAGAAGACATTGAACTTAAAGAGCAACTGGCAAATGGTTCGGAAGGAGCGTTTTACCGCAACGTCCGAGCTGCTTGCGAATCTGGCTGGGATTTTAGTACGCGCTGGTTTAAATCTTTGGAAATGCAAAGCATAGCGACAACCCAAATACTCCCCATTGACTTGAATTCATTGCTTTATTTTACCGAGACATATCTCGCCAAATGTCACGCTGATGATCCCGGCTCAGATAGGAAAATGCACTTTCAACTGGCCGCTGAGCGACGCAAACAGGCCATCAATGAGGTTTTCTGGTGTCCAATGCGAGGCAACTTTGTAGACTATTGGTTTGATGAAGGGCGGCTGAGTGAGGTCGAGTCATTGGCCGGTGTGTGGCCACTTTTTGTTGGGCTTGCTTCACAACAGCAAGCTGATGCCGTCGCGCAATCGTTGCAATACAAATTTCTTAACGCCGGAGGCATGGTTACTACGTTGAATAATAGTGGACAGCAATGGGACGCACCAAACGGTTGGGCGCCATTGCAATGGATTACGGTTCAAGGATTACATCAATATGGCCATCACACTCTGGCCATTGAAACCGCGCAGAGATGGCTCGAGACAGTTCAAACGACATTTACAGCAACAGGTAAGTTTATGGAAAAGTACGATGTGTCTAGCCCAGAAAAAATGGCAACAGGCGGTGAGTATGAAGTGCAAGAAGGGTTTGGTTGGACAAACGGAGTAACGCTAGGTTTGATTGACTACCTTGGCAAAGTAGCCCCAGGCGCATTAGCGATGCTGTCTCTGAGTAAATCAAAGTTAAAAGGCTTCGACACATAGTCATTCATGCCTGCCTGCAGGCATTTCTCTCTATTTTCATTGGTGACATCGGCTGTGAGTGCGATGATATGGCTTGGTGTCATGTCATTTTTGCGCTCATAAGCTCTGATTTGTTTGGTCGCTGTATAGCCATCAATGCCGGGCAACATGCAGTCCATCAGGACAATGGAGTAGGGCGATTGTTGAAATTGAGAGACACCATCCTCACCACACTCAGCACGAATGGCTTTAAAGCCTAAATTGCTGAGGAATTTTTCCACTACCATAAAGTTAACAACATTGTCTTCAACGACCAAGATTGACGTTTGACCATGTTGCTCAGGGGAGCTTGCAGTGATTTCTGCTGCAGGTTGAGAGTCTTCTCCAGGTTTTACAGGACTAGATTGAGATGTTTTGTACCCTGCTGGAGTTGATGTTTTTTCGGCGTGAGCTGAACTGTTTAAACCCAACAAGAAATTCTCGAAACGTTTGAGGGTTAACGGTTTGGCAAACTGAAAAACAGGAAAATCGCTATCACCGGCGTGTTGATTATCTGAAATCAAATAGCTCATTAACACCAACGTGGTTTCACCGCTGAAAAACGTTTTGTTTTCTTTCAAAAAGGAGCTTCCAGAGGCGCCGTCTTGGTGTTCCGATATAAATACATAGTCAAATTGGGGACTTTCTCTTAAGTACTGTTTGGCATCAGCCAGCTCATTAAACAACAGGGTTTCGCCACCGAGCAATCGAACGATTTGATTCATTATTTTCAAATTGACCAGTTGAGGGTCGATCAATAAACAGGATTTTTCTTGCAAGATAAGCGACCTGTTTAGTTCCTCATGACGAGGGGCGATGGGCAGCTCCAAAACAAACTTAAATACACTGCCCTTGTCGACTTTCGAAAACACTTTTAGTTCAGAACCCATGGCTGACACGAGCGACTGGCAAAGTGATAAACCTAATCCTGTCCCCCCATACTTTCGGGTCGTTGAGCCGTCGGCTTGTTCAAAAGCATTAAAAACGGCCCCTTGTTGTTCCTTCGTCATGCCAATGCCGGTATCTGACACACTAAACTCAAGGCGGATTTTTTCTTCGTTTTTGCTTGGAAGGGCCCGGCATTTTACAATGATGTGACCGGCACTGGTAAATTTAATCGCATTAGAGAGTAAATTTCCGATCACTTGAGATAGCCGAACGTCGTCAACCATGACCGAGAGCTCGTTTACCTCAGTGATGTCGATGATTAACTCGAGGTTGTTTTTAATGATATTGGCATTGTGGCTCAGCGCAATGTTGGTCAACAGGGTATCAAGGTCGGTTGGGACTGGATTAATTTCTAACTTTTGCGCTTCTATTTTAGAAAAGTCGAGTATGTTGTTAATGATCTCCATTAACAAATGACCACTGGTTTCAATGGTTTTAAGCTTGTCTTGTTGGTCAGGTGTTAGTTGTGTTTTCGACAACAACTGGCTCATGCCAAGAACACCGTTCAATGGCGTTCGAATCTCATGGCTCATGTTGGCAAGAAATTCACTTTTGGCCTGGTTAGCTTGCTCCGCCTGGCCTTTGGCTCGCATAAGTTTCCGTTGGTTTTTCTCAATCACTCCAGTGAGGACTTTTGATAACAAAATGGCTGCAAAGCCAAACACAATGACGCTGAAGAGAGTGACTGACAATATTCTCATTGTGAGACGAGACACTTGTTTGTCAATGGTTGCCTCTGGCACTAAGCCTATAAATGTCCAACCTAAGCTGTCTGAGTAATAGCTGGTAACTAAATGCGGTTCACCGATTTCAATATAGGTCTGTTCGATGTTGATGTTGCCGTGGAATTGCTCTAGTTTCGCACCGTACACTTGCTTCAAAAGACTAAAGACATTATCAGGGTTTTTGGTATCGGCAAGGACTCTACCTGTGTGTTCAACAACGATGAGATCTCCGTTGTAACCAAAATCGATATTCTTCAGCATGTCAGTAAATTTGTTCAGTGTAATGTCCATTCCAATTACACCGAAGGGTTGTTGCGCTTCGTCTTTCAGTAATTTGACCGTGGAGATAATCGTGCTGTTATCACCCGCCCAATAGTAAGCGGGCGCACGGACAATTTTACCATCGGCCTCTACAGCAGCTGTAAACCACGGGCGGATCCTTGGGTCGTAGTAATCGGTAGTAGGGCCGGCCGGCCACTGCATATAACCGCCTCCGTACGTGCCATAATAAATATAGCTGACATCAGAGAGGTGTTGAGCGATGTTGGCAAATTGTTGATAGAGTTTGGTTTCTGGTCCTCCTATGGTGGCTGACTGCATCGTTGTTGCAGTCTTATCCATGTAGGTAGAAATCGCCCCTTTTGCTGACTCAAAATCCGCACTTGAACTTAACAGGCTGACATTATCGCGATATTGGTCAAACATGACGCTGACTGAATGTTCGATTTGCCGAACTTCGCTTAAAAATGAGTTTTCGAACGCGTTCGCTGCGTAGCTTTCTGTCTCTCGCTCTGTTAACCAATGCGTTACAGCCAGCGGAAAGATAACCGCGCTTAAAAACGCTAAGATTAATTTGATTCCCAAATTCGACATGGGTGGTTATCGATTCCTGTAACGTAACATTGTCTACACAAATGCGTTTTATCGCTCAGCTTTGAGTATAGAAGGGCACTCTTAATTTGCTGAAAAAAAACGTCTTTTATTGATTTGTTAGATTGGAAATATAACAAACATGACTTAATCTTATAGCTATTGAGGAAGATTACAACGCTGTTGGGAAATCGTTTGGTGAGTGTAAAACAGAAATTGCATGACAAACACAGGTTCGTGTTGAAACCATCGATAAAGCGTCAGTGTTAAGCCTTGGCGCGCTGCCGTCATTACTGTTAGCGGAACAAACCGGCGATGAGCGTGTGCTGGAGGTGATTGAAGTTACCTCAATGAAGCGCGTGCAGAATAGTCAAACCACGCCCGTCACGTTATCTGCACTTAACCAAGATGTCCTTAGTAGCGGCAACATTACTAACTTTGATGATTTATCACTTTATGTTCCTAGCATAACGGTGGGTGGCCGTGGCCCCGGTCAAGCCGACGTGTTTATTAGGGGCATGGCAATTCAACCAAGCGCCATCATGTTGTCGGTGGCTCAAGGTACGGTGCCCAATGTCGCCACATACTTGGATGAACAACCTCTCACCGCGCCTGGCCGAAACCTAGATATTTATTTAAGTGATATAGAGCGGGTTGAGGTGTTGCCTGGACCTCAAGGCACACTATTTGGCGCCAGTTCACAGGCCGGCACAATTCGCTACATCACTAACAAGCCTGAACTTGATGAGTTTTATGGGCATATAGAAGCCGGTTTTGGCGCGACCAAATCAGGGGCTCCATCAGATAATTTGGAGTTTGTGATAAATGTACCGGTACACGATAAAATTGCGGTAAGAGGCAACTTTTATAATGTGAACCGCGGTGGTTATATCGACAACGTCTATGGTGAGTTTACGCTTGACCCAAGAGTTAACCCGAATTCGAATGTTGGGATAGATGCGGCACGATATGAACTGATAAATAATCAGGCGCTGGTTGAGAAGGACTTTAACGATTCGAGCTATCGAGGTTTCAGGGTTAGCGCTTTGGCAATGATTGATGAGTATTGGACCATACAAGCGTCGCATTTAGCACAGGAAATCCAAGCGGATGGGGTCTTTGATTTTGATCCAGATGTGGGCGACTTAATGGTTAACCGGTTTTACCCTGATTCATTAACGGACGAGGTAAATCAAACCGCATTGACCATTGAAGGTGAAGTATATGGTTTTGAAATCACCTTGGCCAGTGCTTATTTAGAGCGGGACGTAGAGCAGTTTATTGATTACACCGGTTACAACAACTCAGGTGCATTCATAGCATACTACACATGTTCTTACGACAATCCGGATTACATCGCGAATTACAACATTGAGCCCTCTGTGATTACCACTGAACGTGAGTGTCTAGATCCAACTAAAGGTTTTGATGGTATTCAAACCCATTCCAGAGTAACTCATGAATTTCGAGTGCAAAAGCAACTGACCGAAAAATTGCACTTTATCATGGGTGTCTTTTCCGATGACTTCGAAATTGAAACGCAAGATCAGTACGAGTACCTCAGTGCGACCGAGTTAGGCTTTGCGCCAAACGCGCCAAACGCGCCAAACGCGCCAAACGCGCCAAACGCGCCAAACGCGCCAATATCGACAGCATTGCAGGTAAATAGCGCTGTGAGAAGGCCGAATATCACATTTTTCAATGATATCTTCCGTTCTGAAAAACAGATGGCGTGGTTTGCCGAGTTTAGCTATGAGTTTCTGCCCAAGTGGACCATCAATGTTGGCGCTCGAAAATACGACATTGAAGTTGATTTGGCTGGCTCCACCAATTTTGCTGATGGCATATTCCAAGGTTCTGTAAATACCGACCGTGGACGCGATTACGATGTCAGTGGCGATCACAGCACTGAGCCTCTAGAGCAATCAGGGTCTATCCTCAAATTGAATTTAAGCCACCAGTTTGACTCCGATAAATTGTTTTACTTTACCGTTTCGGAAGGGTTCCGGCCCGGTGGATTCAATCGCGGTGGCGGCATCGAATCAGTAAACCCGGAATTCGCTAATGTTGGCTTAACTTACGACACCGACGATGTAGTAAATCTAGAATTCGGATGGAAGACCAGTTTTGACAGACGCGTCCGATTTAATGGCAGCGTTTATCAAATTGACTGGCAAGATATGCAAGTGTCTCGCTTCGACCCACAGAACGTTTCTATCTTGACGTTTATCGAAAATGCCGCGGATGCTCGAATTCAGGGCCTTGAATCGAATTTGAGCTGGCAAGTGAACAACAATCTTAGCATTGCGGCAGCAGTCTCATTAAACGATACAGAACTGACAAAAATAAAAGCGCAAGCGATTGAAATCGTGCTCGTTGGCAGTGCCTTACCGGTCACGCCAGAACGGCAAGGTAACTTACAGTTAAGGTGGGATGATAGTTACCAAGGTTTTGATTGGTGGGGGCAAGTATTCGCCTTGTATGCCTCTTCCTCATGGAGTTCGCTGGTACAAAATCAACGGCAAAAACAACCGGGATACCAGATTTTCAATATTCAATTTGGCCTCGAATTTGATACTTGGCTGTTGACTCTTGGTGTCGAGAATATTGCCGATGAACGAGCTACTTTGTTCATTAATGACCAAGACGATGTGCCCCGAATAACGACGAATAGACCCCGAACCGCCAGTGTTAATCTGACGTACCGCTTTTAAACAAGGCTTTCATTTGTAGTCTCACTTGATATCCGTAAAAAAACTTATTGTTTCTGGTCGCTTGCATGAGTCGATTGCGCGGCTTGATGCTTTGGACTTTGATACGCTCAACTCTGCCGAGCGGGTAGAGTTTTTTCGTTTACAATCGACTGCAAGCTTTTATCTTCAACAATTTGAACAAGCGCAGTCGTACATTCAGCAATGGCGGCGTCTGTCGGCCAAAGACCCCAACGCTTGGCAGTTGCAAGGTCAGCTGTATCGCAAGCTTGGTGAGACGCAGAGCGCAGTTAACAGTTTCAACCAAGCTGTGAGCCTAAACTGGGCGATGCGGCCGAGTTGGCAAGCCCTTAGTGAATTGTACAGGCAGGCTAAAAACTCGGACAGTCAATCACAAATCTTATGGTGCGAGCGCTTTTTGGCATTATTTGCTGATTTACCGAACGAAACTTATCAAGCGTTTTACGCAAGTTTTGGCGATAACAAAAACCAAGCGTTAAAGACCATACGTTCGAGTCTAAATCGCCATAACGGATGTTCTCAGGCGATTGTTTCCGCGATCGTTTTTTTGCAATGTGAGTTGTACATTCCAGCGGAGAACATTCTTGTAAAACGCCTTGCGGAAAGCGAAGGAAAAGACATTTTAGTACGCTATTTGTTAGCTCAAGTTTATGCCAATACGCAGGAGCACCACAGAAGTTTGGAGCTTGCAGAGCAACTTTCTTCTGAGTTAAACGACGTGACGCCAATTGAGTTTCTTCTCGCCAACCAAAGATTTGCAACTGGCCAATATGGTTCGGCCAAAGCGCTCTATCAGATGTTAGTGCGACGCTTTAGCAACTTTGAGCAAGCCTGGCTGAACTTGGGGCACTTGGGCAAAACGATCGGCGATTCAGAACTCGCAATCAGCAGCTATAAACAAGCCATTAATAACAGACCTTCCTGCGGTGATGCTTATTGGAGTCTTGCGAACTTAAAACAATATCGGTTTTCAGAGCAGCAAATTACCGATATGAAGGTGCAATTAGATTCTGACTTACTTGACGAAGACAGAACCCGGCTCTATTTTGCTTTGGGTTATGCGTTGGAGCGAGAAAAAGACGTCGACGGGGCATTTGATGCTTACGTGACGGGTAACGCCCTGAAATCGGTTGAGGTGCAATACACCCCTAATGTCATTAATAGCGAACTATCCACGGCAAAGCTATCAGACTGGAAAATGCTTCCGAAACTAAAACCGGCGGAAGGTGCATTGCAGCCCATTTTTATAGTTGGCATGCCAAGGGCTGGATCGACGCTGCTTGAACAAATATTGGCGTGTCACTCTCAAATCACAGCGACATTTGAATTACCCTATATTTTGTCCATCGCCAAAAAACTAAATCTATTTGCCCGGGAGCAAGGTGTAGAGCTGTATGGGCAAATATGCAACCAGTTAACAGTTCAACAGCTGAGTGATTTTAGGCAAGAATATTTGGACAGGGTTGAGCCGTTCGCGATAAAAACGCCGTTTTTTGTCGACAAAATGCCCAATAATTTTCGTCATTTGGGCTTAATTTTAAGTCTCTTTCCCAATGCCAAAGTCATCGACATTCGCCGCGATAAAATGGCTTGTTGCTTCAGTAATTTCAAGCAACTGTATGGTCGTGGACAGGAATTCAGTTACAACTGGCAACACCTCAGTCACTATTATGACAGTTACAAAGAGTTTATTGAGTATTGGCAGGGTATTTACCCGCGGAACATGATGACTTTGCACTATGAGAAGTTAGTGGCAGAGCCTAAAACAGAGATTCGTCGGGTGTTAGAGTTTCTGGAACTAAACAGTGAAAAAGCTTGTTTCAATCACCACAGTCAAGTTTCCACCGTTAGGACCGCCAGTGCAGAGCAAGTTAGAAATCCTATCAACCAAGGCGGCGTGGATTACTGGCGGCGTTTTGAAACACAAATCATTCGTCTGGCAGCTCAAGGCTAGCAATCAAATCGTTGGCCGTTGCTTTTGAGTCGACCAATTGAATATTGTGACTTCCAGCGGCTTTTTTTACTTGAAAGCCCAACATCGCATCATCGCTTGGTGCAATGGTAATAATGCAGTCGCAGCCCAATTGAAATAGCAGATGGGTTACTTTTTCTACGTATTCAATCGCTTCTAAAGTAGAAGGCTGTATGTTAGAAGCGTCGGCAACGGCGTACCATTGCCCGGAAAATGTTTGCTCATATTTTTGGATGGCAGTTTCATAAGCCTTGGCATCCTAAAACGTAAATGTGCCAGAGAAGACCACGTCTAACCTATGGTTGTGTTTGGTCGTAATGAAGGACGCTTTTTTTATCATAGAATTTGGCAAAAAAGGTGCCGAAGCACCTTTTTATTGTGGATGATTTAGTGGAGACTCAGTTGCTGCAGATGCTCGTGAGTATGGTCTTGTTCTACTTCTTCAATTCTGTCAGCACGAGATTTTTTCTCGATGCCTTTCTTATCATTTAATACACGGTTAAGTTTTTCAACGGCCTTAGATACCGCTTGATTCATATTGTCTTTGCTGTCTTTCACTGTGACATGTTGGCCATGATAAACGGTTTCCAATTCCGCTACGGCGTGTTTGTTGTTGTCTATGGAAAGAATAACGTTCGTTGAAATTAATTCGGGGAAGTGATTACTGATTTTTTCTAACTTCTCTAAAGTGTGCTGTTTAACAGAGTCTTTCACGTTTAGATGGTGGCCAGAAATAGTTACTTTCATACTGTTCTTCCTTTTTAATCGAGCGAAGCTAGGCGCTCATTACAACAGATAAATGTCGTGTTTTGGTATAAACACAATTTAACTATGGTTGGTAAAAGTGGATGTGCCAAGTCCTAAAAAGACTGTTTGCTTGATTTTTAAACTAAGTGGTTCTACTTGATGGAAAAATAGTCAAAAAAAGAAAACCCACCGATCTGCAAAACAAAGACCCCAAAAACAAATCGGTGGGTCACAGAGAGTGACGCTACTGTGATAGCGTTATCGAACATTGTTGAGAATGATTCGATGGAAGAAGTATACCTAACTGATCTTGTTTGTAAATGAGAATTATTATCATTTTTATTGACGCGGTGATTTTAAGATGTATAGTTAAGGTTATTGAAGTGAGTTGAATAAATTCGTTTCAATGGGTGCTTGCGGCAAATTCTGGTAGCTCATTGCCGCTGGCCTCCATAGGGTGAGTAATTGTTATGGGTAAACGATTATGAATCTTATGACTTTGTTTATGTTGGAAGTAAAAGGCTAATCGCAAGATTAGCCTTTTTTCATTTTAGGAGCTTAAGAAAAACGTGTTTCCCATTTCACTTCACGCTATTATGTTTGGCGCGCAATTTAATCAAATCAAAAGGTATTGATTCACTAATGTTTTTGTTAGTTTTATTCATAGTCGTTGCTATTTCTATTTCGTTTATATGCTCTATTTTGGAAGCGGTACTACTTAGCATTTCGCCGAGTTACGTGACCAGTATTGAAGATGAAAAACCAAAGGCGGCTAAAAGAATTAAGTCGTTGAAGGAGCGAGTAGATCAACCCTTAGCTGCGATCTTAACGTTAAATACTGTCGCGCATACCGCAGGCGCGGCAGGTGTTGGAGCTCAAGCCGCAGCAGTATTTGGCGACGCCGCGGTTGGCATTGCGTCTGCTATCATGACCTTATTAGTATTGGTCTTTTCTGAGATCATTCCAAAAACGCTTGGGGCAAATCATTGGCGTACGCTGGCACCAGCGGTGGCATCGATTCTGGTTTGGATGGTAACCCTGTTAAAGCCGTTCGTTTGGATGTCAGATCAAATCACATTGTTATTCAGCAAAAAGCAAGATGACGCTAAATATTTGCGTGCTGAGATTGAGGCGATGGCAGTGCTCGGCTCGCAATCGGGGGCATTGCACGAGCAAGAGTCTGAATTCATTCAAAGTCTATTGCAGTTTAAGCACACCGAACTTCGCTCGATCTTAACACCCAGAATGCAGTTGTTTAAAATTCACAAAGATATGACCGTAGCTGAGTACACCAAAGAGCATGGTTCAGTGTCGTATTCGCGTATTCTCGTGTTTGATAAAGATCCTGACGACATTATCGGTTATGTGTTGAAAACGGACATTATGTTGGCATCACATCGGTTAAGAGAGGATTTCAGAATTTCCAAAATGGTTAAGCCGATTTACACGGTATCGGAAAACCTGACCTTGCCGCGCCTATTCAGAAGCATGTTAGAGCGCCGGGCGCACATCAGCTTAGTGGTTGACGAGTACGGTGACGTTCAAGGTATTGTGGCATTAGAGGACCTATTGGAGTCGTTGCTGCAAGTGAATATTCTTGATGAGCAAGATAAGGTAGATGAAAGCTCTTCGGACCAATTTGAGAAATGGCGAGAATTGTATAGCCAGCACGAAGAAATGGACGCAGCCGCCAAGGCAGAAAATGACAAAAAACAAGCAGAGTAAAAAAGGCGCCTAGAGCGCCTTTTTCATGTTTGTGTTTCCTGTTGTCGCCCGTTTATGCCCTTCATGTACAAGTGAGTGCCTAAAAGGCTTAAAATGCAGTAAGCAGTGAAGAAGTAAAAGCCAGAACCTGCATTGGAAAGGGTCTGGCTACTAATATTCAAATCCATTTTGAAAGCGAATATTTGCAGATTTTGAGTCGACTCCGTCGATGCGTGGTTGGTTGATAATATGGCCAAAAACACAGCTACGACAAACACATCTGCCATAGACCACTTGCCAATACTGGCTATAAACTTCATTATTTTCGACTCTTTGGCCGAACCTCTAAAGTAGTAAGCCACTGCAACGAGTGTGGTTTTGAGCACTGGAATAATGACGGAAAATGCAAATATCAGCGCAGCTACCAGTAAACGTTGATCAGACCAAAGCTCCTCAACCGTCGCCATAATTGAGAGCTCCTTATCGACCAAGTCTGCAGACAGAACCGTATTCGCCAACATCGCCTGCATTTCCATATTTAGACTGAACATAGGCTGAAGAATTCCAGGCACGAAAAAGCCCAGTGAAATGAGGGTGAGGGCAAATCCTAAATGTTTGTATAGCATATCGTTTCTTGATAGTTGGAACTGTATAATTAGAGTTTGCCAGTGAACGCCAAAGAAGTCAGTAACTGCTTAAGAGACCGTGAAATAAAAAAGGCGCCTTAGGCGCCTTTTTCAGATTAAGATTTGTCGTTGTAACCTTGTTCATGGACATCGAACATGGCACGTCCAGATGGATCTGCATTTGCTGCAAATTTTTCATCCCAAGCAATCGCTTCAGGCGTTGAGCAAGCAACCGACTTACCGCCAGGCACACATTCCGCCGCTGAATCAAGCGGGAAGTGCTCTTCAAAGATTGTGCGATAGAAGTAAGCTTCTCGCGACTGCGGCGTATTGTGTGGGAAGCGATATTCTGCACTTGCCATCATTTGTTCTGTAATATTGGCTTCGGCAGACTCAACCAATGAGTCGATCCAGCTGTAACCGACACCGTCAGAGAACTGTTCTTTCTGACGCCACAATACCTCTTCAGGTAAGTAACCTTCAAATGCCTCACGCAGGATGTGCTTCTCCATCTTGCCATTTCCACACATCTTAAGTTCAGGATTGATCGACATCGCAACATCTAAAAACGCTTTATCCAAGAACGGAACTCGAGCTTCAACGCCCCAAGCCGACATCGCTTTGTTTGCCCGAGCACAATCAAACATGTGCAAACGATCTAACTTACGAATCGTTTCTTCATGGAACTCTTGCGCGTTAGGTGCTTTGTAGAAATACAAATAGCCGCCGAACACTTCGTCCGCGCCTTCTCCCGATAACACCATCTTGATGCCCATGGCTTTAATTTTACGCGCCATTAAGTACATAGGAGTTGAGGCTCGAATCGTCGTCACGTCGTAGGTTTCGAGGTGGTAAATGACGTCGCGTATCGCGTCGATGCCTTCTTGCACTGTGTAGTTGATTTCGTGATGGATGGTACCGATGAAATCGGCGACTTTCTTTGCCGCGATTAGATCAGGTGCGCCTTTTAAACCTACGGCAAACGAGTGCAACTGCGGCCACCAAGCTTTTGACTGGCCTTCGTCTTCAATTCGTTTTTGAGCAAACTTTTGCGCAATCGCTGAGATAACCGAAGAATCTAAACCACCTGACAATAGAACACCATAAGGTACGTCTGACATCATATGGGTTTTAACCGACTCACTCAGTGCGTCATGAATATCTTGTGCGGTGCCGCCTGCGTTTTCGACCGCCGAGTACTCGCGCCATTCGCGAGTGTAATAACGCTTAATCTTACCTTCTTTGCTGCTCCAATAATGGCCGGGAGGGAATTCACTGACTGTGCGGCAAATCGGCACTAACGCTTTCATTTCGGAAGCAACAAAGAGCTGGCCGTGAATATCATAACCATAGTAAAGCGGGATAATGCCCATGTGGTCACGAGCGATAAGGTAGCTGTTTTCAGTTTCATCGTACAAAATGAAGGCGAACATACCTTTCAGCTTGTCAATGAAATCGATACCTTCTTGTTGATATAACGCCAAGATGACTTCGCAGTCAGACTGAGTTTGAAACTCAAAGTCGACAGTGAGGTCAGCCTGCAAATTCTTGTGATTATAAATTTCGCCATTAACGGCTAAGATGTGATTTCGATTATTATTGATTAGAGGTTGCGCGCCATTCTCTAAATCGACAATCGCAAGGCGCTCATGCGCTAAGATTGCGTTGTCGTTGCTCCAAATACCAGACCAGTCAGGGCCACGGTGACGTAATAAACCAGATAATTCCAGCGCCTTAGGGCGCAATTCTGCGGCATCTGTAGTGATGTCGAGAATTCCAAAAATCGAACACATAGGTGTTGTACTCCAAAAAAATCAAAATCAAAATCAAAATCACATTTCCCAAGGCCGGACTTTGGCGCGGCCGAACCTTGGAAAATAATTAGAGTTGTTACTTTAACTCAGGATTAACACTTACATAACGATTTGGCTTTGCCAAGTGATTTTTGTGCAAGCTATAAATGCAAAAGTTAGGACTTATTACCAAAAGATAGAATGGTAAATAAATCATTAAGTTAGTTTGAATGAAGAGCAATTATGCGAGTATTTAGTGCGATTGGGTCAATCGCAGTAGTACAAGCTGCCGCAATTGAACAAAATATAGTCTATTTGGGCTGTTTTCGTTGCTTTTTGTGTTTGGCTAAGGCGCCAATCAAATGCTGACGGAGTTGAGAAAAGTGCGGAGTCGATGCGCAAACTGAGTAAATAAATGTAACTGAGGTTAAGAAGCTTGCGCGCTACTGGACAAAGGAAACATCATAGCCAGACTCGAAGCTTACAAAGAAAAAGCCCCTTTAAAAGGGGCTTTTTGTTATTTAGCGCGTTGGAACTCTGAAGAGCTAGACCACTGTGGCCAGTTTTCAGCGTTTGCGACGTTGTAGCCGACATCGAAATATAATTGGACGTCTTGCTGCGCACCGCTTAAGTCCCAGCTCTTACGGTATTCATCACAAGGCTGATGATAACAACCGCGAACGATTAAACTCATTTTTTTGCGATATTTAGCTGTCGCGTCATCAACTGGGGTACGACCACCACCTGCATACATTGCCGGTACGCCCACTTTAGCAAAGTTAAAGTGGTCACTTCGGTAATAGTAGCCCGCAGATGGGTTATCACCTTGAACCGTAACACGGTTTTGTTTTTCAGCGGCGTTTGCTAGGTAAGTGTCGAGTTCTGACTTGCCTAAGCCTCGGACACTGACTTCCTTCACCTTACCCAAAACGTTCAGGCTATCCATGTTCAAGTTGGCGACGGTTTTGTCTAATCCTATGATTGGATTTTCCGCATAATAACGCGAGCCTAACAAACCTTGTTCTTCAGCCGTTACGGCTAAGAACGTGATGCTTTTTTCTGGACGCTGCTTCAATGAACCAAAGGCTTGTGCAAGTTCTAACAAACCTGCAATACCGGTCGCATTATCGTGTGCACCGTTGTAGATTTTGTCGCCTTTTTTGGTTTCGTCGTAACCGATATGATCCCAGTGAGCGGTATAGATGACGTGTTCATCTGGCGCTTTAGCGCCAGGAAGCGTGGCTATAAAGTTGTAGCTGGTGGACTTTTTAACTTTAGATTTCACCTCAACACTTGCCGTTAAGTTACCCAACTTCTTGTTTGTTGGTTTTTTCATGGCTTGTTTTTTGAGTGCGTCAAAATCCAGACCTGCTTTGTTAAAGATTTCTTTCGCAACTGAGTGCTGAACCCAACCTTCGACAGCGACACGACCTTTGTTACCATCTTCTTTCCAAAGACCATACTGAGGACCGGTCCAGCTGTTTTCTACCACAGTCCAAGGGTAAGACGCTGGCGCAGTCTCATGCACTATGATTGCACCAGCAGCGCCTTGGCGCGAGGCTTCTTCATATTTGTATGTCCAACGACCGTAGTAGGTCATGGTTTTACCTTGGAAAAGCTTGTCATCGCCTGACTCGTAACCTGGATCATTGACGAGGATCACGGCGGTCTTGCCTTTCATGTCCAAGCCTTCATAGTCATTCCAGTTGTACTCTGGCGCGTTGATGCCATAGCCAACAAAGACCAGCTCTGAGTCTTTCAGTTGCTCATATTCACTGGTGCGACTGGTGCCTGTCACCATGTCTTTGCGATACTGGTAAGCCTTACCGCCAATGGTTAGTACTTGATCTTCATTGCCAACAATTTCAACTAGGTCAACAGGTTGCAAGAAGCTGTCACCATTTCCTGGTTGAAAACCGTATTGTTTGAAGTTCTTGATTAAGTACTCAAGCAACAGCTTTTCACCTGGGCCCGTTGGTGAACGGCCCATGTATTTATCTGAAGCGATCTCTTTAACGTGGGTCGCAATTTCATTGTCTGTAATCGATTGATAAGCTTGTTCAAAGTTATCTTGGGCGTTTGCTGTAAACGCTGAGCCTATTAGCGCGGGTGTTAATACCCATTGCTTAAGCTTTCTTGATATTGTCATAGAGTTTTTCCTTTATGCTTAAAATGCTTCGACATAAAACTCAAAGAAACATTTCAGTCGCCGCCGAGTATAACTGACGGACAATAATAGGCAATCGGTCACTGTGTTAATGTATCTGCAGAGCGTAAACTAATGTATGCTTGCGCCAATTTTGTATAGTCCCAGCGATTAACATGAAAAAATTTTCGACCTTTACTCATTGGACGACCGAGTTCGCGAACCAAGGCGTCTTTGACGACATAAACCGTTTAACCGCGTTTGACGAATGGCATAAGTGGCCAAGCCCGAAGGCCCTCCAATCCTTGTTGCCTTACGAAGTTCAAAACTTAAACAACAAAACCATAGAGTTTGTGCCGCAGCGGCCAGACGAGGACTTCAGCGCCGTAGCTTACGAAGAGGTTGTTTATCAAAGTGGCCAAGTGCCTACTCGTTCAGAAAGTTGGCACGACATCTTCGGTGCAATTACTTGGAGCCTGTTTCCAAAAACCAAAGCGGTACTGAACAAACTTCATCATGACGACATTCAGACGAATGGCAAAAGCCAACGGTCAAAATTGCGAAATGCACTGACCTTATTTGATGAGTGCGGCGTAATACTAGTGACCAAAAACAAGGGCATAACCGATTTGTTGGCGAGTCATCAATGGCATGAAGCGTTCGTCGAACGTCGCTCAAATTGGTTTCAGGCGGGGGAAGAAGGTGTTTGCGCTTATGTTTTCGGTCACGCCAATTACGAAATGTTGACCAAGCCATTTGACGGTTTAACGGGGAAATGGCTGCACATCGATATGAGCGCTGAACTGCGTTCACTGCCTCTTAACGTTCAATACCGCATGATTGACGAAAAACTGGCAGACAAAGTGTTGTCCGGAGTGTTAAATGACAACTCGCAATTGTCGCCATTGCCTCTTCTTGGGGTACCGAGCTGGTACGACAAAAACGAAGACACTGATTATTATAAAAACACGGACTATTTTCGTCCGAAGAGAAATTAGGAAACGACAATGAAAAAGCTGATGACAGTTTTTCTCGCATTGGTGAGTTGCGGCAGTTTTGCCGAGGTGAATTTTTCTTATCAAAAAACGGTGCTAGCCAAGGGGTTAGATCGCCCGTGGGGCATAAGCCATTTGGGTGGTGAAAAGTTTATTATCACTGAACGCAACGGTGACGTTCGCATTTTAGAGAATGGTAAGATGTCGGCTGCGATTGACTACTTACCGAGTGTTTATAACGCTGGGCAGGGCGGCTTGCTTGATGTTATTGCCGATCCTGATTATGACAAGAATCAAGTGGTTTATTTTACCTACGCTGCGGGCAGTGCGACTAAAAATGCGACCTATTTGGTAAAAGCAAAGTTAAAGGGGTCAGAACTCTCGGATATTGAAACATTGTTCGTTGCCAGCCCTTTCAAAAAGCAGGCGTATCACTATTCCGGCCGCATCACATTTTTACCCGACAACTCAATGATGTTTGCCGTTGGCGATGGTTACTTCTACAAAGACGATACACAAACACTAGATAACCATTTTGGTAAAGTGATCCGAATAAATCGCGACGGTTCTGTGCCTAAGGATAATCCGTTCGTTTCTGAAGCCGGGGCGTTGCCAGAAATCTATTCCCTTGGTCACCGCAACCCACAGGGCATGTTTTACGACGTTAAGCGCCAATTAGTGTTTTCCAACGAACATGGCCCACAAGGTGGCGACGAAATCAATGTGATTGAGCCCGGTGTAAATTACGGTTGGCCTGTGATCACTTATGGCGTTGACTACGGCGGCGATATCATCAGTGACTTAACTCATAAAGAAGGAATGGCACAGCCTCTGCTGCAATGGACGCCATCTATCGCACCGTCTAGTTTATTGGTGTATTACGGTCAGGAGTTTCCAGAGCTTAATGGTCATATTCTAAATACCACCTTGAAGTATCAAGAGTTACGTTTGGTTGAATTGACCGGTGCCGCTGATGCGCTAAAAGTGGCTGGACAGCAGACATTTCTGAAATCGGAAGGGCAGCGGATTCGAGACATCGAAATCGATGACAAAGGAAAGCTCTACTTAATCACAGACGGCGGTGAGGTTTGGCAACTGTCTAAGAAATAATGAAAAAAAGCGGCTAAGCCGCTTTTTTTATGTTCGAATTGCAATGTCTTGAGAGCTTAAAAATGATTTTAACTCTTGGATATCAATAATTTTCTTGTGGAACACTGAAGCCGCAAGGGCGCCATCAACATTGGCTTGTTGGAATACGTCGCTAAAGTGGGTCATTTCGCCAGCGCCACCAGATGCAATCAGTGGTACGCTACACGCCGCTCTGACTTTTGCAAGTTGCTCGATGTCGTAGCCTTGTCGAACACCGTCTTGGTTCATGCAGTTAAGAACGATTTCACCAGCGCCTCGAGACTGAACTTCCTGAATCCAATCTAAGGTTCTATATCCGGCTTTTTCCGTGCGGCTCTCGTCGCCTGTGAACTTATAAACTTCGTATTCACCCGTCTCTTTATTGAAATAAGAATCTATGCCAACGACAACACATTGCTGACCATAGGTGTCGTGCAATTGAGTAATTAGCTCTGGGTTTAAAAGGGCAGGTGAATTGATCGATATTTTGTCTGCGCCCATAGCTAGAATTTCGCCGGCTTGTTCAACGGTTTTGATGCCGCCGGCCACGCAGAATGGAATGTCGATGACTTGGGCGATACGACTGACCCAACTCTTGTCTACAACACGAGAATCGCTCGATGCAGTGATGTCGTAGAACACCAACTCATCTGCACCTTCTTGAGCATAACGCTCCGCTAAAGGAACTATGTCACCAATCGTTTCATGGTTTCGAAACTGAACACCTTTGACAACTTTTCCGTCTTTTACGTCTAAACAAGGGATGATCCGTTTGGCTAACATTTTGTCTCTTCTTGAACTGTCTGAATTTAGTTGCTCGCATGATGTCTTTTCCCTGTTTTAGTGTCAAGACTCTAAATGCGTATGTTAGCGAGTTTTACTCTATTGCTTTTGCATACGTAGTCATCTGGTGTTTTGTTTTCCAAAGGTGTGCAATAGGCTAAATTAGAGACTTAAGAATAATAAACGGAAAGTTTTATGCTTACGAAACATAATAAAGTCGGTCGGTTATTAGCCGTCGGTGCAGTGGTGTCACTTGCATTGGCCTGCAGTACTGTCGAAGAAAAGGTCGAAACAAAGTCGGATGAAATGACCTTTAGTGAAAACTATTTGACTCGAGACGTCCGCGACGACGTGTTTTATTTCGTAATGCCTGACCGTTTTGCCAATGGCGATACCAGCAATGACAACGGTTCTGAGACCATCGCAATAAGCCGTGGCGGTTTCGATCCGACAAGTAATGCCCATTATCATGGTGGCGACATCAAAGGGCTACAAAGTAAACTTGATTACCTCAAAGACATGGGGATCTCTGCGATTTGGTTGACGCCAATTCTGCGCAACCAAGCGGTACAAGGCGATTCTTCTGGTTATCACGGCTACTGGCCTGTCGATTACACTGAAATTGACCCACATTTAGGCAGCAACCAAGATCTGAAAGATTTCATCGACGCTGCGCACTCGAAGAACATCAAGGTATTCTTCGATATCATCACCAATCACACCGCTGATGTCATTAAGTTTGAAGAATGCCATGGTGAAGGAAAACCGCAGTTTTCTACATCAGGACCTTTATGTGAATACCGCACACTTGCCGAAAAAGCGGCGGGTAAGGGCTATACACCCTATATTCCTGAAGGTTTAGAAAATGTTAAGAAACCTCAATGGTTGAACGACCCTAAGTACTACCACAACCAAGGTGACAGCACTTGGCAGGGTGAAAACTCGGTGTATGGTGACTTCATGGGTCTAGATGACGTCGATACGGATAACCCTGAAGTCGTCAAAGGTATGATTGATATTTTTAATAACATCATCAAGCAGTTCAGACCCGATGGCTTCAGAATCGATACTGTAAAACACGTTAACGTTGAGTTTTGGCAGGAGTTTACCCCGGCAATTACTAAGTTTGCTCAGTCTCAAGGCATCCCACAGTTTTTTGTATTTGGCGAAGTGTATTCTGGCGACACTGACGTTCTAAGTTACTACACCACTGAGGGCGACATGCCGTCAGTGTTGGATTTTGCTTTCCAATATCGCACTAAAGATGTCTTTGCTTACGACAAAGGCACCGACAACCTGCAGGACTTGTTCAGTCATGACGTTAAGTATGAAGATCATAATTCGTCTGCAGACTTATTGATGAACTTTGTCAGTAACCACGACGTCGGTCGTTTGGCTTACACCTTAGATCAATCATTACCAAATGCCTCAGAAGAGGAAAAGATTAAGCGTTTCAACTTGTCCAACTCGTTGATGTATTTTGCCCGTGGTATTCCTGTGGTCTATTACGGCGACGAGCAAGGCTTCACTGGAGACGGCGGTGACCGCGGTGCGCGCGAAGACATGATGCCTTCTCTTACACCAGACTATAACGACAACAATTTGTATGGCACCGACAAAACCACAGCGGACGACAATTTTGATCAGCAACACCCAATTTACAAACAGTTTGCTGAATACGCAGAAATCTATCACGGCCATAAAGTACTGAGACGCGGTGTGCAAAAAGTCGAATTTGCTTCGAAAGAGCCGGGTATTTTTGCTTTGAGCCGAAGCTTAGACAATGAACCGACGTATTACGTTGTCTATAACTCAGCAAAGACTGCAAAAGACTTTGCACTTAAGGTGGCAGGCACTAACGCGGAAGTGATTTACGGCAATTTAGAGATTGCTGCTTCTGGCACCAAAATGAGTGGCCAATTGGCGCCGCTATCGATGGCAATTGTTGCTATAAACTAAACCAGTTTGAGAGTGTCTTGGCGCAGCGTGCTCGAAAGAGGCCTGCGCCATTTTTTTGCCTGTGAATAACAGGTATTACCAGTGCCCTAGCGCTTCAAAAATCTTGGTCTACACTTTCTCTTTGACAAAGAAAAATCGTAAAATATTGGTTGTATATCAATAACCTTCCTACACACAAAATATCAGGATGAAAATGAGCCAAAATCAAAGTAAAGGCCCTCTGTATATCCACCACTCTGGACCTGCATTAATTGAAACACCTTTGTTGAACAAAGGAACTGCTTTTTCCAAAATGGAACGCACGAACTTCAACCTTATGGGGCTATTGCCACCTAGGTATGAGACCATTGAAGAGCAAGTTGAACGTGCATACATGCAGTATTCGAGCTTTCAAGATCCAATCAATAAACACATCTATCTTCGCGCGATTCAAGATAACAACGAAACGTTGTTTTTCAGCCTATTGACTCAGCACATTGATGAAATGATGCCAATTATCTATACCCCGACGGTTGGTGAGGCATGTGAAAAATTTTCGGATATTTATCGTTCGAATCGTGGTTTGTTTATCTCTTACACGGAAAGAGACCAAATGGACGATATTTTACGTAACGCAACTAAGCGTAACGTTAAAGTTATTGTTGTCACTGATGGCGAGCGAATTTTGGGCCTTGGTGACCAAGGGATTGGCGGTATGGGTATTCCTATCGGTAAATTGTCGTTGTATACCGCTTGTGGCGGGATCAGTCCAGCATATACGCTACCGATCACTTTGGATGTAGGAACCAATAATGAAAAACTGTTGGCGGATCCAATGTATATGGGTGAACGCCATGAGCGTATTCCGCAGGAAGAGTACGACGCGTTTGTTGAGAAGTTTATCAATGCGGTGAAGAAACGCTGGCCTGGCGTGATGATTCAATTTGAAGATTTCGCGCAGCCAAATGCAATGCCAATTTTGAAGAAATACCGCGATCAAGTGTGTTGTTTCAACGATGATATCCAAGGTACTGCAGCGGTGACCGTAGGGACGCTTTTAGCCGCATGTCGCAAGAAAGGCCAGAAGTTGTCTGAGCAAAAAGTTGTGTTTGTCGGCGCTGGTTCCGCAGGTTGCGGCATTGCAGAACAAATTATCATGCAAATGAAAGCGGAAGGGTTGGACGACGCGACGGCTCGTTCACAAGTATACATGATTGACCGTTATGGCTTGTTAACAGATGGCATGGAAGGCTTACGTGAGTTTCAACAGGCCTTAGTGCAATCGCAAGAGAACATCTCACAATGGCAATTTTCCGGTGAATACGCCAGTTTGTTAGATGTTATGAATTGTGCAAAACCGGGTATCCTCATCGGGGTCTCTGGCGTACCGGGGCTGTTCACTGAAGACGTAATCAAAGCGATGCACGCAGGAAACGAGCAACCGATTGTCTTTCCATTAAGTAACCCGATAAAACAAATTGAAGCACGTCCAGAACAGATCATTGAGTGGACTAACGGCGAAGCCATAGTAGCATCGGGTAGCCCATTTGCGCCTATCGAATACCAAGGTAAAACATACGAAATTGCTCAATGCAACAACGCCTATATTTTCCCTGGTATCGGATTAGGGGTTATTGCTTGTGGCGCTAAGTTAATCTCCGACGAAATGTTGATGTCCACCAGTGTGACGTTAGCCGAGGCGTCTCCAGCGGCGAATGGCGAAGGTTCATTACTGCCGAAGTTAACAGAACTTGCGGAACTGAGTAAGATCATAGCGTTTAACGTTGCGAAAGTGGCGATGTCGCAAGGACTGGCGTTGTCGATGTCTGACGATGAATTACTCAATAAGATTGAAGCCTTATTCTGGCAACCAGAATATCGACCTTACAAACGTGTAAGTGTCTAACAAAAAAGCCCTCCAATCGGAGGGCTTTTGTTTATTCAGCAAATAGTTTCTATTTAACTTCTTCACCTGCGGCTTGTTTATCCGCATGATAACTTGAACGAACAAACGGACCACTGGCTGCATGTTTAAAGCCTAGTTTATCTGCTTCTTCCTTAAACATATCAAACTCCGCTGGTGGTACATAACGTTCGACTGCAAGGTGGTGACGACTTGGTTGCAAGTATTGGCCAATGGTCAACATATCAACGTCGTGCTCTCTTAAATCTTTAAGCACCTCGAGGATCTCTTCGTTATTTTCACCAAGACCGACCATCAAGCCTGATTTAGTGTCGACCTCTGGGTGACGAGCCTTGAACTTCTTCAGTAGCTCCAAAGACCATTTATAGTTCGCGCCTGGGCGGGCCAAACGGTACAAACGCGGCGCGGTTTCTAAATTGTGGTTAAACACATCTGGTGGCGCAGTAGAGAGGATGTCTAACGCAATGTCCATACGGCCTCTGAAGTCTGGAACGAGTATCTCAACTTTGATACCTGGGTTGTGTTCACGAATTGCTTTGACACAGTCAGCAAAGTGTTGAGCGCCACCGTCTCTCAAATCGTCACGGTCAACTGACGTAATAACGACATATTTCAACTTCATTTCTTTGATGGTCAGAGCAAGTTTTTCTGGCTCTTCGGCACTCGGTGGTAAAGGACGACCATGTGCAACATCACAGAACGGACAACGGCGAGTACAAATATCACCTAAGATCATAAAGGTCGCAGTACCGTGGTTAAAACACTCTGGCAGGTTAGGGCAAGAGGCCTCTTCGCATACCGAGCTTAAACCTTGGCTGCGCATTGCTTTTTTGATGTTATCAATCTTTTCGCTTGATTTAGGTAAGCGAATCTTAAGCCAGTCAGGTTTTCTCAACATGGTTTCACGTTCAGATGGAACCACTTTAACTGGGATCAATGCCATTTTCTCGGCGTCGCGAAGTTTTACCCCCGCTTCTAACTGTGACGTTTTAACTCTTGCCATTATTCTCTCATTCACAAGTTAGCAGACTAAGTCTGCAAAACCTTGTTTAGTTTCAATCTGCTCCGCACCAATAGAGTCGGCGAGGATTTGGGATAATTTGTCAGCGGCTTCCATAACTGTTTTGGGGCCCCCAATCTTAGAGGTCTGAACCATTTCTAACCCAGCGTATCCACAAGGGTTGATTCTTAAGAAAGGTTCCATGTCCATATCGATGTTTAGCGCCAGACCATGAAAACTGCAACCTCTTCGTACCCGTAAGCCAAGCGATGCGATTTTCATATCATCAACATAAACGCCAGGTGCATCTTTTTTCGGATACGCATTAATCTGGTAGGGCGTTAACAAGTCTACGATCGCTTGTTCGATTTTGGTCACTAATTCGCGTACGCCCATTTTTCGACGCTTCAAGTCTAACATTAAATAGATCACTAACTGGCCCGGCCCGTGATAGGTTACCTGACCGCCGCGATCCACTTTGACTACCGGAATGTCTCCGGTATTTAACAGATGTTCTTCTTTGCCGGCTTGGCCCTGGGTAAACACTGGAGAATGCTCGACCACCCAGAGCTCGTCAATCACGCTGTCATTGCGTTTATCGGTAAAGTCTTGCATCTTGTGCCAAATTGCCTCGTACTCACCAGAGTCAGCGTAACGAACGACAAGTTTGGAATTTAAATCCGACATTACAAAACCACGCGGACGATGTCGATGGCACCTAAGTCATTGTAGACTTGTTCCATCTGCTCTTTGCTTTCGACACGCACTGATACGGATACCGAATGATAGTTACCTTTTGAACTCGGCTTAATCTGTGGTGCGTAATCACCGGGAGCAATTTTTTGCAGCACTTCGATGATCTTGATAGGTAAGTCGTCTTGCGCTAAACCCATTACTTTAAATGTTTGGTTGCATGGAAACTCAAGCAACTCGTCAAATTTGGTATCTTTTACCGTCATGTATATAACCTCTTAAAGACTAAGGTTTTGGGGACGTATATATTGAAAAACCGATCAGTAAGATCGGTTTTCCATTTCAATCGTTGTTACAGCCTAGATTACATATCTAGTTTTTTGCGAATGAAGTCTTTCAATTTCTTAAATAAGCTACCTTCATTCACTTCGTCCAATGTGACAAGCGGGTATTCAGATACCAACTCGTCTTCAATTTTAAGCGTCAGCGTACCGACGACCGCGCCTTTCTTAATTGGGGCTTCTAACGTTTTATCAAGCGTAAAAGTCGCATTGATCTTTTCACGGTAGCCACGCGGGATGGTGATAGGTGTATTTTGGTTAATACCCAAACGCACTTCGTCTTTGTCGCCCATGTAAATCGGCTGTTTCGCAAATTCAGTTCCAGCTTCATACGCGGTTAGCGTTTCATAGAAACGGAAGCCGTAGTTTAACAGTTTTTTGCTCTCAACTTTACGTGCACGTTCGCTTGCGGTACCCATTACGACAGCAACAAGGCGCATAGAGTCTTTTGTCGCTGACGTTACTAATGAGTAACCCGCGGCTTGAGTGTGACCGGTTTTGATGCCATCGACGTTTAAGCTTTTGTCCCACAGTAACTTGTTACGGTTTAACTGCGAGATACCGTTGAAGGTAAAATCTTTCTCTTTGTAGATAGCGTACTCTTCTGGCACATCGCGAATCAATGCAACGCCTAACTTAGCCATGTCGCGTGCGGTGGTCAGATGGTTTTCTGCCGTTAAGCCGTGGCTATTTACAAAGTTGGAGTTTTCCAAGCCAATTTCGTCACCGTAGAGGTTCATCAACTGCGCAAATTGCTCTTCACTGCCGGCAATGTGTTCTGCCATTGCAACACAAGCGTCGTTACCTGATTGGATAATGATGCCTCGGTTCAAATCTGCAACTGAGACTTCTTTGCCCACTTCGATAAACATTTTTGAAGAGTCTGGGAAGTTTTTTGCCCAGGCTTTGTTGCTGATGGTCACCATGTCCGTCAGGGCAATCGTACCGTTTTGAATTTCGCGACCGATAACATAGCTTGTCATCATTTTTGTCAAACTGGCTGGGTTTAACTGTTCGTCTGCGTTCTTCTCCGCTAGGACTTTACCTGTTTCAAAATCCATTAAGATGTAGCCTTTGGCATTGACCGTAGGTGGATTTGGAACTAATAACTTAGCGTTGGAAACAAATGAAACCGAAAGGGACGCAACACAAACCAAATTGATTAAAAATTTCTTCATCATTTTCCGGGTATAATAATTGGAGGATTTACTCTATTTTTCGGGCGTTATTATCCATATGTGCCACTGACTTGTCCATAGCCGAACTTGTTACAAGATGAGTACTCAGACACTCTGCTGACTAAGTAGTTCATTCTGTTTCGGAAATACGAACTTGCTCGAATCCGATCTGTTTTATTTTTTGGACTAAAGACTCAGCTTCTTGTTTGTCTTTGAAAGGCCCATAAACGATTTTGCTGCCGCTGGTGTCAGCCTTATGGCGGCCTTCTTTGTTTAACATAAAACCCAAGCCCTTCGCCGAGTCTTCGGCTTCGTTTTTTGACTTAAATCCTGCTATTTGAACTTCAAATCGTTTATTTTCGGCATTTGGTATAATAGTTTCTATTTTTACTCTTGCTGTACCCGTGTCAAACACGCCAATTTTGTAAGCGGCTGAATAGGATAAATCGATAATACGGTCGCCATGAAAAGGTCCTCGGTCATTCACGCGAACCACAACTGATTTGTTGTTTGCTAGGTTGGTGACTTTGACGTAACTGGGCAGAGGCAACGTTTTGTGCGCGGCAGACATGGCATACATGTCATAAACCTCGCCATTAGAGGTTAAATGGCCATGGAACTTTCGGCCGTACCAAGAGGCAGTACCAACCTTAGTATAAGCTTTTCTCTCGGTCATCGGAGTGTAACTCTTGCCCCAAACGGTATATGGGTTGTTACCGCGCCCGATAGGCTCATGTTTAACTACGGCGTCCTGCAATTCGATGTTCGTTGGAGGGCGAACCGGCGCACTGTCGTGTTTTTCGCTGTAGCGACCCGATGATGCACAACTGACCAGTAAAATACAGGCAGTAGCATATAGCGCATGTTTTATTATTTTCATTAATTGCTCGCAAGCAGTCGTTTATTGGTACTTATTGCCATTAACATTCCAAAACTGGCCATCAAAGTAACGATGGAACTTCCACCATAACTTACCAGAGGCAAGGGCACGCCGACAACCGGCAGTAGACCAGATACCATTCCAATGTTAACAAACAAATATACGAAGAAAGTTAAAATCAAACTCCCTCCCAATAGTTTTGTAAACGCTTCTTGAGCACGAGACGCGATGATCATGCCGCGAACAATGATAAACGCGTAAGTGGCGAGAAGCAGACAAACGCCAACAAAGCCAAATTCTTCGGAAAAGACCGAGAATATAAAATCGGTATGACGTTCCGGCAAAAATTCAAGTTGTGACTGAGTGCCTTCTAAATAGCCTTTACCCTCAATTCCACCGGAACCAATCGCGATTTTAGACTGGATGATGTGATAGCCAGAACCCAATGGATCGCTCTCCGGGTTCAAAAAAGTCAGAACCCGTTGTTTTTGGTAGCCATGCATCAGGTAATTCCACAAGATATAGACAAACGGGATGCTCGCACCGAGCAAACCTAAAATAATGCGGTATCGCAGTCCAGCCAAAAACAGCACAAAAAATCCGCTCGACGCGACCAAGATACTGGTTCCTAAGTCAGGCTGTCGGGCGATCAAGAGAGTGGGAATCGCGATGATGATAAACGCCATAATGGTGTTACGACTGTTTGGCGGTAATGTGTAGTTACTGAGAAACCAAGCCATCATCATAGGCAGTGACAGCTTCATTATTTCAGAGGGTTGAAACTTGACAACCTTGAGGTCTAGCCACCTCTGAGCGCCTTTGCCGACGTCTCCAGCAAGCAATACGGCAAGTAGCAAACCCAATCCAACTAAGAAAATATGAGGGGCCCACTTCTGAAACGTAAACGGCGAAATTTGCGCGACGACCAACATTACGCCCAAGCCAATCCCCAGTCGAATGGATTGACGTATAACCATATCAATATTTTGTCCGCCAGCGCTATAAACGACAAACATGCTCAATGACATTAGGGTTAAAATCCCTGCCAATAATGGCAAGTCGATGTGAAATCTAAAAAACAGCGAACTGCGGCGCTTTTCGTTTTCAGTCTTCGCCATTATTAGACTCCTCGGTAGCAACTTCATTTAGGACTGGCGGTAACTTTGGCAGTGGTGCAATGTTATCGCGATGGGCATTGCCCAAACCAAAATACAAGTCCATCATTTCACGCGCAATAGGGGCTGCGTTGGCTGCACCACCGCCGGCATTTTCGGCGGCAACAACAATAACAATCGACGGATTTTCATAAGGCGCAAAGCCGACGTACATGGCATTATCACGCTTGCGTTCCGCGACTTTTTCTTCTTCGTATTCTTCGTCTTCGCCCAGACTAAACAGCTGAGCAGTACCCGTTTTACCTCCGCTGTCGTAGACCGCACCTGCAAAGGCAGAACGAGCTGTACCGTCATCGGCGTGAACCGTATCATACATAGCGGTTAGAATTGTATTCCAATGCTCTTCACTAACATCGTCAATACCCCTTCTAATTTTTGCTGCAGTATTTTGATAGCCATTTGGGCCTGAAATGCCTGTCACAATCCGCGGCTCTATGACTTTGCCTTTATTCACTAATGTTGCGGTGGCCATTGCCAACTGAACCGGAGTGGCAGTCCAATAACCTTGACCGATCCCGATTGATATTGTGTCGCCTTTGTACCAAGGCTGTTTGAAGCGATTTCGCTTCCATTCACGGGACGGCATAATTGCTCGTGACTCTTCGTATAAATCAATACCGGTGTAATCGCCAAAACCGAAACGTTTGCCAAACGCACTGATATTGTTGATGCCTAAGCGATAGGCGAGGTCGTAATAATAAATGTCGCAAGATTGTCTCAGTGATAAGTTTAAGTCGACCATCCCATGACCTTGTGGTCGCCAATCTCGAAATCGTCGTTGCACTTCGACATTTGGAATTCGCCAAAACCCTGGATCTTGAATTTTGGTGTCTTTAGTCACCAGTTGTTTATGTAGACCAAGAAGTGCCAACTGTGGTTTAACCGTTGATGCTGGAGGATATTGGCCTTGCGTGACACGGTTCAACATAGGTTTGTCTTTCGAACCGGTGATTTGAGAATACAGACGTTGGCTGATGCCGCTGACAAAATAATTGGGGTCGTAACTTGGGTTACTGTAAAGGGTTAAAATCGCACCATCTCTTGGGTCCATAGCCACAATCGCACCACGGTTATCACCTAAAACTTTTTGCGCATGTTGTTGCATTTCAATATCTATGGACAGATGCAAATCGACCCCTGGGATCGGCGGTGTCACTGACAACTGTCTTAAAACGCGGCTGCGATGGTTGACTTCAACTTCTTCAGAGCCCGTTATTCCATGAAGCTGGCTTTCGTAAAATCGTTCAATTCCTAGCTTACCGATACTGCGAGTCGCAGCATAGTTCTGGATCTCCTGGTTTTTCTCCAGCCGCTCCAAGTCTTTTTTGTTAATTTTTCCAACGTAGCCAACGGCGTGGGTGAAGGCGTCTCCATAGGGATAATAGCGAGTGAGGCGGGCTTCAATTGACGCCCCTTGGAAACGATGTTGGTGGACACTAAAGATGGCGACTTCTTTGTCAGTAAGTTTCGATTTTAGTGGCATGCCTTTGAATCGACGTTGGTACTTTATTGATTCTTTAAAGTGCTCGACCTGTTCTTCACTGATGTCGATATATTCTCGAATTCCAGCGATAGTCTCGTCCATATCCTCGACTTGCTCAGGCACAATCTCCAGGGTAAACGTGGGTTCGTTGGCGGCCAGTAAACGCCCATTGATATCTTTTATCACGCCGCGATTTGGCGGGATAGGCTGTACTTTAATTCGGTTTTCGTTGGAACGCGTTTTATAAGAGTCATACGAAGCAATTTGTAAGTAATACATATTGCTGAGCAATATACCCATAAATACAAAAACAAAGAGCACCGAAATGATGGCCCTGCGAGCCACAAGATTGGCTTCTGCGGAGTGATCTTGGATGTGATATGACTTACGGCGCATAAGTTACGACTGGTTAATCCGTGATATTGTTATTCTCTGTGGTAAGGGTGGTTATTGTTCAAACTCCACGCTCGGTACAGGCTTTCAGCTACAATAATGCGAACCATTGGATGTGGCAAGGTTAAGGGAGACAAAGACCACTTTTGCTCTGACTTAGCTATGCAGTCCGCGGCAAGGCCTTCTGGCCCGCCGACCAACAAACTCACGTCTCGACCATCCATTTGCCAAGCGCTCAGCTGCTTTGATAATTGGTGGGTATCCCACGGTTTGCCTGTCACTTCAAGGGTGACAATGCGATTCGAAGAAGGCACATGCGACAACATCTTTTGACCTTCTTGCTGAAGTATTCGAGGGATATCTGCATTTTTGCCACGTTTACCCGCAGGCACTTCAATCAACTCAAATTGACAATCCTTGGGAAAGCGTCGCTGATATTCGGCGAATCCCATTTCAACCCATTTGGGCATTTTGCTACCAACCGCAACCAATTGAATTTTCATTATCCTTTTCCTCAGTCGGGCGCACTAGGTATTTGCGTTGCTGTTGGATTCTTGCCAAAGCTTCTCGAGTTGATAGAAATCACGAGTTGCCTCTTGCATCACATGAAGGACAACTGGGCCCATGTCAACCAACACCCACTCGCCTTCGGTCAAACCTTCCACACCTATTGGCGGGTTTTCGATTTGTTTTGCCTCTGAGGCAACGTGGTCAGCAATAGATTGCACATGCTTTTTCGAGTTTCCGCTACAAATCACCATATAGTCGGTAATTGAAGAGGACTCAGTTACATTAAAGGTTTGAATGTCGCGGGCTTTGAGATCATCAATTTTGTCTAAAACAAAAGACAAAGTTTCGTTAGTTTGCAAGGGAATTAAGGCCTTAGTATTTTGTTAAATGAAAGCTTTAATTCTACGCGTCACTGACCTATTTGTAAAAGTCAAAAGGCGATGTCTACCGCAATTTTTTGTTGAGTTGCCCGGTAACAAAATCTTTTAACATGACCCAATCTGCAAGGAAGCTATAGAGCGGGTAAGTGAATGTGGCAGGGCGATTTTTCTCTACGAAGAAATGACCAACCCAGGCGAATCCATATCCTACTACCGGCAAGCCCCATAAATAGACGTATTGACCGCTGTACAAAGCGTAAAACAGGAGCAATAAAACTAAGGTACTACCGATATAATGCAATGCTCTGCATACAGGGTGACTGTGCTCCTGCAAATAAAATGGATAAAACTCGGCAAATGTTTGGTAGGTTTTTGGCTCTGTCATGCTACTTACTTCTGAACATTAAAGTGCCGGTGACGGCACCGATTTGGATATTTTCTAATTCTTTATAGTTATCGCCATTAAACAATGGTTTGTTTTTCTCCGCAGTAACGAAAACGGCGACACCTTCAGAAACAGGATTTTCATCGACAATAGTATCTACCGCTTTAATCAAGTAGTTCCCGAGTCCATGGTGTTGATGGTCTGGGTGCACGGCAATAAAAGTCAATAAATGGTAATGTTGGTTTGGAATGGCAGCGGCAACGCGTTTTTCTTTCTCAATCATATTTTTGGTACTGAGAAAACCTGCGTTTAACATCATTTTTAAGCGCCAATGCCAAAAGCGATCTGGTTCTAGTCCCGTCTTAGGCTCAATTAGGCAAGCGACACCGAGTAAATGGTCACCAGAAAACAAACCAATCATAGGCTGCTCTGTTTGCCAAAATGCTGTGAGTTCCTCGCGTATTGCCGACCGCAGTCGCTTGTCGTAATCCGCTTTATCTACTTGGAAAATGTCTTTAAAAACAGGGTCGTCGTGGTAGGCAACGTACAATAGTGAGGCCGCTAAGTTGATGTCTTCGGCGGTCAAAATAATCGCTTTTACGCCTTCTTCTTGAGTCAGATTTTGCGTGACGTCCATAATAAACCCTGCAGATTTTTATTGTTTTAATTTTGAACAACTTAACAACATCTTGCGAAATATCCAAGGATAAATTGCGTCGAAATCAACAATCCTGACTATTTTTATATTGAAAATGTAAGTTCAAAAAGTGAGCAGTTATTATGGATACATCAAAGCATGATATGAACGGTTTATTTAACCAGTTGGGCTTAGACAGCACTCGCAGTGGCATTTATCATTTTGTAAAAAGTCACAATATTGAAGCGGACGTGACTATAGATGAAGCGCCATTTTGGAGTTCATCTCAAGCGTCATTTATCGCCGATTCAATCGCTGAGGATGGAGATTGGAGCGAGATCATTGATCAGCTCGATGCTATGTTAAGAAAATAGCGTGAGGGTTTGTTTGTCGAGGGAGAGGTCAAATTTGCTTGCAAAAAAGGCGCTAACTAGCGCCTTTTGGGTGATGAAACTGAACGTCAGTTTTCGGTTTAATCGACAAACATCTTTTTCGAAAACTTAAATGTTTCTGTTCGGTTGCCTTGTTGCACATCAATGTTGATGCGATACGTTTCATTGTCTAGGTGGGAAAATTGCGCAATAAAATAAATCGCGTCGCCTTCCTGAACTTTCACAAATTGTAAGTTCTGGTTTTGACCTAACGGATTTCTGACCACGCCTCTGACAAACGCATTTTGAGCTTTGTCTTTGTTTTCATTGTCCAACACAGAGATATTAATCACCGCATTGTATTTACTTCGTTGAATATTGTAATTATTCGCAACTTCTGGTGACAAAAACGTACTTGGAAATGCAATGTAATGAATGTCCCAATTGCCTTTAACGACTTTTTGCTCGGCAGAAGCAATAGGCGAAAACAGAATCGCCACAAGCATACATATTATTGCGTTTGAAAAAACATTATTTTTCATTAGAACGACAGACCTCGTACTAAATCGTTAAAAAGAATTTGAGCAAATTGCAGAGCAATCAGAAAAACCAATAAGCTCAGGTCTAATCCACCTACCGGTGGTATTACTTTACGAATAGGGCGAAGCAAAGGATCGGTCAACTGCACCAGAAGTGCCTCGATAGGGTTATACCCTTGGCTGACCCAGCTTAGGATCGCTCGAATAACGGTCACCCAAAATACAATTAGGAAGAGTTCCTTTATGGCTGCAAAAATTGATGCGATTGCTATGGCTGCAGCAGGGAATCCGTTACCAAATAAAACCTGTAACGCCGATAACTTGGCGAAGGCTACGAGATACACTAACACAACGCCAGCCCAGTCAATTCCTCCGAGTCCGGGAATGATTCGACGTAGAGGGATAACCACAGGATTTGTGACTTTGACCACAAATTGACTGACAGGGTTGTAGAAATCCGCTCTTACAAGTTGTAACCAAACTCGCAAAATGCAGACCATCAGATAGAGGTCAAATAAGGTTGAAACTAAAAATTGAGTCGCTTGCATTAGGTTTGCTTCCAATGATTATTTTTATAATTTACTTAAAACTTTGGCTTTATCGACGGCAGCGACAAGCGCATTCGAGACGATGTTTTCAAGTTGTTGTTGTTCGAATACTTCGATGGCTGCTGCGGTTGTCCCCCCAGGAGATGTCACATTAGCACGCAGTTGTTCAACACTGTGCTCTGACTTGATTGCCATCTCGGCGGCGCCTAATGCGGTCTGTTTAACCAACATATCCGCAACCTCTTGGCTAAAGCCGAATGCTTTCGCTTGTTTGATCAGAGTTTCCATGAAAAGGAAAAAATAGGCTGGCCCAGAGCCTGACACTGCGGCAATATCATCAATTTGTGCTTCTTCCTCGAGCCAGACAAATTTGCCCACTGAGGTAAACATAAATTCTGCTATGTCGGTATCCGTTTGTTTTTCAGTGGCAGATGCATACTCGAAGTTGTTGTCGAGATACAAGCCACAAGCGCCTAAACCTAACATGGATGGCGTATTTGGCATGGCTCGGATAAAACGTTGCTGACCGATAATATCGGTATAGGCATGGATATTTAAGCCGGCAGCCACAGTTAGAATCAGTTTATTATCAAACTTTACGCCACTGTCGGTGAGTTCAGTAAGCAGTGCTTTCATCATCTGTGGTTTAACACCGAGGATCACGACGTCAGCTTTTGCGATAGCTTGTGCATTATCAAATTCGGTATGGATGCCGAGACGTTCTTTTAGCGCACGTTGCTTATCATGGCTACGATTGGTGGCAATGATATTCTTGGCATTAACACCATTATTGATCATGCCCTCTAAAATAGCGCCCGACATATTGCCTGCGCCGATAAAGGCAAAGGTTAAATGGTTAAATGAACTCACAAAATCACCACTTATTGTTTGAAAATTAATTTGTAGAACGGGCACCAAAAATTACGGTCCCGAGTCGAACCATTGTACTGCCACATGATATAGCGATATCCAAATCGTTCGACATCCCCAATGATAACGTATCTACACTAGGATATTGTTGTTTTAACTCGAGAAAACAAGCCTTCATTTGTAAAAATTCTTTTTCTGTCAAAGTCGGATCATCATAGGCATCTGGAATGGCCATTAAACCTCGAAGACAAATATTCGGTAAATCAGCGATCTCAGACGCAATACTGGCAACCTCAGAAAGCGCGAGACCAGACTTACTCACCGATGCTGAGATATTGACTTGAAGCAAAATATTCAAAGTCTTGTTCAGTTCAGCGGCGTGTTGACTTAAACGTTTTGCCACCTTGATTCGATCAACGCTGTCTACCCAGTGACTAGCTTGGGCAATAATCTTAGTTTTATTGCTCTGAATTGGACCAATGTAATGCCATTCGATGTCCCTAAACTGGGCTAGTTCTGAGGCTTTATCAAATAGCTCTTGGGCGTAATTTTCTCCGAATATGCGTTGCCCGGCATGATAAGCATCTATAATGTCAGTTGTAGGTTTGGTCTTACTCACTGCCATCAATGTCACATCATTGGTCGGGGTTTTGGCCAATTGCCTTGCTTGCTGGATTTTGTCGTGGGCAGCACTGAGACGATTTGTTATGGTATCTGTAACTTCTTGTTTCGACATGTTTTTAGTCAGTAATTAAATTGGAATTTCAGTATGGATATTACCGAATTATTAGCCTTTAGTGTGCAACATAAAGCGTCGGATTTACACCTATCTGCCGGCACTCCACCAATGATACGTGTGGATGGTGACGTCAGGCGCGTAAATATACCCGCTTTAGACGCTAAAGAAGTGCAATCTCTTGTTTACGACATTATGAATGATAAACAGAGAAAAGAATATGAAGAGAATCTAGAAACCGACTTTTCTTTTGCCGTGCCGGATTTAGCCCGTTTTCGTGTAAATGCTTTTAATATGGATCGCGGTGCAGCGGCGGTGTTTCGTACAATTCCTTCAGAGGTATTAACCCTAGAAGAAATTGGTGCACCGGATATTTTCAGAGAGATTGCGGACAATCCACGTGGCTTGGTTCTTGTGACAGGTCCAACTGGCTCTGGTAAATCAACAACCTTGGCGGCTATGATAGATTACATTAATGCTAAACGCCATGACCACATACTGACTATTGAAGATCCCATTGAATTTGTTCACCAGAACAAAAACAGTTTAATAAGCCAAAGGGAAGTGCATCGAGACACACACAGTTTTAGTAATGCCCTAAGAAGCGCGCTAAGGGAAGATCCGGATGTTATCTTAGTTGGTGAACTGCGTGATTTAGAAACCATTCGCCTGGCGATGACGGCGGCAGAAACCGGTCACTTAGTGTTTGGCACATTGCACACCACGTCGGCGCCTAAAACCATCGACCGTATTATAGATGTGTTTCCGGGAGAGGAAAAAGGCATGGTCCGCTCTATGTTATCAGAGTCCTTGAGAGCGGTTATTTCTCAAACACTTTGTAAAAAGGTCGGGGGCGGCCGAGTTGCAGCGCATGAAATCATGATCGGTATTCCTGCCATTCGCAACCTTATTCGAGAAGACAAAGTCGCACAAATGTACTCTGCGATACAAACAGGGGCTGCACATGGCATGCAAACGATGGATCAATGTTTGATGAACCTAGTCAATACGGGCCTAGTGACAAAAGATGAGGCGGTTGCAAAAGCCACCGACAAAAATATGTTTAGCCAAGGTTTTGGCGGCGGCAGTAGCTTCTAAGGAGCATCACCATGGATACAATGGAACGCATATTTGAGAAAATGGTTCAGCAACAGGCGTCTGATTTGTTTGTAACGGTAGGCTTGCCCGTGAGTGCCAAGATAAATGGCGAACTGACACCACTGGATGATGAACCTTTGTCGGAAGAACAATCTCGCCAACTAGTGACGAGTTGTATGTCGGCAAAACAAGTCGAGCAATTTGACGTTGAAAAAGAATGTAACTTTGCCGTTGCTAATGATGCTGGACGCTTTCGCGTTAGTGCGTTTTGGCAGAGAGACAAAGTAGGTATGGTGGTCCGGCGAATCGTGACCACAATCCCCGACGCTGATCAGTTGGGCCTTCCTGCGGCGCTAAAAGATGTCATTATGGCCAAGCGAGGTCTTGTATTATTTGTTGGTGGTACTGGTACGGGTAAGTCGACCAGTTTGGCGGCGCTATTAGGCTATCGCAATCGCAACTCAAAAGGCCATATTCTTACGATAGAAGATCCGATTGAATTTGTTCATGAACACAGAAAATGCATCGTAACTCAACGTGAAGTCGGCATTGATACAGAGTCTTTTGACAGCGCGTTAAAAAGCTCTCTGCGTCAAGCGCCTGATGTCATACTCATTGGTGAGATACGTTCGCAAGAGATCATGGAGTTTGCGTTATCGTTTGCTGAAACTGGCCATTTATGTGTGGCAACCTTACATGCAAATAACGCAAACCAAGCCATCGACCGGATAATGCATTTAGTGCCAAAAGAGAAACATGAAAAGCTAAAGTACGATTTGGCACTGAACCTCAAAGCCATTGTCGCTCAACAGCTGATTCAAACCTCTGATGGTGAAGGGCGTGTTGCTGCAATTGAGGTATTGCTCAACTCACCTATGATTGCGGAGTTGATTAAAAAAGGCGATATTTCTGGGATTAAAGAGGTCATGGCTAAATCGAAAGAAATGGGCATGCAAACGTTTGACCAAGCGCTTTTCGATTTATATCAACAATCCAAGATCAGCTATGCGGATGCACTGCACCATGCAGACTCGCCAAATGACCTAAGGTTGATGATTAAACTTAGAAACAATGAACAAACTGGAAGTGGTTTCTTGCAGGGCGTCACAGTTGACGGTTTAGATCAAGATAACTAGCTACTGTTTGCTAATAATCTATGGCTGTGCACAACAGACGAGTGATGTATTACTCGTCTGTTTCGGAGTGTAGAGCCACTCGATTTCCCTCACTGTCCTTAATCAAGGCTCTGAAACCGTGTGGACCAATTGAATGAATGTCTTGTAATATGTTGCCGCCACGCTGCTCTACCTGTTCTACGGAAGCTCTAATAAAACCATTCACATTTAGATAAATCAAAGGACCTTGTTGTCCAACTAGCTCTGGTTGAATCACCAAACAACCTCCATTGCCCTCATTGTGTTGGAATACGGCGAAACGAATATCGTCGAATTGCTCGATGTGAATTTCGGTTCTGAGTATTTCTCGATAAAAACCAATGGCTCTGTCTAGGTCTGCGACCGGCAAATCAAACCAAACAACACTGCTGTGCTTTGCATTATTTTCGCTCATCAATGCCTCACTTAATATCTTAAAATATGTTAGGAATAAGTTTAGCTGGGCAAAAAAAACCGCTCAATAGAGCGGCTTTTATTTCTAAGGTTATAACTAGAGCGTTTTCGTCGCGGTTGACGTCGAACTGCTCGTTGCATTCGATGCACCTGCGCTTCGGCCTGACACAGAGACTTGGCCGCGGCTTTCTAGTGCTTTGGCTGGCAATGATTGTCCCGTACCAGGTTCAACCGGCGCTGGTTTTGCCATAGGCGCGCTTGCAAAGCCGACCACTGCGTTTGCCGATCGAGTACCGTTTGTTGCGTTCGGTGTTGATTTAGCCGCTTCTGTAGCTTCTGAGTCAATGTCTGATTCAATTGGCTGCTCGGCTTCGACAACTTCAGATACGTTGGCTTCAGCTTCATCTGCTTTAATTGGCTCAACTGCAACTGCAACTGCCTCAACAGCAGCGGTGTCAGCTTTCTCGAGAGCAGGTTGAGCTTCTGCAGCAACGGCAGGAGTTTCAACTTCCGTTTTTTCTGCATTAACGCTTAACGCTTCCTCGACAGTCTCAACCGCAGGTGTCAGATGCTCGTGCTCTTTTTCAAACACTTCATCATCGGCTGGATATCGGCTAGCAACAACCGCTTCTGCTTCAGTCTTACCAATCGCCAATGCACGGATTAGTCGACGTTGCTCTGCGGTAACATACGGTTTGTTGGTACGAAGCGCACGCTGATGTTTCTTAAGACCTGAGCTTTTTTCTGTTGCGACGGTTTTCTCAACTGCTTGAGCAAGTGCAACTGGTGCCTGAGCTTTCACTTCAGAAACCGTTACATTTGCTTCTTTTTGCGGCGCTTTACTCGCTTGTTGATCTTTCGCTACACGAACACGCTTACGATTGTTACGGCGCTGTCTGCGCTCAGCAATCTTTTCCTCTTTACGAGGTGCCTGTTCTTTTTTCGGCTCGTTGGTTTGCGTCTTAGCTGTTTGGTTTTGACCGTCTTTGTTTTGCTTCTTACGATTATCTCGTTGTCCACGTTTGTCCTTGCCACCGCGCTCTTGACGCCTGTTATCGCGTTCTTTGCTTTGTTTATCGGCATTGCTATCAGCGTTGCCATTTTGCTCTTGATTGCGATTGCGGTTGCGATTGCGGTTTTTGTTTTTGCCGCGACGGTTATCTTTGCGACCATTACCAGATCGTTGTTTAGGCTGCGGTTTTGGCTCTTCTTTCTTTTTGAATAAGCCGGCAATTGCATTGATGACCTTAGTCACAATACCTGGTTCAACCTCTTTCTGTTCTGCTTTTGGTGCAGTTGCAGTTGAAGGAGCCGGTACTGGAGCTGGCGCCGCTGGAGCTGCAAAACCCTTCAATACTGGCTGTTCAGCTTCTTTCTTGACTGGAACAATAACTTCTTGAGCGATGTCATTGCTTTCTGGTTTAGTCACAAGTTTGTAACTAGAGTCCGCTAAATCCTCGTCAATACGAACACGAACAACATCGTAATGTGGCGTATCCAAATGGATGTTTGGAATGACCAATATGCTGACGTTGTTGTTATTCTCAATACGACGAATCGCATCGCGCTTTTCGTTTAGCAGGTAAGAAGATACAGGAACAGGCACTTGCGCTTGAATCTGAGCAGTATTCTCTTTGATCGCTTCTTCTTCGATGATTCGCAGGATAGATAGCGCTAAGGATTCATTGCTTCGAATTGTGCCTTGGCCGTCACAACGTGGGCACGTGTGTTGGCTTGCATCACCCAAAGAAGGGCGCAAACGTTGGCGCGACATTTCTAACAAGCCGAAGCGAGAAATCTTGCCGATTTGAACGCGAGCTCGGTCTTGTTTGACGCTGTCTTTTAAGCGGTTTTCGACTTCGCGCTGATTTTTCGGCGGAGTCATATCGATGAAGTCGATAACTAACAAACCACCTAAGTCACGAAGACGTAATTGACGAGCAATTTCTTCTGCCGCTTCTAAGTTAGTGTTAAGTGCGGTTTCTTCAATGTCGCCGCCTTTAGTCGCTTTCGATGAGTTAATATCGATCGAAACTAACGCTTCTGTCGGGTCGATTACGATTGAACCACCAGAAGGCAAACGAACTTCACGCTGGAACGCAGACTCAATTTGAGACTCTATCTGGTAATGCGTGAACAAAGGCACATCGCCTTGGTACAAACGAACACGGTCAACAAAGTCCGGTCTGAATAATTCGATGTGTCCTTTCGCTTCGTTATAAACGTTTTGGCTATCAATTAAGATCTCGCCAACGTCACGCTTCAGATAATCACGAATTGCGCGGAATACGACGTTACTTTCTTGGTGAATCAAAAATGGTGCTGGTCGACTATCGGCAGCTTGCTGAATCGCTTCCCAATGCAACAATAAAGCGTTTAAGTCGTATTCTAGTTCTTCATACGATTTACCGACACCTGCAGTTCTGACAATAAGTCCCATGCCTTTTGGCAAGTTCAACTTACTCAACGCCGCTTTTAAATTGGTGCGTTCTTCACCTTCGATTCGGCGTGAAATACCGCCAGCACGAGGGTTGTTTGGCATTAGAACTAGGTAACTACCTGCGACAGAAATGAAAGTGGTTAAGGCTGCACCTTTCTGACCACGTTCTTCTTTTTCTATCTGAACGATAACTTCTTGGCCTTCTTTCACCACTTCTTTGATGTTAGGGCGACCTTGGAATTTATAGTCTGCAGGGAAATAGTTACGGGCAATTTCTTTGAGGGGGAGGAAACCGTGGCGGTCTGCGCCGTAGTCAACAAACGCGGCCTCTAAACTAGGCTCGACTCTTGTTATGGTTCCTTTGTATATGTTGGCCTTCTTTTGTTCGTGTCCAGGACTTTCTATGTCCAGATCGTACAAACGCTGACCATCAACCAACGCGACACGCATCTCTTCTTGTTGCGTGGCATTAATTAACATGCGTTTCATTATGTATGTAGCTCTTCTTTATAAAGGCCACAACTTCGCATGCGTTAAGCTGCACTTAGTTGCACACACTTAGACGCCATGTAGTTTCTCAACTATTGGTTGCCTCATTGCAATCATCGCGACTGTAACTTGAGTGTTAGCTCATTCTAATTTTCAGAATACTTCTTTGTGCCAATAGCATAAACGCTGTTGGAAATCGTGGCACTGGTTAAATTAACGCCTCAACTTGACTGGTCGTGATGGTTAAAGAAGAGGGCAATATGTTACTCGCATTGCCGTACTTAAGTGGCGGGTTGGTTTGAGTCTTTCCTGGCACGATACAAATCTGTGCGCTGTGGAACTTTTCTGATATCATCTCGTCTTCAAACCTTGCTCCATCACGTACTCTTACGTTCTATATATGAGGCAGTTCAATTATCAGTTGCTCATAGAGCGGTGTTATTATCAGCCGCATTCGCTGATATAGCAACAGGTTAATGCAATATTTCGCGTATTTGTACAATTAATGACAGGCCATAAAGATTATATGACAGAACAAACGGTCAATTACCCAAAAGTCCAACAAGTAGAAATCGACGACGTCCACGCGGGACAACGGATAGACAATTTTTTGTTAACAAAGTTGAAAGGGGTACCTAAATCGGTCATCTATCGAATCTTGAGAAAAGGTGAAGTCCGCGTAAACAAAGGCCGTATAAAGCAAACCTATAAATTACAATTCGGTGATGTTGTTAGAATTCCACCGGTCAGAGTTAGAACTGACCAGGAGTCATCAGTTAATTCAAAACTTCAATCGGTGCAAGATCTAGAAAAAGCGATTATTTTTGAAGACAAATCTCTATTGGTTGTTAATAAACCTTCCGGCATCGCCGTGCATGGAGGTAGTGGCGTGAGTTTCGGTGTCATCGAAGCCCTAAGAGCACTTCGACCAAACGAAAAGATGCTGGAGTTAGTCCACCGCTTGGACCGAGATACATCGGGAATACTCCTTGTTGCCAAAAAGCGTTCGGTGCTTGTGGCACTGCATGAACAGCTTAGAACCAAGACTATGAATAAAGTGTACTGGGCGTTGGTAAAAGGTCAGTGGAGCGGCAAAGTAAAATCAGTTCAAGAACCCCTGCACAAAATCAACACAAAGTCTGGTGAACGAATTGTGGTGGTTGACCGCGAGCAAGGAAAAAAATCTTGCACTATGTTCGACGTATTAGAGGAATTTAATGGCGCTACTTTGGTTGAAGCCAGACCACAAACGGGTAGAACGCATCAGATTCGAGTGCATACTGCATGTAAAGGGCACCCGATTGCCTGTGACGACAAATATGGGGATAAGTCTTTTGACCAACAAGCTAGAGGCCAAGGGTTAAAACGTTTGTTTCTGCACGCAAAAGAAATCTCGTTTTTCCACCCTATAACTGAAACGACCGTTCGATTTGAGGCGGATATCGACGACCAATTACAGTCAGTGTTGCAAAACTTAAGAACTTGATTTTCGGCACAGTGTTACTGCTTGATTAAAAGCGTTTAGAAATTGAGGCGCAGTATCTAGAAAACGATTGGTAAAATAGACGCTCAGTGGTTTATTCATTAATAAACTCGATTCTATTTTTCCACTCGTTTTAGTCTGCTTTAATAACTGCCCCATGACTAAGCTGTTAGCAAGTGCTGCATCGATGCGTCCGCGAAGAAGTATTTGAGGTAATTTGTTGGTGTCAATAGGATTGGCAGAGACCTTGTAGTTGTTGTTTTGTAGCCAGCTCTGCATATTGGCACCGTTAAAGCTGGCGACGGACGCGTGTTGCTTGAACGTTAAATCTGATGGTTTTAAGGTAGCGTCTTTCAAGAAAAACCAAGTCCAATTCTGTTCGGCAATCGTAATGCTCATTTGGGCAAATCGATCTCGCTCTGGTTTTTGCGATGCGGCAAAAAGCCGTCCATTTCTCCGGTCACGCAAGTTCTTGTGCGCGTTTCCATGGTACAACATATATCTCCAGTGGCAGTTTTAGCTGCGAAAAGGCGCAACGTACCGTGTCCACAGCTTGGCCCTTGAAGTGAGGACCGGCAACATACTCTTTTGGTTGGTCGTCAGGATAGCTGCCATATGGCGCTAAATTATGGGGGGCAAGTTTGACTGGATCGTCAAAATCAATGGCACTGCAGTTTAAGTTTGTAAAAACTGCAGTGAAAGCAATGAAGCAGTGTCTAACCAATCTCAAGTTCAATTCCTAATGAACAGCCGATTGAGTTAGTTTATTTCTGGTTTAGCAAAACCTCAAACTCTAACTCTCTAAATAAAGCCACTAATTTAATTAATGGCAAGCCAACAAGTGTATTGGGATCATCACCAACCAAACGTTCAAACAGGCTAATACCCAACGCTTCGCTTTTAAAACTACCGGCACAGTTATAAGGTTGTTCAGTCACTAAGTAGCTTTCTATCTCTGCTGACGTTAAGTCCTTAAAATGGACGCTAAATGGTTCAACTAAAGATAATGTTTTGTTTGTTTTTGTATCTATTACAGCCAAACCGGTCAAAAACTCGACTTTGTCTCCAGAAAAGCTCGTTAGTTGCTTAAATGCATTAGCGTGGGTATGAGGTTTACCCAATATCTGTTGCTGATGAACCGCAACCTGGTCTGAACCAATCACTATCGCGTCGGGCCAACGCTCAGCAACCGCTTTTGCTTTCTCAATTGCGAGTCGTTCAACGAGCTCCGAAGGCGTCTCGTTTTGTTTTGCACTTTCATCTATTTCTGGTTTATCGGTTTCAAAGTGAATGTTCAGTTTTTCTAGAATTTGTTTTCTGAATGGAGAAGTCGAACCAAGGACAATTGTTCTAGGGGAATTAGGTTTCATAAAATGCTCAAAAAAGATTCAAAATGTACATTTATTGTTGATTATGCCGAGAGTTTAGCTTTTTTTGCTAATTCGTACTATTTTCTTTTGACTAACAAGCACTCTAACTATATTATGCGCGCCCTATGCAAAAGGTGAAGATTCCAAATTCGATTGCTCCTGCGAAAGCGGCTGTTAAACGTATGACCTACGACGGTATTATCGTCAAAGGTAATTTAAAACGTTTAAAAGACGTAGCAGTTGTTATCGACGAACATGTGAATGCAACAATTGAATGTGGTATTGATCCACAGGAACTGGTTGTTATTCAAGGTAAAGTGTCTGCGCATTTGGAGCTGGAGTGTCAACGATGCGGTGGTGGTATTGAAACCAATATTGAGTCTGAGTTTACTTACACCCCAGTGCTTGCCGGTTCGAACAATGATGAAGAACCGATACCTGATGCGTATGAAGAAATCGAACTGAATGAATGGGGCGAAATAGACCTGTTTCAATTAGTCGAAGATGAATTGATGCTGGCGCTACCAATTGTAGCAATGCACGAACCAGAAGATTGTCAGATTAAAGAAGAAGACATGACTTATGGTGAGTTGGCGCCAGAAGCGGCGGAAGAGAAAAAATCGAATCCGTTTGATGTTTTGAAACAATTAAAGAACTAGGAGACGGCAATGGCGGTTCAAAAGAGTAAGAAATCCCGTGCTAGACGTGGCATGCGTCGTTCACATGATGCATTAACAGCAGAAAATCTATCTGTAGATCAAACAACTGGTGAAACGCACCGTCGTCACCACATGACTGCAGACGGCTACTACAAAGGCCGTAAAATTAAGTAATCGATAAGACTACTTAATTATGCGTGATATTCGAATCGCGCTAGATATGATGGGGGGCGATTACGGCCCCCGTGCAACTATTCCCGCTGCTATCAAAGCGGTCGACAGGTTCCCCAACCTGCATCTCTATCTTTGTGGCCATTCACAAAGCATTCACACCTTTTTAAATAAAAATAACGCCTTATCTCATCCTAGAATTACTGTTGTTCACTCTGAACAAGTCGTAAATCAAGACGAGCGTCCAGATATTGCTCTGCGAAGAAAAAACAGGTCTTCAATGCGAGTGGCTCTAGACTTGGTCGAGCAGGGAAAGGCAGATGCCTGTGTTTCAGCTGGTAATACCGGTGCCTTGTTAGCGATGGCAAGGTATGTCTTAAAAACGTTACCTAAAGTTAAACGCCCAGCCTTAGTTAGTTCGTTGCCTACTTACGAAGACGAGAAGGTGTATTTACTCGACCTTGGTGCAAACATTCACCAATGCCCAGATACCTTGTTTCAGTTCGCTGTAATGGGCTCTGTTATGGCGCAAGAAGTCGAAGGCATTGAACACCCCCGCGTTGCACTATTAAACGTAGGGGAAGAGGAAATAAAGGGAACCGATCATTTAAGAAAAACAGCAGAGAAACTCGCCGCTTGTGATCATATAAATTATGTTGGTTTTGCTGAGGGTAATGACATATTTTCCGGCAAAGCCGATGTCATCGTTTGTGACGGCTTCGTTGGCAATGTTGCGCTTAAAACCATTGAAGGTGTCGCTAAGTTAATAATTTCTAAGCTAAAAGCGATGAGCGAGAAATCCATTGTTTCTAAAATATTACTCGGTATATTAATGCCAGGCATAAGAAAACTGTTTTCGAGAATGAACCCCGACCACTACAACGGGGCATCTCTGGTAGGATTGCGCGGAATTGTGGTTAAGAGCCACGGAAATGCGTCATCCCGAGCCTTTTATAGCGCTATAAAAGAGGCGGTGCGAGAAGCACAACGCCAAGTTCCACACAAAATAAAAGACAGGGTGGAGCAAGTTCTCAAAGGCGAGGACATATAATAACAAGTCTTTAAGACACTGAGAGGATTCATGTTTTCAAGAATTATTGGTACTGGTAGTTACTTTCCTTCCCATGTTCGTACGAATAGCGATTTAGAACAAATGGTAGAGACCAGTGATGAGTGGATCCAAGAACGCACTGGTATGAAAGAGCGTCGCATCATAGCTGACAACGAAACTCTTGCCTCAATGGCAACAAAGGCCTCAAAAGAAGCTATTTTAGCCGCCGGTATCGAGTTAGATGAAATTGACTTCGTTATCGTAGGTACTACATCTCATCATCGAGCACTGCCAAGTGCGGCATGTGAAGTTCAACGTGATTTAGGACTAAGACCGGGAATTCCAGCAATGGACGTCTCCGCTGCGTGTTCTGGTTTCGTCTATGCATTAAGTGTGGCGGATGCCTACGTAAAGACAGGGCAAGCGAAAAAGGCGCTAGTAATTGGTGCCGATTGCTTGAGTCAGTTAGTTAGCCCTGAAGACCGCTCTATGGTTATTCTGTTCGGCGATGCTGCTGGTGCGGTCGTCGTTGAAGCTTCTGAAGAGCCAGGTGTGTTGTCAACCCACATTCATTCCGATGGCAATTACACTGAACTGTTACAAGTGGGTATGCCTCGTCGTGGAAACGAAGAATCTGTGCATAACGCTTGGGGCACAATGGAAGGCAACAAGGTCTTCAAAGTGGCTGTTTCTAAACTGTCTGAAGTAGTTGATGAGACGTTAGAGCACAATGGGTTACAAAAATCCGACATTGATTGGTTGGTGCCTCACCAAGCAAACTTAAGAATTATCTCCGCAGTTGCCAAGAAATTGGATATGTCGATGGATCAGGTTGTTGTTAACCTTGATAAGTATGGCAATACCTCGGCGGCAACTGTACCTACAGCCCTAGACGAAGCGATTCGTGATGGTCGTATCAAGCGCGGTCAAACAATTATGTTTAATGCGTTTGGCGGCGGATTTACCTGGGCATCTGCACTAATTAAATACTAAAACGAGATTTACATGAGTAAAGCGATTGTTTTTCCCGGTCAGGGATCTCAAGCGGTTGGCATGTTAGCTGATTTATATGAGCAACATGACATCGTAAAAAATACCTTCGAAGAAGCCAGCAGCGCGCTAGGTTATGACCTTTGGGCGTTAGTAAAGGACGATTCTGAAGGCAAACTAAATCAAACTGAATACACTCAACCAGCATTGCTTACCAGCTCTGTAGCTGTCTGGCGTGCATACCTTGAGCAGGGCGGTTCTAAACCTGAATTTCTAGCGGGTCACAGCCTAGGTGAATACTCTGCGCTGGTATGTGCCGGTGTATTGTCACTGGCAGACGGCGTTAAATTGGTTGAGAAGCGCGGTCAATATATGCAACAAGCGGTGCCTGCAGGAACGGGTGCAATGGCGGCAATTATCGGTTTAGACGATGATGCAATTGCGAAAGCTTGTGAAGAAGGTGCTCAAGGTGAAGTGGTTTCACCGGTTAACTTTAACTCACCGGGTCAGATTGTTATCGCGGGTAACAAAGCTGCAGTAGAAAGAGCAATGGAACTTTGTAAAGAAGCGGGTGCCAAGCGTGCATTGCCACTTCCGGTTTCAGTGCCTTCTCACTGTGCATTGATGAAGCCTGCTGCTGACAAGCTTGCGGAAGATTTGGCGGCGTTAGAGTTTAGTGCTCCAGAGATTAACGTAGTTAACAACGTCGATGTTGCTGTTGCAACCGACCCACAAGCCATCAAAGACGCCTTGATTAAGCAGCTGTATAGCCCGGTTCGTTGGACAGAAACTATTCAGTTCTTTGCGAAAGAAGGTGTTACTGAGAGTTTTGAATTTGGCCCTGGCAAAGTATTGTCTGGCCTAGTTAAAAGAATTGATAAGTCAGTGAGTTGTGTTTCCGTTGGAGACTCTGCAAGCTTGGCTGGTATTTTATAGTAGAGGATTTTTAAATGGCTCTTTTTAGCTTAGAAGGCAAAGTTGTTCTTGTAACTGGCGCTTCTCGCGGCATCGGTAAAGCGGTTGCGGAAAAGTTAGTTGCTCAAGGCGCGAAGGTTGCAGGTACTGCAACGTCTGAGTCAGGCGCAGAGAAGATTTCTGAATACTTAGGAGATAACGGTAAAGGTTATGCCCTAAACGTGACAGATGTTGACTCAGTTGAGGCCACTTTAGCCGCAATTAAAGCAGATTTAGGCGATATTGATGTATTAGTTAATAATGCAGGTATCACTCGCGATAATTTATTAATGCGCATGAAAGATGCAGAATGGGACGATATTATCCAAACCAATCTAACATCAATCTTCCGCTTGTCGAAAGCAGTGATGCGTCCAATGATGAAAAAACGTCATGGCCGTATCATTAACATTGGTTCAGTTGTCGGCACTATGGGTAATGCAGGACAAGCGAACTACGCTGCGGCGAAAGCTGGTGTGATTGGTTTCTCTAAATCACTGGCAAAAGAAGTTGCATCTCGTGGAATTACCGTTAATGTAATCGCCCCTGGTTTTATTGATACAGATATGACTAAGGCGTTGGATGACGGTCAAAGAAAAGCGATTTCGGACCAAGTTCCGGCGGATCGTTTAGGCGAGCCAGATGAAATCGCATCAACGGTTGTATTCCTTGCTAGTAACGAAGCTGGCTATATAACTGGTGAAACGATTCACGTAAATGGCGGCATGTATATGGTATAAACGTCGAAATTGTATTGATTTTGGCGTAAAAAGCGGCAAACTAGTGATCAGGTTTGACCACCGCATGAAATAAAATAATAACTTGAATCCGCGGTAGAGGTTCTTTTAAACTACGCGCATTCAAATTATCTTATAAATTGATAAGGAAAATAAAAATGAGTATTGAAGATCGCGTAGCAAAGATCGTTGTTGAGCAATTAGGTGTTAAAGAAGAAGAAGTAAAATCTGAAGCTTCTTTCGTAGATGATCTTGGCGCTGATTCTCTAGATACAGTTGAATTAGTAATGGCTTTAGAAGAAGAATTCGACACTGAAATCCCTGACGAAGAAGCTGAGAAAATCACAACAGTTCAATCTGCAGTAGACTACATCAAAGCTCACGCAGAGTAATCGAATTAAGATTTTATAAATGGGCAGCATTCGCTGCCCTTTTTTTCACCTCGTTGAAGTCCATTTCCATTAGTTGTTCGTAACAATCAAATTGAAAGATTAACGGAAATAGATTTATCAAGATTTCGGAGAGATAAAGTGACGAAACGTAGAGTTGTTGTAACAGGTATGGGCATGTTGTCGCCCCTAGGTAACGATGTGACGTCTTCCTGGAATAACATGCTGGAAGGGAAAAGTGGCGCTGGCTTTATTGAGCATTTTGACACCACCAATTATGGCACTAAGTTCGCTGCAATGGTTAAAGGTCTCGACACAACCGAATTTATTTCTCGCAAAGATGCCAAGAAAATGGACTTGTTTATCCAGTACGGCATTATCGCAGCAAAACAAGCGATTGAAGATTCTGGCATTGAGATCACTGACGAAAACGCTCACCGAATTGGTGCCGCAATCGGCTCCGGTATTGGCGGTTTGGGTTTAATCGAAGAAAATCACACTAAAATGATTGAAGCGGGCCCACGTAAGTTGTCTCCGTTTTTCGTTCCTTCAACCATCATTAATATGATTGCTGGTCAGCTATCGATCATGTACGGCCTAAAAGGTCCAAATATCTCTATCACAACCGCATGTACTTCTGGTGTTCATAACATTGGTCATGCCGCGCGCATGATTGCTTATGGTGACGCCGACGTTATGGTTGCTGGCGGCGCTGAGAAGGCCTCTACAGAGATGGGTATTGGCGGCTTTGGCGCAGCTCGAGCTTTGTCAACCCGCAATGATGACCCAACAAAAGCAAGTCGTCCTTGGGACAAAGACCGTGATGGATTCCTTCTAGGTGATGGCGCCGGAATCATGGTGTTAGAAGAATATGAAACGGCAAAGGCTCGTGGCGCAAAAATCTATGCAGAACTGGTTGGTTTCGGCATGAGCGGTGACGCATACCACATGACGTCACCTCCGGCTGACGGTGACGGTGCTGCCCGCTCGATGGAAAATGCGTTAAACGATGCAGGTATTAACGCTGAGCAAGTGGGTTATATCAACGCTCATGGTACGTCGACACCTGCTGGTGATAAAGCAGAAACACAAGCTGTAAAACGCGTGTTTGCGGCGAATTCAGATAAGATTATGGTGAGCTCATCAAAGTCTATGATTGGTCACTTACTCGGCGCAGCAGGCGCAGTAGAGTCTATCGTGACCGCCATGAGCTTGGTTGAGCAAAAAGTTACACCAACCATCAACCTAGATAATCCTGATGAGGGTTGTGATTTAGATTACGTTCCGCATGTTGGGCGTGATGCAAAATTAGAGTACGCTCTTTGTAACTCATTTGGTTTTGGTGGCACAAACGGAACATTGATTTTCAAGAAAATGTAATTTGTTCGTTTAGTTAGTGATTTACTAGCTGATTTTTGTTACAAAAGCTCGATAGAATTATCGGGCTTTTTTTATGTCGTTTTATTGCTTTAATTATGATCTTGTTGCGGTCGATTTAGACGCTAGTTGGCATAAACAACGCGCGTTTTTATACGGCGATGGGCATTTCACTACAGCTAAAATCGAACAAGGGCGAGTAGCGTATCTCAAGGCTCATATTGCTCGACTACGCCATGCCAATTCGGTTTTAAAAATAAACGACATTAATTGGTTCCGACTTGAAAGGACGTTAGAGCGTTTAGCCCTCGAACTTGAAAATGGCATTTTAAAAGTACAAGTCAGTCGTGGCGAAGGAATTCGTGGTTACGGACAAACACTACTAGCATCGCCGTTTGTGTTTATTTGGTTGAATCAAGCGCCTAAGTGGGAAGATATTCCTGTCGATTTAACTTTGGTCTCAACGGCTTTAAACCACAACGCACTATTGGCAGGCTTAAAACATACCAATCGATTAGAGCAAGTATTAATAGCCCATGAACTTGAACTATTAGAATGCTCAGATGGTCTAGTTTCTGATATTGAAGGTGTTTTGGTCGAAACCAGTAAGGCAAATGTGTTTTGGAATGACGGAGAACGTTGGTACACACCTGATTTGAACCTTTGTGGAATAAACGGCGTCATGCGCCAGCAGATATTACACAAAAATAACGCAATAAAAATGGTGCGAGCGCGAACCGAAGATGTTTTACAAGAAGTCAAAGCGATGGTGATCTCTAACTCTGTCATTGGACTGCAGAAAGTACAAAGCGTTCGCTCAATGCAACTCGACTTAAGCCTTGCCCAACAGTTTATTGAGACAAATTTATGAAGTTTGCAGCTTTAAGTAAGCGCAACCTAATTTGGGTTGGAGTGGCATTTTCTGTGATCGCCGCGCTAATCGCTTATATCACTATCAGTTCTAGCTTGCACCAGACGCTTCGTTGGCAAGATGATGAATACCTGCACGTTAGCAAAGGGCAAAGTTTTAACTCCCTGTGTCAGACACTGATTAAACGCTCGGTTGTTGCTGATTGTTTTGGTCATAAAGTGCTCGGACGTTTGGGTTTGCAACAGCTATCGATCAAGTCCGGCACGTATGAGATTGATAGTACTGCGAGTCTTCAAGCATTAGTCGATAAGTTGGTGGAAGGTAACGAAGTACAATTGCCGATAACCATTGTTGAAGGCGAAAACATCTATCAAGTGTTAGACAAGTTGGCGCGTGCAAGTGGTATCAACAATGACTTACAAGGTTTGTCGTTAACTGAAATTGCAGACAAACTTAGTATCGAACAGTCTCATCCAGAGGGTTATTTGTTTCCTGAAACTTATCACTATACTTTTGGGACCTCCGCCAGTGAGTTGTTAAAGCGAGCGGTAGTTAAGCAAAAAACAATGATCGATTCCATATGGCAAGCGGCTGAAGACAAACAGGGTCTCAAAAATTCATATGAAATGTTGATTCTTGCCTCAATCATCGAAAAAGAGTCTTCGCTTCATGCAGAGCGAGATCTGATAGCGTCCGTGTTTTTTAATCGGTTAGCACGTAAAATGCGGCTGCAAACTGACCCAACCGTCATTTATGGTGTTTGGGAAGAGTACAAAGGTGATATTACCAGAGCCCACCTGAGACAAAAGACACCCTATAATACCTATCGGATAAATGGTCTTCCGCCCAGCCCAATTGCGAATCCAAGCGAGGCGTCGATGAGGGCTGTAATGAACCCAGCACAGAGCGATTATTTATATTTTGTTGCATCTGGTGATGGCAACCATGTATTTAGTAAAACGTTAGAACAGCATAACAAAGCGCTTAAGGCGTATTTAGAGAAGATGAGAAGCAGTTAATGAATTCAGGCAAATTTATTGTATTAGAAGGTTTAGAGGGCGCAGGTAAGTCCACGGCATTGGCACAGATTTCTGAAATTTTGTCAGCCAAAGGCATTGAATTCGTCACTACCCGAGAGCCAGGTGGAACGCCGTTGGCCGAAAAAATGCGTGAAATTGTGAAATCAAACACTGAGGAGAGGCTGACAGATGAAGCAGAGTTATTGCTCATGTACGCGTCTCGTGTCCAGCTCATCGAGAATGTTATTAAGCCCAATTTAGAAAAAGGCGTTTGGGTTTTAGGCGATAGGCATGATCTTTCCTCATTGGCATATCAAGGTGGCGGCAGAGAGATCTCTGACCAACTTATTTTGCCGATACGTAACGCAGTATTGAAGGGATTTAAACCGGACTTAACCGTTTTAATGGATTTAGATCCTAGAATTGGTCTTTCTCGCGCTAAGGCGAGGGGAGAGTTGGACCGCATCGAACAACAGGCGATCGACTTTTTTGATCGGACACGAGCTGTGTACCTTAAACATGCCGCGGCCGATGATACGATTAAGGTCATCAACGCTGGAGTCGAGTTGGCTGACGTTCAAGCGCAGATTCAGACGGTCATGTCTGAATGGCTGAAATAAGGAGAGCTTTTTGTTAGATGTTATCACCGAACAACTTGATCATAAGCGACTCGCTCACGCTTATGTGATTGAAGGTAACGCTGAAGAGCAGTTAAAGGCAGTTGCTCATGAGTTTGCCAAATCGCTATTGTGCAGCGGCAATCGCAGTCAGAGCTTGCATGCCTGTGGTCATTGTAAAAGTTGTGACTTGTTTGCTGCCGGAACGCACCCAGACTTTTCTCTTCTAGGCATTGAAAGCGGCACTATTGGTGTTGATGAAGTTCGAGTGATAACAGGCTTTTTATCTCATACGTCGCAGTTAGGGGGGGCTCAGGTTGTGGTTGTGCAAAGCGCCGAAAAAATGACCGAGAACGCCGCCAACGCAATTTTAAAAACATTGGAAGAGCCAAGCGACAACAGTTACTTACTGTTACTAACAGACAGCCGAAACAAATTATTGCCGACCATTCGCAGTCGTTGTCAGTTTTTAGCCATTCCAAAACAGTCTCGAGAATCTCTACAACAGGCATTCCCTGATGTCCCAGAATACGTTTACGGTTTTGTGAACGACAATCAGGAGAGAGTCGAGGCACTCATGGCCAATGGGCAGGTTGAGCAGCTGTCAGAGCTTTACAACGGCTTTATCCAAAGTTTACGAATGGGCCGAGATCAGCTGACCCATTTGATGACAGGTAAAGACAGTGAGCTTGTTGAGCCATTTATCGTTTATTTGATGCAACGCCGTGCTAGGCAGTTGTTGATAAAGGGCAGTCATGATGGTGCGTTGAAAGTAATGGACTTGCTAGCACAGCATCATAAACAGTTCACTAAGCAGTTGGGTTTAAATCGCTCTTTAGCGATGGCAAACTTGCTAAAGTCAGGGCTACCGCTTCTTAGATAACACGCACATATTTGCATCAATTAAGATTGCTGTTTATTGTTAAGTTATTGTTTTATTTTGTGAGAGTGGATAGGCGGAGCTTAATGTTGCGATTGACTTTAGAAATTGAAGATGTAAAGGAATTGTTTCGCTGCTATATGCCTTTTATTAAAGGCGGAGCCTTATTCGTAAAGACCAATCAACCGTTGAAGTTAGGCGATGAAGTAAGCCTGGTTATAACCTTGCCCGACGCGCTTGAGCCCGAGACTTTTAGCGGCCTGGTTGTTTGGATAAATCCTCAAGGAGCGCAGAACTCAAATCCTACCGGAGTTGGCGTTAGCCTTGAAAATCAAGATGCAAAAATGCAATTGAAAATCGAAAAGTTGCTTGGGCCGTTATTAAACTCGCCCGAAGCAACTTATACGATGTAAGCCGAGTTAGCCGCCAATCTTATCTTGGATATTAGCGATAACAGGTGAGCCTGAATGACCAAATGCATTTGCCCATTCGACGATAGTCATACCATCTTCTTCTGGCTCAGATAGCGCTTTGATTGATAATTTAGAGGTGATTAAGCCACCAACGGCATTGGCATCGTTAGTGATCGCAAATCTCAACATAGACTGACCATCGCAGATGACCGAGCTGTATATATTTCTGATGCGAACTTTGTTTTCTTTTAATACTTTACGCAACCTTGACTTGTTGTCAGTGATAACATAGCCACAGATGGCTTCTGTCAGGTTTTCATTCGCTGTAGCGGTAGTTGGAAGTAGTAGGGTAGTTGCTAATGCGGCAACGGTAAGAACTTTCTTCATTTTATTTCCTCTTCTATGTTGCGTGTGCAACATACGAATTATAAGTTAATTCTTTGACAACGTTAATTTTTCTGCCTTTTTTTGTTGATTTTTTTTACTGCCTGCTCGACAACATAGATATTTATTGGCTCTTCCACCTTTTTATTGCTGGAAAAAGTCTTTGAAGACAGGAGCTGGCCTTGCTCAAACAGCATGGCTTTGTCCTTATAGATAAAATGGAAATACCCATCGGCGTAATTAGTGATGATTTCATCGGAGTTTAATTGCGAGAACGGCACATCAATCAAATTGTTGTTCACATAGCTTGGACACTGCAGATGGTCATTGATGTAAGTGGCAATTAAGTTTTGCGGAGAGATGGCTTGTTCGTTTGGCGCATCCAAACCGACAAGTATTAGCTCTGTGCGATAAAACTTGTCTTGAGTCGAAGTATCAAAAAATACGAAGGCTTTTTTATTTGATAGGTTGTCAAATGCATCTTTCGGCTCAAATTGTTGTGGGTGAATTTGAACATTCACTAAGTCCATACCTAAGGTGTTATTGACGCTCAAGTTATCGCTCTCAGCACCATCATATAGACCAGGTAAACCAGAATTAAAACTGAACAAATTGGTGTCTAAATCTGACGACACGACCATTTGTCGCGACCATGAAAACGCCACATTATTTTGCTCTAACCAAGTTTTCACAGTGTTTAGTTGGTCGAGATTTATCAGGTAAACGTTGAGCTGCGGCTTGTCGGCTAGGGAACACTCCTCTTGGTAACTTGGTACGAAGCTATTAGCGGAATTGTTGAATTGAGCCTGCGCCGATTTTGTTTGTTTGTATTCATTTAAATCGATGAGCCCATGCCGCGCCAGCAATGATTTTGCGGTGAGTGGGTAGCTGGCAGGGAACATAGATGCCTGACGAGCAATATCAACATTTAGCGTGGCATCTGCCCAGATGTGCATGCTGTGGCTCAAAAAGAAGCAGGCAAACAACGCCTGTGCCAGTTGATTTTTAAACCGGATTGCTTGCAGTTTAGCGATGTTTTTCCAGGTGTAGTTACTTAACAATGCTTGGTAAGCGAGAATGGTTATGAACACCGCTATGAGCAGAACCCAATAGCCTGAACCTAAGCTGTTTAAATAGACATCTTCAACTTCTCGCAACTGGTCCAGTGAGCTATTGGTTAAGTGATAACCCAAACCACGGTAGGCCAGTACATCTAAAAACAGATAGAGTTGGAAAAACGAGGCCATGACTGCAGAAACACCCCGAACATGTCGTTTGTACGGGAATATCGTAATAACCGGGAATATGGTTAAGATGAAACCGGCGAGTGCAAGAAAAGCGAAATGGCCTACCCAAGTAATGAACAGATAAAACCATCCGACAAACGTTTCTGGCGCAGGGTGCGGGCCAAAATAAAATACAGATAAGATCAGCGCCAAGATTAAGTTGGCAAATGCAAACCAATGTCCCCAAGCGAGAAGCGTGAACGGACGTTCAGCGTCGATCTGACTCTGTATTTTTATGACCATAAATGCAGGTATTAGTTTTTATCGTTGTTCATCGAAGCCATTAAAGCGTCTGAAAAGCTCTTAGCAATGTCTTGTTTTACTTCGTCTGCGACGTTGTTGTCAATGATGTTGCTAACGGCATTGCCGAAAACGATGAGTGCCAAATCGAGCGGTACTTTGTTGTCTTGAACGACATTCAAAACTTGATCGACTAAATTATTAATCTCTTCGGAAGAGTATTTTGATATGATTGGCATAAAGTATTCTTAGAAAGATTTAATCTGTTGCGCTAATGCTAACACAATAAGATGATTAGGAAAATTCATGTCATTAGAAGTTAACCAGTTTTCTATCGCATTTTACGACAAACGAGAAGATAGCGATTTTTCCTCTAAATGGGCGGTAATGACCGACGCAAGTCTAGAAAAGTCATTGACCTTTGTTGAGCAACTTCACTCTATTTACAGCGCGAAACCGTCAAAAAGTTACGCTGCATTCAGCGAAGATAAAAATACAGCGTTCAGCCAGCGTCTTCATTCTTACTTAAATCAAGAGGTTGAGTTTGATTACTTGTCCAAGGACACATTGCAACTGTTTCAAGCTGAACTTGAAAAATACGAGTTCGAAGAGAGCGGTTATCTGTTACTAATCGATTATGAATATGTAGCGACTCGCTATTTTATGGTGGGCGTGGTCAATCTAACCGAGCACTATTCTGTCGACAATGAATTTGGCATCCAGCGCTCACGTCACCTAGACCTCAACAAAATCCAATTGGCGGCTCGAATCGACGTCAGCACGCTTTTGACCGCAAAGGACGATTTGAAATCCATCTCTTTTATCAAAGGTCGAGCTGGTCGACAGGTCAACGACTTTTTCATGGATTTACTCGGTTGTACTGAAACCATTAATGCTAAAACCCAGAGCAAAGAGTTGCTTGGGGTTATCGATGACTTTATGTCTGCTGAGAATTTAGACCCAGCAGAGAAGGCTGAAACTCGAGAAAAAGTATTTGAATACTGTAATGAACGAATTGATAGTGGCGAAGACGCAAACTTGGCCGAGTTAAACGACACGCTTTCGGTGTCAACAGACAACGAATTTTCTGACTACATTCAAAATCAAGAAGTCAGTTTCGAGGACAAAGTCACATTGGATAAATCGACGGTTCGGAAACTGGTCAAGTTGTCCGGCTCCGGAGGTGGTGTTTCGGTATCATTTGACCGAATTTTGCTAGGTGATAGAGTTAACTATGACCCTAGAACTGACACCTTGTCGATTCAAGGGCTCCCTAGAACGCTGAAAGCGCATTTATTAGACGAGTTTGGATTGGAATAGTATGTCTGTATTTTCAAGTATAAAGGGAAAGTATCACGAGCGAATTCGTGAGAAGGCGATCGGACGAGCACAGACTCGAATCATCATCGCTGGCAAGTCACCTGAAGACTTTAGCGAAGAAGAACTGGAAATTATCGTTAAAGAAGAAGAGGACAAAATCCTCGGCGATGCGAAAGAAAAAGGCCTGCTCGCATTAGCGGCGCTGTTGGGCTTGTCGCTGTGGAGCTAATATGATTTTCCAAACATTGCGTTGGACCTTACTTATTGCCTTTTGGCGCAAGTACAAAAGCAATGTCATATACAGCATTATAGTGATCATCACTCTTGTTGCCTTGCAGTATTTGCATGCCGACTATCTGCAATATCAGCAGATGACCGCCGAGCCAAATGAACAACACATTGCCATTTCATTTGCGGTGAAATGGTTGCTGATTTTGGGACTGATTGGTTCGGTTATTTGGATGTGGCGACAAGCGGATGGAGAAACGGCCGACAAAGGTCGAAAGTTCGTGGATAAGAGTTTCGGCAAAGGGGTAGGGAAAAAAACGTCAGTGAAGTCTCAAACAGTGGATAAAGGACAAGACCCGTTTGAGAAGATTCGAGCGAAGAAAAAACTCCGCTCGAAAGCTGACTTTATTGTTGAAAACAAAGACGATTAAAACTCCATATCACTCAATATAGAAAGCTTTGTAATGCGGTCATCAACCATTTGAATTTTACATTCTTTGACCATGGCCGCAGCCGCTCCAACGTCTGGTAACATGGCTAAGTATTGCCATTGGCAGTTAACTTTTCGAAATTTCTGGAATTGGTCTTTTGACTTTTTGAACACCATAAGTACATCACCGCGACCGGTTGCTTTGCTCAGTTCGCGTAATTTGAACTCTAAATTGGTTTCCCAAGTTGTCATTTCCCTGTCGAGTTTGTTCAGCGCATTGTCCAAACAAACGGAGTAATCCATTCTATTTTTATGTTTCTGTTGGCATTCGACCACTTCGTCGATTTCAGAGACTGGTTTCGCCTGTGCGTTCAAACTCAATAAAATCAAACTCGCCAACACAAAAATAGACAATTTCTTCATAGATAAACCTAAGGTAAAACTTTCTTGAATGGCTTGACGATTGAACTCTCGTATACGCCGGCTTCAATGTACGGATCCGCCGCAGCCCATGCTTCGGCTATTTCTAAGGACTCAAATTCTGCGACAACAAGTGAGCCAGTAAAACCGGCAGCGCCTGGATCATTAGAATCGATAGCAGGAAGTGGACCAGCAATTAAAAGTCGATTCTGCGCTTTCAGTTCGTTTAAGCGAGCCAAGTGACGTTCTCTGGTCGCCAAACGTTTTTCTAAACTGTTCTCAACATCTTGAGAACATATCATATAGTACATTTTTTATTCTCTTTCATTTTTAACAAGTCGGATCTTGCAACAAATAACCTAAAAATCAAGATGAATGGGGAGACAGCACTCATATTAGTTGGTAGGATTCTGCGCACACTGACGGGTATTTGGACATTCTCTCACGAATTAAACCCGGAAAAAAAGACATTATAATTATAATAAAGGTAAAGAAGTATGAGTGCTGAAAGAGAGCATTTTTCCTCCAAGCTCGGATTTATTCTGGCGGCAGCGGGCTCTGCTGTTGGTATCGGTAACTTAGTAGGTTTTCCGGTTGCAGCGGCCAAAAACGGCGGCGGCGCGTTTTTATTCATCTATGCATTGTTTGTGATCTTAATCTGTTTGCCGGTGATGATGGCAGAGATGGCATTTGGTCGCCACACCAATAAAGACCCTCTGGGTGCTTATTCAAAGCTTTCTGACAACGACAAAAAATGGCGAATTGCCGGTTGGCTAGGCGTGATTACGCCTTACATGATCGGTGTATTCTACTTAGTTATTACCGTTTGGATTTTTGGTTATTTGTTTGCTGCGGTGACAGGGGATTTAGATCTTCTGGCGAATCCTGAAACTTTTGGTGCCTTTATTTCAAGCCAGAAGCTGTTCTTGTACATGGCGGTTGTCGTCGCAATTACAGGCGCGATTTTGATGAGTGGTGTGAAAAAAGGCATCGAAAGAGCTGCGAAAGTGCTTATGCCAGCCTTGTTCCTTCTGCTTGTGTTATTGGTGGCATACGTTTTAACACTCGATAATGCGTTTGCAGGGGTAAGTTTTTACGTTCTACCGGACTTAAGTAAAATTGATGCCTCAGTCGTTAGTGGCGCTTTGTCACAAGCGTTTTTCTCACTTTCTTTAGGTATGGGTATTTTGGTAACTTATGGCTCGTATATGAGCAAGAAACAAGATATTGCCGATTCATCTAAATTGGTTGCCTTGACTGATACAGGCGTGGCATTTGTTGCTGGATTATTGATTATGCCAGCGATATTCAGTTTTAACCCGAGCGTAGATCCAAGCGAGTTATCTGATTCATCAATTTCTCTTATCTTTGTGTTATTGCCGGAGATCTTCTTGTCGCTGCAATCCGACATTGGTTACTTTGGTGCTAGCGCCGTTGCAACCATTTTCTTTTTGTTAGTATTTTTTGCTGCGATTACTTCGCTAGTCTCGATTATCGAGGTACCAAATGCATCAATTATGGGTGAGAAGAACTTAGATCGTAAGAAGTCATTGGCAATCTTAACCACTGCGGTTGTGGTGCTGGCGGTGTTCGCCTCAATGTCGTTTGGTATGTCGGACTTCTTTGGTCAGTTTGTATCATACGCAGGCGCAGAGAAATCGTTGTTTGATGTTATTTATGATGTGTTTTATGACACCATTTTGCCATTGAACGGATTGTTGGTTTGTTTGTTTGTTATGTTCCGCTGGAAGAAACACAACTTTAATAAAGAAGTTGAAGAAGGTTTAGCCGAAGACAAACATTCATTCCTGTTGAAATACACAGACTTTGCGCTGTCGACGTTTATCCCTGTGATTTTGGCTGTTATTTTCATTAACACAGTGGCGCTGAAATTCTTCGGAACCAACTTACTGTTCTAAACAAAATGATACAAAAAAACGCTGCCTTGGCAGCGTTTTTTGATTCTGTGGTTTACTCGATGAAGGTATCGTCTTCACCTTCTTCTTCATCGCCCATAAACACACCCCAACCATCAGAATAGCCCCCATGTTTTTCAGCTATCTTCTTGTATTCTTTTTCGAACTCGGAAATGGCCTGATATTCAACTGGCATGACTTTAGAGACTTGCAATTCAATTGCGTTGCTGGCTTCACCGCCGTGGTCATAGTTTCTGCTCTCTACTTTAACAAAGGGCTCATCATTGTCGATTCGGTCTAAAAACAGTTTTGCGACTTTATCGGCATCTGCTTCGTTGTGAAAAAGTGCGAAAAAATCGACCACGTATTCTTCGCTGAAATCAAACCCAGCATCGGCCATTTGTTGCAGAATTTGACCAGTTTCGTCATTGGGAAATTGCATAAATGTTCTTCTAATAAAATGTTCTTAATTCTAAACTAATTCGTTGTGTTAATAATTAAGGCACAACGGCTTTGATTTCTACTGTCTTACAGTACGTATATTGGCCGGCAGCGGCTCGTCCTGTGTACTTCTAAATGGATTAATATCCAAACCTCCACGGCGGGTGTAACGCGCGTATACTGAAAGGTAGCTAGGTTTGAGTAGGCGTTTTATATCGCAAAACACGCGCTCAACGCATTGTTCGTGAAACTCATTGTGTTGCCTAAAGGAAATCAGATAACGCAATAGGCTCTGCCGACAGATCTTTGGCCCTGTGTATCGAATGATAATACTTGCCCAGTCGGGTTGATTGGTGATCAAACAGTTCGATTTTAGTAAATCGGAACTGAGTGTTTCCGTGACCTCTACAGAGTCGCTTTCCAGTGACAACAAATTTGGATCAAAATCGTAGTTTTCTATTTCGATGTCCAAATCGTCGATACTTTCGCCTGGTACTTCAGAGATCTGAAACTTTCTGAACTCAGACAATGGCACCAGGTTCACTTTTACTGGTCGTCCTGCACAAGCCGATAGATCCTGTGTCATCCGCTCGTGGACTTGATGCCAACCCGCCAGTTTTGTTTGGTTGAAACTGTTTAGGTACAGCTTGAAAGACTTACTTTCAATTAGGTTAGGGGAGTCATAAGGAACGTAAAACTCTGCTACAGCAACCTGAGGTTTACCTTTTTCATTCAACCAACTGATCTCGTAGCCAGTCCACAAATCTTCGCCGACAAAGGGAACATCGTCATCAAGACCCAATTCATTGCGATTTAGGCTCCGTGGAACCGCTTGCAGTAATTCTGGGTTGTAGTTGAATTCATAACTGGTGGTTTTGCCAAGAGTCAGTTCATCTAACTGCCCAGTTTCGTTATACTTTGATGTCATTTAGTTAAATCATTTGTTTAAACTCGCTATATTGTAATTCGCGGGGCAAAGATGTGAAGGAAATAATGAAGATTTCATCGAATATTGATCAAGTTTGGCGCGGCTTTGTCGAGGCATATCAAATTAAAGCGGACGAAATCGGCTTGCCGCTGATTGAATCTGACCCAGATTGGCCGTCACCTTGTGAATTTAAGACGGAGGAAGGCACTAGCTGGAAACCTGTCTCCCAAGTGCAACAGGGACACGAAAACAACTTCGGTAACATTAAGGACGCTCTGGGAATTGAAATTCATCCGGATTATCAGGCGTTTTTTACTCTGTTTTTTTCCGACAATTTAAATGCTCAACATAAAGATGGTCAGCTTCAATACTTGCAGGCTTGGTCTCAGGATGACTTTGAACGCTTACAACAAAATCTGATTGGTCATTTAATGATGAAAGCAAAGCTCAAACAGGCTTCGACGCTATTTTTTGCTTTGACCGAAGAGGAAGATCTTAACTTGGTATTAGTGAACGAATCAGGTGAAGTTTGGTTAGAATATGTCGGTAAAGAACCGCATAAAAAAATTGCCGCAAGCCTAGCTGAGTTTATCACGAGCACTCAGCCTGTCGTTATCAACTCTTAATGTATTTCCATAACTGAGCGCTCACAATGCCTACTTTGAGCGCTCAGACTTTTAGTAGCTGCTCCCCAGTCCTGGCTATTAACTCTTTAGCTGCGCGATTTGTTTTTTTAGTTGCTCGACCATTTGTTCAAGCTGCGTTACGCGCTGTTCAAGGTCAAGTTCTTCGGTTTG